>JAZKIO010000001.1:0-1563 GCA_040384825.1 Pseudomonadota bacterium
TAGCAGGTCTCGCGCGTCGCCTCGATGAAGTTGCCGGCCGAGTAGACGAGGAACAGGCGCATGGCCTCGCCGCCGATCTGGCCGCCGAAGATCATCGACGCGTTGAAGTCGACGCCGGCCCGCTCCAGCGCGGCGCCGTCCTGGTCGTGCACGCGGCGCACCGCGGCGCCGAGCACGCGGACGGCGTCGAACATGCTCTTGGCGTTCCAGATCGTGATCGGGTTGCCGTCGCGGTCCTCGATCTTCTCGACCTGCAGGATCTCGCGCACCGACTGGCTGATCGACAGGTTGCCCGCCGAGAGCATCACCATGAAGCGCTCGCCGGGCCGCTCGTACACCATCATCTTGCGGTAGGTGCTGATCTGGTCGAGCCCGGCGTTGGTGCGCGAGTCGGACATGAACACCAGGCCGGCGTCGAGCTTGATGCCTACGCAGTAGGTCATGATTTTCCTTGGAGAGATTTGAGTTCGTAGAGGGCGGCGAGCGCCTCTTTGGGCGAGAGCATATCGGGGTCGAGTGCGGCGAGCGCCGCATCGAGCCGTGAAGTTTCCGCGGCAGGCGCGGGCGGCGGCGCGGCGAACAGGTCGATCTGCGCGTCGGCCGCGTGCTTGCTCGCCTCCAGCGCCTCGAGCGTCGCGCGCGCCTGGCGAAGCAGGCTCGCGGGCATGCCGGCGAGGCGCGCGACCTGCACGCCGTAGCTGCGGCTCGCCGGGCCGGGCTGCAGTTCGTGCAGGAACACGATGTCGTCGCCGCTCTCGACCGCGGAGACGTGCAGGTTGAACGCGCGGTCGTGCTTGACGGGCAGCTCGGTCAGCTCGAAGTAGTGGGTCGCGAACAGCGTGAACGCGCGGGTCTTGTCGTGCAGGTGGCTGGCGATGCTGCTGGCGAGTGCGAGTCCGTCGAACGTGGACGTGCCGCGGCCGATCTCGTCCATCAGCACCAGCGAGTGCTCGGTCGCGCCGTGGATGATCGCGGCGGCTTCGGTCATCTCGAGCATGAAGGTCGACTGCGCGTTGGCCAGGTCGTCGGCCGCGCCGATGCGGGTGTGGATCGCGTCCATCGGCCCGAGCCGGCAGGCGCGCGCCGGCACGAACGAGCCCATCGCGGCCAGCAGCGCGATCAGCGCGACCTGGCGCATGAACGTGCTTTTGCCGCCCATGTTGGGGCCGGTGATCACGAGCATCCTGCGGGCGGCGTCGAGCTTGCAGTCGTTCGGCATGAAGTTGCCCGCGCCGGTCTCCATGAGCCGCGCCTCGACGACCGGGTGACGGCCGGCCTCGATGCGGATGCACGGCTCGCGGCAGAACTCGGGCCGGCACCAGTTCAGCGTGGTCGCGCGCTCCGCCAGCGCGGTCAGCGCGTCGATGCTGGCGAGCGCGCGGGCCAGCGCGGTGAGCGGCTCCAGATGCGCCTGCAGCTGGTCGACCAACTGCTCGTACAGCAGCTTCTCGCGCGCCAGCGCGCGGTCCTGCGCGGAGAGCGCCTTGTCCTCGAAGGTCTTGAGCTCGGGCGTGATGAAGCGCTCGGCGTTCTTCAGCGTCTGGCGGCGCTGGTAGTCGGCCG
>JAZKIO010000002.1:0-42421 GCA_040384825.1 Pseudomonadota bacterium
CGGCCTCGCGCAGCAGCTCGATCGCGCGGATGCCGATGCGCAGGTGCTGGTCGACCCGCTCGCGGTAGAAATGGTTGGCCATGCCCGGCAGCTTGATCTCGCCGTGCAGCGGCTTGTCGCTCACGCACAGCAGCGTGCCGTAGGGCACCCGGAAGCGGAAGCCGTTGGCCGCGATCGTGGCGCTTTCCATGTCGAGCGCGATCGCGCGGCTCTGGCTGAAGCGCCGCTCGGGCGTGCTCGCGGCGTGGTGCGAGGGCAGCAGCTCCCAGTTGCGGTTGTCTGTGCTCGCCACGGTGCCGGTGCGCATAATGCGTTTCAATTCGTAGCCCTTGAGCTGCGTGATCTCCTCGACCGCCGATTCGAGCGCGACCTGCACCTCCGCGAGCGCCGGGATCGGCACCCACAGCGGCAGCTCCTCGTCGAGCACGTGGTCCTCGCGCACGTAGCCGTGGGCGAGCACGTAGTCGCCGAGCTGCTGCGTGTTGCGCAGGCCGGCGCAGTGGCCGAGCATCACCCACGCGTGCGGGCGCAGCACCGCGATGTGGTCGGTGATCGTCTTCGCGTTCGCCGGGCCGACGCCGATGTTGACCATCGTGATGCCGCTGCCGTCGGCGCGCACCAGGTGGTAGGCGGGCATCTGCGGCAACCGCGGCGGGGCGGTGCCGAGATCGTCGCCGGTCTGCGGCGGCAGGCCCTTGCGGCGCGTGATCACATTGCCGGGTTCGACGAAGGCGATGTAGTCCTGAGACCGATCGTCGCTGGCCATCGCCTCGTGGCCGAGCCGCACGAACTCGTCGATGTAGAACTGGTAGTTCGTGAACAGCACGAAGTTCTGGAAGTGCTCCGGCGCGGTGCCGGTGTAGTGGCGCAGCCGGTGCAACGAGTAGTCGACCCGCGGCGCGGTGAACAGCGCCAGCGGCTGCGCTTCGCCGGGGCCGGTCTCGCGGGTGCCGTTGGCGATGCCGTCGTCCATTGCGTTCAGATCGGGCAGGTCGAAGCGGTCGCGCATCAGCAGCCGGCGCTCGGCGCTCAGGTTGCCCTCGATGTGGTCGTTCTCGGCGAGCGAGAAGTGCACCGGGATCGGGTGCGCACTGGTGCCGACCTCGAGCGACACGTGGTGGTTCTTCAGCAGCAGGCGGAACTGCTCGAGGTAGTAGCTCGAGAACAGGTCCGGGCGCGTCAACGTGGTCTCGAAGGTGCCGGGGCCGGCGACGAAGCCATAGCTCAAGCGCGAATCGGCCCGCGCCACCGTGTCCGTCCGCACCCGCACGAACGGGTAGCAGGCGCGCACGTGCTCGGTCATCGCGTCCCCGGCAACGAAGGCCTGGAGCGCGCCGCGCAGGTGCTGCACGCTGCCGTCGTAGATCGCGCGGACCTGGGCAAGCGCGGCAGCGGGGTCGGTGAAGCTCGCGGGCGCGATGAAGGGAGGGACGACGGACATGGGGCTCTTCTTCTCGGAGTCGATGCGTTCCATTTTCGCTTGGCCCTGCGCCGAATCCCGGCGCAGGGTTGCATTTCGTGACCTCGCTTGTCCTACACCTCCCGCGGCGGTCAGCCGACCGACTGCGCGAACGGCCGGTCCTAATCTGAACCCAGCTGGTTTTTTCGAGCCGGCATCCGCGACAACCGGCCCCGAGGGGCCTCATCCAAGGAGTTATCTCGATGAACGCTTCCAAGACCCTGACCGCCGCCATCGCCGCCGCTTCCATCATCGGCACGGTGGGCTACGTTTCTGCGCAGACCACGACCGAGCCGGCGACGACCACCCCGTCGACCCAGATGCAGCAGCCGTCGACCATGACCCCGCCGGCGGACAGCAGCACGACGCCGTCCACCAGCCCGTCGACCACGACGACGCCTTCGACCACCGATTCGTCGACCACGCCGGCCCCCAACGCCGCACCCACCAACGTGCCTTCGTCGAGCAGCGACATGTCGACCCCGGCCGTGACCAGCGACGTCAACAACGCCTCCCCGGCCGAGCCGGAGCCGAAGGCCGACCGCAACTAAGCAGCGGCAGACGAGCCACCCGCCATGCGCCTGCGCCAGCTCCTCGCCCGCCACGCCGACATTCTTGTCGGCGTGCGGCAGGGCGTGCTGGTCGGCGCGGCGGTCCTGGCCGTGACATTGCCGCCGGCCGGCTCGGCCAACTCGCGGCTCGCGCCGCGGTTGGCGCAGCCTGTCGCTGCGGCCCTCCAGATTCCCGAGGATGACCCGCGGGTCGCCGATTTCGGTGAGCACGCGGCCTCTGCCGACGCGCGCCTGGTCGCCGACTGGGTCGCGCGCCGAGCCGACAACCAGCGGTTGCCGTTCGTGATCCTCGACAAGCGCGACGCGCGCGTGTTCGTGTTCGACGCTGGCGCGCGGCTGGTCGATTCGAGCCCGGTGCTGCTGGGCGCCGCCGCGGGCGACGATTCGGTCGCCGGCATCGGCCAGCGCCCGATCGCCGAAGTCCGCCCGGAAGAACGCACCACACCCGCCGGGCGCTTCGTCAGCCAGCCCGGCCGCAACGCGTCGGGCGAGGACGTGGTGTGGGTCGACTACGACGCCGCCGTCTCGATGCACCGGGTCCGGCCGATCGACCCGAAGGAGCGCCGCCTCGAGCGACTGACGTCCAACGACCCGGCGCAGCGGCGCATTTCGTACGGCTGCATCAACGTGCCGGTGGCGTTCTTCGACACGGTCGTCAAGCCCGTCGTGGGCTCGCAGAAGGCGATCGTCTACGTGTTGCCGGAGACGCGCGACGTCCGCAGCGTCTTCGCCGGCCTGGGAGGCGCGAGCGGCTGATCCCAGCCGAACGAGAACGATGTAACGAATTCCCGGTCCGGGTGACCGGATATCCGCCCGACGACCTGTCGGAAACGTGACAATCCGCCCTGGCGCGCCGCACTGGCCGCCCGGTGGGAGCAGTTCGGCTTCACGCCGCCGGACGTTCCACCGAGGATGTGTCGCGATGTCGCGTCGTGCCCCGTGGCTGTGTGTCGCAGCCCTGTCGTTGTTCGCTTCGCTCGCCTGGAGCGCGAGCGCGCCACCCCCCGATTTCGCCGGCGAGCCGGTCTCCGATGCCGCCGTCTACGCGGTCACGCAGGCGCTGACCTACGGCGATGCGCTGGGCCGCCCCTTCGCCATCGTCGACAAGCGCGAAGCGCGGCTCTACGTCTTCGACGCCACCGGCCGCCTCGTCGGCGCCAGCCCGGCCCTGCTCGGGCTCACGCCCGGCGACGGTTCGATCGCCGACATCGCCCAGCGCGCCCCGGTCAGCCTGGCGCCGCACGAGCGCAGCACGCCGGCCGGCCGGTTCGATTCGCAGCCCGGCCACAACGACAAGGGCGAGGCGATCGTCTGGGTCGACTACGCCGCGTCGCTGGCGATCCACCGGCTGCGCCCGGCGCCCGCGACCGAGCGCCGCGTCGACCGGCTGGCCTCGGCCTCGCCGGCCGACAACCGGATCACGCTCGGCTGCGTCGTCGTGCCGGTGGCGTTTTACGAGACCGTGGTCGAGCCGCTGCTCGGCCGGCGCCGCGGTGTCGTCTACGTGCTGCCCGAGAGCGGCCCGGTGCAGGCGATGTTCGCCGGCACCCGCTTCGCGGCCCTCTCGCGCTGACCGCGGCGCGCCTCGCGCCACTCCGCGGGCCGGCCCGCGCCCGCCCGTACACTGCGCCCGGGCACGGACGCTGCATGGAGCATGGCGATGAAGGTGTTGGTACTCGGCAGTGGCGTGATCGGGGTGTCGTCCGCCTACCAGCTGGCGTTGGCGGGCCACGAGGTGACGGTTGTCGACCGCCAGCCCGCGGCCGCGCTGGAGACGAGCTACGGCAACGCCGGCGAGGTCTCGCCGGGGTATTCGTCGCCCTGGGCCGGGCCCGGCGTGCCCCTCAAGGCGATCAAGTGGCTGCTGATGCAGCACCGCCCGCTGGTGATCCGCCCCAACATCGACCTGAACCTCCTGCGCTGGGGCGCCGCGATGCTGCGCAACTGCACCAGCGCGCGCTACGAGCTGAACAAGAGCCGCATGGTGCGGCTGGCCGAGTACAGCCGCGACTGCCTGAAGGCGCTGCGCGCCGAGACCGGCATCCGCTACGACGAGCGCATGCAGGGCACGCTGCAGCTGTTCCGCACCCAGGCGCAGCTCGACGGCACCGCCGCCGACATCGCGATCCTCAAGCGCTACGGCGTCGCGTTCGAGCTGCTCGACCGCGACGGCTGCATCCGCCACGAGCCGGCGCTCGCGAGCGTGCGCGACAAGTTCGTCGGCGGGCTGCTGCTGCCCGGCGACGAGACCGGCGACTGCTTCAAGTTCACCCAGAACCTGGCCGGGCTGGCGGTGCAGAAGGGCGTGCAGTTCCGCTACGGCACGCGCGTCAAGAAGCTGGTGCTGGCCGGCAAGCAGATCGACCGGGTCGTCACCGACGCCGGCGACATGCGCGCCGACGCGTACCTGGTCGCGTTCGGCAGCTATTCGCCGCTGCTGCTCAAGCCGGTCGGCATCCGCATCCCGGTCTATCCGGTCAAGGGCTACTCGATCACGGTGCCGATCACCGACGCCGCCGGCGCGCCCGAATCGACCGTGATGGACGAGAGCCACAAGGTCGCGGTCACGCGCCTGGGCGACCGCATCCGCGTCGGCGGCACCGCCGAGCTGGCGGGCTACACCTTGAAGTTGCACGACGCGCGGCGCCAGACGCTGGAGCACGTCGTGACCGACCTGTTCCCGCGGGGGGGCGATGTGTCGCGTGCGGAGTTCTGGTGCGGCCTTCGCCCGATGACGCCTGACGGCACGCCGGTCGTGGGCGCGACGCGCCTGCCGAACCTGTTCCTGGCGACGGGACACGGCACGCTGGGCTGGACCATGGCGGCCGGCACCGGCCGCGTGATGGCCGACGTCATCTCCGGGCGCGCGCCCGGCATCGACATGGACGGCCTGACAGTCGACCGCTACCCCAACGCCTACGCCTGAGCGGGCGGAGTGGGCGCGACGACGCGCCCGTCAGAACGACCCCGGTGAGGGTCAGCTGAAGTCGGCGAAGCCGGTGCGCGGGGCGTCCGGCCAGTGGTGCGATTGCAGGGCGGGATGCGCGGCCTCGTAGCCGATGTCGGCGGCGTCGTCCTCGGCCTGGGCCGGTTGCACCGCAGCGTTGCCCTGGCCCGAGAAGTACCAGCGCCGCACGTCTGCCACCCAATCCGCATCGTTCGCCATCATCGTCTCCAGCCGGCCGCACCGCGCGACCGATGACCGGATCGTCGCGGTCGGCGCGGACCCGCGCCATCGGGTGGCCGGTGAATCGCGTGTAGGGCTTCGCCTACGCATCGCGTCCCGCAACTGTGGTCAGAATGGCGACGCGCCCCCGGCCGCATCGCCGGGTCCCCTACGAGAGCCCGCATGGACCGCACCGTCGAGAGCCCGGCCACGATCGATCCGACGGATACCGACCCGGGTGTGGCCGCCGGCGTCGGCATCGCGCCGCCGGCGGTGCGCCACCTGCGGCAGATCCTGCTCTGGCCGCTGCGCATGATGCCGGTGCCGCGCCGCCCGGGGCAGCCGCGCCGCACGCCCTGGCAAGTGCTGCGCGGGCTCGGCGACGCCTCGCCGTGGCGCGAGGTGGTCGACGAGTACACCGGCGACAGCGGCCGCTTCCACGAGCGGCACTACAACGAGTTCGTGAGCTTCCTGCCGTACGTGCAGCGCTTCCTGTACGGCGAAGGGCGGCGCGGCCGCGACGCGCAGGACCGCGATGCCGACGCGCCGATGCGTGTGTTCCGCCGCGAGGACATCGCCCACGTGCGGGTGGTCGCGCGACCGGGCGATGCGCCGGTCGTGCTCGAGGTGATCCACGCCGACCTGTACTTCTTCTTCGATGTCGACGTGGTGCTGCTCAACCTCGAACTGGGCGCGAACGACCTCACGCTCGACCAGGCGCAGGAGCAGCTCTACCGGTTCGGCCGCGGCTACCCGGCCGGCTGGGACAGCGCCGGCCAGGGCCTGCACACCGCCACCAGCGTCGAGTGGCTCGATGCGCAGGGCACGGTGCTCGAGCGCTCCGATTCGCAGCACCGCGAGCTGTTCATGGCGCATGTCGCGGAGCACCGCGCGCCGCGCATCGCCGCGCACTGGGCCTTCATGCTGCGGCCGCTGGTGGTCGATCATTCCGACGAGCCGGGCGACCTGCGCTACCGCCAGATCGAGTACTACCGCATGCCGGTGATGGCCTACCTCGCGCTCGACGACCCGCGCGCGCTGACCCGCGCCGATTTCATCCGCCTCGGCCTGGTGACGGGCGCCGGCCCGGCCGACGGCCCGCTGCCCTACGGCGCCGGGCACCTGGCCGACTTCGAGCAGCGCTACTGCTACGACCGCTTCTGGGCCGACGCCGGCGCCGCACCGAACACCCGCTACCTCTGCAGCGGCCACGCGCTCGTCGTGATCGGCGATGCGCGCTCGCAGTTCTACGGCTGCCGCGACCGCGGCGTGCTGGCGCAGTTCCGCCACCAGCACTTCATGCTGTTCCTGATCGCGCACTTCCAGAAGGCGGCGCTGCTGATGCAGTCCGACCGGCTGGTCGCGGCGCTGAAGGACCTGGACGTCGGCGACGCCGACAGCGTGCGCGCGTTCAAGCGCTCGATCCGCGCCAGCTTCGAGGGCTTCCTGCGCTTCACGCACCGCTACTGGTTCCACGAGGTGTCGGAGCAGGCGCAGGTGCGCGCGCTGTTCCGCCTGTGCACCACGCACCTGCAGATCGACCCGCTGTACGACGAGGTCAAGGTGCGCATCGACGACATGAACGCCTACCTCGATGCCGACAGCCTGCGCCGCCAGGCCAACACGGTCGTGCGCCTCACGGTCGTCACGATCCTCGGCCTGATCGGCACCGTGACGACCGGCTTCCTCGGCATGAACCTGCTGGCCGAGGCCGACGCGCCGGCGAGCCGCAAGATCGCGATCTTCGCGCTCGTGTTCGTCGCGACCACGGCGCTGACGGTCTACACGATGGGCAAGTCCAAGGGACTGTCCGACTTCCTGGACGCGTTGTCGAACGAGCGCCTGTCGGTGTGGGCCAAGGTCAGGGCGCTCGCCGCGGTGTGGCGGCGCAATCCGCTCGATTGAGGACAAAGCTCCGATGGACATCACCGATCTCGGCGCGACCGCGTTGTCGCGCGCCCTCCACGCACGCGAGGTCTCGTGCCGCGAGACCATGCAGGCCCACCTCGACCGCATCGCGCGGCTGAACCCGGTGCACAACGCGCTCGTCAGCCTGCGCGACGCCGACGCGCTGCTGCGCGAGGCCGATGCCTGCGACGCCGAACTGGCGCGCGGCGAGTCGCGCGGCTGGATGCACGGCATGCCGCAGGCGATCAAGGACCTCGCGCCCACGGCCGGCACCGCGACCACGATGGGCTCGCCGCTGCTGCGCCAGTTCGTGCCGCGCGAGGACGGGCTGATGGTGCAGCGCATGAAGGCCGCGGGCTGCATCGTCGTCGGCAAGAGCAACACGCCCGAGTTCGGCCTGGGCTCGCACACCTTCAACGAGGTGTTCGGCGTCACCCGCAACGCCTACGACCCGAGCCGCTCGGCCGGCGGCAGCAGCGGCGGGGCGGCGGTCGCGCTGGCGCTGCGCTTGCTGCCGGTCGCCGACGGCAGCGACTTCATGGGCAGCCTGCGCAACCCGGCCGGCTGGAACAACGTGTTCGGGCTGCGCCCGAGCCAGGGCCGCGTGCCGGCCTGGCCGGCGGCCGACGTGTGGGTCGCGCAGCTCGGCACCGAGGGGCCGATGGGGCGCAGCGTGGAAGACGTCGCCCGGTTGCTCGACGTGCAGGCCGGGCCGGATCCGCGGTCGCCGCTGTCGCTGGCCGCGCACCCGTCGTTCGCCGCCGGGCTGGACCGGGTGGAGGGCGCGACCGACCGCATCGGCTGGCTCGGCGACCTGGGCGGCCACCTGCCGATGGAGGCCGGCATCCTGCCGGTCTGCGAGCAGGCGCTCGGTCGACTCCAGGGCGTGGGCTGCGCGGTCGAGCCGACCGCGCTCGGCCACCCGCCCGAGGCGGTCTGGGATGCGTGGCTGGTGTGGCGGCGCTGGCTGGTGGCCGGCCGCATCGCGCCGTTCCTGGCCGACCCGGCGAACCGCGCGCTGATCAAGCCCGAGGCCCTGTGGGAGCACGACCAGGCGGCGGGCCTGACCGGCGCCCAGGCGCTGGCCGCCAGCGTTGAGCGCAGCGCGTTCCACCTGCACCTGCTCGGCTTGTTCGAGCGTTTCGACGTGCTCGCGCTGCCCTGCGCGCAGGTCTGGCCGTTCGACGCCGCGCTGCGCTGGCCCACCGAGATCGCAGGACGCGCGATGGACACCTACCACCGCTGGATGGAGGTCGTGATCTACGCGACCTTCGCAGGCCTGCCGTGCATCAGCGTGCCGGCCGGTTTCGGCCCGGACGGGCTGCCGATGGGCCTGCAGCTGATCGGCCGGCCGCAGGGCGAGGCGGCGCTGTTGCGGCTGGCGCGCGCGTATGAGCTGGCCGCGGCGGATATTCTGAGCGTCAAGCCTGCCGCCGCCGCTTAACATCCTGCGCCGACAAGTCGGTCAACTCCTGGGGAAAAGCTTGCAGTACGCGATCCGGTTCGGCCGTCTTCGCAACGTGGCGCGACGCTGCGTGCGCACGTTGATCATCTGCCTGGCGACGGGCCCGTTCGTAGCGGCCAGAGCGCAACCCGCGCCGGTCGCCGATTTCTTCAAACGGCCGGAGATTTCCGAGCTCCAGATGTCGCCTTCGGGCAAGTACATCAGTGCGCTGGTGCTGGGCGCCGACGGTCGCAAGCGCCTGGCCATCCTGGACCCCTCCGATCTGACCAAGTCCAGAGCGATCGCGAGCGCGAAGGACTCGGACGTGGAAGACGTGAACTGGGTCAACGACGAGCGTCTGGTCTTCTCGATCTATGACCGCACCGATTCCCTGCTGCATCACCGACACGCCGCCCTGCTCGCGGTCAACGCCTCCGGCAACGATCCTGCGCGCTTCCTCGTGCGCCCGGTGTGGTCCGTGGGCGTCACCGGGACGAACATCGTCGACCGGACGCTTCCACCGAATCACGGCCTGCGCGCCGTGCTGCGCGACGGCACGAGCGACGTCATCGTTGCCGAGTACGTGTTCGACCAGCTGGGCGACGTCGACCATGTCAATCTCAAGCGGCTCGACACATTGACCGGCCTCACTCGCGGCATTTCGCAAGGGGCGCCCCGCGGCGCGTATGCGTTCGCGCTCGATCGAGCGGGCAACCCGCGCGCCGTGCGGACCACCGATGGATCGAGGGCATCGCTGTACTGGCGGGCGAAGGCCGACGCGCCGTGGACTCTCGTTCAGGAGGCCGACCGCAGCGATGGCGAGGTGCCGACCGCACCGATCTTCGTGGATGGGAACGACCGGCTTTTCGCGAGCGCCCGCGTCGGCGGCGAAGATCACGCCGCGTTGACCGTCGTGGCCATGGCCGACGGATTGGACAAGGCGAAGGTCCTGCTGTCGGCCCCGGGCTACGACATCAGCCCTTCGATCGTCTTGAATGGCCGCGGCTCCGTTCTCGGCCTGCACTACCTCACCGATGCGCGGGCCAGCTACTGGTTCGACGACGAATTGCGCGACATCCAGGCCCGCGTCGACACGCTGTTGCCGGGTTTGGTCAACCGCATCGATTGCGGCGATTGCGGCCGTCGCGACAAGGTGCTGGTGACGTCCCAGTCCGACCGTCAACCCGACGCGTACTGGCTGTTGGACGTCAAGAGCGGCAAGCTCGAGGCGATCACGTCGTCGCGACCGTGGATCAAGGCGAACGCGATGGCCCAGCGGGACATGCAGAGATTCACGGCCCGCGACGGCCTGAGCGTGCCCGTGCATGTCACCCGACCGAGGGACGCCAAGGGGGCGCTGCCAATGGTCGTCCTGGTCCACGGCGGCCCCTTCACGCGCGGCGGCGAATGGGAGTGGGACGCCCATTCCCAGTTTCTTGCCTCCCGCGGCTATGTGGTGCTCGAGCCGGAGTTTCGTGGCAGCGTGGGCTTCGGCTATAGACATTACCGCGCCGGCTGGAAGCAGTGGGGCTTGGAGATGCAGGACGACGTGGCGGACGCGGCGCAATGGGCAGTGCAGCAGGGCTTGGCCGACCCGCGGCGCATCTGCATCGCCGGCGCGAGCTATGGCGGCTACGCCACGCTCATGGGTCTCGTCCGAAACCCTGAACTCTTCCGCTGCGGCGTTCAGTGGGTAGGCGTGACCGACATCGACCTGATGTACTCGATCAGCTGGAGCGATACCAGCGTCGACCTGATGAAGTACGCCATGCCTTCCCGTATCGGCGACCCCGTGAAGGACGCCGCCCAGCTCGCCGCGACCTCGCCGATCCGATTGGCCGACAAGGTGAAGCAACCGCTGCTGATGGCGTATGGAAGTCTCGATCGGCGGGTCCCGATCGAGCACGGCACCCGCTTTCGCGATGCCGCGAGCCGAACCAACAAGCAGATCGAGTGGGTCGAATACCCCGACGAAGGGCATGGCTGGTCGTCCCTGAAGACGGACATCGACTTCTGGAGCCGGGTCGAACGCTTCCTGGACAAGAACCTGAAGAACGCGCCGTGACGCCGGCGCCGGCCGTCAGGCCGTCAGCTTGAGCCCCGCGATCCCGAGCACGATCAGCCCCAGGCAGACCAGCCGCAGCGGCGCGGCCGAGTCGCCCATCAGCACGATGCCGAGGATGACGGTGCCGACGGTGCCGATGCCGGTCCAGACCGCGTAGGCGGTGCCGACCGGCAGATGCTTCATCGCCAAGCCGAGCAGCACCACGCTCACGACCATCGCGCCGACCGTCAGCACGCTCGGCACGAGCTTGCTGAAGCCGTCGGTGTATTTCAGGCCGATGGCCCAGGCGACCTCGAAGAGGCCGGCGAAGAAGAGGAGTGTCCAAGGCATGCACTAGAGTCTAGAGATGTCGCGGCCCACACGCGACTGTGGCGCCGCAACCACCCAGACGCGCGCCGGTCATGTGCAGGAGATGAGATGAGCGAAGCGACGAAACCCCGGATCCGCGTCGGTGTCGGCGGCTGGACCTTCGAGCCGTGGCGCGACAACTTCTTCCCGGCCGGCTGGCCGCACGCGCGCGAGCTCGAGTACGCGAGCCGCAAGCTGACCACGATCGAGGTCAACGGCACCTACTACAGCTCGCAGAAGCCGGCCACCTTCGCGAAGTGGCGCGACGAGACGCCGGACGACTTCGTGTTCTCGCTGAAGGCCTCGCGCTTCGCGACCAACCGGCGCGTGCTGGCCGAGGCGGGCGAATCGATCGCGCGCTTCGTCGGCCAGGGCATCGTCGAGCTGGCGCACAAGCTCGGGCCGATCGTCTGGCAGTTCGCGCCGACCAAGCGCTTCGAGCCGGACGACTTCGAGGCCTTCCTGAAGCTGCTGCCCGCGCGCGTCGGCGACCTCCCGTTGCGCCACGTGCTCGACGTGCGCCACCCGTCGTTCATGACGCCCGACTACCTGGCGCTCGCGCGCCGCTACAAGGCCGCGACCGTGTTCACCGACTCCGACGACTACCCGTCGTTCGCCGATGTCACCGGCGATTTCGTCTACGCGCGCCTGATGCGCACCGACGCGCGCTGGCCCGACGGTTGCGAGCCGTCGACCTTCGCGCCGCTGGCCGTGTGCGCGCGCGCGTGGTGCGAGGGCAGCGAGCCCAGCGGCCTGCCGTGCGTGGTGCCGGCGACCGAGGTCGGGCCGCCGCGCGACGTGTTCCTCTACTTCATCAGCGGCGCCAAGGAGAAGGCGCCCGCCGCCGCGATGGCACTGCTGGCCGCGCTGGGCTGAGCGCGGCGCGATACTGGCAGGCCCGACGCTGAACCGACGCCGATCCGCCCGATGCCAATGACCACCCCGACCCCCGCCACCGACACCGTCGCGCCACCCAGCCCGTCCGCCGAACGCCCGCCACGGCCGGCCGCCACGATCGTCGTCGTGCGCGACGGCGACGCCGGCATCGAGGTGCTGCTGTCGCGCCGCGCCGAACGCGGCGACCACAACAGCGGCGCGTGGGTGTTCCCGGGCGGCATCGTCGACCCGGGCGATCGCGAGTCGCACGACTGCTGCGCTGGGCTGGACGACGCCGCCGCCAGCGCGCGGCTCGGCCTGCCCGCGAACGGGCTCGACTACTACATCGCCGCGGTGCGCGAGTGCTTCGAGGAGTCGGGCCTGCTGTTCGCGACCGATGCCAGCGGCGAGCTCGTCGGCCTGCACGACGAGCTCGGCACGCGCCTGGCGGCCTGGCGCGGCCCGCTGCACCGCAACGAGCGCCCGCTCGGCGACATGTGCCGCGAGTTCGGCCTGACGCTCGCGCTCGACCGGCTCGCCTACCTGAGCCACTGGCTGACGCCGCTGGCGCGGCCCAAGCGCTTCGACACCCGCTTCTTCATCGCCGCGGCGCCGCTGTCGCAGACCGCGGCGTTCGACGGCACCGAGATGGTCGAGCAGCTCTGGCTGCGCCCGGCCGAGGCGCTGGCGCGTGCCCACGAGTTGAAGCTGATGACGCCGACGCAGAAGACGCTCGAGATCGTCGGCCGCTTCGAGCGCGTCGACGCGCTGATGGCCTGGGCGCGCGCGCCGCGCGAGGTCGCGCTGATCATGCCGCGGGTCGCGAATGGCAAGCAGGGCATGCGCCCGGTGCTGCCCGAGGAGCCGGCGTTCGCCGAGCTCGGCCGCATCGACCCGGCCGGGCATGGCAGCGGCTGCTACGACATCCAGGTCGGTACGCCGGTGCGGTTGTCGCCGCGGCTGATCCGGGTCAGCGCCGGCAACGGCAGCATGATGACCGGGCCGGGCACGAACACCTACCTGCTCGGCGGCGGCGCGGCCAACGAGTGGGCCGTGATCGACCCGGGCCCGGACGACGAGGCGCATGTGGAGGCGATCCTCGCGGCCGCGCCCGGGCCGATCCGCTGGATCTTCGCGACCCACACCCACAAGGACCATTCGCCGGCCTGCGCACCGCTGAAGGCGCGCACCGGCGCGACCGTGCACGGCCGGGTCGCGGACCATCGCGAGTGGCAGGACGAGAGCTTCGCGCCCGACGTTCACCTGCAGGGCGGCGAGCGCTTCGAGCTGCCCGGGCCCGACGGGCAGGCGACGACGCTGCGCGCGATCCACACGCCCGGCCACGCGTCGAACCACATCTGCTATCTGCTCAAGGAAGAGAAGCTGCTGTTCACCGGCGACCACGTGATGCAACTCTCCACCGTCGTCATCAACCCGCCGGACGGCGACATGCGCGCCTACATCGCCTCGCTGCGGGAACTCGCCGAGCTCGATCTCGATTGGCTCGCGCCCGGCCACGGCTTCCTGATGGCGCAACCGAAGCAGGCGATGGAGGCGATCGTCGCGCACCGCCTGAAGCGCGAGGCCAAGGTGCTCGATGCCTTGCGCGCGCTCGGCCCGGCCGATGCCGAGACGCTGCTGGCGCGCGTCTACGACGACGTCAAGCCGCAGCTTCTCGCGATGGCGATGCGCTCGCTGCGCGCCCACCTGCACAAGCTGCGCGACGACGGCGTGGCGCAGGAGCGCGAGGGTGCGTGGGATGTCTCCGCCGGCTGACCGATCACCGCTGCGGTTCAGCCGCCCGAGAGCGCCCGCGCGTCGTCGCGCACGTCCGGCCGCAGGTGAATCGTGCAGTCGACCAGCGACGCGCGATGCGGCGCCTGCGCATCGATCACGCTGAGCCCCGTGTTGCCCAGGTGTGCCGGCGACACGACGCCGTCGTCGAGCCGCACATGCGCCGCGAGCAGCGCGCGGATCACCAGCCCGTGCGTGACGACCGCCAGCGTGCCGCCAAGCGCGGCGCGGCGCTGCACCACGTGCGCGAACGCGGCGGCCACGCGCTGTGCGAACACCGCGACCGATTCGCCGCCGGGCGGCGCGCCGGTCATCGCCAGCGGATCCACCGGCATGCTGTCGTACGGCTGGCCGCGCCAGTCGCCGAAGTTGCGCTCCTGCAGCAGCGGCGTGGTCTCGATCGGCGCACCGGTGGCCGCCGCGATGGCTTGCGCGGTGCGCAGCGCACGCGGCAGGTCGCTGCTGACGATGGCGCGCACGTCCATCGTCGCCAGGCGTGCGGCGAGCGCCTCGGCCTGCGCGATGCCGCGTTCGCTCAGGGGCGTGTCCGCGGGCTGGAGCACGCGCGCGACGTTGAGGGCGGTTTCGCCGTGGCGGATCAACAGAAGGCTCATGGTGCAGCGACCCCGGGTATCGTTCGGACGATGATAGGTGCCGAACCGCCTCCGGCCTTCGCCGTGGTCATCGAGCCGTCGGGGCACCGCTTCGACGCGCCGGCCGGCGTGCCCCTGCTGCGCGCCGCGCGCGAGGCCGGGCTGATCCTGCCCAGCTCATGCCGCAACGGCACCTGCCGCGCCTGCCTGTGCCGCCTGGTCAGCGGCCACGTGCGCTACGCGGTCGAGTGGCCGGGACTGAGTGCCGACGAGAAGGCCGAGGGCTGCATCCTGCCGTGCGTGGCGATTCCCGAATCGCCGCTGGTGATCGAGGCGCCGCGTGTCGCGAGCCTCGACGCCCCGGCATAAGAACGGGCGACTTTTGCCGCGCTGCGCGGCTCGCCCTATGATCGTCGCCATGCCTGCCGTGTTCCGATACAAGGGCTTCCGCTTCTTCTTCTATTCGAACGAGGGAAGTCCGCGAGAGCCCCTGCACATTCACGTTCACGGTGCCGGCGGAGAGGCGAAGTTCTGGTTGCAGCCGGCAGTCAGGGTGGCGACGAGCGATGGGCTCGACGCGCGTACGCTGCGTGAATTGACCGGCGTGGTCGAAAGCAATGCCGGCTTGATCGAAAGGACCTGGGATGACTACTTCCGCTAAGTCGGTTCGGTTCGACGACGACAGCATGTGGGTCGATCTGTCGGACGGACGCGTGATCGCGGTGCCGCTTGCGTGGTTCCCGAGGCTGCTGCATGCGACGCCCGTGCAACGCGAGCAGGTCGCGTTCAGCGCCCAGGGACTGCACTGGGAGGCGCTCGACGAGGACATCTCGGTGGCCGGGTTACTCGCCGGGGTGGGCGACCAGACGCGTCAGACGTCCATGCCCGCCTGACGCACGGCCCTACATGCTCCGCCGGTACTGCCCGCCCACCTCGAACAGCGCGTTGGTGATCTGCCCGAGCGAGCAGCAGCGCACCGCGTCCATCAACACCTCGAACACGTTGCGGTTCTCGATCACCGCCTGCTGAAGCCGCGCCAGCATCGCCGGCGATTCGCCGGCGTGACGGGCCTGGAAGTCGGCCAGCCGCTTCAGCTGCGACTGCTTCTCGTCGTCGGTCGAGCGCGCGAGTTCGAGCGTGTCGACCACCGGGTCGCCGTGCGGGTTGCGGAAGGTGTTGACGCCGACGATCGGGTACTCGCCGGTGTGCTTCAGCATCTCGTAGTGCATCGACTCTTCCTGGATCTTGCCGCGCTGGTAGCCGGTCTCCATCGCGCCGAGCACGCCGCCGCGCTCGGCGATCTTCTCGAACTCCTGCAGCACCATCTCCTCGACCAGCTCGGTCAGCTCGTCGATGATGAACGCGCCCTGGTTGGGATTCTCGTTCTTCGCCAGGCCCCACTCGCGGTTGATGATCAGCTGGATCGCCATTGCGCGGCGCACGCTGTCTTCGGTGGGCGTGGTGATCGCCTCGTCGAAGGCGTTGGTGTGCAGCGAGTTGCAGTTGTCGTAGATCGCGATCAGCGCCTGCAGCGTGGTGCGGATGTCGTTGAACTGGATCTCCTGCGCGTGCAGTGAGCGGCCGCTGGTCTGCACGTGGTACTTGAGCTTCTGGCTGCGCTCGTTCGCGCCGTAGCGGTCACGCATCGCGACCGCCCAGATGCGCCGCGCCACGCGGCCGAGCACGGTGTACTCCGGGTCCATGCCGTTGCTGAAGAAGAAGCTCAGGTTCGGTGCGAAATCGTCGATGTGCATGCCGCGCGCGAGGTACGCCTCGACGAACGTGAAGCCGTTGCTCAGCGTGAACGCGAGCTGCGAGATCGGGTTCGCGCCGGCCTCCGCGATGTGATAACCCGAGATCGACACGGAGTAGAAGTTGCGCACCTTGTGGTGCACGAAGTACTCGGCGATGTCGCCCATCACCTTGAGCGAGAACTCGGTCGAGAAGATGCAGGTGTTCTGGCCCTGGTCTTCCTTCAGGATGTCGGCCTGCACGGTGCCGCGCACGTTCTCCTTGACCCACGCGGTGATCTTCGCGGCTTCGTCTGCGGTCGGCTCGCGTGCGTTGTCGGCCTTGAACTTGTCGAGATTCTGGTCGATCGCGGTGTTCATGAACATCGCCAGGATCGTCGGCGCCGGGCCGTTGATCGTCATGCTCACGCTGGTCGCCGGGTGCGTCAGGTCGAAGCCGCCGTACAGCACCTTCATGTCGTCGAGCGTGGCGATGCTGACGCCCGAGTTGCCGACCTTGCCGTATATGTCGGGCCGCACCGCCGGGTCGTTGCCGTACAGCGTGACCGAATCGAACGCGGTGGACAGGCGCTTCGCGTCCATCCCCGAACTCAGCAGCTTGAAGCGCGTGTTGGTGCGGAACGCGTCGCCCTCGCCGGCGAACATGCGGGTCGGGTCCTCGCCCTCGCGTTTGAACGCGAAGGTGCCGGCGGTGTACGGGAACGAGCCGGGCACGTTGTCGAGCATCAGCCACTGCAGGATCTCGCCGTGGTCCTCGTACTGCGGCAGCGCGACCTTGCGGATCTTGCTGCCGGAGAGCGTGGTGTAGGTCAGCGCGGTGCGGATCTCCTTGTCGCGGATCTTCACCACGTACTCGTCGCCGGCGTAGGCCTTGCGCATGTCGGGCCACATGGTGAGCAGCTTCTTGGCGCGCGCGTCCTGGCGCGCTTCGCGCTCCTCGGCGAGGTTGACGGTGGCCTCGGCGGCGCGCGTGCGCTCGGGCTTGTCGATCTGGAGCATCGCGGCCGAGGCGCGCAGCTGCTGGATCTCGCGCGCCAGCTTCGCCTGGCCGCGCGCGTGGGCCTTGTAGACCCGCACGGTGTCGGCGATGTCGGCGAGGTAGCGCACGCGGGCGCCCGGGACGATCGGCACCTGGTGCGTGCTGTGGCGGGTCGCCGCGACGGGCAGCGTGTCGTCGACCAGCTTCAGCCCGAGCTGCGCCAGCCGTGGCCGCAACGCCTGGTACAGCGCGGTCACGCCGTCGTCGTTGAAGCGGCTGGCCATGGTGCCGAACACCGGCATCTGCTCGGTCGGCGTCTTCCACGCCTCCTTGTTGCGCTGCACCTGCTTGGCGACGTCGCGCAGCGCATCGGCCGCGCCCTTGCGGTCGAACTTGTTGATCGCGACGAACTCGGCGAAGTCGAGCATGTCGATCTTCTCGAGCTGGCTGGCGGCGCCGAACTCGGGCGTCATCACGTACATCGGCACGTCGACCAGCGGCACGATCGCCGCGTCGCCCTGGCCGATGCCGGAGGTTTCGACGATCACCAGGTCGAAGCCGGCGGCCTTGGTCGCGGCGAGCACGTCGGGCAGGGCCTGGCTGATCTCGCTGCCGAAGTCGCGCGTGGCGAGGCTGCGCATGAAGACGCGCTGGCCGCCGGACCACGGGCTGATTGCGTTCATGCGGATGCGGTCGCCGAGCAGCGCGCCACCGCTCTTGCGCCGCGACGGGTCGATCGAGATCACCGCGATGCGCAGCGCATCGCCCTGGTCGAGCCGCAGCCGGCGGATCAGCTCGTCGGTCAGGGACGACTTGCCGGCGCCGCCGGTGCCGGTGATGCCGAGCACCGGCGTCTTCGCCTGCGCGGCCGCGTCGGCCAGCGCGGCTTTGAGCGGCGCGCCGACCTGGCCGTTCTCCAGCGCGGTGATCAGCTGAGCGAGCGCGCGCCAGTGCGCCTCGGTCTGGCCCTGGATCGCTTCCAGCGCCGTGGGTGCATATGACGACAGGTCGACGTCGCAGCGCATCACCATCTCGCCGATCATCCCGGCCAGGCCCATGCGCTGGCCGTCCTCGGGGCTGTAGATGCGCGTGACGCCATAGCCCTGCAGCTCGGCGATCTCGCTCGGCACGATCACGCCGCCGCCGCCGCCGAAGACCTGGATGTGCGCGCCGCCGCGCTGCTTCAGCAGATCGACCATGTACTTGAAGTACTCGACGTGCCCGCCTTGGTAGCTGCTGATCGCGATGCCCTGCGCGTCCTCCTGCAACGCCGCGGTGACGACCTCGTCGACCGAGCGGTTGTGGCCGAGGTGGACCACCTCCGCGCCCATGCCCTGCAGGATGCGCCGCATGATGTTGATCGCGGCGTCGTGGCCGTCGAACAGGCTCGCGGCGGTGACGAAGCGGACCTTGTGGGTCGGGCGGTACTCGGCGAGCGCCTTGAACTCGGCGGACAGGTCGGTCATGGGTTTGTCTCCTGCGTCCTGATCAGACGACTTTCAGATTCTTCAGCGCCGGATCGCTGTCCGGGTAGCGCAGCTTCATGGCCTCGAAGGACTTCTTCATCACCTGCGCGATCATCAGGTTGCGGTGGGTCTTGGAGTCGGCCGGCACGATCGTCCACGGCGCCCAGGGCGTGCCAGTCGCGTCGATCGCGTCGCTGTAGGCCTGCTGGTACTTGTCCCAGAATTTGCGCGCCTCCAGGTCGCCGAGCGCGAACTTCCAGTGCTTGGCCGGGTCGTCGAGCCGCTCCTGCAGGCGCACGCGCTGCTCTTCCTTCGAGATGTGGAGCAGGAACTTGACGATCACCGTGCCGGTCTCGGTCAGCATGCGCTCGAAGTCGTTGATCTGGGCGTAGCGCTGCTTGGTCTGCGCTGGCGTGATCCAGCCGTTGACCGGCGGGACCAGCACGTCCTCGTAGTGGCTGCGGTTGAAGATCATCACCTCCCCATTGCCCGGCACCTGCTGGTGGATGCGCCACAGGTAGTCGTGCGCGCGCTCGGGCTCGGTGGGCGCTTTCCAGCCGATCGTGTGCACGCCCAGCGGGCTCATCTGGCCGAACACGCCGCGGATCGTGCCGTCCTTGCCGCTGGTGTCGGTGCCCTGCAGCACCACGAGCAGGCGGAAGCGCTTGTCGGCCCAGAACAGGTTCTGCAAGGTGTCGAGCTCGAGCGCGAGGTCGGCGGTGGCCTGCTTGTCGCGGGCCTTGTCGCCGCTGCCGAAGGGCTTGGCGCCGGGATCGAACGCCGTCAGGTCGAAGCGCTTTCCCGCGCGGCCACGCCCCGCGCCGCTGAACTGGTAGTCCGCCAGGTCGGGTTTCTTCTTGGCCATGCGAATGCGCGCTCCGGGATGATTGACGTATACGTCACATAAAGAGTGTATCGCTGCACCGATTCGATAGACGTTTTATCCTCCGGCCCGATCGCACCTGCCCACCATGCCCGCACCCATCGCCCCGATCCGCATCAGCGCGTACACCGCCACCTCCGCCGTGGGGATCGGTCGTGCCGCGATGCGCGCCGCGGTGG
Source organism: Pseudomonadota bacterium (assembly GCA_040384825.1). GTDB lineage: Bacteria > Pseudomonadota > Gammaproteobacteria > Burkholderiales > Burkholderiaceae_C > LMDS01. The sequence continues at coordinate 19,484 of JAZKIO010000002.1, forward strand.
CGGCCGAGCGCAGCGGGCTGCGGCCCAACGATTTCGGGCCTGCGCCGCTGGCCACGTGGGTCGGGCAGGTCGACGGGCTGGAGCGGCCGCTGCCTGCATCGCTCGCGCGCTGGGACTGCCGCAACAACCGCCTGGCCTGGCTGGCGCTGAACGCCGACGGCTTTCCGGATGCCGTCGCGCAGGCGCGCCAGCGGGTCGGGGCCGGGCGCGTCGCGGTGATCCTCGGCACCTCGACCTCCAGCATCGGCGCGACCGAGGACGCCTACCGCGCGCTCGACGCCGACGGCCGTTTCCCGGCCGCGCTGCGCAGCACGCGGGTCCACACGCCGCACTCGCTCGCCGGCTTCGTGCAGGACGCGCTCGCGCTGGAAGGGCCGTGCCTGACGGTCTCGACCGCGTGCTCGTCGAGCGCGAAGGCGTTCGCGGTGGCCGAGCGGATGCTGCGGCTCGGGCTGGTGGACGCGGCCGTCGTCGGCGGCGCGGACAGCCTGTGCGGCAGCGTGCTGTTCGGCTTCAACGCGCTGCAGCTCGTCTCGCCCGAACCGTGCCGCCCGTTCGACCGGCGCCGCGCCGGCATCAACCTCGGCGAGGCGGCGGGCTTCGCGCTGCTGGAACGCGGGCCGGGCGCGCTGCAGCTGATCGGGCACGGCGAATCGAGCGACGCGCACCACATGTCCAGCCCGCGCCCGGATGGCCTCGGCGCCGAACGCGCGCTCGACGACGCGCTGGCACGCGCCGGCATCGACGCGGCGGCGGTCGACCACATCAACCTGCACGGCACGGCCAGTGCGAAGAACGACGAGGTCGAGGCCGCGCTGGTGGCGCGCCGCTTCGGCGCGCACACGCACGCCGCGTCGACCAAGGGCTTCACCGGGCACGCGCTGGGCAGCGCCGGGATCGTCGAGGCGGCGTTCGCGCTGCTTGCCATCGAGACCGGGTGGATGCCGGGCACGCTGAACTGCGAGCAACCGGACGCCGCCTGCGGCCCCCAGCTCCGCCTGCGGCCGGCGCGGGGCGACGTGCGCGTCGCGTTGAGCCACTCGTTCGGCTTCGGCGGCACGAACTGCGTGCTGGCGTTCTCGCGCGGGGATTCGCGATGAGCCTGCCTTCGCTGTTCATTGAAGGCATCGCGCTGTGGGCGCCGACGCTGCCGGGCTGGGATGTAGCGGCGCCCGCGCTGCGGGGCGAGGGCCACGCCGCCGACCCGCCGGCCGCGCGCCCCGCGCCCGAGCTGCTGCCCGCCGCCGAACGCCGCCGCGCGCCCGATTCGGTCGCGCTGGCGCTCGAGGTGGCCGCGCGCGCAGTGGCGCAGTGCGGCCGCGCGCCGGCCGAAATGCTGAGCGTGTTCACCTCGGCGCACGGCGACCTGGCGATCACCGACTACATCTGCAGCACACTGGCCCGCGCGCCCACGCTGCTCTCGCCGACGAAGTTCCACAACTCGGTGCACAACGCGGCGTCCGGCTACTGGGGCATCGGCACTGGCAGCATGCGGGCCAGCACCGCGCTCAGCGCGTTCGAGTGGAGCTTCGCGGCGGGGCTCCTGGAGGCCTGGACGCAGGCGGCCGCCGACGCGCAGCCGGTGCTGCTCGTCGGCTGCGACGTGGCCGCGACCGGCGCGCTCACGTCGACCAACGACAGCCGCGGTCTGCTCGCGTTGGCGCTCGTGCTCGCGCCGCGACGCGGGCCGCGCGCGCTGGCGCGCCTCGACGCGATGCTGGTCCACGGCGCGACCACGCGCATCCCGCTGCGCAGCGAGGCCGCGCTGCCGCTCGCCACCAACGCGATGGCCGACGCGCTGCCCCTGTTCGAAACGCTGGCCGGCGGTGCGCCGGAGGTGCTGACGCTGCCGCTGTCTGCCACGCTGGCGCTGCGGGTGCAAGTGTCGGCATGTCGTGACCGCGGATAAGCGGCCGGCGCCCCGCGCGAAGCCCCCGGGCATACTCCGGCGATGAACCAAACGCCCGAGTCGCACGACGTCGTCATCATCGGTGGGGGGCTGGCCGGGCTCACGCTCGCGCTGCAGCTGCGCCAGGAGTTCGCCGGCATCGACATCCTCGTGCTCGAACGGCGCGCGCACCCGGTGCCGGAGGCCGCGCACAAGGTGGGCGAGTCGTCGGTCGAGATCGGCGCGCACTACTTCAGCAAGGTGCTCGGGCTGCAGCAGCACCTCGACGAATCGCAGCTGCGCAAGTTCGGGTTCCGCTTCTTCTTCTCCGAAGGGCGGCGCGACATCGACCAGGTCACCGAGATCGGCGCCAGCCGCTTCCTGTCGGTGCCGAGCTACCAGATCGACCGTGGCATCTTCGAGAACTTCCTCGGCGAAGAGGCGCAGCGCCGCGGCGTGCGCTTCGTCGACGACGCGGTGGTGCGGCGGGTCGTGCTGTCGGAGACCGACGCGCCGCACCGCATCACCTGCGAACACGACGGCGCGACGCGCGAGATCGCCGCGCGCTGGGTCGTCGATGCCAGCGGCCGCGCCGGGGTGCTCAAGCGCCAGCTCGGCCTGGCGCAGGAGAACGCGCACCAGGCGCACGCGGTGTGGTTCCGCATCAAGGACCGGATCGTGATCGACGACTGGTCCGACAGCGCCGAATGGCGCGCCCGCTGCGATCCGCCCGATTCGCGCTGGATGTCGACCAACCACCTCGTCGGCGCCGGCTACTGGGTCTGGCTGATCCCGCTGGCGTCGGGCTCGCACTCGGTGGGCATCGTCGCCGACCCGCGCCTGCACCCGCTCGAGACGATGAACACCTTCGACAAGGCGATGGACTGGCTCGCGCGCTACCAGCCGCGCCTGTTCGACGATCTCGACGGCCGGCGCGGGCTGCTCCAGGACTTCGCGTTCTTCCGCAAGTTCTCGTACGGCTGCAAGCAGGTGTTCTCGGCGCAGCGCTGGGCGCTGACCGGCGAGGCCGGGCTGTTCCTCGACCCGTTCTATTCACCGGGCAGCGATTTCATCGGCATCGGCAACACCTACATCACCGACCTGATCGCGATCGACCGCGCCGGCCGGCCGCTCGGTGCGCGCGCCCAGCTCTACGACCAGATCTACCACTCGTTCTACGACAGCACGCTGGCGCTGTACACCGACCAGTACCCGCTGTTCGCCGACCCCGAGGTGCTGCCGGTCAAGGTGATCTGGGACTACACCTATTACTGGGGCGTGCTGTCGCAGTTCTTCTTCCAGCGCCGCCTGACCGACCTGGCCGCGCTCGGCGCGCTGCGCGAGGAACTGGCGCACTGCCAGAAGCTGAACGTGGCCGTGCAGGCGTTCCTGCGCGCGTGGTCGGGCGTCAGCGCGCGCCGCAATCCCGCCGTGATGCTCGACCAGGCCTCGCTGCCGTGGTTCGCCGAGTTGAACCGCAGCCTGAACGACGAGCTCGACGACGCGCAGTTCCGCGCCCGCATCCAGGCCTCGACCGCGCAGCTGCGCACGCTGGCCGCCGAGATGCTGGCGCGTGCCGCCGCCGAGCATCCGCTGCTCGACGGCAGCGCACTGCGCGCCGTGCTCGCGGAGCGCGCCGACGCGCCGGCGCCGGCCGAACTGCTGGCCGAGTTCGCCTGAGGCACAATCGCGCCGGGTGAGGCGCGGCATCAGGAGGTGGGCGTGGTCGCAGGCACGGTTCCTATCAAGACCGCGGCAGGGCATGACGAGCTGGGCACGCGACAGCGCGGCCTGAGCCAGCGCCACCGCACGGTGCTGTTCCTGGTCGACGGCCGCCGCAGCACCGCCGAGATCCAACGCATGGCCGTGCTCGCCGGCGTGCCGGACAGCTGCTTCGACGACCTGCTCGCGATGGGGTTGATCACGCTGCCCGAGATCACGCTGCCGGCGCACGATGTCGCCCTCGACGCGGCCGATTCGCTGCATGTCGATCTGCCGTTGAACGTCCCCGCGGGCGGCGCCGATTCGCTGCTGCCGCCGTCACGCACGCTCTACCCGACGCTGTCGACCGACTCGACGCTGGGCGAGTCGCGCAACTGGCTGCCTTCGGGCGGGCGCGAGCCGGGCGCGATCGATCCGGTCGTCGCCGAGGTGCGGCTGATCCTCGCCCGCGCCCTGCGCGCCGAGGCGCCGATCGCCGGCTCGATCACGCTGCTGAAGCTGCGCCGCGCGCGCACGCGCGGCGAACTCGCGCTGCTGCTCGACGAGGTCGAGGCCCGCATCTCCAAGCCGCATCGGCCGCTCGCCGCGGGCCTGACGATGCAGCGTGTCCGCCAGCTGCTGGCGAGCCGCGTCGATTCCTCCCTCGTGTCCGCCTGAGCGCGGCTTTCCCATGACCTTTCTCGCGATCGACATCGGCAACACGCGCCTCAAGTGGGCGCAGTACAGCTCGCCCCAACCGGGCGCCGCGCTGCTGCGGCACGGCGCGGTCTTTCTCGAGACCATCGACAACCTGGCCGACAACGAATGGCGCACCCTGCCCGAGCCGGGCAGCATGCTCGGCTGCGTGGTGGCGGGCGAGGGCGTCAAGCGCCGCGTCGAGGAGCAGCTGGAGCTCTGGGACATCGAGCCGCGCTGGGTGGTGTCCGGCGCGCAGGCCTGCGGCGTCACCAACAGCTACGACCACCCGAGCCGGCTCGGCGTCGACCGCTGGGTCGCGCTGATCGGCGCGCGCCATCGCGTGCTCGCACAAGGGCCGGCGCGTCCGGCGCTGGTGGTGATGGTGGGCACGGCCGTGACGGTCGACGCGATCGACGCGGACGGGCGTTTCCTCGGCGGGTTGATCCTGCCCGGCTTCGGCTTGATGCTGCGCGCGCTCGAGATGGGCACCGCCGGGCTGAAGGCGCCGACCGGCGAGGTGGTGGACTTCCCGACCAACACCAGCGATGCGCTGATGAGCGGCGGCGCCGACGCGATCGCCGGCGCCATCGAACGCATGCACCGCAAGCTGCTCGCCAGGACCGGCCAGACGCCCGCGCTGGTGATGACCGGCGGCGCCGCCGTGAAGCTCGCGCCGATCACCGACCTGCCGTTCGAGACCGTCGACACGCTGATCTTCGAGGGCCTGCTGCAGATGCAGGCGCACCGGCTGGCGCTCTAGCGGCGCGCGCCGATCAGAGGATGTAGCGCGAGAGGTCCTCGTTCTTCGCCAGCTCGGCCAGCTTGTCGTTGACCTCGGCCGCGTCGACCTTGACGGTCTGGCCGCCGCGGTTCGGCGCGTCGAAGCTGATCTCGTCGAGCAGCCGTTCCATCACCGTCGACAGGCGTCGCGCGCCGATGTTCTCGGTGCGCTCGTTCACGTCGAACGCGATCTGCGCGATGCGGCGGATCGCCTCGGGCTGCAGATCCAACGTGACGCCCTCGGTCGCCAGCAGCAGCGTGTACTGCTTGACGAGGCTCGCGTGCGTCTGCGTCAGGATCGCCTCGAAGTCGTCGACGCTGAGCGAGCCCAGTTCCACGCGGATCGGAAAGCGACCCTGCAGCTCCGGGATCAGGTCGCTCGGCTTGCTGAGGTGGAAGGCGCCGGACGCGATGAACAGCATGTGGTCGGTCTTGACGATGCCGTACTTGGTGTTCACGGTCGTGCCCTCGACCAGCGGCAGCAGATCGCGCTGCACGCCCTGGCGCGAGACCTCGGCGCTGCCGGAATCCGAACGCGAGGTGACCTTGTCGATCTCGTCGATGAAGACGATGCCGTTCTGCTCGGCGTTGGCGAGTGCCGCGGCCTTGACCTCGTCGTCGTTGACCAGCTTGGCGGCCTCTTCGTCGATCAGCAGCTTGTGCGCGTCGGCGATGCGCATCTTGCGTACCTTCTTCTTGCCGCCGCCGGCGTTCGCGAACAGGCCCTTGAGCTGCTCGGTCATCTCTTCCATGCCGGGCGGGCCCATGATCTCGAGCGACTGCTTCGGATCGGCGACCTCGATCTCGATCTCCTTGTCGGCCAGCGCGCCTTCGCGCAGGCGCTTGCGCATGACCTGGCGGGCGGTGTTGTCCGGTTCGATCTTCGGCACCGATGCCGTGAGGCCGAACTCGTTGCCGCTGTTGCGCGCGGGCGGCACCAGGATGTCGAGCACACGATCCTCGGCGGCGTCTTCGGCGCGGCTGCGCTGGCGCCGCATGGCGTTCTCGCGCTCCTGCTTCACGCTCATGTCGACCAGGTCGCGGATGATCGAGTCGACGTCCTTGCCGACGTAGCCGACCTCGGTGAACTTCGTCGCCTCGACCTTGATGAACGGCGCGTCGGCCAGCTTGGCCAGGCGCCGCGCGATCTCGGTCTTGCCGACGCCGGTGGGCCCGATCATCAGGATGTTCTTCGGCGTGATCTCGGCGCGCATCGGCTCGGCCACCTGCTGGCGCCGCCAGCGGTTGCGCAGCGCGATCGCGACCGCGCGCTTGGCGCCGGCCTGGCCGACGATGTGGCGGTCGAGTTCGGAGACGATCTCCTGCGGGGTCATGCTGGATTTCTGATCGCCGCTCATGCCAGGGTCTCGATGATGTGGTTCTGGTTGGTGTAGATGCAGAGCTCGCCGGCGATCTCCAGCGACTTCTTCACCACGTCGTGCGGCGCCAGTTCGGTGTTCGAGAGCAGGGCCCGCGCGCTGGCGTGCGCATAGGCGCCGCCGGAGCCGATCGAGACAATGCCGTGTTCGGGCTCGAGCACGTCGCCGTTGCCGGTGATGATCAGCGAGGCCTCGCGGTCGGCGACCGCCAGCATGGCCTCGAGCCGGCGCAGCACGCGGTCGGTGCGCCAGTCCTTGGTCAGCTCGATCGCGGCGCGGACCAGGTGCCCCTGGTGCTTCTCGAGCTTGGCCTCGAAGCGCTCGAACAGCGTGAAGGCGTCGGCGGTGGCGCCGGCGAAGCCCGCGAGCACTTGGTCGCGGTAGAGCTTGCGCACCTTGCGGGCCGACGACTTGACGACGATCGTGCCCAGCGTGACCTGCCCGTCACCCCCGAGCGCGACCACATTGCCGCGACGCACGCTCAGGATGGTCGTGCCGTGATAGTTTTCCATCTGATCAAGGTAGGGTCGATTGCAGCGGGCACAAGAGCCGGCATGAGCTTGGTCGGCGCGGCGGGCCGAGCGCCGGGCCGCCCCAAGCCGGCCCGACCCCCTCGGGGGGTGGCTGCGTACCCGCAGCCGGGGGCTCCATCCACCCTAAACGATGCGGACTTTCACCTTGGCGTGCTCGTTGATGCCCATCGCACCGAAGAACAGCGCCACCATCCGGTGCGCCTCGACGAAGCGCACCGCCCGGTTCTCGCTGCGGCGCGCGAGCACCCAGTTGAGCAGGTCGCCGGCGGCGATGAAATCGACCCGGATCAGCCGCGCGCACGAGACGTTGACGATGCTGGCGGTGCCGAGCTCGGCGTCCATCTTCTTCAGGGTCTTGCCGATGTCGCCGACGAGCTGGCCCGACAGCTCGACCGTGCCGACCTGCACCAGCCCGGTGTCCTCGGTCAGACGCGATTCGAGGAAGCTGGTGGACACGTCGCTGACGATCGACAGTGGCTGGGCCGAGGTCGTCGTGCCGGCGCCGCTCACGCGGACCTCGCAGCGCACCGGCTCCCACGAGGGCGGGGACACTTCGTAGGTCACGCAGTAATCGATCGCCGCCTCGTCGAACTGATCGGGCCGGTTGGCCAGGCGCAGTGCGTCGAGCCGGACCTGCCAGTACGCCGGATCGGCATCCCGCACGCCGGTGGGTGCGGATTCGGCCAGCACCGTGAACAGGCGTTCGCCACCGAGCCAGCGCATGTCGAGGTCCTGATCGCTCCAGTTGCGGAACAGCTCGGACAGGCGCGCGCAGGCCTCGGCGTCGATGCTGCGCAGGGCGCTCCAGTCGAACACCCACGGCAGCGGCATCTGCAGCGCCAGCGAGGCGAGCTTGGCGACCGCCTCGGCGTCGACGTGGTCGGGGCAGACCCAGCCGACCTGGCCGTCGATGCGCGCGCGCTTCGGCCGGTCTTCGCTGGCGGCCTCGGCGACCAGCTTCGGCAGCGAGAACCACTGCGGCGCCGACCAGCCGAACTGCTGCGCGTAATCCAGCGCCAGGCTCTCGAACTTGTGCTGCTGGCCGATCGCGCGGTACAGGTCGAACAGCACCAGCCAGGTCTCGGCATGCTGCGCGCGCGGGCCGCCCGGGCCGGTCAGTGCCGACAGGGCCTGCTCGCACTGGTCGAAATCGGCATTCGCGAACGCGATCACCGCCTCGTCGAGCTCCGGGTCGTGGGCGATCTCGGTCAGTTCCTGCGTGAACGCATTGACGGGCTCGACCACCGGCGGCTTGACCTGGGCGACCGGCGAGAGCGGCGAGACGCCGCCGCCCATCGTCACCGGCGAGGTGCCGAGCGGCGGGGCGCGGTCCGCCATGATGTCGTCGACCGGTGCCGCGTCGAAATGGCTGCGCGACGACGGGCGTACCGCGCGCGTGTCCATCGCGGCCGGCACGGTCGGGGCGTTGTAGAACTCGGGCGTGCGGCGGTTGCCGGTGCTGACGTAGGGCGCGTCGCCCACCATCTGCTGCTCGATCTCGTCGATCTTGGCCTTGACGCCGAGCTCGGCCTTGGCGCCGCTGTCGATGATGCGGCCTTCGGAGTCGTCGATGCGCGAGGAGCCGCCGAGCGCGGCGAGCTGCTCGCTGGTCAGGCCCTCGCGGCGCACCTTGCGCAGCATGTCGAACTCGCGCTTGCGGACGAAATCGTTGCGCCGCTTGCGCTCGATCATCGCCTTCAGCTCGCCCTTGGCGTACTCGGTCTCGCGCGTCTCTTCAGCGGGGGTGCCGAGTTCGGCCCACTCGGTGGTCGGGTTGGCGACGAACTTGACGACCTTGCGGAAGAAGCTGGTCGTGTCTTTCGGATCCGACATGGCGAGTGGCTCGCGGGCTCCCTGGTTGGATGAAACCGATCGGCGGGACGGGTCGGGGCGCGGCGATGCCGCGTCAGTCCCCGAACATCTTCTGCTTCAGCTCGCGCCGCTGTTGCGCTTCGAGGGACAGTGTAGCGGTGGGGCGTGCGATCAGCCGGCCCAGCCCGATCGGCTCGCCGGTTTCGTCGCAGAAGCCGTAGTCGCCCGCGTCGATGCGCTGCAGCGACTGCGAAATCTTCTTCAGCAACTTGCGTTCCCGGTCGCGCGTGCGCAGTTCCAGGGCGTGCTCTTCCTCGATGGTGGCGCGGTCGGCCGGGTCGGGGACGATGGACGTGTCCTCGCGCAGGTGCTCGGTGGTCTCCCCGGCATTGCTGAGCAGGTCGTCCTTGAGCGTCTGGAGCTTGACGCGGAAGAACTCGAGCTGCTTGTCGTTCATGTATTCCGAGTCCGGCATCGCCAGGATCTCGGGTTCGCTCAGGTCGCGGCCGGCCTTGGACTTCCAGGCGTTGGCCAGCTTCGGATCGGACTTGTGCTTCTCGCGCGGGGTGTCGAGTTCGAGGTTGTTCATCTGTCGGGTCGGGGGCCGGGGCGGTGCGAACCGGTCGGCGAAGCGCGAGGTCGGGGGCGGCAACGGAGCCTGGACCTGCGGCGCGGGGTACTTGGAGGCGCCCCGGCCGGACTTCTTCGGCACCAGCGGCGCGGGCGCGGGCGTGGTGGCGGTGGCGGGGACGACGACGGGAGCGGGAGCGGGCTTGATCACAGGGGCGGGCACTTTGGCGGTGGCGGCCGACTTGGCCTCGACGGTGGGAGCAGCAGCGACGGCCTTGGCCGCCGGCTTCTTGGGCGCGGGCGCCGGCGTGGCCGGCTTCTTCGAGGCGGTGGCCACCGGCTTGGCGGCGGCCTTGACCGGCTTCGCGGACACGGCGGGAGCGGCCTTCGCAGCGGCGGTCTTCTTCGTGGGCGCTTTCGGGGCCGGTGTCTTGCTCAAAGCGTTCTCCTCGCGTCGGCGGTTATACCCTGTGCTCAGGGGTGGGTCTTCGGCCGCCGCGGATTGTAGCCACGTTGCACCGGCGCAAGCGGCCAGAATTCACGTCAAGCGAGGCAGCCTTCGAGGCCTTGCAGGAAGATGTCTTTCGGCAGGTCCAGCCCGATGAACACCATCTTGCTGGTCTTCTTCTCGCCCGGCGCCCACTTCGGGCCCAGGTCGCTGCCCATCAGCTGGTGCACGCCCTGGAAGATGACCTTGCGGTCGCTGCCCTTCATGTACAGCACGCCCTTGTAGCGCAGCATCTTCGGGCCGTAGACCTGGACGATCGCGCCCAGGAAGTCCTCCAGCTTGGCCGGGTTGAACGCCTTGTCGGCCTTGAAGACGAACGATTTGACGTCGTCATCGTGCGCGTGGTGGTGCGGGTGGTCGCAGTGCTCGCCGTGTTCGTGATCGTGGTGGTCGTGATCATGGCCGGCGTGCGGGTCGGCGTTCAGGAACTCCGGGTCGATGTCGAGCTTGGCGTTCAGGTTGAAGCCGCGCAGGTCGAACACGCTGGCAATCGACACGTCGCCGAAGTTGACCTTGGTCTGCGGCGCCCGCGGGTTCATGTGCTTGATGCGGTGGATCAGCGCGTCGACGGTCTGGCCGTCGACCAGGTCCGTCTTGCTGATGAAGATCTGGTCCGCGAAGCCGACTTGGCGGCGCGCCTCCTGCCGGTCGTCGAGCTGCTGGTCGCCGTGCTTGGCGTCGACCAGCGTCAGGATCGAGTCGAGCAGGTAGCTCTCGGCGATCTCGTCGTCCATGAAGAAGGTCTGCGCCACCGGGCCCGGGTCGGCCAGGCCGGTGGTCTCGATCACGACGCGGTCGAAATCGAGTTCGCCCTTGCGCTTCTTCTCGGCCAGGTCGCTCAGCGTGGTGCGCAGGTCCTCGCGGATCGAGCAGCAGACGCAGCCGTTGTTCAGCTGGATGATCTGCTCCTTGCTGTCCTGCACGAGGATCTCGTTGTCGATGTTCTCGTCGCCGAACTCGTTCTCGATCACGGCGATCTTCTGGCCGTGGGCCTCGGTCAGCACGCGCTTGAGCAGGGTGGTCTTGCCCGAGCCGAGAAAGCCGGTGAGGATGGTCGCGGGGATGAGTGCCATGGGATGTGCCTTGCTGGAAATAGGGCGATCTGGTGATGTGAGGGCCGCGGCCGTCCCTTCAAGGTGGCCGGCGTGGCAAGGCGGTGATCATGGCACTGCGGCCGCCGTCGCGTCGGGCGCTCGGACGCGGCCCCGGTTGCGGTAAGCTTGTCCGGTCACCACTCTCCGCTCGCCGCGCGATGTCCGATCCGCATCCTGGTCGCTCTTCCAAGTGGGGCGACGTCAACGCGGCGCCCCCGGCCGCGCGGCGCACGCTGTTCCAGAAGTTGATCGAACTGATCGCGCCCGGGCCCGAATCCCGCGACCAGCTGATCGAGTCGCTGGCCGAGGCGGAACACAAGTCGCTGATCGCCCCCGAGTCCCGGATGATGCTGGAAGGCGTGATCCGCATGGCCGACATGACCGCCGGTGACGTGATGGTGCCGGCCGGCCGCATGGACCAGCTCGACATCGCCTCCGACTACGACGAACTGCTGCACCTCGTGATCGACACCGGCCACTCGCGCTTCCCGGTCTTCGAGGGTGGCCGCGAGAACGTGATCGGCATCCTGATGGCGAAAGACCTGCTGAAGCTGCAGCGCTCGCCCGATCTGAACCTGCGCACGCTGCTGCGCCCGGCGGTGTTCGTGCCGGAATCCAAGGGCTTGAACGAGCTGCTGCGCGATTTCCGCGCCAACCGCAACCACCTGGCCATCGTGATCGACGAGTTCGGCAGCACGGCCGGGCTGATCACGATCGAGGACGTGCTGGAAGAGATCGTCGGCGAGATCGAGGACGAGTTCGACGACAAGGACGGCGAGTCCGGCATCTACACGCTGGCCGACGGCAGCCAGCGCGTCGCGGGCGATGTGGACATCGTCGCCGTCAACGAGGCCTTCGGCACCGTGTTGCCCAACGACGAGTTCGACAGCATCGGCGGTCTCGTCGCCCATGAGCTGGGCCGCGTGCCGCGCCGTGGCGAGGCGGTGATCGTCGGCGACCTGCAGTTCTCGGTGATGTTGACGCGCGGTGGCGCCGTCCGCTGGTTCAAGGTCACGCGCGCGCCCGAGCCGGCCGCCGGGACCGACGGCGCTTGACGACGGCTGCCGCGCCCGCGGGGCCGCGGCCGGCGCTGGCGATCGATCTGCTCCTGGCGGCGCTGCTCGGCGCCGTCCACAGCCTGGCGTTCGTCCACACGGCCGCGTGGCCGCTGCAGCTGCTCGTCGTCGCGGCGCTGGCGTGGCGCGTGTCGACGGCGACCGTCGGCCGCGCCGCCGCGATCGGCCTGGCCTTCGGCACCGCGTGGCTCGGCGCCGGGACCTGGTGGCTGTTCATCAGCCTGCACACCTACGGCGGGCTGCCGGCGTGGCTCGCGGTGCTGGCGATCGCGGCGCTCAGTGCGTTCCTGTCGTCTTATCTGGCCGCTGCCATGGCCGCCTTCGCGCGCTGGCGCAGCGGCGTGGCCTGGCGCGACGCGCTGCTGTTCAGCGCCGGCTGGCTGCTGGCGGAACTGGCGCGCGGCGTAATCTTCACCGGCTTTCCCTGGGTCGCGAGCGGCTATGCGCATGTCGACGGCCCGCTCGCCGCGCTGGCGCCGTGGATCGGCGTGTACGGCCTGGGCTTCGTCGGCACGGTGCTGGCGGCGTGGCTGGCGCTGGGCTGGCACGCGGGGAGGGCAGGTGCGCGCTCCAGGCTGGTGCCCGTCGTGGCGCTCGCCGGCGTGCTCGCGGCCGGCGCGCTGCTCGGGCCGGGCCGCTTCTCGCAGCCCGCAGGCACGCTGAGCGTCACGCTGCTGCAGGGCAACGTGGCGCAGGACCAGAAGTTCGCCAGCACCGCCATGCCGCAGGCGCTGGACTGGACGCTGAAGAACCTGCTGGCCGCGCGCGGCGAGCTGGTCGTCGCGCCCGAGACGGTGATCCCGCTGCTGCCGAGCCAGCTCGACCCGGCGTACTGGTCGGCCCTGGTCGACCACTTCCAGCGCGGCCCGCAGGCGGTACTGCTGGGGTTGCCGCTGGGCGATCAGGACGTCGGCTACACGAACTCCGCCGCCGGGATCTCGGCGGCAACCGCCGCCGCACCGAACGGCTACTTCCGCTACGACAAGCACCACCTCGTGCCGTTCGGCGAGTTCATCCCGTTCGGCTTCCGCTGGTTCACCGCGCTGATGAACATCCCGCTCGGCGACTTCAACCGCGGGCCGGTGGGTGCGGCGTCGTTCCCGTTCCGCGACCAGCGCATCGGCGCGAACATCTGCTACGAAGACCTGTTCGGCGAGGAACTCGCGGCGCGCTTCGCCGACGCCGCGCAGGCGCCGACGATCTTCGCCAACATCAGCAACATCGGCTGGTTCGGCAACACCATCGCGATCGACCAGCACCTGCAGATTTCGCGGATGCGGTCGCTGGAGTTCCAGCGCCCGATGATCCGCGCGACCAACACCGGCGCCACCGCGGTGATCGACCACACCGGCCGCGTCACCGCCGCGCTGCCGCGCTTCACCCAGGGCGTGCTCGACGCGCAGGTCGAAGGCCGCACCGGCCTGACGCCGTTCGCGTGGTGGGCGGCGCGCCTCGACCTGTGGCCGTTGTGGGCGCTGGGTGTCGCGATCGTCGTGCTCAGCGCCCGGCGCGCACGAGGCGGCCGGGTCGCGCCGACGTGATGACACCATCGCGCTGGACCAACTCCCCTGCAACCCACGTCCCGACGTAGCCGACGCCCTTCTGCAGGAAGCGCCTGCCGCCGGCCGGCAGGTCGCGCACCAGCTGCGGCGCGCCGACGCCCAGGCGCTGCGGGTCGATCACGTTCAGGTCGGCGCGCCGGCCGATGGCGATCTCGCCGCGGTCCTTCAACCCGAGGTAGCTCGCATTGCGGCTGGTCAGCATCTCGACGGTGGTCTGCAGCGGCAGCCGGCCTTCGGCGCGGTCGCGCACCCAGTGGCTGAGCATGAAGGTGGTGAAGCTTGCATCGCAGATCGTGCCGACGTGCGCGCCGGCGTCGCTCAGCCCGGCCAGCGCGCGCGGGTGGTCGAGCATGCTGCGCACGGTCGCGAGCGAGCCGTCGTTGTAGTTGAAGATCGGGAAGTAGACGAGGTTCGCACCGTCGCCTTCGGCCAGGTGGTCGTACAGCGCTTCGAGCGCGGTGATGCCGCGCTGTTTCGCGCGGACGAAGAAGCTGTCCATCACCGTCGGCTCGTAGTTCGGCGCGGCCGTCAGCGGGAACATGCGGCCGCTGACCATCTCGATGTTGGCGAGCAGGATGTCGACCAGCGGCGGGATCGCGGTGCCGTCGCCGGCCACCGGGTCGGACTTCTCGGCCAGCACGCGCGCCTTGCGCGCCGGATCACGCATCGCCGCGGCGCGCTCGGCCAGCGGCGGCTGCGCGATCTCCTTGAACGACGGGAAGCCCATGAACGGGTGGAAGCTCGCGTCCAGCCCGTTGATCACGCCGATGCCGCGCGCGGCGGTCTGCAGGTACAGCGGCAGCCCGGCCGCGACCGCGGTGTCGACCCGCTCGCGGATCGCCTTCCACTGCTCGCCGCCGGGGTCGCGCTGCAGCCAGGTCATCGACAGCGGGCGGCCCGATGCGCGGGCGATCTGCTCGACGAGGTCGAACTCGGTGTCGAAACGCTGGGGTCCCTTGAGCACGTCGAAGTCGCTGACCATCTGGATCACGCCGTGGTTCAGGCCCTCGAACGCACTGGCGATGCCGCACAACTCGGCCGCGGTCGCCTCGGCGGCCGGCGTCTCCTTGCCCTCCGACGTGCGGTGGTTGTCGCTGCGCCCGGTGCTCCAGCCGACCGCGCCGGCCACCAGCGCCTCGCGCACCAGCGCGCGCATCGCGGCGATGTCGTTCGCGTCGGCGGCGTGCTGCGTGAACGCGCGCTCGCCCATCACCGCCATGCGCACCGGGTCGTGCGGGATCTGGACCAGGAAGTCGAGGCTGTGCGGCGTCGCGTCGAGCGCGTCCATGAACTGCGGGAAGCTCTGCCAGTTCCAGCGGATGCCTTCGGCGAGCGCGGTGCCGGGGATGTCCTCCACGCCCTCCATCAGCTTGATCAGCTCGGCCTCGCGGCCCTTGACGACGGGCGCGAAGCCGACGCCGCAGTTGCCCATCACGACCGTCGTCACGCCGTGGTGGATGCTGGGCGAGAAGGTCTCGTCCCAGGTGGCCTGGCCGTCGTAGTGGGTGTGGATGTCGACGAAGCCGGGCGTGACCCAGGCACCGTGCGCGTCGACGCGTTCGCGCGCCGCGGTGGTGATCTTGCCGACCTCGACGATCACGCCGTCCTTCACCCCCACGTCGGCGGTGAACGGCAGGCCGCCGCTGCCGTCGACGAGCGTGCCGCCTTCAATGAGCCAGTCGAGCATCCTTGTTCCTCCAGAAGACGCCGAGCGCGAGGCCCGACACGATGTGCCAGATGCCCCACAGGCTGGCGATGATCACCATGCCGAGATCGGCGTTGAACTGCACCGCGATGATGCCGAGCGCGAGGCCCGAGTTCTGCATCCCGCCCTCGATCATGATCGCGCGCCGGTCGCGCTCGGCGACGCGGAACGCCAGCGCGCAGAGGAAGCCCAGCGTCAGCCCGGCGGCGTTGTGCAGCACCACGATCAGCAGCTGCGGCAGGATGTTGGCGGTCAGCAGCGCGCGCTGGCTGAACAGCCCGGCGGCGATGAACACGAGCAGAGCGACGAGGCTGAAGGTGCCGAGCGGCTTTCGAATCTTCTCGGTCAGCGCGGGCCAGCGGTGGCTCAGCGTCAGCCCGAGCGCCATCGGCAGCGCCAGCAGCGCCAGCAAACTCCACCAGATGTCGGACGGGTCGATCGCCAGCTCGCGCATCCAGCCGGCGGTGGCCGGGTTGGTGGCCATCATCCAGGTGAAGTTGAACGGCGTGAGGAACAGCGCCATCAGCGCCGCGACGGCCGAGATGCTGACCGAGAGCGCCGTATTGCCACGCCCGAAATGCGTGATCACGTTCGACAGCGAGCCGCCGGGGCAGGCGGCGACCAGGATCATCGCGGCCTCCACGTTCGGCGGCAGGTCCAGCACCAGCGTCGCCGCCCAGGTGCCCACCGGCAGCAGCAAGAACTGCGGGATCAGCCCGCAGATCACCGCGCGCGGCGTCTGCGCGACGCGGGTGAAGTCGGCCACCTTCAGTTCGAGCGCCACCGAGAACACCATCGTCGCCAGCACGAGGCTCAGGATCAGTTGCTGGGTCGTCATGCGCGGGCGGGAGGAGGGCGGTGGCCGCGAGGCTAGCAGCGCACCCGCCCTCTAGAATCGAGGGTTTACGCAGACGACCACCCACACCCCGGCCCATGCTCACCTTCCAGCAGATCATTCTCAAATTGCAGGACTACTGGGCATCGCAAGGTTGCGCCTTGCTGCAGCCGTACGACATGGAAGTGGGCGCGGGCACCAGCCACACCGCGACCTTCCTGCGCGCAATCGGCCCCGAGCCGTGGAAGGCCGCCTACGTGCAGCCCAGCCGCCGCCCCAAGGACGGCCGCTACGGCGAGAACCCGAATCGGCTGCAGCACTACTACCAGTACCAGGTGGTGCTCAAGCCGGCGCCGGCCAACATCCTCGAGCTCTACCTCGGCTCGCTCGAAGCGCTGGGTTTCGACCTGAAGACCAACGACGTGCGCTTCGTCGAGGACGATTGGGAGAACCCGACGCTCGGCGCCTGGGGCCTGGGCTGGGAGGTCTGGCTGAACGGCATGGAGGTGACGCAGTTCACCTACTTCCAGCAGGTCGGCGGGCTCGACTGCAAGCCGATCACCGGCGAGATCACCTACGGCCTGGAGCGGCTCGCGATGTACCTGCAGGGCGTGGACAACGTCTACAACTTGACCTGGACCGACGGCCTCAGCTACGGCGATGTCTACAAGCAGAACGAGATCGAGCAGAGCACCTACAACTTCGAGCACAGCGACGTCGACTTCCTGCTCACGGCCTTCGGCGCGCACGAAAGGCAGTCCAAGCTTCTGATGGAACAGCAACTCGCGCTGCCCGCCTACGAGCAACTGCTCAAGGCCGGCCACAGCTTCAACCTGCTCGATGCGCGCGGCGCGATCAGCGTGACCGAGCGGGCTGCCTACATCGGCCGCATCCGCAACCTGGCGCGCGCGGTCGCGCAGAGCTACCTGGAGAGCCGCGCGCGGCTCGGCTTCCCGATGGCGCCCAAGGCGTGGGGCGACGAAGTGGCGGCGCTCATGGCGAAGAAGGCGGCATGAGCATGACCGCGAAGAATCTGCTGGTCGAACTGTTCGTCGAGGAACTGCCGCCCAAGGCATTGAAGAAGCTCGGCGATGCGTTCGCCAGCGCGCTGGCCGCGGGGCTGAAGGCGCATGGCCTGGCGAGCGACGCGTCCGTCGTCACGCCGTTCGCGTCGCCGCGCCGGCTGGCGGCGCACATCACGTCCGTCGCCGCGCAGGCCGCCGACAAGGCGGTCTCGCAGAA
The DNA here is from genome assembly GCA_040384825.1 of Pseudomonadota bacterium. GTDB lineage: Bacteria > Pseudomonadota > Gammaproteobacteria > Burkholderiales > Burkholderiaceae_C > LMDS01. The sequence continues at coordinate 36,868 of JAZKIO010000002.1, forward strand.
GCTGATGCCGGTCAGCGTCGGCCTGAACGCGGCCGGCGAGGCGACGCCTGCGCTGCTGAAGAAGCTCGCGAGCGTTGGCGCCGATGCGTCGGCGGTGCCGACGTTGAAGCGCCAGATGGATGGCAAGGCCGAGGCGCTGTACATCGACAACGTCGTCACCGGCGCCACGCTCGCCGAAGGCCTGCAGAAGGCGCTCGACGAGGCGCTCGCGAAGCTGCCGATCCCCAAGGTCATGCAGTACCAGCTGACCGATGGCTGGACCAGCGTGAACTTCGTGCGCCCGGCGCATGGCCTGGTCGCGCTGCACGGCGACACCGTGGTGCCGGTCAAGGCGCTCGGCCTGACGGCGGCCCGCGTCACCCACGGCCACCGATTCGAGGCGACGGTCGACCCGATCGAGTTGACCGACGCCGACCGCTACGCCGAGCCGCTGGCCGAGCTGGGCGCCGTGATCGCCGGCTTCGATGCGCGCCGCGCCGAGATCGAACGTCAATTGAAGGCCGCCGCCGCGAAGCAGGGCCTGACGCCGATCGACGACGCCGCGCTGCTCGACGAGGTGACCGCGCTGGTCGAGCGCCCGAACGTGCTCGTCTGCCGGTTCGAGGAAGAGTTCCTCGCCGTGCCGCAGGAGTGCCTGATCCTGACGATGAAGGCGAACCAGAAGTACTTCCCGCTGCTCGACGCGGGCGGCAAGCTGACCAACCAGTTCCTGATCGTCAGCAACATCCGACCGGCCGACGCCAGCCGTGTGATCGAGGGCAACGAGCGCGTCGTGCGCCCGCGCCTGGCCGACGCCAAGTTCTTCTTCGACCAGGACCGCAAGAAGACGCTCGAATCGCGTGTCGCCGGCCTGGGCAAGGTGGTCTACCACGGCAAGCTCGGCACGCAGGGCGAGCGCACCGCGCGCGTCCGCGCGATCGCGAAGGCGATCGGCGCGCAGCTCGGCGGCGCCGAGCTGGCGGCGCAGGCCGACCGCGCCGCGCTGCTCGCGAAGACCGATCTGGTGACCGACATGGTCGGCGAGTTCCCCGAACTGCAGGGCACGATGGGCGGCTACTACGCACGCCACGACGGCGAGGCCGAGGCCGTCGCGATCGCGATCGAGGACCACTACCGCCCGCGCTTCGCCGGCGACGCGCTGCCGCGCAACGACGCCGGCATCGCGGTCGCGCTGGCCGACAAGCTCGAGACGCTGGTCGGCCTGTTCGGCATCGGCCAGCTGCCCACCGGCGACAAGGACCCGTTCGCGCTGCGCCGCCACGCGCTCGGCGTGATCCGCATGCTGGTCGAACGCGACCTGCCGCTGCGGCTCGACGAGCTCGTCGCCAGCGCCGCGCAGGCGATGGGGCCGCTGCTGACCGAAGCCGCGGCGCCCGCACAATTGCACGACTTCGTCTACGACCGCCTCGCCGGCAGCCTGCGCGAGCAGGGCTACAGCGCGCAGGAGGTCGATGCGGTGCTGTCGCTTCGGCCCGCGCGCCTGGCCGACGTGCCCGCGCGTCTCGCCGCGGTGCGCGCGTTCGCCGCGCTGCCCGAGGCGGCTGCGCTCGCGGCGGCGAACAAGCGGGTCGGCAACATCCTGAAGAAGGTCGATGGCACGGTGGCGGCGAAGGTCGATGCCGCGCTGCTGCACGAGCCGGCCGAAGGCGCGCTGAACAGCGCGCTCGCGCTCGCCACGCCGCAGGCCGACGCGGCCTTCGAGCGCGGCGACTACGCCGCCTCGCTGCAGGCCCTGGCCGCGCTGCGCACGCCGGTCGACGCGTTCTTCGACGGCGTGATGGTCAACGCCGACGACCCCGCGCTGCGCGCCAACCGCCTGGGCCTGCTCGCCACCCTGCACGCCGCGATGAACCGTGTCGCCGATCTGTCGAAGCTGGCGAGTTGAATGCTCTGCCTGAATAATTGCGCATGAACCGGCAACAGCAAATCGACCAATTTCTGCTCGCAGCGCACCGGCTCGCGCTGACGCGCTTGCACGCTGATCCCGCGCGGATCGAGCCGGTGCGCGCCCAGTTGGCGCGTTGGCGCGAACGATCCGGACCGACTCGCTCGGACCCTTACTGGGATGAATGGCAGTCGTTGTTGCAGGCCGATCTTCAAGAGCTCGAGCGAGTGATCTGCGCCGACGACGAGCACGGCGCGGTGTTGCGCAGCGTCTCCCCGATGTCAACGTTGGTGACGCAGGCCGAGCGCGCCGTACTGCTTCGTGCGTCGCGTGCTGCATGAACCGCGAGCAGCTGGAACATGTCTTGCGCGCAGCGGCAGCGATTGCCAGCGAGAACTCGCTCGTGGTCGTGGGCAGTCAGGCCGTGTTGCTGCCATTTCCCAATGCGCCGGCAGCGTTGCTCGAATCGCGCGAGGTCGATCTCTATCCGGCGCTGCACCCCGAGCGCGCCGATCTGATCGATGGTGCGATCGGTGCCATGTCGAGCTTCGACGAAACCTTTGGCTACCATGCCGATGGCGTCGGCCCGGAAACCGCGGTCATGCCAGCCGACTGGATGAAACGCGCCTCACTGCACTACATCGGCGACGTGACCGCGATCTGCCCTGAGATTCATGATCTGGCGGTCTCGAAAGCGGTTGCGGCTCGGGACAAAGACGCGGGTTTCGTGCGCGTGCTGCTGAAGGAACGAATGATCGATATCGAGACGCTCTGCGAGCGCATCAATGCGCTAGACCCGGCACAGCATCCGGTCGCAGGCGTCGTCGCGTGGGCCCGCCGCCGCGCCCAAGAAGCCCTCCCATGACCCCGACGAAACTCATCATCCTCGACCGCGACGGCACCATCAACGAGGACCGCGACGACTTCGTCAAGACGCCCGACGAGTGGGTGCCGATCCCCGGCGCGCTCGAGGCGATCGCGCGGCTCAACCAGGCCGGCTGGCACACCGTGGTCGCGACCAACCAGTCCGGGCTCGGGCGCGGCACGTTCGACATGGCCACGCTGAACGCGATGCACGTCAAGATGAACCAGCTGCTCGCGAAGCAGGGCGGCCGCATCGACGCGGTGTTCTTCTGCCCGCACGCGCCGGAGGACGGCTGCAGTTGCCGCAAGCCGCTGCCGGGCCTGCTGGAGCAGATCGGCGAGCGCTTCGGCGTGCCGCTGCGCGACGTGCCGATCGTCGGCGATTCGCTGCGCGACCTGCAGGCCGGCGCGGCCGTCGGCTGCCCGACCCATTTCGTGCGCACCGGCAAGGGCGAGCGGCTCGACGACGCGGCGGTCGAGGCGCTGTGCGCGCAGGTGCCCGGCACCCGCGCGCATGCCGATCTGGCGGCGTTCGCGGAGCACCTCATCCAGCAAGAGCGCAAGAGCCGCGTCGCGAGCGGCGAATCCGATTCCGGCTTCGGGAGGCTCGACTGATGCGCCACGCATTGAACGCCTTCCGCTCGGCGCTGTTCGTGATCTTCATGGCCGTGACGGTGATCCCGTGGGCGCTGGCCGTGCTGCTGGTCTCGATCTTCGCGAAGGGCAACGTCGTCTACTGGATGTGCGTCGGCTGGCTGCGCACCGCGATCTGGGGCGCCAAGGTGATCTGCGGCGTTCACGCGCGGCTGCACGGCTTCGATCACCTGCCCGACACGCCGGTCGTGATGCTGCCCAAGCACCAGTCGACCTGGGAGACGTTTGCCTTCCCGGGCCTGATGCCGCACCCGCTGTGCTACGTGTTCAAGCGCGAGCTGCTCTACATCCCGTTCTTCGGCTGGGCGATGGCGCGGATGGACATGATCCACATCGACCGCAGCAAGCGCGCCGAGGCCTGGAACCTGGTCGCCGCGCAGGGCCGCAAGTTCATGGCGAAGGGCCATTGGGTCATCATGTTCCCCGAGGGCACGCGCGCCGCGCGCGGCGCGAAGGGCACCTACAAGGCCGGCGGCACGCGGCTGGCGATCCAGACCGAGCGGCCGGTGCTGCCGGTGGCCGTGACCTCGGCCCGCTGCTGGCCGCGCAAGAGCTTCGTGCTGCGGCCGGGCGTGATCGACGTGTCGGTCGGCCCGCCGATCGACTCGACCGGGCGCGAGCCCGACGAGCTGATGCGCGAGGTCGAGGCCTGGATCGAGACCGAGATGCGGCGGCTCGACCCCGAGGCCTATGTCGGCCAGCCGCCGGTCGAGGCGCCCGTCGTCCGACCCTGAGGCCGATGCCGCGCCCCGCCGCCCTCGATGCCCCGCGACAGCTTGCGCTGTTCGACGAGGTGCCGCCGGCGGCACCGCCTCCGTTCATCGAAGCCCCCACGCCGCCGCCTGCTCCGCACCTCGTCCACGAACCCGTTCCACTCTCCAGCGTGCTCGCTCCTGCCGTCTTCCGCCACCCGCAGGCCGATCGCGAGATCCGCCTGAACGACCACGTCGTCGCCTATGCCCTCAAGCGCGCGCGGCGGCGCAGCATCGGCTTCATCGTCGGCATCGAGGGCCTGAGCGTGAGCGCGCCGCGGTGGGTCGGCCTGCACGACATCGAGGCCGCGCTGCAAGAGAAGTCGCGCTGGATCCTGAAGAAGCTGCAGGAGCAGCAGGAGCGCGCCCAGCGCCTGCAGTCGGCGAAGGTCGACTGGCGCGACGGCACGTCGCTGCCGTTCCTCGGCGAGACCGTGATCGTCGTGCTCGATCCGCGCGCCACCGGCGCGGTGCTCAACACCGATGCGCAGGCCTTGCCCGGCGTGCCGCGGCTGACGCTGCACGTCGGCCTGCCGCACACCGCCGCGCCGGAGCAGATACGCGACACGGTGCAAAGCTGGCTGCAGCGCCAGGCGCGGCGCGTGTTCGAGGAGCGCATCGCCCACTTCGCGCCGCAGCTGCGCGTGCGCGTGACGCGGCTGAGCTTGTCGTCGGCGCAGACGCGCTGGGGCAGCGCGAGCGCTGACGGTTCGATTCGCCTGAACTGGCGGCTGATCCACTTCGCGCTGCCGAGCATCGACTACGTCGTCGCGCACGAGCTCGCGCACCTGCGCCACATGGACCACAGCCCGCGCTTCTGGGACGTGGTGCGTTCGGTGCTGCCCGATTACGAGCAGGCCCGCGTCAGCCTGAAGGACGGGCTCGTGCCGCTGCTCGACTGAGCGCGTGAGCGGCCAACCCCGTGTACGACGACAACCAGACCTTCGTCCCCGACTCGTTCATCGCGCTTTACCGCGATGCGCGCGGCCGGCTGACCGCGCCGCGCGAGACCATCGCCACCCGCCACGAGTTGTGCGAGGACATGGCGAACCTGCTGACCGAGCATTGCAGCACCATCCACTTCCGCGACGGGGTCGACGAAGGTCAGGTGCTGGAGCGCGTTCACCTGGGCTTGCTGGCGCCGCCGGTGACGGTCGAGGCGGCGGAGGCCGAGTGGGTGGTTCGGCGGACGGCTGAACTTCTCGGCTGGCCGTTCGGGTCTTTGCGAGCGGGCTGAGCGCTGACCGCTGATCTCGGAAGGAGCGGCTCAGGCGCGCCCGGGTGGGCTGCGCCGCGCGACGGAGGCGGTCATCGCTTCGCGATGACTGCTCTGCGCTGCTCGGGCGCGTGGCCTCGTCGCCAACTCACTTCGCGACCTGCGGTCGCTGCGTTCAGACAT
>JAZKIO010000003.1:0-86903 GCA_040384825.1 Pseudomonadota bacterium
CGACGCCCAGGATGTAGGCGAGCTGCTTCGCGACCTCGGTCTTGCCGACGCCGGTGGGGCCGCTGAACAGGAACGAGCCGATCGGCTTGTCCGGCCGGCCCAGGCCCGAGCGCGCCATCTTGATCGCGGCGGAGATCGCCTCGACGGCCGGCTCTTGGCCGAACACCACGCTGTTCAAGTCACGGTCGAGCGTCTTCAGCTTGGAGCGGTCGTCGTTCGACACGGCGGCGGGCGGGATGCGCGCGATCTTCGCGACGATTTCCTCGACCTCGTTGCGGGTGATCGTCTTCTTCTGCTTGCTCTTGGGCAGGATGCGCTGGGCCGCGCCGGCCTCATCGATCACGTCGATCGCCTTGTCGGGCAGGTGCCGGTCGTTGATGAACTTGGCCGACAGCTCGGCGGCCGCCTGCAGCGCGCCGACCGCGTATTTGACGCTGTGGTGCTCCTCGAAGCGCGACTTCAGGCCCTTCAGGATCTCGACCGTCTGCTCGACCGACGGCTCGACCACGTCGACCTTTTGGAAGCGCCGCGACAGCGCCGCGTCTTTCTCGAAGATGCCGCGGTACTCGGTGAAGGTGGTCGCGCCGATGCACTTCATCGCGCCCGAGCTGAGCGCCGGCTTCAGCAGGTTGCTCGCGTCCAGCGTGCCGCCCGACGCCGCGCCGGCGCCGATCAGCGTATGGATCTCGTCGATGAACAGGATCGCGTTCGGCTGGTCCTTCAGCTGCTTGAGCACGCCCTTCAGGCGCTGCTCGAAGTCGCCGCGGTACTTGGTGCCGGCCAGCAACGCGCCCATGTCGAGCGAGTAGACGTTCGACTCGGCCAGCACCTCGGGCACTTCCTTCTGGGTGATGCGCCAGGCCAGGCCCTCGGCGATGGCGGTCTTGCCCACGCCGGCCTCGCCGACGAGCAGCGGATTGTTCTTGCGCCGACGGCACAGGATCTGGATCACGCGCTCGACCTCGTGCTCGCGGCCGATCAATGGATCGATCTTGCCGTCGCGGGCCATCTGGTTCAGGTTCTGGGTGAACTGGTCGAGCGGCGAGCCCTTGCCTTCGCCCTCTTCCTTCTCGGTCTCGGTGCCGCCCGCGCTGCCTTCGCTGGGCTTGGCCGGCTCGGGCGGATCGCTCTTGCGGATGCCGTGGGCGATGAAATTCACCACGTCCAGGCGTGTCACGCCCTGCTGGTGCAGGTAGTACACGGCGTGCGAATCCTTCTCACCGAAGATGGCGACGAGCACGTTGGCCCCGGTCACTTCCTTCTTGCCCGAGCCGGTGGACTGGACGTGCATGATCGCGCGCTGGATCACGCGCTGGAAGCCGAGCGTCGGCTGGGTGTCGACCTCGTCGGTGCCGCCGACGGTGGGCGTGTTTTCCTTGATGAAGCCGGTCAGGCTCTTGCGCAGATCGTCGGCGTTGGCCGAGCAGGCGCGCAGGACTTCCGCGGCGGAGGGGTTGTCGAGCAGTGCCATGAGCAGGTGTTCGACCGTGATGAACTCGTGGCGCTGCTGGCGCGCCTCGACGAACGCCATGTGCAGGCTGACTTCAAGTTCTTGGGCAATCATGCGGCCTCCATAATGCATTGCAACGGGTGACCACCGCGGCGCGCGGCAGCCAGCACCAATTCAACCTTTGTCGCGGCGACATCCTTGGTATAGACACCGCACACGCCCCGACCGTCATGGTGGATCTTCAACATGATCTGGGTCGCGGTTTCGAGGTCGCGTTTGAAATACTCCTGCAGCACCATCACGACGAATTCCATGGGCGTGTAGTCGTCGTTGAGCAGGACCACCTGGTACATGCGGGGTGGTTCCGTCTTTGCAACCTTGCGCTCGACAACGACCGCGCCCTGCCCGTCGTCGGGCTTGGGTGGCGCCACCGGAGGCGCTGCGGGTGGAGTCGGTTCGTCGGGCATGGATTCATTCTATCGAGTTGACGCTGGAGCGCTTCAGCGATTCCATATTGCACCGATGCGGGCTTCTGCAAGGCCCGAACAGGGTCACGAACACCGCCCGCGGGAGTGTTTCCATTCTTGACAGGCGATTTCGCGCGGCCGGAAAATTGTGACGCGCGTCACGGACGCTGCCGCGCGGAGGGGGACGACATGGCCACAGGCACCGTCAAGTGGTTCAACGACGCGAAAGGCTTCGGCTTCATCGAGCCCGAGGCCGGGGGAGAAGACATCTTCGCCCACTTCTCGGCGATCCAGATGGAGGGGTTCCGAACCCTGAAGCAAGGCGGACGCGTCCGCTTCGAGATCGTGCAGGGACCGAAGGGACAGCTGGCGCAGAACATCTCGCCGATCGAAACGCCCGAAGATCCCGACGCGCCGCCTGCGACGGTGCAGACGTCGCTCCCGGACGCGGCCTGACGGTTCCAGCCGGCACCGGCCGGAAACGGAAAAGCCCGCCAGTGGCGGGCCTTGTGGATCGTGTTTGGCGCTACCGGCTGGTGGCGCCCGGCCTCACATGTGGTCGATCATCACCTGACCGAAGCCCGAGCACGACACCTGCGTCGCGCCGTCCATCAGGCGCGCGAAGTCGTAGGTGACCTTTTTCGAAGCGATCGACTTCTCCATCGAGCTGATGATCAGGTCGGCGGCTTCGATCCAGCCCATGTGGCGCAGCATCATCTCGGCGGAGAGGATTTCCGAGCCCGGGTTGACGTAGTCCTTGCCCGCGTACTTGGGCGCGGTGCCGTGGGTGGCCTCGAACATCGCGATCGAATCGGACAGGTTCGCGCCCGGGGCGATGCCGATGCCGCCGACCTGGGCCGCCAGGGCGTCGGAGACGTAGTCGCCGTTCAGGTTGAGCGTGGCGATCACCGAGTACTCGGACGGGCGCAGCAGGATCTGCTGCAGGAAGGCGTCGGCGATGGAGTCCTTGACGACGATTTCCTTGCCGGTCTTCGGGTTCTTGAACTTCATCCACGGGCCGCCGTCGATCAGCTCGGCGCCGAATTCCTTCTCGGCCAGCGCATAGGCCCAGTCCCGGAAGCCGCCTTCCGTGAACTTCATGATGTTGCCCTTGTGCACGATCGTGACCGAGGGCTTGTCGTTGTCGACGGCGTACTGCAGGGCCTTGCGCACCAGGCGCTCGGTGCCCTCGCTCGAGACCGGCTTGATGCCGATGCCCGAGGTATTCGGGAAGCGGATCTTCTTGACGCCCATCTCGTCCTGCAGGAACTTGATGAGCTTCTTGGCCTTGTCGCTGCCCGACTCGAACTCGATGCCGGCGTAGATGTCTTCGGAGTTCTCGCGGAAGATGACCATGTTGGTCTTCTCCGGCGCCTTGACCGGCGAAGGGACGCCGGCGAAGTACTGGATCGGCCGCAGGCAGACGTACAGGTCGAGCTCCTGACGCAGCGCCACGTTCAGCGAGCGGATGCCACCGCCCACCGGCGTGGTCAACGGGCCCTTGATCGAGACCACGTAGTCCTTGACGGCCGAGAGCGTCTCGGGCGGCAGCCACACGTCGGGGCCGTAGACCTTGGTCGACTTCTCGCCGGCGTAGACCTCCATCCAGTGGATCTTCTTCTTGCCGCCGTAGGCCTTGGCCACCGCCGCGTCGACCACCTTGATCATCACCGGCGTGATGTCGGCACCGGTGCCGTCGCCCTCGATGAACGGGATGATCGGCTGATCGGGCACGTTGAGCGAGTAATCGGCGTTGACGCTGATCTTCTGCCCGTTTTCGGGCACCTTGATGTGCTGGTACATGGGGATGGGGCTCCGCGCGGTGGTGATCGAAGTTGACCGACGATTCTATGTCAGCGTCGCTCGTCGACCGGCCTGGCAGCAGCCGCGTTGATAATGATTCCAGCCACTTCAACCGCCCCGCCCGCCATGATCCGCACGCCTCGCTTCCGTCGCCTCGCCGCCCTGCTGACGGTCCTCGCCGGCACCTGTGCGAGCGCGCAGACCGGCCCGCAGCAACTGCCGACGATCAAGCTCAGCGTCGGCATGCACGCGATCAACGCCGAGGTGGCGAAGACGCCCGAGCAACACGGCATCGGGCTCATGTTCCGCAAGTCCATGCCCGTCAACGACGGCATGCTGTTCATCTTCGACCGGCCGGGCCAGCAGTGCTTCTGGATGAAGAACACGCTGCTGCCGCTGTCGGTCGCCTTCGTCGCCGACGACGGCAGCATCACCAACATCGAGGCGATGAAGCCGCAGACGCTGGACAGCCACTGCTCGACGCGCGAGGTGCGCTACGTGCTCGAGATGAACGACGGCTGGTTCGCCAAGCGCGGCATCAAGCCGGGCATGAAGCTGCAGGGCGAGCCGTTCAAGCGCTGAGGTCCCGACGCAAAAAGGGTCGGCATCGCCGACCCTTTCATCGCTCGGGCTGCAGGCCTCAGGCGAAGTTCTTCGCCGCGAAGTCCCAGTTGACCAGGGAGTTCAGGAAGGTCTCGACGAACTTCGGGCGCAGGTTGCGGTGATCGATGTAGTAGGCGTGCTCCCAGACGTCGATCGTCAGCAGGGCCTTGTCGGCGGTGGTCAGCGGCGTGCCAGCTGCGCCCATGTTGACGATGTCGACGCTGCCGTCGGCCTTCTTCACGAGCCAGGTCCAGGCCGAGCCGAAGTTGCCAACCGCGCTCTTGGTGAACGCTTCCTTGAAGGCGGCGTAGCTGCCCCACTTGGCGTTGATCGCGTCGGCCAGCGCGCCGGTCGGCTCGCCGCCGCCCTGCGGCTTCATGCAGTTCCAGAAGAACGTGTGGTTCCAGATCTGTGCCGCGTTGTTGTAGACCCCGCCGCTGGACTTCTTGATGATCTCCTCGAGGGTCATCGACTCGAACTCGGTGCCCTTCTGCAGGTTGTTCAAATTCACGACGTAGGCGTTGTGGTGCTTGTCGTGGTGGTATTCCATCGTCTCCTTGCTCATGGCGGGAGCGAGCGCGTCGTGGGCGTACGGCAGGGGCGGCAGGGTGTGTTCCATCGTGGACCTCTTCGGTGGGTGGCGGTGTCGGTTGCGGAGAGTCGCAGCGTCGAATCATTGTAGGCAGCTTGGCGGCGCGTCGCAGCCTGCGGGGCGACGGCCGACATGGCCTCAGCCGCTTGTCCGACCCGGCAGCTCCGTCACCACGACCCCGGCCTGGCCGTCGTGCAGCACCGCCTGCAGCGGCATGCCGAGCGCCATCTCGGCGACCGACCCGACGGGCCGCCCGCTGCCATCGCCGAGCCACGCATACCCGCGCGTCAGCACCTGTTTCGGATCGAGCGCGCGCAGCCGCGCCGCCAGGGTGTCGAGCTGCTGGCCGCGCAGCGCCAGCACGCGCTGGAGCCCACGGCGCAAATCGTTCTCGTGCTGCGCGAGCGTGACGCGCTGGTCCCGCACCGCGCGAACCGGCAACACGTCGAGCCGATGCGCCAGGAGATTGAGCCGATCGCGCTGTGCCCGCAGCGCCTGGCCCGGGCGCGCGAGTCGCGTCGCGATGCGGTCCAGCCGTTGCGCCTGCTCGTCCAGGGCCGCGTGAACCCGGCGCTGCACGACCGCCTCGAACGCGTCCAGCACGTTCGCGAGCGCCTGGCGCGTCGGCGCCGCCAGTTCGGCGGCGGCAGTGGGCGTCGGCGCCCGCAGGTCGGCGGCAAAGTCGGCCAGCGTCACGTCGGTCTCGTGGCCGACACCGCTCACCACCGGCATCGATGCGGCCGCGATGGCGCGCACGACCTGCTCGTCGTTGAAGGCCCAAAGGTCCTCCAGCGAGCCGCCGCCGCGGCACACGATCAGGACGTCGACCTCGGCGCGCAGCGACGCGCTGGCGATCGCTTCCGTCAGCGCTGCCGGCGCGGACGCGCCCTGCACGGCGCTCGGATACACGACGACGTGGACATGGGAAGCACGGCGCGCCAGGGCCGTCAGCACGTCCTGCAGCGCAGCCGCGCCGAGCGAGGTGACGATGCCGATGGCCCGCGGGCACGCCGGCAGCGCCCGCTTGCGCGCGCTGTCGAACAGCCCCTGCGCTTCGAGCCGCGCCTTGACGCGCAGGAACTGCTCGTACAGCGCCCCGGCGCCGGACGCCTGCATCGCCTCGACGACGATCTGCAACTCGCCCCGCGTCTCGTACACGCCGAGCCGGCCGCGCACCTCGACGAGTTGTCCCTCCTGCGGGGAGAATGCGAGCAGCGATGCCGCACGGCGGAACATGGCGCAGCGCAGCAAGGCGCCCCCGCCATCGGCATCCTTGAGATTGAAGTAGCAGTGGCCACTGGCGGCGCGCGTGAAGCCCGAGATTTCGCCGCGCACCGTGCAGACGCTGAAACGGCCTGCGAGCCAGTCGCCGACCTCCCGCACCAGCGCGGCGACGCCCCAGGGCGCCCGGGCCGCCGGCGTCGCCGGTGTCGGAAAGCCGTCAATCACCGGCAAACCCAATGCTGGCGCGGGTCGAGAACTCCACAACTCGGCCTGGTGCGGTCTGCGGCCCCGAAGAGCGTGTCACAAGCCAGTCACAATTACGCAAGTCGTTGATTCTGAACAAAATTTATCTGCCTCATCTTTGAGCAATCTGTCGCAGGCCACGTCAATTCGGGCTCTGGCGGCCCATGCAGCCCGGTTGCCCACAAAGTTATCCACAGTTGCGGTGGATGTCTGATCGGCGCTTTTCGTGCAAAGGCGGAGGGCGCTGTAGGCGTCGCGGCAACGCCACCCGCTCGGGTGCAATTCCCCGGGGGCTTCGGGCCATAATCGCGCGTCCTGAAAACCCCGTCGGCATCGAAAGGGCACGATTGTTTTCGATCATACAAGCCGCTGGCTGGCCGATCTGGCCCCTTCTCGTGTGCTCCGTCGCTGCGCTCGCCCTGGTGCTGGAACGGCTGTCCAGCCTGCGCGCATCGCGGGTCGCGCCGCCCCGCCTGCTCGACGAGGTCATCTCCGTCACCCGCGCGCACCTGCCCGCTGCGGACGTGGTGAACAAGCTGGCCGACAACTCCGTCCTCGGTGCCGTGCTCGCCACCGGCCTGCGCGCCGTGATCGCCGAGCCGCGGACCAGTGAAGCCGCGCTGCGCGGCACGTTCGAGTCGGCCGGCCGCGCGGCGGTCCACCGAATGGAGCGCTACCTGAACACGCTCGGGACGATCGCCTCGGCGGCCCCGTTGCTCGGGCTGATGGGCACGGTGATCGGCATGATCGAGATCTTCGGCTCGCAGACGCCCACCGGGAACAACCCGGCGCTGCTGGCGCACGGCATCTCGATCGCGCTCTACAACACGGCCTTCGGCCTGATGGTGGCGATCCCGTCGTTGATGTTCTACCGCTACTTCCGCGGCCTGGTCGACGGCTACACGCTCGACATGGAGCAAGCCGCCGACCGCCTGGTGCCGCACCTGATGCGCTTCGTGGTCGATCGCCGGCAACCCGCCGCGAGCTGAGGTGTCGCCGTGCCGATGAACTTCCGCAAGGCGCGGCCCGAGGAACCCGAGATCAACCTGATCCCGTTCATCGACGTGCTGCTGGTCGTGCTGATCTTCCTCATGCTCTCGACGACCTACTCCAAGTTCACCGAGCTGCAGATCACGCTGCCGGTCTCGGATGCCGAGAAGCTGCGCGAGCGCCAGCGCGAGATCATCGTCTCGGTGGCGGCGGACGGGCGCTACAGCGTGAACCGCAAACCCGTCGAGGGCCGGAGCATCGAGGCGCTGACCGCCGAGTTGACCGGCGCAGCGGCGGGCGCCGCCGACATGGTCGTGATCGTCTCGGCCGATGCGACGGCCGCGCACCAGAGCGTCGTCAACGTGATGGACGCGGCGCGGCGCGCGAACCTGCCGCGCCTGACCTTCGCGACGCAGAACTCGTCGGGTGGCGAGGCGCGCTGACGCGCCGCGACGGTGAGCGCCGAACCCGCGTCGAGCTGGGCCGAGCGCCTCGAGCGCGCCTGGCTGGCGCGCGGCCCGCTCGCCTGCGCGCTGTGGCCCCTGTCGCTGCTGTACGGTGCCGTCACCGCGGTGCGGCGCGCGCTGTACCGATCCGGCGCGCTGACGGCCCGAACCTCACCCGTGCCGGTCATCGTCGTCGGCAACCTGATCGCCGGCGGCGCCGGCAAGACGCCGACCGTGATTGCCCTGGTCACGGCGCTGCGTCGGCGCGGCTACACCCCCGGCGTCATCTCGCGCGGTTATGGCGGCAGCGCGCTCGAGGCCACCGAAGTGACGCGTGCTTCGTCCGCCGCGCAATGCGGCGATGAGCCCCTGCTGATTCACCTTCGAACCGGCGCGCCGTTGATGGTCGGGCGCGATCGGGCCGCCGCGGCCGAGTCGCTCGCGACGCGGCATCCCGGGATCGACGTGATCGTCAGCGACGACGGCCTGCAGCACCTGCGGCTGAGCCGCGTGGCCCAGGTGCTGGTGTTCGACGAGCGCGGCGCGGGCAACGGCTGGCGCCTTCCGGCCGGCCCGCTGCGCGACGCGCTGCCTGCGGCTGTGCCGCCCCGCAGCCTCGTGCTCTACAACGCGGCGCGTGCGTCGACGCCGCTGCCCGGTGCGCTGGCACGTCGATCGTTGACCGGCGTCGTCTCGCTGGCGGGGTGGTGGCGCGGCGAGGCGGCATCTGCCGAGGCATTGGCGAGCCTGCGCGGGCGCCCGCTCATCGCGGCCGCCGGCCTGGCGCGGCCGCAGCGCTTCTTCGCGATGCTGCGCGACCAGTGCCTGACGATCGACCCGTTGCCGCTGCCGGATCACCACGGCTACGCCACCCTGCCCTGGCCCGCCGACACGCCCGACGTGATCGTGACCGAGAAGGACGCGATCAAACTCGACCCGGCCGGGATGGGCGGCACCCGGGTGTGGGTCGCGCCGCTAGACTTCGCACTCGACCCGTCGTTCCTCGATGCGCTGACCGCCCTGCTGCCACCACCCGATCCCCGCCATGGAAACTCGCCTGCTTAACCTGCTCGTCTGCCCGCTCTGCAAGGGGCCGCTCGAGCACTTGCGCCCGCCGCAGCAGGCGAGCGTCGAACTGGTCTGCCATGCCGACGGCCTGGCGTTCCCGGTGCGCGACGGCATCCCGGTCATGCTCGAAGCGGAAGCCCGCTCGCTCGACGCGGCGCCCTCATCGCCGGCCGCCCCGGCTGCACCCACGGCATGAAGTTCACCGTGCTCGTGCCGGCGCGGATGGCGTCGACGCGCCTGCCCGGCAAGCCGCTGGCCGACATCGGCGGTCTGCCGATGATCGTGCGGGTGGCGCGCAATGCGGCGCGTTCCGCGGCCCGGCGTGTCGTCGTCGCGGCCGACGATGCGCGCATCGTCACGGCCTGCACCGGCCATGGCGTCGAGGCGATGTTGACGCGCGACGATCACGCCACCGGCAGCGATCGGCTGGCCGAAGCCTGCACGCTGCTGGGACTGGACGGGGACGACCTCGTCGTCAACGTGCAGGGTGACGAACCGCTGCTCGATCCGCGAATGATCGACGACTGCGCGATGCTGCTCGCGCAGCATCCCGATTGCGTGATGAGCACCGCGGCGCACGCCATCGACACCAGCGACGAATACGACAACCCGAACGTCGTGAAGGTCGTGCTCGATGCGACGGGCCGAGCGCTGTACTTCTCGCGCGCGCCGATTCCCTGGTGGCGGGATGCGCGCGCATCGGGCAGCGCCGCGCTGCCGGTCACCGCCCCCCTGCGCCACATCGGGCTCTACGCCTACCAGGCCGGCTTCCTGCGGCGCTTCCCGCAACTGGCGATCAGCCCGCTCGAGCAGATCGAGGCGCTGGAGCAGTTGCGGGTGCTGTGGCATGGCGAACGGATCGTGGTGCACGTGAGCGAATCGCGGCCCGGTCCGGGGGTCGATACGCCCGAAGACCTCGAGCGCGTGCGCGCGCTTTGCCGCTAGCGCGCGCACCCTCCGACGCGCTCGCGCAGCGCGTGTTTTCCCGCGGCTGCGTGTCAGTTTCGCGCGGGGGAGCGCATGTTATTCTCGACGCGAAACACGCCCCGCCCGTGCCGCACGTGCTTGCGGTGCGCACACGAGACAAGAGTACGAGGCCACAACCCATGAGACTGATTCTGCTGGGCGCCCCCGGTGCGGGCAAAGGAACCCAGGCGACCTTCATCTGCAAGAAGTACGGCATTCCGCAGATCTCGACCGGCGACATGCTGCGCGCCGCCGTCAAGGCCGGCAGCGAGATGGGCCTGGCCGCGAAGAAGGTGATGGACGCAGGCGGCCTGGTGAGCGACGACATCATCATCGGCCTGGTGAAGGAGCGCATCGCGCAGCCCGACTGCGTCAACGGCTTCCTGTTCGATGGCTTCCCGCGCACGATCGTGCAGGCCGATGCGATGAAGCACGCCGGGGTCAAGCTCGACCTGGTGCTCGAGATCGACGTCCCCGACGAGGCCATCATCGAGCGCATGAGCGGCCGCCGCGTGCACCAGCCCTCGGGCCGCACCTACCACCTCAAGTTCAACCCGCCGCGCGTGGCCGGCAAGGACGATGTGACCGGCGAGGACCTGATCCAGCGGGCCGACGACGAGGAGGCCACCGTCCGCAACCGGCTCGACGTCTACAAGAAGCAGACGCGCCCGCTGGTCGATTACTACTCGAGCTGGGCGGCCAGCGGCGAGGCCGATGCCCCGCGCTATCGCAAGATCAGCGGCACCGGCAGCGTCGACGAGATCACGGCCCGCGCGCTCGCTGCGCTGGCCTGAAAGGAACACGCACATGGAGATCCAGGGCAAGGTATTCATCGTCACCGGCGGCGCGTCGGGTCTGGGCGAAGGCACGGCCCGCATGCTGGCCGCCCACGGCGCGACGGTCGTCATCGCCGACCTGCAGGCCGACAAGGGCGAGGCGCTGGCGCAGGAACTCGGGGGCGCCTTCGTCAAGTGCGACGTGAGTCAGGAGGCCGATGGCCAGGCGGCCGTCGCGAAGGCCGTGAGCCTCGGGCCGCTGTTCGGGCTGGTCAACTGCGCGGGCATCGCACCGGCGGCCAAGACCGTCGGCAAGGACGGCGCGCACGCGCTCGGCACGTTCGCCAAGGTGATCACGGTCAACCTCATCGGCAGCTTCAACATGATCCGCCTCGCGGCGGAGGCGATGAGCCGGAACACGCCCGAGCCGACCGGCGAACGCGGGGTGCTGATCTCGACCGCGAGCGTGGCGGCCTACGATGGCCAGATCGGTCAGGCCGCGTACTCGGCGTCCAAGGGCGGCGTGGTCGGCATGACACTGCCGATCGCCCGCGACCTGGCGCGCAACGGCATCCGCAACATGACGATCGCCCCGGGCATCTTCGGCACGCCGATGCTGTTCTCGATGCCGCAGGAGGTGCAGGATGCGCTCGCCGCCAACGTGCCTTTCCCGAGCCGCCTCGGGACGCCGGCAGACTACGCCAAGCTGGTGCACCAGATCGTCACTAACGAGATGCTGAACGGCGAGGTGATCCGCCTCGACGGCGCGATCCGGCTCGCACCCAAGTGAGCGCGCCGTACCGACCATGAAAAACGCGGCCTCGAGGCCGCGTTCTTCATTGCAGACCGGCTGGCTCGACGATCAGGACGCCTTCGCGCGCCGCGCGTAGAGCGACCACAGGCGCGCGAGGTCGCCTGTCCCGTCGGCGCCGCTCACGGTCTTCAGCGTGGCTTGCGCCTTGGCGTTCTCGCCCGCCACGAGTTGCGCGATCGCCAGGTGCAGCTTGGCGTCTTCGGGTCGCTTCAGGCCACCCTTCGCGATGCCCTGCTGCATCAGCTGCAGGCCCTTGGCCTTCTGCCCCTCGTAGACCTGGTTCATGCCGATCGTGAGCAGCTCGTTGCCGTCCTTCGCGGCAAGCGCCGCCTTCTCGTCGTCGGCGGCCGTTTTCTTCGCCTCCTCGATCCGCTTGGTGACGAGATCGCGCAGCCGCTTGTGGCGCTCGGCCTCCGGCCCCGCGCCCAACACACCCGCGGCGAACCCCTTCTCGATCACCTGCTTCGCCTCGGCGCCGGATCCGGCCTGCAGCGCGAGCTGCGCCATCTCGGAGTAATCGTTCGCGGCCGTCATGCTGCCGGTGGCGAGCGAGAGACGGTAGGTGTCGAGTGACAACCGGTCGGAGAAATTGGGCTTGCGCTGCAGACGGCTCAACAGGCTGACCCAGTACTCCTTCTTCGGGTAGTACATGACCAGCCGCTCGAGCGCGAACGCCTCGCTGGCCACATCCTTCTGGCGGACCGCCGCGTTCATCAGCAGGTTGATGCGGTCCTCGGACGGCGTGGCGCCATTACGCTCCGCCGCCTGGATCTCGGCCATCAGCTCCTTCGATGCACCGGCCAGATCACCCGACAGGTATTGCGTCTGGATCATCAGGGTGCGGTTCGCGCTGCTGGTGCCGCCTTCCCGGAAGTAGCGTGCGTACCATTGCTGCGCCTTGGCATACTCCTTGGCGCGGTAGTAGCTGCCGGCGATCGATTCGATCATGCGCAGCTTGTCCGCACTGCCGGCACTGGCGCCGACGGTCTCGAACGCCCGCGCCGCGGTGTCCGCATCCCCGGCGCCGGAGGCGGCCGCCAGGCGCATGCGCTCGACCATCAGGTTCTCGCTCGCGCTCTTGCCACCGACGGCGTCGGCCTCGCGCACCTTGGCCAGGGCCTCGCGGAACTTGCCCCCCTTGATGAGCGACTCGGCGGCCTGCAACGGCCTGCCGACTTCCGGACGCAGGGCGGCCTGGCCTTGCGCCGCGCCGAACACCAGCGCGGCGACGGCCGCGACGATCAAACGCTGGGACTGTCTGTTCATACGCTCACTTCTTGTCGTCGATCACTTGACGAACTGTTCGTTGCCGACCATGCCGAGCTTGGTCACGCCGAGCCGCTGCGACTCGGCCAGCACCTCGGCGACGTACTTGTATTCGACCAGCTTGTTCGGACGCACGTGGACCTCCGGCTGATCGGGCTGCGCAGCCGCGTCGCGGAGCTTCACCTGCAGCGCGTTGCGGCTGGGAACCGTCTCGCCGTTCCACAGGATCGTGCCGTCGAAGTCGATGTCGATCGTCACGACCACCGGCTCCTTGGTCTGCGGCGGCGGCGTGCCCGCCGGCATGTTCAGGTTGACCGAATGCAGCTGCACCGGGATCGTGATGATCAGCATGATGATCAGCACCAGCATCACGTCGATCAACGGCGTGGTGTTGATGTCCATCATCGCTTCGGGCTCACCCGAGCTGCTGCCCGAGCCTACGTTCATTCCCATCGCGTTCTCCTAGCCCTTCGGCGGCGGTTCGGTCACGAAGCTGATCTTCGAGATGGCCGCGCGCTGGCACGCGAAGACGACCCGACCGATCGACTCGTAGCGCGTCTTCTCGTCGCCGCGAATGTGCACTTCCGGCTGCGGGTTCAACACCGCCACGGTCTTCAGCCTCTGGAACAGCGCTTCGTTGTCGGGCACGAGCCGCGCGTTCCAGAACACGTCGCCGTCCTTGTTCACCGAGATCTCGATGTTCTCGGGCTTGGTCTGGCGCGCGATGTTGGTCTCCTTGGGGAGCGCCATCGGCACGGTCTGGGTCACCACCGGAATAGTGATCAGGAAGATGATCAGCAGCACGAGCATCACGTCCACCAGCGGTGTCGTGTTGATCGCGGAGACGACTTCGTCCTCGTCCCCATCGCCGGAACTAATGTTCATCGCCATGGCAGCGTCCTCGTAGGTTGGGCCGCGATCAGCGGCGTGCGCCGATCTTCGCGCCCATCAGGATGCCGTGCAGATCGGCACCGAAGCCACGCACTGCTTCCATGGTCACCTTGTTGCGGCTGACCAGCCAGTTGTAGCCCAGCACCGCCGGCACCGCGACCGCCAGGCCGATGGCCGTCATGATCAGCGCCTCGCCCACCGGACCCGCGACCTTGTCGATCGACGCCTGTCCGGCGATGCCGATGGCGGTCAGCGCGTGGTAGATGCCCCAGACCGTACCGAACAGGCCGACGAAAGGCGCGGTCGAACCGACCGTCGCCAGGAAGCCGAGGCCATCCTGCAAACGATTGCGCACGTCGTCGACGCTGCGCTGCACGCCCATCGTGACCCAGGTGTTGCGGTCGATGTTGTCGGTCAGCGAGCCCTCGTGGTGATCACCGGCCTGGATGCCGCTCTCCGCGATGAAGCGGAACGCGCCGTTCGGCTTCAGCGTCTTGACGCCTTCGTTCAGGCTCACCGACTTGAAGAAGGTGTTGCGCACGGACTTGGCTTCCTTCGAGAGCTTGAAGCTCTCGTACAGCTTCGTCAGCAGGATGTACCAGCTGCCCAGGCTCATCAGAACCAGCAGGATCAGCACGAAACGCGACACGAAATCGCCCTGCGCCCACAGCGCCTCGAGGCCGTACGGGTTCACGACGGTTTCTTTGGTGGTGGTCGCGTCCGCGACCGGGGCCGGCTCGGCTGCCGGCGTTGCGACCGCAGCCGGCGCCGATGCTTCGGTGGTCGGAGCCGAGGCCTGGGCACGCGCGATCTGCGGTGCGAAGGCCAAACTGGCCGCCAAGGAAAGGGCAGCGACAAGGTATTGGAGACGGGTAGTCATCGAAGGGGCTCCTGGCAAATATCTGAGTGCAATTGGTTGGATGCGGTTGGACGAATTCGCAGATACGAATCGTCAGTCGCTTACTCGAGCTTGAAGTCGAAGGTTTGATCGGCCTTGATTTCGTCGTCGCCGACGCCGGAACAGCCGTACTGCATCATGGCGTTCCGAACTGCAGCGTCGAAGACGCCGCGCGGTGAAGACGACACGATCTCGACCGCGATCACCTTGCCGCCCTTGATGGTCGCTCGGGCCCGCACGGTGCCTGTAATGCCTTCACGCAGCGCTTTGGACGGCATCGTTGGCTGCACCTGCTGAGCGCAGGCGACGCCGATCGCCACGACCGCGGGACGCGGTGCCGGCGGTGCCGGCGGTGCCGCGACGACCACTGGCGGCGTCGGCGTCATGGGCGTCGGGGGCGGCGGAACCGGGGACGGCGCGACTGAGATGGTCGGCTGCGGCGGCGGGGGCGTCGCGATCTGGACCTCTGGCGGCGGAATGTAAGGCGGCGGCGGCGCCTCGAGCTTGGGCGGCGGCGGAAGAACGATCTCCGGCGGCGGCGGCGGCTTCTTGATCTCTTCGATCACCTTGGTCTCGATGGGCGCCCGGACCACATCGACAACTTTCTTCGCCAGGCCCGTCACCAGTGCATAGACCAGCAACGCGTGGAAAAGAATGACAACCGAAAGCCCGACCAGGTGTCGGCGCGGGTCCGCTTGTCGCTGAGAAAAATTCATGGTCTGGGATCTCCAGATGTGGAAGCGGATTCAGTGGGTAGGCAGATGCTTGCCCGACCGGCTCGTGACCGAGAGGCACCGGCACGCAGGCCGCTGTACCTGATGCAGGCCCGCATTCTAGCCATGAGCAAGAGTTGTTCCGGTCGGTGCCGCGCAGGAGAAAACCCGGAGGCGTCTCGACCTGCGACGCGACGGCATGCTGACCTACAGACGGCCAAATGCAAGAGCCCGCCGGCGCATGCCGGCGGGCTCTCTGGACTGACTCAGGTCAGAACTTGTAGTCGTAAGTTGCCGACAGCTTCACGTAACGTGGCGCCGTGTAGCTCTCCACGTGTCCATAGCGGCTCCAGACGAATTCACTGCCGCCCGGTGCGTTGTAGCGCTCTTCGACCACCTCGACCGACTGGCGATTGAAGGCGTTGAACACGTCGACCTTCAGCTGCAGGCCTGGAACCGAACGCGGCCGGTAGGCCAGATTCAGGTCCATGCGGACGTCAGGCGGAAGATTGCCAGCCGAGCCGCGCGGCGATGCGACGCCGTTGCAGAAGAAGAACGCCGAGCCGTAGCCGTCAGCCGGTCCGCCAGCGATTGCCGCCGAAGGGTTGCCGATGCAGTTGCGTGGCCGACCCGATGCCACCAGCAGGTTGGCGCCGAAACCGATCTCGGGCGTCACCTGGTAGTAGCCGAATGCCTTCAACTGGTGGGTGCGATTGTTCGGCAGGCGACCATCGGCATTGATGCTGAACTCGGGGAAGTCGAATGCCTGCGTGGTCGAGACGTCGCCTTGACCGATGTCCGACAGCAGCTGGCCCTCGGTGTTGCCCGTGTTGCGCGACCAGGTGTAGTTCACCTTGCCCCACAGCTTGCCGTCGAACGGGTACTCGGCGGAGAGGTCGAGCGCGAGGTACTTGCGCTTGACCGTCGGATAGCCCAGATCCGCCTTGGACAGGTTCACCGTATCGAGTACGCCGTCACCATCGACGTCGATGGTGAAGGTGTTTGCCTCACCCGGATTGAACAGCGCGCACTGGAACACGTTGTGGAAGTCCGAGCCGTCCTTGCCATTGCGCGTAGCCCACGCCTCGAACGGACGGTAGTCGCAGGTGTCGTCGATCGCGGTGCGCAGCGTGCGGTAGGTCAGCTTGGCACCCACGGTCAGGCTCCTGGACAGTGCCTTCTCGAAGCCGAGTTGAAGCTCGTCCTGGTAGTTGCCCTTCATGTTCTGGGCTGCCACCTGACGCGGGTCCTTCGCCTGGCCGAACTCGTTGTTGTTCGAGAAGACCGGGCTGATTTCGGTCAGGCCCGTCGGCGCGCCCGTGATCGGGTCCACGCCGGTGTAGACGAAGTTCTGCTGGGTGAAGCGCGAGGAACCGGCACCGCGGATCGCCACGTTGGTCGGGACGGGCACGTGGTAGCGGCCGGCGTTGGCGAACATCTTGAAGCTGGCATCGCCGTTCACGTCCCAGGTGGCACCCAAGCGCGGGGCCAACTGCTTCGTGATCTTGATGTACGAATCGCCATCGCCGTTGCGGTTGTCGAAGGCCTCGTTGCGCAGGCCGAGCGACAGAAGTACACGGTCGGTGACTTGGAAGCGGTCCTCGAGATACCAAGCGCTTTGGATCACAGAAGGGGTGGACTGCGAGTTGATGATCGACTGCGAGACGTAGTACCCCTGTTGCGCATACGGGTTGCCGACGACTGTGTTTGTCGGAACGCTGTCGGGCAGAGCGACTGCCGGGTTAGTCTGCCCGTAAGTCCACAAGGTTCCGCCAGCCTGAGCCGTGCCCGCGACCGATTCAATTTTGTTGTAGTCGATACCGGCGCGCAGCGTGTGCTTGGAGTTCAGGCGCCACTCGAGGTCGATACGCGCACCCTTGTTGGTGTCAACTGCGCCCGGCGTCAGCACGTTGCCAACGGCCGTCTGCGGCTGCGGGTACGTGAACCCGGGGATGCGGCCGTCGGTTGCGGAAATTTGCGGTAACGCCGGGTTGTAGCCGGTCGGCAGCAAACGGTGCGGACTGCGCGTCTCGCCGACAAGAGCGGTCAGCGTCAGGTCGTTCGTCAGGTAGCCGGTGTACTTCAGGATGTCGACGCCCGAGCCCTGCTCCGACGCCACCGGAGTGGGACCCCAGTTCGCGTACGTGACCCCACCCTGCTGAACAGTGCCGCGAGTCAGCGTGTTGTAGTCGAAGCTGTAGTACCTGCGGGTGTCGTCGACCTGGTCGTAGATCTTCGTGTACTCGAGGTGGTGCGCATCGGTGATGTTCCAGTCGAGCTTCAACAGCGCGCGTGGCTTGTTGATGGCCGTCTCTTGCCAGGCGGCATTCAGGACAGAATTGGTGGTACCCGCGCCGCCGGCGTTCGCGAGGCGGATGCCGCTGCGCGTGACGTCGATGTTCTCGGCCGCGACGAAGAAGAAGAGCTTGTCCTTGACCAGCGGTCCACCGAAGTAGAACGACTCGGACATCGTCTCCTGCTTGTTCTCCTCGTTGTAGAAGCGGTACTTGCCGTTGGTGGTGATGGTGTTAGCGCCGTTGTCCTGGTAGTAGGAGCTTTTCGGCTTGGCGCGCAGGCCGCTCGGCTCGAGGGAGAAGCCGAGACCGAACACGAGGTCGTTGCCGCCGCGCTTGGTCACGAGGTTGACCACGCCGCCGGTGGAGCGGCCGAATTCCGCGCCGTAGCCACCGGTCAGGATCTGGGCTTGCGAGATCGAGTTGAACGGCAGCTGCGAGAAGCCGACCTGCGTCAGCAGGGTCGTGACAGGGAAGCCGTTGATGTAGTACGCGTTCTCGGACGCGCTGGAGCCGCCCATGCTGGGAGCGCCGCCGCCGCCGTAGCGTGAATCGCCGCGGGTGGTCTGCGGGGCCAGCTGGATGACCGCGCCGACATTGCTCGCGACAGGGAGACGAGCCAGTTCAGTAGAGCTGAAGGTGGTCGTGGAGCCGACGGCCGAGACGTCGATCGTCTGCTTGCGGCCGACCACTTGCACGGTTTGCAGCGTCGCGGCCGCGAACGAAACCTCGGAACCTCCGCCGATGGTGACCTCGACGCCATCGCGTGTCGTCACGGTGGCGCCATTGCGCACCAGCAGGACGCGGTAGGAGCCGACCGGCATCGAGGTGGCAGAGTACTTGCCATCGGCCCCCGGGGTCATCGTGCGACGCGCACCGGTCTCCACGTTCTCGATCACGACGGTCGCGCCGCTCGGATTGTCGACCTGACCAAACACCGTACCTGTCGCACTGGTTTGCGCATGAATGGCCGGGGCGACAGCAAAGGTCAAAGCTGTTGCGCCGAAGGCCATCCCAAGCGCCCTCACCAGCAGAGTTTTTCTGAACATGGGATCTCCTAAGAAGAAGCACTGAAGGTTGATCGAAAGACCAAATCTCACAGCAAGTCACATACCAGCTTTGTGAACGGGGCGTGGCTTGTCTGATAAGACGTGTAAAGGAATTGTCACAGAGCTTTTTGCGCTTTCGGCCTCAGGGTATTCCTCTAAGACATAACTGGAGGTGCGCGTCCAGCCCCACATCGGAATGCCGGCGTTGCCGGAAACCGTTGATCGACGCTGTTTTCCAAGCGGTGAAGGGGTCGACCCGCCATGCGTGCGGGGGTGAACGGAGCCCGTCGCGGCCGTCCGCATCTTTACGTCGCTTGTTGGAACCCCACAACATCGGACGCTTCTTGCGGGTCTCTCGACGGGTGGTTCATGCGCGGCACAGCGCCAAGCAGCGCGCTCGTGTAGGCGGCGCGCGGATTGCGGGTGATCTCCAACGCCGGGCCGATCTCCTCGATCCGCCCCCGATTCATCACCGCCACCACATCCGCGATGTACTCCACCACCCCGATGTTGTGCGTGATGAGCAGGTAGGACACGCCCAGTTCGCGCTGCAGGTCGCGCAGCAGATTCAGGATCTGCGCCTGTACCGAGACGTCCAGGGCCGAGGTGGGCTCGTCGCAGACGATCAACCGCGGCTCGACGGCCAGCGCGCGTGCGATCGCGATGCGCTGGCGTTGCCCGCCCGAGAACTCGTGTGGATAGCGCTGCAGCACCTCGCGGCGCAACCCGACCTGGTCGACGAGGCGCTCGATGCGGGCGCGTCGGGACCCGTCGGTCAGGTCCGGGCGGAGGGCGAGCAATCCTTCGTCGAGGATGTCGATCACCTGCATCCGCGGGTTCAGCGATGCGAAGGGATCCTGGAAGACGATCTGGATGCGGCTGCGGGCCGCGCGCAACGCCTCGCCGCGCAAGGCGAACAGGTCCCGGCCCTCGAACACGGCCTCTCCGGCGATGCGCGCTTGACCGCGCAGGAGCTGCAGGATCGCCTTGCCCACGGTCGTCTTGCCGCAGCCCGATTCGCCGACCAACGCCAGCGTCTGCCCGGGCGCGATCGCGAACGACACGTCGTCGACTGCCACGAATGCGCCGGCTGCGCGTTGCAGGAGCCCGCGCCGGATCGGGAAGCTCACCTGCAGATGCCGCACGTCCAGCAACGGAGCCGCGTCGACCGGGCTGCGCGGCGCCGGCGTCTCGATTCGCAGCGCCTTCTCCTCCGGCGGCGGCGTCATCGGCGTCACGCCGTCCGCGTACAACAGGCAGCGAACCTGCCGCTCCCCGACATCGATCAAGCCGGGTGGCGTGGCGCTGCACGACGGGAACGCCCGATCGCAGCGGGGCGCGAAGCGGCAACCGTCGAAAGCCTGCCAGAGCGGCGGCACCATGCCAGGGATCGCGGCAAGCGAACCGCCACGCTTCACGCCGTCGGGCAATGCGCGGAGCAGCAGCCGCGCGTAGGGATGCTTCGGCGAGGCGAAGAACGCAGCGGCCTCGCCCACCTCGATGATCTGCCCGGCGTACATGAGCGCGACCCGGTGCGCCATGCCGGCCACCACCGCGAGGTCGTGCGTGATCAGCAGCAGGCCCATGCCCTGCTCCCCCTGCAGCCGTTTCAGCAGGTCGAGGATCTGCGCCTGGATCGTCACGTCGAGCGCCGTGGTCGGCTCGTCGGCGATCAGGAAATCCGGCTCGCACGCCAGCGTCATCGCGATCATCACGCGCTGCTTCTGCCCGCCGGACAGGCGGAACGGGTAGTCGTCGACGCGCCGCTCGGGCTCCGGGATGCCGACCTTGCCGAGCCACTCGATCGCCTTCGTGCGTGCCGCCGCACCGCGCAACGGCGTGTGCGCCTCGATCGCCTCGACGATCTGGTCGCCGACCCGCATCACCGGGTTCAGGCTGGTCGACGGCTCCTGGAAGATCATGCCGATGCGACCGCCGCGCACCGTGCGCATGCCCGACTCGGGCAGCGCGAGCAGGTCGGTCGCGCCGAGGGCGACGTCACCGCGAACGACGCGCCCGTTCTCGGGCAACAGCCGCATCAGCGCCAGCGCCGTCATGCTCTTGCCGCAGCCCGACTCGCCGACGAGCGCGAAGGTCTCGCCGCGCTCGATCGCCAGGCTCAGGCCGTCGATGGCCTGGACCAGGCCGGCCTCTGCATCGAGCGCGACGGCCAGGTCGCCGATGCTCAGCATGCGCGCCCCGTCATGCGCCGATCGCCTTGCGCAGCCGCGGCCGGAACGCGCGCGAGCGCGGATCGAACGCGTCGCGCACGCCGTCGGCGAACAGGTTGGCCGCCAGCACCAGCGTCACCATGAACGCGAACGCCGCCGCGAACGACCACCACACCAGCGGATCGCGGCTCATCTCGGTCCTGGCCAGGTTGATCATGCCGCCGAAGCTGTTCATCGACGGGTCGACACCCACACCCACGTACGACAGCACCGCCTCGTAGAGGATCAGCGCGGAGAAGTCGAGCACGGTCGTGATGATGATCAGGTGCACCACGTTCGGGAACACATGCCTCGCCATGATGCGTAGCGGGCGCACGCCGAACGCGGTGGCCGCCTGCACGTAGTCGAGTTGCGCGAGCTTCATCGTCTCGGCGCGCAGCAGCCGGCACAGCGTGGCCCAGCCGGTCAGCCCGAGGATCACGCACAGCATGAACAGGCGCACGTCGGCGCGCTCGGCGCCGGTCTCGAACAGGTCGGGATGGGTGTCGATGAAGACCTGCATCATCAGCACGCAGGCGGCGATCAGCAGCACGTTCGGGATCGAGGACAGCAGCGTGTACAGGTACTGAACCACCTCGTCGATCCAGCCGCGCAGGTAGCCGGCCAGGATGCCGAGGCCGACGGCCAGCGGCAACGTGGCGATCGTCGACAGCGTGCCGATCACGAACGCGGTGCGGATGCTCTTCAACGCCTGGTAGAACACGTCGTTGCCCGTGCGGTCGGTGCCGAACACGTGATAGTGCTGGGCCAGCGCGGCCAGCGGGCCGAAGACCGCGCCCAGCACCAGCACGGTCGCGAGCGCCGCGCGCCATGGCAGGTCGGTCCGCCCCTGCATGACGCTGCGCCAGCCTTGGCGCAGGCCGGTGCCCTGCGCACGCGCGACCGCCGCGGCCACGCCCGCCGCCGCCAATGCGGCAAGCGCGATGCCGAGCGCCAGACCGATGCCGCCGCGCGCCAGCAGGTCCGGGAGCCACTCCGATTCGTCGCGAAGCCGCTCGCCGCCGTGCTGGAGCCGCGGGTGGATGCGCTCGATCCGGCCGTCGACCTCGATCGAGTCCTTCGTGAACCCGCGCATCGCCAGCGGCGCGGAGTAGGACGTCTCGCGGCCCGGGATCTGGCGTGCCAGCAGCAGGTCGAGCAGCGACTCGGTGCGCGTGGCGTAGGCCTGCACCTGCTGCGCGCCCGCGCTCGGCGCCGCGGCCAGCGCGCGGCGGAAGTGGACGCTGTCGACCAGCGCGACCGCGAAGAACAGCGCCAGCACGACGGCGGAGCACATTGCGGCGCGGTCGCGCAGCACCTTGAGCCAGGTGGCCTTCAAGGTGTCGCTGCGGGCGATGCGCAGGCCGTACACCACGAGCGCGAGCAGCGTGCCCAGCACCACCCCGTCCGACCAGAGCAGGACGATCTTCGGCATCAGGCGAGCCTCACGCGCGGATCGACGAGCGTGTAGGCCACATCGATGACGAGGTAGCTCGCGATGTAGACCAGCGCGCCGACGAAGACCATCGAGCGCACGATCGCGAAGTCCTGCCCCGTGATCGCCTCGATCACGTACGAGCCCAGGCCCGGGATGCCGAAGAAGCTCTCGAACACCAGGCTGCCGAGGAAGACGTACGGCAGGTAGCTGCCGGCGCTGGTCAGGATCGGGATCAGCGCGTTGCGCAGCACGTGGCCGAACAGCACCTTCGGTTCGCCGAGCCCCTTGGCACGCGCGGTGCGCACGTAGTCACGGCCCAGTTCCTCGAGGAACATGGCGCGGTACAGGCGCCCTTCGCTGCCGAGCCGCGAGAGCAGCGAGAGCAGCACCGGCAGGACGAGGAACCGCACCGCCTCCCAGCCGGATTCGAAGCCCGAGATCGGCACCAGGTGGAACACCCGCGAGAACAGGAATTGCCCCACGATGACGTAGAAGAGCGCACTGATCGACAGCATCAGCACACACGTGACGACGCCCCAGAAGTCGATCGCCGAGTGCCTGAAGAACACCAGCAGCAGCGCGAACCCGACGCTGGCGACGATCTGCAGCAGGAACAGCGGCACGGCGAGCTGCAGGCTGACCCCCATGCGGGTGGCGATCTCGTGGCCGATGTCGGTGGCGCTGGTCGAATCGGAGCGGCCGAAGTCGAGCACCAGCAGCGACACCGAGCGCTCCCAGAACACCGTCTCGGTTGCCCGGCCCGCGCCCGGCGCCTGCGCGTTCCAGTACAGGGGCTTGTCGTAGCCGCGCTCGACCTTCCACTTGTCGATCTGCTTCTGGGTGACGCGCTTGCCGCCGATGTTCAGGCGCGCCATGTCGTCCGGCGTGTTGACGGTGAAGAACAGCATGAAGGTCACGAGGTTCACGCCGATCAGCACCAGCACGCCGTAGAGGCAGCGTCGCACGAGGTAGTTCAGCACGTCAGCCTTTCGCCGCGGCGGCGCGCAGGCCGCGGGCGGTCGCGAGTTCACGCGCGCGGAACGCGCGATTCGCGATCCAGGCCAGCAGCAGCACGCCGAACGCCATCGCGAGCAGCGGCCAGATCCGGGGCCGGTTCCAATCCTTCTGCAGGCGTGCGCGCAGCGGTGCGTCGACCTTGTAGTAGAGCGCGCGGTCGTTCGTGAACAGGCCGTACTTCGCCGCACCCACCCACTGCTGGTACGCGCCGGCCGAGTACGGAAAGTAGCCGAACGCCCACGGCGCGTCGCCACGCAGGATCTCGACCATCTCGTCGACCAGCCGCTGCTTGGCCGGCCCGTCGTCGAGCAGCGCGAGCTGCCGGTAGCGCCGGTCGAACTCGGGGCTCTCGTAGTTCGCGGTGTTCTCGCCCTGAACCCTGGCCTTCGAATTGGGGCCGTAGAACAGGAACAGGAAGTTCTCGGCGTCCGGATAGTCGGCGTACCAGCCCCACCAGAAGATCTGCTGCTTGCCCTTCAGCATCTTCTCCTGGAACTGGTTGTAGTCGGTCGCGCGGATCTCGAGCTGCACGCCGACCTTGGCGAACTGCTTGACCATCCAGTCCAGCTCGGCGCGGTACTCGGGCGTGGGCACGCGCTGGTAGTCGTAGTTCAGCACCAGCGGCTTGCCGGTTTTCGCGTCGCGGCCGTCGGGATAGCCGGCCTCGGCGAGCAGCTGCTTCGCCTCGGCGATCGAGCGACGCACCGGCTTGCCGTCGACCATGCGGTGCGTCACCGGGTTGATGTCGCCCGGCGTGCCGTGGCGCGAGCCGAAGGTGCCGCCCGGCAGCGGGCCCATCGCCGCCTCGCCGGCCTTCTGCGTGAAGACGCGGCCGTAGCCCTCCTCCCAGTCGATCGCGATGCTCAGGGCGTGCCGCAGCTTGCGGTTCTTCGCCTGCTGCTCGGGCGTGTCGCCCCGGCCGACGACCGGATCGAGCCAGTTGAAGCCGAGGTACCAGTTCTGCGGTTCCACGCTCTTCGGGAAGCGCATGCCGCGCTCGTCGAAGCGCTTCTTCACCTCGTCCGAATCGTTCGCGTCGGCCAGGAAATCGGGGCCCCAGTCGTTGCGCTCGATCTCCGGCACATCGAGAAAGCCCTGCGTGAACTTGGCGCGCAGCGGCGTCTTGTCCTTCTCGGTGTTGAAGACCAACTTGTCGAGGAACGGCAGGCGCTTGCCGCAATCGTCGAGCAGGCCCAGTTCCTTGTCGCCGGGCATGCCCTCGCACGGGTAGGTGGCGCCGTGGTAGTTCGGGTTGCGCATCAGCACGTGCCGGCGGTCCGGGTCGTATTCCACGGCCATGAACGGGCCGCTGCCGACCGGCCACACGTCGAGCGTCAGCCGGTTCTTCGCCATGCCGGGCTGGGCGTAGAACTTGTCCGCCTCCCACGGCACCGGCGCGGTGAAGGTCATCGTCATCCAGTACTTCCACTGCGGGTACTTGCCCTGGATGCGGATGCGGTAGGTGTACTTGTCGAGCGCCACCGCGCCGGCCAGCGGATGACGCCGGAAGTCGAGAAACGGCTTGTCCAGCGCGGCCGGGTCGGCGCCCTGCCGCAGTTGCCGGTCCTCGGCGCGGATGAGCCCGGCATAGTCCTTCAGGCCGATCACGTGTTCCGAGAAGATGCCGTAGATCGGCGTCTCGATGCGCGGCGTGGCGTGGCGCTTGAGCGCGTAGACGAAGTCGTCGGCGACGACCTCGCGCGTGCCGGTCTGCGCGAAGTCGAGCGGCGAGTGCTTGTCGCGCACCTGCGCCGCGGTCATCGCGTGGTACAGGTAGGCGCCGTTCGCGTCGATCGCGAACGCCGGGTGCGGCGCGTAGCGCATGCCGTGCTTGATGCGCACGTCGTAGACGCTCTCGGCCACCAGTTCGCCCGGTGCATCGGCGGGCAGCGGCTTGCCGTCCTTGTCGAGGTAGCGCGGCTCGGCCAGCGCCTCGGCGGCCTTGGGCACCACCTCGTAAGGGCGCTTCAGGTAGTGGTAGGCGTACGGGGCCTCGTAGACCGAGTACATGTACGGCACCTCGTTGACGGCGTACGACGCGGTCGGGTCGAGGTGTCGCGGCGAGCGCTCCTGAAACGCGACGAACAGCGTGTTGGTCGACTCGCTGCCCTTGGGATTTGGGCTGTTGTCGCAGCCCGCCGTCAGCGCGCCGAACCCCATGACGAGCACCCCCAGCGCTGCGCGCGCCGCTCGCGTCATGGGCGGGCCGCGTGCTCGTGGACGTGGTCGTGGCGGTGACCGCCGACGTGCCGGTGCTCCCAGCCGATCAGCACATTGCGCCCCTCGACGAGCAGGATGACGCGCGCGCCGACCGGCATCGTCACCTTGGTCGGCACGTGGCCGAACGGCAGGCCGGTGAGGATCGGCGTCTTCGTGAGCGTCCGCAAGTGCGCGACCACGGTCTTCAGCGAGAAGCCGCGGTCGTGCGGTGCCTTGCGCCAGGCGCTGAACTCGCCGAGCACGATCGCCTTCTGCGCGTCGAGCACGCCGGCCTGGTGCAGCTGCAGCAGGTTGCGCTCGATGCGGTACGGGTGCTCGTTGACGTCTTCCAGGAACAGCACGCCGCCCTTGATGCGCGGGAAGTAGCGCGTGCCGAGCATCGAGTTGACCATGCACAGGTTGCCGCCCCACAGCGTGCCACGCGCCTCGAGCCCGTCGAAGCCTGCCTCGGTGCGGAAGCCGACCGCCTCCAGCGCGCCGCTCATCGCCTCGAGGAAGCAGTCGCGGGTGACCTCGTCGACGCCGCCCGCCTCGTCGCTGCGGCCGAAGTCGTCGGTGGCCAGCGGGCCGGCCCAGGTGATCGCACCGGCGCCCATCTTCGGTTGCGCCATCAGGCCGAGCTGCAGCGTGGTCATGTCGCTGTGGCCGACCCACCGCGTGCCGTGCTCGATGCTCCGCGCGATCGCCGTCCAGTCGATGCGGTCGAGCAGGCGCGTCAGCCCGTAGCCGCCGCGCGTCGCCATCGCGATGCTCGGCGCCGCCGCGGCAATGCGATGCAGTGCCTCGAGCCGGACCTCGTCCTCGCCGGCGAAGCGCTGGTGCCGCGCGCGCGCGGCCGCGTCGATCTGCACGTCGAACTCCAGCGCCTTCAGGCGCTTCGCGGCCAGGGTCAGCGGCGCGGAGCGAACGAGCACGCCCGCGGGCGAGAACAGGGTCAACGAGGTCATGGAAGCGGTCGGGAGGAAGGCGGTTCGGCGGCGAGCTCGGTGGCCTCGCCGGCCGGGATCTCGGGGGTGGGCGCGGCGACGGTTGTCGGCGTGTCCAGCGGGTTGGCGCGGCGCTGCCGGTACTGCTCGCGGCGTTCGGCGAAGAAGTCGCGCAGCACGGCGCCGCATTCGTCGGCGAGCACCCCGCCCTGCACGGCAGTGTGGTGGTTCAACTTGGGCTGCGCGAACAGGTCGACCACGGAACCGGCGGCGCCGGTCTTCGGGTCGCGTGCGCCGAACACCACGCGCTTGAACCGTGCGTGCATCAACGCCATCGCGCACATCGCGCACGGCTCGAGCGTCACGTAGAGCTCGCACTCGGGCAGGCGGTAGTTCGAGACCAGCTGCGCGGCGTGGCGCAGCGCGACGATCTCGGCGTGCGCGGTCGGGTCGTGCTCGGTGATCGGGCGGTTGTAGCCGGTGGCGATGACCTGCCCGGCGCGCATGATCACGGCGCCCACCGGCACCTCGCCGACCAGCCACGCGTTGTGCGCCTGGTCGATCGCGATGCGCATCGCCTGCTCGTCGGCAGCGGCGTTCGGTTCCGTCACGGTCAGGGCGCAGCGCGCGCGCCGCGGTCGGCGCCCTGCTGCAGCGCCCGCTCGGTGCTCTGCTTGAACTGCTGCTGGATGTTCTGGGCCTGCTGCGGCACCGTCAGGCCGGTGGTGTCGGCGCCGACGGCGCCGGGCATGCCGCCCGGGATCGCGAGCGTCGCGCCGTCTCGGTCACCGCTGCCGGGAGCGCCGGACGTGCCGGCCGCCTGGTTGATGCGCGTCGAGACGCCGCTGCTGCTCAGTGCCTGCAGCTGCCTTTTGCCGACGGTGCCGACGATCGCCAGCACGATCAGCAGCGAAAGCACTCCGAAGATCATCCGCATGCGTCACTCCCATTCGATGGTGGCGGGGGGCTTGCTCGAGACATCGTAGGTCACGCGGTTGATGCCGCGCACTTCGTTGATGATGCGGCCGGACACCTTCTTGAGCAAGGCGTACGGCAGCTCGGCCCAGTCGGCGGTCATGAAATCGCTGGTCTGCACGGCGCGCAGCGCGACCACGTAATCGTAGGTGCGGCCGTCGCCCATCACGCCGACGCTCTTGACCGGCAGGAACACTGCAAAGGCCTGGCTCGTCAGCGCATACCAGCTGTGGCCGCTGGCCGGATCGATGAAGTTGCGCAGCTCCTCGATGAAGATCGCGTCGGCGCGGCGCAGCAGGTCGGCGAACTGCGGCTTCACTTCACCCAGGATGCGCACGCCCAGGCCCGGGCCGGGGAACGGGTGGCGGTAGACCATGTCGTGCGGCAGGCCGAGCGCCACGCCGAGTTCGCGCACCTCGTCCTTGAACAACTCGCGCAGCGGCTCCAGCAATTTCAGGCCTAGTTGCTCGGGCAGGCCGCCGACGTTGTGGTGGCTCTTGATCGACGTGGCCTTCTTGGTCTTGGCGCCGCCGGACTCGACCACGTCGGGGTAGATCGTGCCTTGAGCCAGCCACTTCGCTCCTTTGGCGCCCTCGCCTTTCAGCTTGGCCGCCTCGGCCTTGAAGACCTCGACGAACTCGCGGCCGATGATCTTGCGCTTGGCTTCCGGATCGGTCACGCCGGCCAGGTGGCCGAGGAACTGCGCGCTCGCATCCACATGGATCACCTTCGCGTGCAGCTTGCCCGCGAACATCTCCATCACCATCGTGCCCTCGTTCAGCCGCAGCAGGCCGTGGTCGACGAACACGCAGGTCAGCTGGTCGCCGATCGCGCGGTGGATCAGCGCCGCGGCGACGCTCGAATCGACGCCACCCGACAGCCCGAGGATCACCTCCTCGTCGCCGACCTGCTCGCGGATGCGCGCGACGGCCTCGTCGACATAGCTGCCCATCACCCAGTCGGGCTTCGCGTTCGCGATCTCGAGCACGAAGCGGTTCAGCAGCTCGCGGCCCTGCACCGTGTGCGTGACCTCGGGGTGGAACTGCACGCCGTAGTAGCCGCGCGCCTCGTCGGCCATGCCGGCGATCGGGCAGCTCGGCGTGCTGGCCATCAACTTGAAGCCGGGGGGCAGCGCGGTGACCTTGTCGCCGTGGCTCATCCAGACCTTGAGCATGCCGTGGCCTTCGGTCGTCGAGAAATCCTCGATGCCCTGCAGCAGCCTCGTGTGGCCGTGCGCGCGAACCTCGGCGTAGCCGAACTCACGGTGATCGGCGGCCTCGACCTGACCGCCCTGCTGCACGGCCATCGCGAACATGCCGTAGCAAATGCCGAGCACCGGCACGCCCGAGTCCCACACCGCCTGCGGTGCGCGCAGCTCGTGGTCCTCGTACGTGGACGCGTGGCTGCCGGACAGGATGATCCCCTTCGGCGCGAACTCGCGGATGAACGCGTCGCTCACGTCGTTCGGGTGGATCTCGCAGAAGACATGCGCCTCGCGCACGCGGCGCGCGATCAGCTGGGTGACCTGGGAGCCGAAGTCGAGGATCAGGATCTTGTCGTGCATGGTGGTCCGGAGGAGTGTCGGGTCAGGTCGCGGGTGCTGCCGCCGTGAGCGCGTCGCGCTGCAGCCGCGCGCGCTTGAAGTGACGGGTGGCGATCAGCGCGGACGCGGCCTGCAGCGCCGCGCAAAAGTAGAACGGTGCGCCGATGCGCCAGTCGCCGTGCGGCAGGTGCGAGACGGTGGCCAGCAGCGGCGCCGCGATGGCGGGCGCGAACACCGCCATCATGCTGTTCAGCGAGCCCACCGCGCCGGCGGTGCGGCCCTGCGTGGTGGGATCGGCGGCGTTCGAGATCAGGCTCTGCACCGAGGCGGAGACCGCGAAGCCGAGCACGTTGGCGAAGATCACCACGTACATCATCCAGCCCTCGGTGGCCGCGCCCCACAGCACGAAACCCACGCTCGACGACAGCAGTCCCATGATCGCCAGCCGTTGCGCCGAGAAGCGCTTGAGCAGCCGGCCGAGGAAGACGCCTTGCACCAGCACCGTCATCACGCCGATCGCGAACAGCGACCAGCCGTTCTGCGTCGGCCCCCAGCCGAACTTGAAGGTGGTGTAGAGCACCCAGGAGGTGTGCGTCATGAACTGCGCCAGTCCGCTCAGCGCCACGACGACCACCAGCGAGCCCACGCCCTTCAGCTCGGTCAACCCGCGCAGCGAGTTCACCGGGTTCGCCTCGCGCAGCACGAAGGGCTGGCGGCGCTCGACCGGCAGCGACTCGGGCAGCACGAAGTAGCCGTACAGCCAGTTCAAACACGCCAGCCCGCCGGCCACGAAGAACGGCAGGTGCAGGTCGATGCCGCCCAGCAGCCCGCCGAGCACCGGGCCGAGGATGAAGCCCATGCCGAGCATCGCGCCCAGCTTGCCGAACGCCTTGGCGCGCTGGTCGGGCGGCGTGATGTCGGCGACGTAGGCATTGGCGACCGCGATGTTCGACTGCATGGCGCCACTGAACAGGCGCACCGCCACCAGCATCCACAGCGCGGTGGCCAGGCCGGTGACGAAAAAGCTCAGCGCCAGCCCGCTGAAGCCGATCAGCAGCACCGGACGGCGGCCATAGCGGTCGGACAGGCGGCCGAGGATCGGTGAGCCGAAGAAGTTGGCGACGCCGAACGCGATCGTGATCACGCCGTACCAGAACGCCTGCTCCGATTGCGACGCCGTGAAGGTGCCGATCAGCGGCGCCAGCACCGGAATGATCAGGCCGATCGACACCATGTCGATCAGCACGGTCGCCATGATGAAGGGCATGGCCGCCGTACGCTTCACCCGCGGGCCCGGCGCCGGGCCGCTCCCAAGCGGGCCCGCATCCCCTCGGGGGATCGGCCGACGTACTCGTCGGTCAAGGGGCTCCATCATTCCATGCGGTAATTTGGCGCTTCCTTCGTGATCTGCACATCGTGCACATGGCTCTCGCGCATGCCGGCCGACGAGATCTCGACGAACTCGGCCTTCTCGTGCATCTCGTCGATGCTGGCGCAGCCGCAGTAGTGCATCGAGGCGCGCAGACCGCCGGCCATCTGGAAGATCACCGCGACGACCGAACCCTTGTACGGCACCTGGCCTTCGATGCCCTCGGGCACCAGCTTGGTGGTGTTCGGGTTGTTGCTGCCGGATGCGTCCTGGAAGTAGCGGTCGGCCGAGCCCTGCTGCATCGCGCCGATCGAGCCCATGCCGCGGTAGCTCTTGTAGGTGCGCCCCTGGTACAGGATGGTTTCGCCGGGTGCCTCTTCGGTGCCGGCGAACGCGCCGCCCATCATCACCGTGTCGGCACCGGCCGCGATGGCCTTGGCCAGGTCGCCGGAATAGCGCACGCCGCCGTCCCCGATTAGCGGCACGCCGCTCCCGCGCAAAGCCTTCGAGACCTGCTCGATCGCGAAGATCTGCGGCACGCCCACGCCGGTGACGATGCGCGTGGTGCAGATCGAGCCCGGGCCGATGCCGACCTTGACCGCGTCGGCCCCGGCTTCCACCAAAGCCAGCGCGGCCGCGCCGGTGGCGATGTTGCCGCCGATCACGTCGACGCTCGGGAAGTTCTTCTTGACCCAGCGCACCCGCTCGATCACGCCGGCGCTGTGGCCGTGCGCGGTGTCGACCACGATCGCGTCGACGCCGGCGCGCACCAGCAGCTCGACCCGTTCCTCGGTGCCGTCACCCACGCCGACCGCCGCGCCGACCCGCAGCTTGCCCATCGCGTCGCGCGCGGCATTCGGGAAGCTGGTCTGCTTGGTGATGTCCTTCACCGTCATCAGGCCGCGCAGTTCGAACTCGGGGCTGACGACCAGCACGCGCTCCAGCTTGTGCTTGTGCATCAGCGCCTTGCCGTCCTCGATCGTCGCCGACTCGGGCACCGTGACCAGGCGCTCGCGCGGCGTCATGATCTCGCTGACCGGGGCGTCGAAACGCGATTCGAAGCGCAGGTCGCGGTTGGTGACGATGCCGACCACCGTCTTGCCCTGCAGCACCGGAAAGCCGGAGACGCCATGCTGGCGCGACAGCTCCATCACGGCGCGCACGGGGGTGTCGGGCGTCACGGTGATCGGGTCGCGCAGCACGCCCGATTCGTAGCGCTTGACGCGGGCCACCTCGGCGGCCTGCTGCTTCGGCGTCAGGTTCTTGTGGACGATGCCGATGCCGCCTTCCTGCGCCAGCGCGATCGCGAGGCGCGCTTCCGTCACCGTGTCCATCGCCGCGGACACGAGCGGCAGGTTCAGGCGGATGTTGCGGGACAGGGGGGTCGACAGGTCGGTGTCGCGTGGCAACACCCGGGAGAACGCTGGCACCAACAACACATCGTCGAAGGTGAGCGCTTTGCCAAGAAGGCGCATGGGAAAAGCTCCTGACGCAAAAGCGAATTATACGGACAGCCGATGCGCGCACTACGGCACGCTCGGCCAACCGGCTTGGTCTGGCGTGCGGCCCCCGCATACACTCGCGCCCATTACAGTTCACGAATGAACGCCATGGCCCGTTGGAACATCGCCCTGCTCGCCGCGTTGCTCGGCCTGACCCTTGCCGGCCCGGCGTCCGCGCAATGGAAGTGGCGCGACAAGGCCGGCCACACCCAGTACAGCGACCTGCCCCCGCCCCCCGGCACGCCGGAGGCCAGCATCCTGCAGCGCCCGCGCGGTGCGAACGCGACCGCGCCGCGCGCACCGGCGGCCACCGCCGCACCCGCGCCGGCCGCCGCTTCCGCTGCCCCACTGGCTGCCGCCCGCGCGTCCGACCCGGAGCTCGAAGCCCGCCGCAAGAAGGCCGAGCAGGAAGTCGCGGACAAGAAGAAGGCCGAGGAAGACCGCATCGCCGCCGCCCGCGCCGAGAACTGCAGCCGTGCCCGGGAGGCGCTGCGCACCCTGGACAGCGGCATGCGGATGGCGCGCGTGAACGAAAAGGGCGAGCGCATCATCCTCGACGACACCGCCCGCGCGGCCGAGACCAAGCGCGCGCAGGGCACGGTCGCGACCGACTGCAAGTAGCCGGCCGCGCGTTCAGCGGCCGGGCTTCCCCAGCTGCGCGCGCTGGCGCCGGCGACGCGCCTCCTTCGGATCGACGCGCAGCGGGCGGTACACCTCGACCCGGTCACGGTCCCGCAGCGCGGCATCGCGCGCACAGAACGCGCCCCACACCCCCACCGGCAGGGCGTCCAGCGCGGCCTGTGGATGGCGCGCCTGCAGGCCGCTGGCGCGCAACGCGTCGGCCACGGTGGCGCCGGGCGCGAGCTGCAGCTGGACCTCGTCGACCTCGCCGGCGCGCGGGCTGTAGGCCACGCTGACGTTCAGCGGCGGCGCGCCCTCACCGCTCGCCATGGACCTGCTCCGCCCGCTTGACGAACGAATCGACGAAGGTGTTGGCGATGCGGTCGAACACCGGGCTGATCAGGGCGTCGAGCGCCGCGTTGGCGAAGCTGTAGCGCAGCTCGAACTGGATCTTGCAGGCCTTGGCGGTCGGCCCGGCGGTGCTGGGCACCGGCACGAACTGCCAGGTGCCCTCGAGCAGCGAGAAGGGGCCGTCGACGAGCTTGAGCGTCACGCGCTCGTCGGCGACCTGCACGTTGCGCGTCGTGAAGGCCTGGCGCACGCCGAGGTAGGACAGGTGCAGCCGCGCCGTCACGCCGTCGGCATGCGTCTCCAGCACCTCGGCCTTCTCGCACCACGGCAGGAACTTCGGGTAGTCGGTCACCGCGGTGACGAGCGCGTACATCTCGCGCGGCGAGTACCAAAGGAGGACCGACTTCTTCACATGCTTCATACAATGACCAAATTGTATTGGGCACATTCCGCCCCAGATAAGTGCCCATGTCCATCGCCGAAAACCGCCGCGCCCATTTCGACTACCACCTCGAGGAACGCCACGAGGCCGGGATGGTGCTGCAGGGCTGGGAGATCAAGGCGATCCGCGCCGGGCAGGTGCAGCTGACCGACGGCTACGTGGTGATCCGCGACGGTGAGCTCTACCTGATCGGCTGCCGCATCAACGCGCTGCGCAGCGCCTCGACCCACGTCAGCCCCGAGGCCGACCGCACCAAGAAGCTCCTGATGCACAAGGAGGAGATCAAGCGGCTGATCGGCAAGGTCGAGCAGAAGGGGTTCACGCTCGTGCCGCTGAACCTGCACTTCAAGGGCAGCCACGTGAAGGCGGAGATCGCGCTCGCCAAGGGCAAGGCCGAGCACGACAAGCGCAACACCGAGAAGAAGAAGGACTGGGAGCGCGAGAAGGGCCGCCTGATGCGCCACAAGGTTTCGTCGAAGCCCAGCCGTGACTGACGCCACCACCACCACCGCCGCCGCGCCGCTGCGCGAGATCGCCGACCTGCCCGGGCCGCGCGGGCTGCCGATCGTCGGCAACGCGTTCCAGATCGAGCGCGCGCGCCTGCACCAGAACGTCGAGGCCTGGAGCCGCGAGTACGGCCCGTTCTTCCGCTTCAAGCTCGGCCCGCGCACGCTGCTCGGCATCGCCGACCACGAGGCGCTGAGCACGGCGCTGCGCGACCGGCCCGACGGCTTCCGCCGCACCAAGCACCTGGAGACCATCGGCGCCGAGATGGGCATGACGCCGGGCGTGTTCTCGGCCAACGGCGAGACCTGGAAGCGCCAGCGCCGCATGGTGATGGCCGGCTTCGACCCGACCCACGTCCGCGCGTACTTCCCGTCGCTGCTCAAGGTCACGCTGCGGCTGCGTCAGCGCTGGTCACGTGCCGTGGCGAAGGGCGACTCGATCGAGCTGCAGCCCGAGCTGATGCGCTTCACGGTCGACGCGATCGCGGGCCTGGCCTTCGGGGCCGACGTCAACACGCTCGAATCGGACGACGAGGTCATCCAGCGCCACCTCGACAAGATCTTCCCGGCGCTGTTCAAGCGCGTGTTCGCGCTGGTGCCGTGGTGGCGCTGGTTCCCGCGCGCCGCCGACCGCGAGCTCGCGCGCAGCATGGCCGCGGTCAACGACGCCATCGCCGGCTTCATCGCGCAGGCCCGCGCGCGGCTGGCGGGCGATCCGCTGCGGCAGGCGCGCCCGCCGAACCTGCTGGAGGCGATGATCGTCGCGGCCGACGCCGGCACGCGCGACGGCGCCGAGACGATCAGCGATGCCGAGGTCGCCGGCAACGTGCTGACCATGCTGCTGGCCGGCGAGGACACCACCGCCAACACGCTCGCCTGGCTGATCTACCTGCTGCACCGCCACCCCGACACGCTGCAGCGCGCGCAGCGCGAGGTGCGCGACCTGCAACTCGACGCCGCCGCGTTCACGCCCGATCACATGGCCGGGCTCGACTACCTGGAAGCCTGCGCGCACGAGACGATGCGGCTCAAGCCGGTCGGCCCGTTCCAGGTGATCGAGGCACTGCGCGAGACCGCCATCGCCGGCATCCGCATCCCCAAGGGCACCAGCATCTGGTGCGTGATGCGCGGCGACAGCCTGAGCGAGCGCCACTTCCCCGAGCCGCTGGCGTTCAGGCCGGAGCGCTGGCTGCCGGAGGGCGGCGCGGGTGTGGCCAGCTCGGCCAAGCGCGTGTCGATGCCGTTCGGCGCCGGCCCGCGCGTGTGCCCTGGCCGCTACCTGGCGCTGCTCGAAATCAAGATGGCGATGGCCATGTTGCTGAACCACTTCGACATCGAGGCGGTGACCACGCCCGACGGCGGTGAGGCCGAGGAGCTGCTGTCGTTCACGATGATGCCGGTCGGGCTTCGGATGCGCCTGCGCACCCGCGCCGACTGAGCGTCAGGCTTCCAGCGCGCCCAGCGCCTGCTGTGAATCGGCGATCAGGTCGCCCACCGCCTCCAGCCCGATCGAGAACCGCACCAGCGTGCCGCGCCGGCGCGGCTGCTTGCGCATTTGCGCCAGGTCATACGGCACCACCAGGCTGACCGGCCCGGCCCACGAGAAGCCGATCCTGAAGAGCCGCAGCGCGTCGACGAACCGGTCGACCTGCCCCGGCGTGTAGCGTTCGTCGAACACGACCGAGAACAGCCCCGCCGACTGCGTGCACAGCCGCGCCCAGTGCTCGTGCCCCGGCGAGCCGGCCAGCGCCGGATGCAGCACCTGCGCCACCTCCGGCCGCGTCGCCCACCACTGCGCCAGCGTGCGCCCGGCCCGGTCGGCCGCGGCGTAGCGCAGCGGCAGGCTGGGGAGCGCCCGCAACACCGCCTCGACATCGTTGGCGGCCACGCCCCAGCCCATGCGCATGTGGGCGGCGTTCAGCTTCAGGTGCAGCGCCGGGTCGCGGGTCGTCACCGAGCCCATCAGCACGTCACCGCCACCCGACGGGTACTTGGTCAGCGCGTGAGCCGAGACGTCGACACCCAGGCCGTCCTCCAGCTTGAACGGGTTGAACGCGAGGCCCGCGCCCCAGGTGTTGTCGAGCGCGACGATCGCGCCCTGCGAACGAGCGGCGCGCACCAGGTTCGGCACGTCGGGGAACTCCATCGTCACCGAACCGGGCGGCTCGATCCACACCAGCTTGGTCTGCGGCGTGACGCTGGCGGCCAGCGCGTTGGCATCCATCGAGTCGTAGAAGCGGTGGGTGATGCCCCAGCCGGCCAGCTCGTGGCGCGCCAGTTCCTTGTTCGGGTTGTAGGCGTTGTCGGGTATCAGCACCTCGTCGCCGGCGCGCAGCAGCGCGATGTCCGTCAAGGCGATCGCGGCCAGGCCGCTCGGCACGAGCACGGCGTGCTGTGCACCTTCCAGCGTGGCGATGCGCTCCTCGAGCGTGAAGGTGGTCGGCGTGCCGTGCAGGCCGTAGGTGTAGCCGACCTTCTCCTTCCAGTTGCGCGCGCGCATCGCGGCGACGTTCGGGAAGATCACCGTCGAGGCCTTGAACACGCCGGGCTGCGGGGCGTTGAAACCGGCGGGCGGCTGGTACGGGTGGTGGATCAGCGTCGTCTCGATCGACGGTTCGGGGGCGCGCTCGGTCATCGGCTTCTCTTCAACGGACAGGCGGTCAGTCTATGCGAGCGCTTCAGGCCAGCGGCTCCAGCGCGGCGAAGAGGCTGGGCAGCAGTTCGCTGACGGTCGGGTGGATGAACATGGTCTGCGTGATGCGGGTGTACGGCAGATCGGCGGCCATCGCGAGCAGCAGGAGTTGCACGACCTCGTCGGCCTCGATGCCGAACAGCGCGGCACCGAGGATGCGCTCGGTCTGCGCGTCGACCAGCACCTTCATGAAGCCGGTGGTCTCGCCGCGCTCGCGCGCGCGGCCGACGCGGGCCATCGGAAACGTCGCGACCTTCGCCGCGCGGCCGCTGGCGCGGACCTCCGCCTCGCTCATGCCGATGCGGCCGAGCGGCGGGTCGGTGTAGAGCGCGTAGGCGGCGATGCGGTCGGAGACCCGCCGCGCGCCGCCGTCGAGCAGGTTGGCCGCGACGATCTCGTGATCGTTGTACGAGGTGTGGGTGAACGCGCCTTTGCCGTTCACGTCGCCGAGCGCCCAGACGCCCGGCACGCTGGTGCGCAGTTCGTCGTCGACGGTGATGTAGCCGCGTGCATCGGTGGCGATGCCGGCGGCGTCGAGACCGAGGCCCGCGGTGTTCGGCACGCGGCCGACCGCCAGCAGCAAGTGGCTGCCATCCACCATCTGCGCGCTGCCGGCCCCATTGAACGCGACACGCACGCCCGAGCCCTGCCGCGCCATCGACAGGTCGGCTGCGCCCACGCGCACGTCGATGCCCTCCCCCTCCAGCAGCGCACGCACGGCCGCGCTCACCTCGACATCCTCGCGCCCGATCAATCGCGGGCCGGCCTCGATCACCGTGACGCGGCTGCCGAAGCGCCGGTACATCTGCGCAAACTCCAGGCCGATGTAGCTGCCGCCGACGATCACCAGGTGCTCGGGCAGAAAGTCGATGTCCATCATCGACGTGTTGGTCAGCATCGGCACGTCCCGCACGCCCGGCCAGTCCGGCACGCTCGCTCGGCCACCGGTGTTGATGAAGATCTTGGGCGCGCTCAGTTCGTCGTCGCCGACACGCACGGTGTCCGGCCCGATGAAGCGAGCTTCGCCGCGGATCAGCGTCAAGGTCGGCAGGCTGCCGAGCCAGGTCGTCAGGCCGGTGATCGACTCGGCGACGACCGCGTCCTTGCGCGCCTTGACCGCCCGCATGTCGACCGCGATCTCGCCGCCGATCGAGACGCCGTAGCGCGCCGCGGTGCGCGCCACATGCGCCGCCCGCGCGCTGGCGACCAGCGTCTTGGTCGGGATGCAGCCGTCGTTGACGCAGGTCCCGCCGAGGTGCTCGCGCTCGATCAGCGCCACGCGCTGGCCGCGCTGCGCGAACCGTGCCGCCAGCGAGGGGCCGGCCTGACCGGCGCCGATGACGATCGCGTCGAAACTCTGCTTCATCGCGGCTCCCGCAGTGGAAGCCGTGGACTCTACTGCGGTGCCGTCAGATCGGCACGCCGACCAGGTCGTGCCCCTGCGTGCCGACAATCCGGACGCGCGTGAACTCGCCGACCTTGAGCGTCTTCGACGCCTTCTCGGGCGGCAGCAGCTTGACGCTGCCGTCGATCTCCGGCGCATCCGCATACGAACGGCCGACGCCGCCCTTGCGGCCCATCGCCGGCGCCGAATCGACCAGCACCTGCATCGTCGCGCCAACGCGCTTCGCGAGTTTGGCGGCGGACACTTCCTCGGCGACGGCCATGAAGCGCGCGCGGCGCTCCTCGCGCAGTTCGATCGGCAGC
This sequence comes from Pseudomonadota bacterium, assembly GCA_040384825.1. Taxonomy (GTDB): domain Bacteria; phylum Pseudomonadota; class Gammaproteobacteria; order Burkholderiales; family Burkholderiaceae_C; genus LMDS01. Next base: position 38,073 of record JAZKIO010000003.1, read on the forward strand.
ATGCCGGGCAGGTCGTTCGCAGTCGCGCCGTTCACGGCCGAATACGCGAACGCGCCGGCGCGGTCGATCTGCGCCTCGCGCATGAAATCGAGCAGGTGCTCGAACTCGGCCTCGGTCTCGCCCGGGAAGCCGGCGATGAAGGTGCTGCGGATCACGATCTCCGGGCAGGTCTCCCGCCAGCGCTGCAGGCGCTCGAGGTTCTTCTCGCCGTTGGCGGGCCGCTTCATGCGCTTGAGCACATCGGGGTGCGAGTGCTGGAACGGCACGTCGAGGTACGGCAAGATGGCGCCGCTGGCCATCAGCGGCAGGATCGCGTCGACGTGCGGGTACGGGTAGACGTAGTGCAGCCGCACCCACGCGCCGTGCTTGGCGGCCAGTTCGGCCAGCTTCTCGCACAGGTCGGTCATGTGGGTCTTGACGGGGCGGCCGTCCCAGAAGCCGGTGCGGAACTTGACGTCGACGCCGTAGGCGCTGGTGTCCTGGCTGATCACCAACAGTTCCTTCACGCCGGCTTCGAACAGGCGCTGGGCCTCGCCGAGCACATCGCCGATCGGGCGCGAGACCAGGTCGCCGCGCATGCTCGGGATGATGCAGAACGAGCAGCGGTGGTTGCAGCCTTCGCTGATCTTGAGGTACGCGTAGTGGCGCGGTGTGAGCTTCACGCCCTGCGCTGGAACGAGATCGATGAACGGGTCGTGCGGCTTCGGGCTGTGCAGGTGCACCGCATCCATGACCTCGTGGGTGGCGTGAGGGCCGGTCACGGCGAGCACGCTCGGGTGCATCTGGCGCACCAGGTTGCCGCCGTCCTCGCCGGCCTTGGCGCCGAGGCAGCCGGTGACGATGACCTTTCCGTTCTCGGCCAACGCCTCGCCGATGGTGTCGAGGCTTTCCTTCACCGCATCGTCGATGAAGCCGCAGGTGTTGACGATCACCAGGTCGGCGCCGGCGAAGGTCTTGGAGGTGTCGTAGCCCTCGGCGCGCAGTTGCGTGAGGATCAGTTCGGAATCGGTCAGTGCCTTCGGGCAGCCGAGCGAGACGAAGCCGATCTTCGGGGCGGCGGCGGTGGTGGCGATGGTGGCGCGGGGGGCGAGCGTGGGGTCGGTCATCCCGCCATTTTCGCCGATCAGCGCGCGGGCAGGACCTCGATCTCCAGCGCGGGGCAATCCAGGCGCTTCGGGACGTGGTCGGCCAGGGGCCGTGCCGGGCCGCCGGTGACGTCGAACAGCGAGATGCGGGGCATCACGCGGTAGCGGCCGGGGCGGGTGAGATCGAAGGGCTGCGCCAGGTCGACCGTGGCATGGCGGCTCCGGCCGGGGGCGATGGTCACGTACTCGTCGGCACCCGGATCGCCGCGCTTGACCATCGGACCGCTGTAGCGCTGCGGCTCGCCGTCACGCAGGACCTGCACGTACGGGGCGAACCAGCCCTCGAAGGGCGTGGCCCAGTTCAGCACGCGCACCGCGGCAGGGCCGCGGTTGGTGAGCGTGAAGCGCATCGGCGCGGGTTCTCCGGCGGTCACCCGCGCCGGCGCCGTGAGCTTGCAGACGAGGTCAGGCGGGGCGGCGAGCACGGGCATGGACATGGAAGCGATCGCCGCCAGTGCGGCGATCGGTCCGAGCCACTTGGACATCACGGCAGCGAAGGTGTGTTCTCGGCGAAGTATTCGTGGCTGTCGGCGTTGTTGAGCGCCTTGGCGGGATCGCTGATCGCGAGCGCCTTGGCCGCCGTTTGCCCATACGCCCAGTCGTCGGTGCCGGCCACCACATCGAAGTGCGACATCTCGTGCACCAGCGTGCCGGCTTTGGAATCCGTGCCGGTCAGCGGCGCGGCCCAGAAGGCGCCGCAGACATAGATCTTGTAGGGTTGCGTCGGGTAAACGTAGGCGTAGATGTTGGACTTCTTGCACTTGCAGTCGACGGTGATCGACTTGTTCGCGAACGCATCGGCAATGGCGACGAAGTGGCTGCGCGCCGTCCCCCACCCTTCTTCGGTCAGCGTTCCGAACCAGGTGCTGTAGCGTGATGAGCTCCGTGGCGCTCGGCCGGCCAGGTAGCTGCTCGCGCCCGTCGCATAGCTGCTGGCGCCCGCGACGGCACTGACGATCGTGGATTGCTGCGTGGCCGAGCAATTGCCCGAGAAACCGAGCTTGTCGCCACCGGGCGGCACCGGCGCCGTCGGCGCCTTGCCGCTGCGCCCCTCCAGCCACACGTACAACGGCGCCGCCGTCTTCAGCGAGGCTTCGTCGTCGTGCTTGCCGCGGCTCACGTATTCGATCGCGTAGCGGCCGCTCTGCGACAGGTCGTAGGCGCCGGTCAGCTCGGCCTGGAAGCTGATCGACTCGCCCGGCTGCAGCTTGACCTTGTCGTTCGCGCCCGGGGCGGCGCGCTTGACCAGCGGGCCCAGGTAGTCGACCTTCCGGTCGTCGCGCGTGACCTTGAACAGCGGGCCCTCGAGCTCGTCGCCCGGCAGCTGCCACTTGAGCAGGTTGACCGGGTGGCGCGCGGTGTTGGTGACCGTGACCGTCACGTAGACATCGACATCGCCGCGCAGCACCGGTGTCGGCACGCTGAGCCGCACGTCGATGGTCGCGGGTGCCGCTTGCGCGAGCACGGTGGTGGTCAGCAAGCCGACCGCAAGGGAACGCTGGACGAGACGCAACATGGACAGGCTCCTGATGTGAGAGAGGTGAATCGAGACTCGCGCCTCAGCGCTTGGGGGGTTTGAACCCCGGCATCCCCGGGAACAGGGCACCGGCCTGCTTGGCCATCTGCTCCTGCATCTGCGCGAACATCTTGCGCGACTGCTCCATGTAGTTGCCCATCAGCCCCTGCACCACCGGTGCCTGGCCGTTCAGGAACTGGGACCACATCTCGGGCGTCTGCGCGGTCGGGTCGAGCAGGCCCTTGGACTGCTCGGCCAATCGGGCCTGGATCTCGGTGAAGGTCTGCAGGTTCTTCTCGAGGTAGGAGCCCATCATCCCCTGCATCGAGTGACCGTAGAAGCGGATGATCTGCGCCAGCATGGGCGCCGAGAACATCGGCACGCCACCGCTCTCCTCTTCCAGGATGATCTGCAGCAGGATGCTGCGGGTCAGGTCCTCGCCGGTCTTGGCGTCGCGCACCTCGAAGCTCTCGGCCGACAGCACCATCGCCTTCACGTCGGCGAGCGTGATGTAGCTGCTCAGCTGCGTGTCGTAGAGACGGCGGTTCGGGTACTTCTTGAGGACGCGCGGGCCGCCCGGGGTCTCCGGGGCGGTCGGGACGGGGGCCGCCGGAGCGCCGGTCTCTGCGCTCGCCTCCGACTTCACTGCGCGGCGGGACTGGGCCATTCGGCGCCTCCTGGGTCAATGTGCAACTGCACAACGATTCTAGAAGTGCCCCCCGGGGCGGCTCCGGAGGGTTTTCCCGCTCGACCCGCCGACGCGGCGATCAGGGCTGGTACTTCCAGGCGCCGTTCTCGATCTTCACCATCACGCGGGCGCGCTGGTCGAGGCCGAGGTGGTCGGTCTTGGACATGTTGAAGATGCCGTGCGCGCCATGCACTTCCTTGGTGTTCTCGAGCGCGTCGCGCAGCGCGCTGCGGAACTCGGGCGTGCCCGGCTTCGCGGTCTTCAGCGCGTTGGCGACCGCCACCTGCATCAGCATGCCGACGTCCCACATGTGGCCGCCGAAGGTCGAGACCGAGCCCTTGCCGTACGCGGCTTCGTACTTCGCGACGTAGTCGAGCGCGGACTTCTTCACCGGGTTGCTGGCCGGCAGCTGCGCGGCCACCAGCACCGGGCCGGACGGCAGCAACGTGCCCTCCACGTCCTTGCCGCCGACGCGCAGGAAGTCGTTGTTCGCGACGCCGTGGGTCTGGTAGTACTTGCCGGTGTAGCCGCGCTCCTTCAGCGCGCGCTGCGGCAGCACCGCGGGCGTGCCGGAGCCGGCGACGAGGATCGCGTCCGGCTTGGCGGCGACGATCTTCAGCACCTGGCCGGTCACCGAGGTGTCGGTGCGGGCATAGCGCTCGTTGGCGACGATGGTGAGGCCCTTCAGCGCGGCCGCCTTCGAGAACTCGGCGTACCAGCCCTCGCCGTACGCATCGGCGAAGCCGATGAAGCCGACCGTCTTGACGCCGTTGTCGGCCATGCTCGCGGCGATCGCGAGCGACATCATGATGTCGTTCTGCGGCGTCTTGAAGACCCAGCGCTTCTTCGCGTCGACCGGCTCGACGATGCGTGCCGAGGCGGCCATCGAGATCATCGGCGTCTGGTTCTCGGCGACCACGTCGATCATCGCCAGCGAGTTCGGCGTGACGGTGGAGCCCAGGATCACGTCGACCTTGTTCTCGGTGATCAGCTTGCGGGTGTTGCTGACGGCCAGCGTGGTGTCGGAGGCATCGTCCAGCACGATGTAGTTGATCTTCTGCCCGCCGATGGTCTGCGGCATCAGCGCGACCGTGTTCTTTTGCGGGATGCCGAGCGAGGCGGCCGGGCCCGTCGCCGAGACGGTCACGCCGACGTTGACGTCGGCATGGGCGAGCGTGGCGGCGGCGAACGTGGCGGCCAGGGCGATCAGGGTCTTCTTGAGCTTCATGCAATGTCTCCGGGGTTCGAAATGGAAAAGGGTCTAGGCGCGCCGAGCGATGCGCTTCGCGGGGGCGGGTTCGGGGCAAGGCTGCGACCCGGCGACGTGCACCGAGTTCAATCCGCCGAAGAAAAGATCCGCGACGACCGGCGCCATCGCCGCATGGGTCAGCTTGCCGCCCGGCTGCAGCCACGTGAACATCCAGTTCATCATGCCGAACAGCAGCATCGTGACGGGCTTGTGCAGGTCGGTCGCGCGCAGGTCGGGCCGGCTCTCGGCGATGGCCTCGGCGAAGGCATCGACGACCTCGCGCTGACCGTCGAGCACGCGCTCGCGGTCGGCCGGCTCGAGGAACTTCACGTCCTCGGTCAGCACCCGGTGCGCCGACTGCGCATGCGCATACACGTCGAGGAAACTCGCGATCAGCGCGCGCACCCGCGCCTGCGGATCGAGCGGCTGCTGCTGCGCCTGCGCGACCAGCTCCTTCAGGCGGCCGACATGGTCCTCGGCGATCTCGACCAGCAGCTGGTACTTGTCGCGCACGTAGTGGTAGAGCGAGGGCTTGGACACGCCGCAGGCGAGCGCGACCTGGTTCATCGACGTGGCGGTGTAGCCCTGCCGGGCGAACAGGTCCGCCGCACGCGCGAGGATCTCCTCGCGCTGCGTGTCGTAGCCGGGGGCGCGACCGCGGGGCATCGGGTGCTGCGCTCCGTTCAGCGGTCGCTGAACGTGGCGGGCCGCTTCGCGGTGAACGCGGCCACGCCTTCGAGGTAATCGTGCGACGCGCTCAGGCGGCTCTGCCAGCGCGCCTCGTTGTCGAGCGCTTCGGCGTAGTTCATGTGCATGGCCTGGTCGAGCGCCGCGCGGGTCGCGGCCAGCGCGGCGACCGGCATCGCGGCGAGTCGCTCGGCCGTGGCGCTCACCTCGGCGCCGAACGCCGCGTCGTCGACGCACTTCCAGATCAGGCCCATGCGCTGGGCTTCCTCGGCGGGCAGCTTGTCTCCCGTCATCGCGAGTGCCAGCGCGTTGGCGCGGCCGACCAGGCGCGGCAGCAGCCAGGTGCCGCCGGCGTCGGGCACCAGGCCGATCTTGGAGAAGGCCTGGATGAAGCTGGCCGAGCGGGTCGCGATCACCAGGTCGCAGCCGAGCGCGATGCTCGCGCCGGCGCCGGCGGCCACGCCGTTCACGGCGGCGACCACCGGGATCGGCATCGCCCGCAGGCGCAGCGCCAGCGGCTTGTAGAAGCGCTCGATGACGTGGCCGACGTCGGTCGGCTTGGCGCCGGGCGTGAGATCGGGTGCGACCGCCGGATCGGACAGGTCCTGCCCGGCGCAGAAACCGCGGCCGGCGCCGGTGAGCACCAGGCAGCGCACCGAGCGGTCGGCTTCGACGGCGGCGATGGCGGCGGCCAGCTCCTCGTGCATCTGCGAGGTGAAGCTGTTCAGCGCCTTGGGCCGGTTCAGCGTGATCGTGCACACCGCGCCGGCTTGCGCGCTTAGGACAAGCGGTTCTGACATCGTGGGTCTCCAGCGGCCGCCGAGTGCGCTCGCAGCGCGAGGCGCGTCAACATACTCGACCGACCGGTCAGTAAAGTTTAGTTCGGATTGGCGGCCGTCGAGCGCCGGCGCGACCGAGGGCTTACCCGTGGTTCGCGGAGCAGCGTGAGCAGCCCGCGCTCGGGCGCCGACAGGCCCGAGCGCCGCACCGGCACGAGCGGCGCGATCGCCTCGCCGGCACCGGTCAGCAGGCCCAGCACGCGCGGATGCACATACGCCTTGCGGCAGACCGCCACGGTGTTGCCCAGACGGGCCGCGACCTCGCCGAGCAGCCGCTTCGCGCCCGCCAGCGTCGGCTTCGCGGCCTCCGAAGGGTCGAGCGCGCACCACAGCTGGAGCGCGAGCACGCTGCCGTGCCAGGTGCGGAAGTCCTTGGCGGTGAACTCGCCGCCGCTGGCCTCGCGCAGGTAGTCGTTGACGTCGGCCGAGCCCACCACGTGCGCGACACCCTCGTCATCCAGGTACTGGAACAGCTCCTGCCCCGGCAGCGACTGGCAGCGCCGCACGACCCGCGCGACCCGCCGGTCGCCGAGCCGGACCTGGTGCTCTACGCCGCTCTTGCCGCGAAAGCGCAGCGTCAGCGCCTCGCCCTCGACGCGCGCGTGGCGGTTGCGCAGCGTCGTCAGGCCGAACGAGCCGTTGCTGCGGGCGTATTCGTCGTTGCCGACCCGCATCAGCGTGGTGTCGAGCAGCCGCACGATCGCCGCGATCACGGTCTCGCGCAGCACGCGCTGGCCGACCGGCGCCGCCAGGTCGCGCTGCACCCGCGCCCGGATGCGCGGCAGCGCGGCGCCGAACTCGGCCATGCGCTCGAACTTGCTGTCGTCGCGTGCGACGCGCCAGTCCGCGTGGTAGCGGTACTGCTTGCGGCCGCGCGCATCGCGCCCGGTGGCCTGCAGGTGGCCATTCGGCAGCGGGCAGATCCACACGTCCGTGTACGCCGGCGGGATCGCCAGCTTGCGGATGCGCGTCAGCTGTTCGACATCGCGCAGCGGGCGGCCATCGGGAAGCACGTAGCCGAAACCGGTGCCGCGCCGGACGCGCCGGATCCCCGGCGTGTCGTCGCTGACGTAGACCAGCCCGCGCGGCGCCGGCGGTGTCCCGCTGCCCGCTAGGCCCACGAGACGCCGCCGCGCGCCGTCAGCGTTCGAGTGCCTTCGCGAGCTCGGCCTTGTTCATGCGCGAGCGCCCCTTCACGCCACGCTCGCTCGCCTCGTTGCGCAGTTGCGCCAGCGTGCGACCGCCCTCGCCCGAGTGCGAGCGCAGGCCGCCGCGCCGACCCGGTGACATGTCGTCCACCGACGAGGCGCTCGCGGTCTTCGATTCGCCGTGCTGCGCGCGCTCCTTGTTCACGGTGCGCGCCGCGATCTCCTCGGCGACCTTCTCGCTCTTGCCGCGGACGTGCAGGCTGTCCTTGATGTGCTCGTACTGGCGCTCGCGCTTGGCGCTCCAGGTGTTGCGCGGCATGGTGCTTCCTTTCGCAGGCCGGTTGCGGGTGCACGGCCACCGGCGGCCTGTTGTCCGGTGGCTCGCGGACGGGATCGGGATGTTCGGTCGGCTGCGGGTCCTCGACCGGCACCACGTCCGGGCCGGGTGCGGGCGGTTGCGAGGGCGGCCGGTTGGGCACGTCGGGCGGGGTCGGCGGTTCGGTGTGGTCGAGGTGGATCATGGCGTGGTCTCCATCGGTTCGAAATCGAGCGCCTTCATCGCGCGGGTCAGCGTCTGGCGAGAGGCCGTGAAGCCCGCCCACGGCGCGTTGCCGAGCGCCAGGCGCGGCGCCACGTCGCGCACGGTCCAGTGGGCGCCGCTGTCGATCTGCGCCAGCTCGATCCAGTCGACCGGCACCGACACGCCCAGCCCCGGCCGTGCGCGGGCGGACCACGCGGCCGCGGTCGTCGCGCCCCAGCCGTTGCGCAGGTAGTCGATGAAGATTCTTCCGACCCGGTTGCGCGGCCCGCTCTTCGCGACGAAGCGTTGCGGCACCACCTCGGCCATGCGCACGACGACGGCCTGCGCGAACTGGCGCACGACGCGCCACTCGTGCCGCGGCGCCAGCGGCACCACGACGTGCAGGCCCTTGCCGCCGCTGGTCTTGAGCCAGGCGGCGAGGTGCAGTTCCTCGAGGAACGCTTGGATCAGCGTCGCAGCCTCGCGCATATCGGGCCAGGCCACGCCTTCACCCGGGTCGAGGTCGAACACCATGCGATCGGGGCGCGGCAGCGTCCGCGTCGTCATGTTCCAGGTGTGGAACTCCACGACGTTCATCTGCGCTGCCGAACGAAGACCGCGCGCCGAAGCGACCGCGAGCAGCGCCGCATGGCCGGGATCGAGCGAAGGGTCGAGCTGGTCGACGCCGGCCAGCGCATGCGCATCGGCGTGCTTCTGGAAGAACAGCTCGCCGCCGACGCCGTCGGGCGCGCGCACGAGCGCGACCGGACGCGCCTTCAGGTGCGGCAGCAGCACCGGTGCGACGCGCTCGAAGTAGTCCGCCAGCTCGCCCTTGGTGACGCCGCTGGCCGCGTCGATCACACGCTCGGCGTGGGTGAGGGTCTGGCGCGTGGCCATGCTGCGCTACCCGGTGCGTCGCTTCTTCGCCGGCGCCGCCTTGGCGCTCGCGGCGCGCGCCGTCTTGCGCGGGGCCGCTGCCGGCGCGGCCTTCTCCGGCTTGTCGGCCTTCTCGGCCTTGTCGCCCTTGTCCGCCTTGCCCTTCAGGCTGCGCTTGAGCAGTTCGGTCAGGTCGATGATGTCGGCAGTCTTCGCGCCCGCCTCGACCGGCTCCGGCTGGACCACCGACTCGGTGTCGCCCGAGGCGACCTTGCGCTTGACCAGTTCCATCACCTCGTCGGTGAACGAATCGCGGTAGTCGTCGGGCTGGAACGGCTTGGTCATGTCCTCGACCAGCTGCGTCGCCATCTTCATCTCGGCGTCGGTCAGGCCGGCCGCCTTCGCGCCGGCGGCGGGCAGGTTCAGCTCGGTCCAGGGCTTGATGTCGGCGCCCCAGCGCAGCAGGTTCAGCACCAGCGCAGGGCCCACGGGCACGAGCGCCGCGAGGTGCTGCTTGGTCTGGATCACGACCCGCGCGACGCCGATGCGCTGCGTCTTCGCGAGCGTCTCGCGCAGCAGCGCGTAGACCTTGGCGCCCTTGCCCGTGGGCGCCAGGTAGTACGGCCGGTCGAGGTAGACGAACGGGATCTCGTCGGCGCCGACGAAGGCCTCGATGTCGATCGACTGGGTGGATTGCGGGTACGCGGCCGCGATTTCCTCGTCGCTCACGACCACGTACTGCCCCTCCTCGACCTCGACGCCCTTGACGATGTTCGTCTTGTCGATTTCCTTGCCGGTCTTCTTGTTGATGCGCTTGTAGCCCACCGGGTCCATGCTGCGCTTGTCGAGCCAGTCGAAATCCACGCCGTGGTCCGCCGTGGCGGTGTGCAGACTGACCGGGATGTGGACGAGCCCGAAGGCGATGGCGCCCTTCCAGAGGGTGCGCGAGCCGGTGGCCATCGCGCGTGCGCCTCAGCGCAGCTCGTAGCAGCGCATCGCCTGCTGCGGCGAAGGTGGCGGCACGATGGCCTGGAGCATGCCGTCGTCGGGCGTCGGGCACGGCTTGGCGCTGCGCAGCAGGCTGTCGACGATGAAACCGTCTTCCTCGATGACTTCGCCGAGCAGGCAGTTGCGGCTGTCGAACAGCAGCGCTCGTGGCGCATCGTCCAACAGCAACAGGAATTTAGCGGGTGTGTTCATGGCGCCGATGCTACGCAGCGATGCGGGCCGGGATCAGTCGCCGCAGCCGGTTTCGGCTGTGGGAAACGGCCTACGGGCGGCGCTTGTGGAGCGCGCTCAATCAAGCCCGCGCAGCGCGGCGAGCAGTGCGTCGAGCCGGTCGGCGAGCGCCGCCGCCAGCGGGTCGACTTGGTCCCTGGCCCCCGCCGCGCAAGCCTGCGCCAGGGCATGGGCAGCGCGCTGCACGTCCTGCGCGCCCAGCCCCGCGGCCGTGGTGGCCAGCTGCTGCGCCAGGCGCGCCGCGGCATCGGTGCCGAGCTGGCCGCGCGCGCTGTCCAAGCGGGCCATGAAGCCGGCCTGCTCGGCGCGGAAGTTGGACAGCAGGCGGCGGTAGAGCTTGTCGTTGCCGCCGACGGCGGCGCGGCCCGCCGCGGCATCCAGACCGGCCACGTCGTCCGGTGTCTGCACGAACGCGGCGGCCGGTGACGGGTCGATCGCAGGCGCGGTCGCCGTGGCGCCGGGAAGCACCCAGCGCGCCAGCGTGTCGAACAGGGCCTGCACGTCGATCGGCTTGGAGAGGTGGCCGTTCATGCCGGCGGCGAGTGCGCGGTTCAGGTCGCCGGGCATGGTGCTGGCGGTCAGCGCGATGATCGGCAGGTTGGCGAAACGCGCCTCGCGGCGGATCGCGCGGGTGGCGTCGTAACCGTCGAGGACCGGCATCTGGCAGTCCATGAGCACGCCGTCGAAGTGCGGCTGCTCGTTCAGCATCCGCAGCGCGGCTTCGCCGTCCTCGGCGATGCTCACGCGCACGCCGGCATCGCCCAGCAGTTCGGTCACCAGCTCCTGGTTGATCTCGTTGTCGTCGGCCAGCAGGATGTGCGCCCCGGCCAACTGCGCGCGGTGGTCGCGCAATGCGTCGCGCTGCTGCGCGCGCCGGCCACCGACCAGGCTCGCGACGTGCACGGCCGCCTCAGCCGCGGCACCGCCCTCGTGCACCTCCAGGCCGAAGCGGCGCGCGATCTCGTCGATGTCGACGCGCGCGTCGCCGGCGTCCGTGTCGGAGGGTTCGGCCGGCAAGCCGAACTCCGCTTCGAGATGGAAGACGCTGCCCTCGCCCGCCGTGCTCTCGGCCCAGAGCCGCCCGTTCATGAGCTCGACCAGGTGCCGGCTGATCGCCAGGCCCAGACCGGTGCCGCCGCGGTGACGCGCGGTCGAGGCCTCGGCCTGCTCGAAAGGCTCGAACACGCGCGCGAGCTGGGCCAGCGTCATGCCGACGCCGGTGTCCCGGACCGAGAAGCGCAAGCGCGCGGTGGCCGCCGTGCGCCCGATCGGCTCGACCCCGATCTCGACACTGCCGCGATCGGTGAACTTGACCGCGTTGTTCGCCAGGTTGACCAGCACCTGGCCCAGCCGCAACGGATCGCCGATCACCCGCGCGGGCGCGCCGGGCGCCGCGCTGAAGCGCAGCTGCAGGCCCTTGTCGGTGGCCTTCAGGCCGATCAGGTTCGCGACATGGTCCAGCACCTCGGCGAGCGGGAAGGGAACGCTCTCCATGGTGACCTTGCCGGCCTCGATCTTCGAGAAGTCGAGGATGTCGTTCAGCAGCCCGAGCAGGGACTCGGCCGAGCGCTCGACCTTCTGCACGTAGCCGTGCTGCTGCGGGCTGAGGCCACTGCGCAGCGCCAGGTGGCTCATGCCCAGGATCGCGTTCATCGGCGTGCGGATCTCGTGGCTCATGTGAGCGAGGAACACGCTCTTGGCGCGGTTCGCGTTCGCGGCCTCCTGCTCGGCGCGCCGCCGCTCCAGATTCTCGGCGCGCAGCTCGTCGGTGCGCCGCGCCACCAGCTGCTCGAGGCGCTGGTTGGCGTGCGCGTTCTCGTAGGCCACGGCGAACTGCAGGCAGATCAGCCCGAGCGTGTCGAGCTGCTGCGGATCGAGCGTCGTGTGCGCCTGACGGTTCTCCAGATACAGCAGACCGCGCGCCTGGCCGCGGTGGTGGATCGGCAGGCCGGCGATCGAGCGGATGCCGTCGGCCCGCACCTTGGGATCGTGGCCGAAGCGCGGATGGTGCTGCACGTCGCGCAGCAGCAGCGGGCTCAGGCTCTGCGTCAGGTAGTGGTACACGGTCAGCGGCACGTGGCGATCCTCGCCGCGCGCCGCGTCGTCCTCGACCCACAGGCCGTCCGTGCCGAAGCCCGCGCGCGGCAGCCAGTCGGCGTCGTCGCGCCAGAACAGCACGCCGCGGTCCGCCGCCGCGTAGAGCCGGATCTGCTCGAGCAGGACGCGGGTCAGCCCGGCCGGGTCGCGCTCCTGCGCGAGCACCTGGCTGGCCTGCGTCACGATCCGCAGATCCAGCCCCGCGCCGCCATCCCCCGGCGGCCGCGGCGGCGCGGAGAACGCCATGCCCGAGCCCCGCAGCTGGCGTGCCTTGGCGGTCGCGCCCCAGGCCTCGTAGGCCTGCAGGGCATCGGCACGGTAGGCCGCGGCGGCGCGCGCCGCGCCATGGTCGGCATGGAACCCGGCGGCCAGTTCGCAGGCGAGCGCATGGTGGTAGGGCCGCTGGTGCTGCAGCGAGTGTTCGATCGACTGCTCGAACGCCGCCGTCGCGGCCGCCACGTCGCCGAACGCCCAGGCGTGGAGCGCGGTCACCAGCTCGTGGGTGTGGCCGAAGTTGATCGGCGATTCGGCGGCGCGGCGCGCCAGCCAGTCGACTAGCGGCGCCAGCTCGGCCTGCAGGCCCTCGCGCCCCGCGTCGGCCGAGCGCAGCGCCGTGCACAGCGCCAAGGCATGCACCCAGCGCTGCAGGTAGCCGGCGTAGTGGCCGGCGATGCTGTCGAGCAGCGCCGCGGCGGCGCGCGATTCGCGCAGCGCCAGCGCCCAGTCGCCGAACAACGTCGCGGCCACGGCCTGCCAGGTGGCGAGGTAGGCGCGCGTGGCGTGCTCGGTCGGGCCGGTCTCGACCGGATCGAACCGGCCGGCGCTGCGCGTCTCGCCGGCCATGCACGCGACGAACTGCCGGTAGGCCGCGCGCCCGCCGAGCGGCCCGCGGGCGCGCACGCCGCGCGCCACGCCGCGCAGGCTGAGCGTGACGTCGGCCAGGTTCAGCGCGCATTCGAGCGCGACGGCGCCGAGCGTGACCTGCGTGGCGGCCTCGAGCTCGGGTTGCCCGGCTTCGCGCGCCAGCTCGTGGGCCTGGCGGGCGTAGCTGCCGCAGCGTTCCAGCGGCTCGAGCCAGTGGCCGAGCAGCAGTGCCTTGCGGTGGTGGATGCCGGGCGCCAGCCAGGCCGACGGGCGCCGCGCGAACAGGCGCAGCCCGGCCTGCGCGATCGCGGTGCCGAGCGCGAAGTCGTCGGGCTCGTTGCCCATGGGAATGCATTCGAGCATGCCCAGCGGCAGCGTCGCGAACCAGCCGTGCTCGAAGCCCAGGCGCACGGCGCGCAGGCGCGCCCAGCTGGCGATCTCCGCCTGCGTGGCGGAGGCCGCGAGCTGCGTGGCGATCAGCACCGCGCCGATGTGGGCCTGGGCCGGGTCCGCCATCGGCTCGAGGTGGTCGAAGCGCTCGAGCCCGTGGGTGGCGATCAGCTGCCGCAAGGCGCGCGCTTCGGCCTCGCACGCGGCCGCCCAGCCGCTGGCCGGCGGCAGCCGCAGGCCGAGCGCGCGCGCGGTGCCGAGGCCCAGGATCACGGCGGCCGGGTCGTGCCCGCGCCGCGACAGCGCGCCGAGCTGCTGCAGCGTCGCGGGCGCGAGTTGCAGCGGCGCCGGCGGCGCCTCGCCCGCGATCCCCGCTTCGAGGTCGGCGTAGACCTCGTCGGCCTCGGCGTAGCGCTGCAGGCGGCACAGCAGCGCGTGGCGGAGCTCGTGCAGGCGGTACCACCGCGCCGCATCGGCGCGCGCATGTGCGGCCAGCGCGCGGGCGCCGTCGACGCTGCGCAGCGCGCGCGCCGGATCGCCCTGCTCCAGCGCCAGGCGACCGCCCTGCAGCAGCCGCTCGACGACCCGCTCGCGCTCCTCGGCGTCCGCCTTGGGGCCTTCGAGCAGCGCCAGGGCACCCAGGTCGTGCTCGCCGACCAAAGCGGGATCGACGGCCGGCACGCGTGCCCCGAGCGCGCGCGCGAACGCGAGGTGCCAGCGGGCGCGTTCGTGGCTGTCGAGCAGCGCATCGGCGGCCTGCTGCATGCGGTGGTGGCAGAAGCGCAGCGCGCCGCCGCCGGCCGCGGCCGGCACGCTGATCAGCATGCCGTGCCGCAGCAGCGGCTGCAGCAGTTCGTCGACGCGCGGTTCGGGCACGTCGAGGGCGGTGGCGAGCAGCGCGGCGTCGATGTCGCCGCCCAGGCATGCGCAGCCGCCCGCGAGCGCCTGCGTGTCGCGCGGCAGCCGCGCGAACTCGCGCAGCAACCCGTCGAGCAGGTTCTCGGAGCTGGGCAGCGCGAGCACGGCCGCGTCGTCCCACGCCCACGCCTCCCCCGGCCGCTGCAGCTGCCCCGACTCGAACAACTGGCGCACGCATTGCAGCGCGTAGAACGGGTTGCCGCGGGTCTTGCCGTGCAGCGCGAGCGCCAGCGGCGCCAGCGCCGCGGGCGGCGCGTCGAGCACGTCGCCAAGCAGCTCGGCCAGCGGCTCGGGCCCCAGGCCGTCGAGCGTGAACGCCGCCACCCGGGTGCCGGCGGCGCGCAGCCGCGCGAAGGCGTGGCGCAGCGGATGGGCGGCGTCGATCTCGACATCGCGCCACGCCGCCACCATCAGCACCCGACCGCGGCTGTGGTCGTTGGCCAGCGCCTCCAGCAGTTCGAGCGCGCCCGCGTCGGCCCACTGCAGGTCGTCGATGAACAGCAGCAGCGGCGCGCCCGACGCCCGCACCACGTCGAGCACGCCGCCGGCGACCCGGCGGGCGCGTATCGACAGGGGCGTGCCGTCGTCGGCATCGCCGGCGCGCGGTTCGATGTCGCCCAGCAGCGGCGCGAAGGCGGGCACCAGTCGCGCCAGAAAGACCGCCTGGGCGCCGAGCCGCGCGCGCAGTGCCGCGCGCGTGGTCGCGACGCGCTGCGGCGATTCGGACAACCAGTACTGGGCGATGTCCGCCAGCGCGTCGGTCATCGCGTCGAACGGGCCGCGCGGCTGGAACTGGTCGTGGCGGCCGGCCGCGAAGATGCCGCCGCGGCGCACCAGCGCCGTGAGCAGGCTGCGCACCAGCGTGGTCTTGCCGACGCCGCCGTAGCCGCGCACCGCGACGACGCGTGCGGCGTCCTGCGCGCCGGGCTCGAACACGCCGTCGAGCAGCGCCGCGAGTCGCGCCTGCTCGGCCGCGCGTCCGTAGACACCCGAAGCCGGCGCCGGTGCGGTGCGGTGGCCGTTGGCGCCGGGCACGAAGCCGGCGTCGTCGCGACCGGCGGCGAGCGCCGCCAGCACGAGCCGCAGGTCGGTCAGCACCTGCGCGGCCGTCGCGTAGCGCTGCTGCGGGCTCTTGGCCAGCAGCTTGAGCACGACCGCGGCCAGCGCCGGCGGCACCGGCGGTGCCAGGTGCGGCGGCTCCGCGGTGAGCACCGCGTGGAGCAGCGCGAGCGGCTCCGATTCGGGAAACGGCGGCGCGCCCGCGAGCAACGCGTGCAGGACCGCACCGAACGCGTACCAGTCCGCCCGCGCGTCGATCGCCGCACCGAGCCGGCCGGTCTGCTCCGGCGCGCTGAAGGGCAGCAGCGCGTCGCGCCCGCCCGGCGTGCCGGCGTCCTCCAGCCCGAGCAGGGTCAGCGTGCCGCTGGGCGGATCGAACACCAGCATCGCCGGGCTCAGCCGACCGTGCACGACGCCCGCGCGGTGCACACCGTCGAGGATCTGCGCCAGCTCGACACCGAGGCGGACGACGTGTGCGACCGCCGCGGGCGTGTCCGCCGCCGGCAGCGGTCGCGCGTCGAGCGCGTCGCCAGCCGGCCGCGAGACGATCAGGATGCCGGCCGCGGCGTCGAAGTGGAGCACCCGCGGAATGCCCGGCACCGACTCCAGAACGCGCAGCGCCTGCGCGCGGCGCCGCAGCACGGCCAGTGCGGCATCGGTGAGCCGCGGCCCGATCGCGACGCTGAACCGGCACGGCACGAGCGCGTCGCCCCACACCGCATCGCCACCGAGCAGGTCGTCGGATTCGACGTCGACCTGCGGATCGTTCAGTCCCGGGACCGACCAGCTGTCCGGCGCATCGCGACGGCTCGATCCGGGCCGGTCGAGCAAGGCCTCGTAGCCGACCAGGTGGCGAGAGCGCGCGAGCGGCGCGCCGCGCTGCGGCACCCACGCTTCGGCCAGCGGACGCAGCGCATGCTTGAGGCTCGGCTCATGCGACGGCCCGTCCTGCGGGCCGACGGTGACGGCACCGGCCTCGACGATGCAGGCCGGACCGATGGCGCGCGCCTGCTCCAGCGCCGCCTCGACCGTCAAGACGAGCGCCTCGGCCCGCGGCAGCGGCGCCGTGAAGGCGCCGTGACCGATGCAGGCACTCAGGCGCAGGCCGGGCGCGTACAGGCCCATCGGCAGCGCGATCGTGGCCTGCACGCGCTCGGCCAGTTGCAGCGCGGCGCTACGACCGTCGGGCGCGTCCGGCGCGACGACATCCCACAGCAGAAGGCTGTCTGGCCCGATCCGCGCACAGCCCTCGGCCCCGAGCCCGGCGAGCCGGTTCGCGAGCACGCCCAGCAGGCGGTCGCCGATCGCGTGCCCGAGGCGGTCGTTGACGCCGTGGAAATCGTCCACGTCCGCGACGACGGCGATCACCGCGCCATGCACCGATGGCCACCGCGCCGACAGCGACGCGAGCAGCTGCTGGCGCGTCGCTAGCCCGGTGACAGGATCGTCCTGCAGCGCCGCGCCGGCCTCGCGCCGGATCGTCGCGCGCTCGGCCGCCTGTCGACCGGCCCATTCGGCGCCGCCCGGGATGTCGAGGATCTGCCCGGTGTCGCGCAGGCCGCGCTCGCGCAGCTCCATGCGCTGGCGCTGCGCGTGCACGGTCGCGGCCATGAGCGGATCGTGGGCGGCTCGAAACACTGTCTCGAGCTGGTGGACGAAGGTCATCGTCGTCGCCGGGAAGGCGAGCCGCTCGAACATCGCCCAGGCGTCGCGGCCGACGCGCACCGCTTCGGCGGTCTCGCCGGCCGAAGCCAGCAGCCAGGCGAAGTTGGAGAGCATCGACGCCACCGTGGCGTTCTCGAGCCGCCGCGCCTGGACCGAGGCCATCGCGGCACCGAACACGTCGCGCATCTCGGCCACCGGCGCACGCCGCACGTCGAGCGCGGCGAGCAGGTTGCGCACCGGAGACAGGATCGACGGCAGGCAGCCGCTGTGCCGGCCGATCCGGATCGCCACGCGGGCGTTGGATTCCAGGGTGCCGATGCCGGCGACGCCGCGGGCGGCGCAGTGCGACAGCATGCCGTGCACGTCGCTGCGCCAGGCGGCGGCGGCGAGGCTGGCGTCGCCGGTGAGCGCTCGCAGCAGTTGCAGCGACAGCGCGGCGGCGCGCGGCGCGTCGCCGGCCAGGCCCGTGACCAAGGCGCGCTGGCGCAGCACCGCCAGCCGGATCGGACGCGAGCGCGCGGCCGAGTCCTCCAGCGAGTCGAGTGCCGCCATGGCCGCGTCGAACAGGCCCTCGTTCGAGAGGACCGTGCAACGCGCGAATCCGATCGCCCGCGCCAGCGGGCTGCCCGGTGCCGGCCGCAGCGCGATCGCCTCGTCGAGATAGGGCGGCAGGTCGTGGCCGCAGCGAGCGCTTTGCAAGGCGTCCAGCGTCAGGGTCAGCGCGCGCGCCTGCCACGGGGACCCGCGCAGGCGCGCGGCCTGGCGCTGCGACAGACGGGCCAGCCGCCAGACGCGGTGCGGGCCGTGACGCAGGACGAACCGCTCGGCCTTCTCGAGCACGGCCACGTCACGCGCCAGCGGGTCGGCGGCGCCGGCGGCTGGCGTGGCGCGGTGCAGGGGAGCGGGCGCGGGTGTCGGCTTCAAGGGATGGGCAGCGTAACGTGAAGTTTGCGACAGTCACAAGGAACTGTGACGCAGTTCGCGCGATTGCTTCGCCAAGCGTTGCGTTCGGGGTGCCGTCCGACGGCGGACCGCTGGTACAGCAGCGACAATCGCGCCAGGTTGTCGGCTCTCTCTCCCGGCCTTCATCCCCCCGAGCTGCGGGTTGACGACGCCGGAACGCCCGGCTCACACTCCGTTACGTTTTGCTTACCTCGACGCGCTGTTGCGTCGCCAGCGAGCCCACGCATGGAACCGACATATTTCGCACAGTACCGCGGCTTCGAGTTTCAGTGCTCACCCGAGCGCTTGGGCGACAACGCGTTCGCGCCGCGGCTGGTGATCTACGACGCGTCGGAGGCCGTGACGCTCGAGATTCCACTCGACGTGCCGACCCCGCCGTTCACGAACCCGACCGTCGCCGCCCATCAGGCGTTCGCGCACGGCCGGCGCTGGGTCGACGGCGGCTTCGACGCCGCCACGGCTGCCGCCGCCGGACGCGGCCCGCAGCTGCTGGAGCGCTGAGCCGAGCGGCGCACGCGCCGTCACCACGCAGAGAAAAGGCATCCGCGAGGTGCCCTTGTCGTTTCAGGCCGAGGCGGACGGCGGCGGGTCGTCGGCGACCGGCGCTTCCGGATCGAACGGTCGAACGCCGAGCCGGTCGTTCGCGCGCTCCACCTGCGCCGTCAGCTTGGCGAGCTTGCGGCGCAACTCGGCCCACTGCCGGATGCCCTCGTCGACCGGGTCGAACGGGTAGTAGCGCTTCTGGGTCTTGTCCTTGGCCGCGGCGAGCGCGAAGCGCACCAGGTCGTTGAGCTCGGAGGCGCAATCGAGCATCTCGCGGCGGGTGTCCGCGACGTGGCTGTCGATCAGGTGCTGGCGGCGCGGCGTGATGTCCATTCGGGGCCCGGAAAAGAAAAGAGCCTGTCCCTTGCGGGGCAGGCTCTGATCGGACTTGCGACGTTTTTGGTGGGCGATGAGAGGGTCGAACTCCCGACATCCTCCACGTCAAAGAGGCGCTCTACCACTGAGCTAATCGCCCTAGCCCTCCACTATAGCACAGGCTATTTGCGCCGCACCGAGCGCACGCCGGCGATGTGCCCCACGAGCCCTAGCACGTGGGTCAGGCGGGCGGCATCGGCGACCTCGATCGTGAAGGTCATCCAGGCCGTGCCGCCGCTCGAGTCCTTGACCGACTGGGTCTTCACGCCGGAGACGTTCATCTTCTCCTTCGCGAACAGCTCGGAGATGTCGCGCAGCAACCCCTGCCGGTCGGCGGCCTCGACCATCACGTCGACCGGGTACAGCGCGGCCTTGTCGCCACGCGGCGCGCCCCACTGCACCGCGATCACGCGCTCCGGCGAGCGCATGGCCATCTGGCGAAAGTTCGTGCAGGCGGCGCGGTGCACCGCGACGCCCTTGCCGCGCGTCACGTAGCCGCCGATCGGATCCGGCGGCGCCGGGCGGCAGCAGCGCGCCAGGCTCGTCATCAGCGATTCGACGCCGACGACCAGCACGCCGCCCTTGGGCACGGTCGTCGACGGGCGGCGCAGCGCGATCAGGTCGTCCGGCGTCGGCAGCGCCTCGGCCGGACGCAGCAGGTTCTCGATGTTGCGCAGCGAGTACTCGTCCTTGCCGACGACCTCGAACAGCGCCTCGGCGTTGCGGAAGCCGAGTTGCGCCGCCAGGTCGTCGAGCTTGACCGCTGTGCGGCCCTCGCGCTGCAGCAGCTTCTCGACCGACTCGCGGCCGCGCGCGATCGTCGCCTTCTGCGCCTGCAGGTTGAACCACGCACGCACCTTGGCGCGCGCGCGGTGGCTCTTCAGGTAGCCCAGGTCGGCGTTGAGCCAGTCGAGCGAGGGGCCGCCCTCCTTCGCGACAACCACGTCGACCGTCACGCCGCTGCGCAGCGGCGTGTTCAACGGGACCATCGCGCCGTCGACCCGCGCGCCGCGGCAGCGGTGGCCGAGATCGGTGTGCAGCGTGTACGCGAAGTCGACCGGCGTCGCGCCCGCCGGCAGCTCGACGACCGCGGCGGCCGGCGTGAACACGTAGATGCGGTCGTCGGCGGCCGTGTCATGCGCCGCGCCGGCGTGGTGCTCGTGTGCGGCGGTGTCGCGCTCCCAGGCGAGCAGTTGGCGCAACACGGCCTTGCGCGCCTCGGCGATGCGCGCCTGCTGGTCCGCGTCGGCCACGACGCCGGCGTAGCCCTTGGTCCCGGCGTCCTTGTAGGCCCAGTGCGCGGCGACGCCGTGCTCGGCATGCTCGTGCATCGCCTGCGTGCGGATCTGCACCTCGACGGCGCGGCCGTCGTCGTCGAGCACCACCGTGTGCAGCGACTGGTAGCCGTTCGGCTTCGGGCGCTCGATGTAGTCGTCGAACTCGCCGGTCACCGGCCGGAACAGCTCGTGGACACGGCCGAGCACGGCGTAGCAGCGCGGCACGTCGAGCACGATCACGCGCACGGCGCGCACGTCGAGCACCTGGGTGAAATCGAGTCCCTTGCCCTGCATCTTCTTCCAGATGCTGTAGAGGTGCTTGGGCCGGCCCTGCACCTCGGCGCTCAGCCCGTGCGCGCGCAGGTCGTCGGCCAGGCGGCTGCGAAAGCGCTCGACCCGCTGCTCGCGCTCGACCCGGCGCTCGTCCAGCAAGCGGGCGACCTGCTGGTAGCGCTCCGGCTCCAGGAACCGGAACGACAGGTCCTCGAGCTCCCACTTGATCTGCCAGATGCCCAGCCGGTTGGCGAGCGGCGCGAAGACGTGCAGCGACTCGGCCGCCAGCGCCGGCGCGCACGGCGTCTTCGTCGCGGCAAAGAAGCGCAGCGTCTGCAGGCGGGACGCGAGGCGCAGCAGCACGACGCGCAGGTCGCGCGAGAACGCGAGCAGCATCTTGCGCACCCGCTCGGTCTGCTGCGCGCGCGCCTCGGTGCCGAGCTGCGCCTCGCGGGCGGCGCGCTGCAGCTGCACGAGCTTGCGCGTGGCGACGACGAGGCTCGCGTGCGAGGGGCCGAACGCCTTCGCGATCACCTCGTCGGGCTTCGTCAGGTAATCGCCGGCGTAGACGAGGTAGGCGGCGGCGCGCATCGCCGGCGCCGCGCCGATGCCCTGCAGGATCGCGGCGACGGCGTCGGCATGCGCCAGCGCGTCCTCGCCGGTGTCGAGCAGGCGGCCGTCCAGCAGCGGCTCGGCGAACGCGCGGGCGCGCACCAGCTGCGCCGCTTCCGCGGCGGCATCGGGATGCTCGTCGATCAGGTGGACGATGGGCGCGGCGTCGCTGCGCGCGTCCAGCACGCCGGTCTTCATGCGCTGGCGTCGGGCTCCAGCAGGAACCCGCGCACTGCCTCGATCTGGTCGGCCGCGACCAGCGTCGGCGCATGCCCCACGCCGGGGAACTCGACCAGCCGCGCGCGCGGCCCGCGCTCGGCCATCGCGCGGGCGGTCTCGGGCGCGAGCAGGTCGGACTCGGCGCCGCGCAGCAGCAGCGTCGGGCAGCGCACGGCGTCGTACGCGGCCCAGGTCATCCGCTCGCCGACGGCGGCGATCTCGGGCGTCATCGCCTTGATCGGCACCGCGATCGCAGGGTCGTAGTGCAGCTTGAAGCCGTCGCCATCGGGCTTGAGCATCGGCCGCGACAGCGCCAGCCATTGCTCGCGGGTGTGCGGGCCGAAGCTGGCGGAGATCGTCTGCAGGTAATCGGCGGCCTCGTCGACGCTGGCCCAGCGCAGCGGCTGGCCGAGGTAGCCGCTGATGCGCGTCAGCGCCTCGAAGCGGATCGCCGGGCCGACGTCGTTCAGCACGAGCTTCGCGATCGGCGTGTTCGGCAGCGAGGCCAGGCCCATGCCGATCAGCCCGCCCATCGAGGTGCCGACCCAGTGCACCGTCTGCGCATCGAGACGCGCGAGCAGCGTGACCATGTCGGCCACGTAGGCGGGGATCGCGTAGCCGGCCGGGTCGGCGAGCCAATCGGACTGGCCGCGGCCGACGACGTCGGGGCAGACCACGCGGTACTCGCCGCGCATCGCGCGGGCCAGCGTGTCGAAATCGCGCGCCTGGCGCCCCACGCCGTGCACGCACACCAGCACCTTCGAGTTGGCGGCGTCGCCCCACTCCCAGTACGCCATGCGGTGCAGCCCGCGCGCCCCCAGGCACTGGACGTGGTTCAGGCGCGGTGCGTCACTCGCTGGGGCGTCGGTCGGGTTCATGGCGACGATCGTAAGGCCTCGTCGCGCGCCGCACCCGCGCTCGCGCCCGAGCCACTACTTCGTCATCTGCACGGTGCCGCTGACGTTGACCATCACCACGCCTTTGCCCGGCTCGACCGGCAGCGCCTCGTCGTAGGCCGGGGCGGCCGCGCGGGCCGACATCGCCACGGCGCGCGGCATCGGCTGCTGCTCGTTGCCGGACACGTTGACCTCCCGGATCGTGTAGCCCGCGTAGCCGAACTGGCGCGCGTACTCGGCGGCCTTGGCGCGGTAGCGGGTGATCGCCTGCGCCGCGACTTCGCCTTCCGAGCGCTCGCGCAGTTCACGCGACAGCGCGTAGCCGACGCGGTTGATCGTCAGCGTGGTGATGCGGCCGCTCAGCTGGCCGATGCCCTGCATGTCGCGGCCTTCGACGATCAATTCGGCGCTGCCCTGCCAGCCGTTCGTCGCGCCCTTCGAGGTGTAGCGCGGCGACAGCGAGAAGTTGCCGGTCTGCACTTCGATCTGCCCCGGGCGCGCGACCTTCTTCGCCTCGGCCAGCGCGGCGTCGAGCGCCTGTTTCAGCTGCGACTGGACGGCCGCCGCGTCCGCCCCCTCGCGGGTGGTGTTGAACGTGATGCTGAGCAGGTCGCGAACGACCTCCAGGCTCGCGCTGCTGGACAGGTTGACGACGCCTTGCGGCGGCGGCTCATCCGCCGACCAGGCGAGCGGCGCCACGAGGGCGAGGAGCAGCGCGGCGCTGCGGTGAAGGGTCGGGTGCGACATGGAAGACCTCCGTTGGACGATGCAGGCTTATACGTTTGCGCCCGCCGGACGGGGTGAAATCCCGGGCACAAAGCATTTGTAACAGGTGGTCAAGGCGATCAGAATCGGGTCGGTTTCGTGTCCAAAATCGGCTCTGTTACAAATTTGGAGCTCAATGCATGACCGCTGTTGCCAACCCGCGCCCCGACCGAGTGGTCGTCGTCGATGACGACGCCCGCATCCGCGACCTGCTGCGCCGCTACCTGACGCAGGAAGGTTTCGAGGTGCTGCTCGCCGAAGACGCGAAGGCACTCAACCGCCTGCTCACCCGCGAGACGGTCCACCTGATCGTGCTCGACCTGATGCTGCCGGGCGAAGACGGCCTGTCGATCTGCCGCCGCCTCCGTGCCGCGAACGACCTGACGCCGATCATCATGCTGACCGCCAAGGTCGAGGATGTGGACCGCATCGTCGGCCTGGAGGTCGGCGCCGACGATTACCTGCCCAAGCCGTTCAACCCGCGCGAACTGCTGGCCCGCATCCACGCGGTGCTGCGCCGCCGCCCGACGCTGGAGGCACCCGGCGCACCGGCACTCGAGGCGCAGACCGTGACCTTCGGCCCGTTCGAGTTCGACCTGGCCTTGCGCCGGTTGAGCAAGGAAGGCGAGCAGATCGCACTCACCACCGGCGAGTTCTCGATGCTGAAGGCGCTGGTGCGCCACCCGCGCCAGCCGCTGTCGCGTGACAAGCTCGCGCAACTGGCGCGCGGCCGCGAGTTCGAGCCGTTCGACCGAAGCCTCGACGTGCAGATCTCGCGCCTGCGCAAGATGATCGAGCCCGACCCGGCCCAGCCTCGCTACATCCAGACCGTCTGGGGCGTCGGCTACGTGTTCGTCCCGGACGGCGCGGCGTGAGCCAGCGCACGACCTGACTCCACGGCTCCTTCGGGAGCCGTTCTCGTGTCTGGTAGCCTGATCCTTCGATGAAGTCCAAAAAAGTCGCGCTCAGCCTGTTCTGGCGAACGTTCTTCCTGATCGCGCTGCTGCTGGTGGGCGGCGTGTTCGCGTGGACCCAGACCTTCCGCGCGCTGGAGATCGAACCGCGGGCCACGCAGCAGGGCCAGCAGATCGCCGGCCTCGTCAAGCTGGCGCGCGCAGCACTGGAATCGAGCGACGGCATCAACCGCGTCGCGCTGATCAAGGGCATCTCGAACCAGGAATCGCTGCGCCTGGCGCCCCGGGAGCCCGGCGACAAGTGGGAACCGTACGAGACCGACCGCGTCACGCGTGCGATCGGCCACGAACTGCGTCGCGAGCTCGGGCCGGACACCGTCGTGGCCAGCTCGGTCAACGGCTCGCCAGGCCTGTGGGTCGGCTTCTCGATCGAGAAGGACCCGTTCTGGCTGCAGGCCGACCCCAGCCGCGCCGGGCCGATCCTCTGGAACACGCTGATGCTCTGGGTCAGCATGGCGCTGCTGGCCACCGTGATCGGCTCGGCCGCGATCGCACGCCTCATCAACCAGCCGCTCAAGGAATTGAGCTTCGCCGCCAGCCGCATCCGCGAAGGCGAATTCGATTCGCGGCTCGACGAGAACACGCTGACCAGCGAGATCCGCCAGGTCAACATGGGCTTCAACCGCATGGCGCGCGAGCTCGCCAAGGTGGAGCAGGACCGCGCCGTGATGCTGGCCGGCATCTCGCACGACCTGCGCACGCCCCTCGCCCGCCTGCGGCTCGAAGCCGAGATGAGCGTGCACGACGAAGAGGCCAAGCAGAACATGGCGCTCGACATCGACCAGCTCGACGCCATCATCGACAAGTTCATGGACTACGCCCGCCCCGGCGACAGCGTGCTGATGCCGGTGCACCTGAGCAGCGTGGTCGACCGCGAGATGGCCGCGTTCCGCGACCCGACGCAGATCCGCATCAGCTCGCGCGTGGCGATCGACACCAAGGTGATGGCCGACGACATCGAGCTCGGCCGCGTGCTGCAGAACCTGTTCGAGAACGCGCGCCGCTACGGCCGCTCCACCGACACGGGCATCGCCCGCGTGCAGGTCAGCTATGCGCGCACCGGGCCGTGGGTAATCCTGACCGTGCGCGATTTCGGCCAGGGCGCCGACCCGAAGAAGCTCGCGCAGCTGACCACCCCGTTCTTCCGCGGCGACGCCGCGCGCACCGCGGCGACCGGCGCGGGGCTGGGCCTGGCGATCGTCGACAAGGCGGTGCAGCGCATGGGCGGCACCTTCGAGCTGGCCAACGCGCCGGACGGCGGGTTGATGGCGCACATCCGGCTGAAAAAGGCGCCCTGAGCGCCCTGCCGAAGCCGGCTCAGCTCTTCCAGAGCATGCAGATGGCGCGCGCCTCAATCGCTTCGCCGAGCCCGACCGGCCCCATCTTCTCGGCCGTCTTGGCCTTCACGCTGACCTGATCGACCGCGACGACCAGCGCCTGCGCGACGCGCTGGCGCATGCCGAGGATGTGCGGCGCCATCTTCGGCGCCTGCGCGATGATCGTGCTGTCGATGTTGCCGATCAGCCAGCCGGCACCGCGCACGCGCCGCGCCGCCTCCGCGAGCAGCGCGAGCGAATCGGCGCCTTTGTACTGCGTGTCGGTGTCGGGGAAGTGGAAGCCGATGTCGCCCATCGCCGCGGCGCCGAACAGCGCGTCGGTGATCGCGTGGCAGAGCGCGTCGGCATCCGAGTGGCCCAGCAGCCCGTGCGTGTGCGGGATCTCGACGCCGCCGAGCACGAGCCGGCGGCCTTCGACCAGCGCGTGCGTGTCCCAGCCCTCGCCGATGCGCCACAGGGGCGGTTTGATGCGGGGTCCGTTCATGGGCGTGTTCTCAGCAGTCGTTCGGCCAGCGCGAAATCGGCCGGCCAGGTGATCTTGAAGTTCTCGATCGAGCAGGCGACCAGCTTCGGCGCGTGGCCGAGCGCCTCGATCGCGCTGGCTTCGTCGGTGACGTTCCCGCCGGCGTGGTCGATCGCGTCGCGCAGCAGGCCGATGCGGAACATCTGCGGCGTCTGCGCCTGCCACTTGCCGCGGCGGTCGATCGTGGCGGTCACGCGGCCGCCGTGCTCGTCCTTGAGCGTGTCCGCGACCGGCAGCGCGAGCAGGCCGCCCACGGCGTCGTCGAGGCAGGCGTCGATCAGCGCATCGATCCATTCCGGGCGGACGAGGCAGCGCGCCGCGTCGTGCACCAGCACCCAGTCGGTCGGGCGCGCGCCACGCGCCAGCAGTTCGTCGAGGCCGTTGCGCACGGACTGCGCGCGCGTCGCACCGCCGACGGACGCCGCCACCGCGCCGCTGCCGGCCAGATGCGGAGCGTGCTGCGTATCGCCGGCACTCACGACCACCAGCACCGAGTTCAACCGCTCGACTTGGCCAAGGGCGGCCAATGTGTGCGCCAGCAGGCTGCGCTCGCCGAGCAGCGCGTACTGCTTCGGGCCACCGACGCCCGCACGCTCGCCCACACCGGCGCTGGGAACGAGGGCATACAGGCGGGGCGAGGGTTCCGGGTCTTGCGGGGTGGGGGTGAGCGTCATCGGCGCGCGAATTCTATAATCGTGCCCATCTTTCGCCCCGGGGAACGCCACGTCTGAAGGCCCCACCGGGGCGCTTTGCTTTTTGTGCGCAAGGTTTCATGCAACTGCCCGAGATCGCCCCCGGAAAACGCTTCACGCTGCCCCGCCCCACCGGTTCGGCCGATGCCCTGCTGCTGGCGCGCTTCGCGCAGGCGCAGGCGGCGCAGCAGAAGATCACCGCGATCGTCACCGCCGAGCCGGCGGACACGCAGCGGCTCGAAGCCGAACTGCCGTTCTTCGCGCCGGGCTTGCGCATCGCCGTGTTCCCGGACTGGGAAACGCTGCCTTACGACACCTTCTCGCCGCACCAGGACCTGATCTCCGAGCGCCTGGCCACGCTGTGGCGCATCCGCCAGGGGGAAGTCGACGTGGTGCTGCTGCCCGCCTCGACCGCGCTCGTGCGCCTCGCGCCACCGAGCTTCATGGCCGGCTACACCTTCCACTTCAAGCAGAAGGAGAAGCTGAACGAGGCGGCGCTGAAGGCGCAGCTCACGCTGGCCGGCTACACGCACGTGAGCCAGGTCGTCTCGCCCGGCGAGTACGCGGTGCGCGGCGGGCTGATCGACCTGTTCCCGATGGGCTCGCTGGTGCCCTACCGCGTCGACCTGTTCGGCGACGAGGTCGACTCGATCCGCACCTTCGATCCGGACACGCAACGCAGCCTGTTCCCGGTGCCCGAGGTGCGGCTGTTGCCGGGCCGCGAGTTCCCGATGGACGAGGACGCGCGCGCCCGGTTCCGCGCCCGCTGGCGCGAAAAGCTCGAAGGCGATCCCACCAAGGTGCGGCTGTACAAGGACATCGGCACGGGCCTGGCGAGCGGCGGCATCGAGTACTACCTGCCGCTGTTCTTCGACGAGACCGCGACGATCTTCGACTACCTCGGCCGCGGTGACGAATCCCCGGCGACATTGGTGCTGCACGGCGAGATCGACACCGCGCTCGCGAAGTTCTGGACCGACACCCGCGAGCGCCACCGCTTCCTCGCCGCCGACCGCGAGCGGCCGATCCTGCCGCCGGAGGACCTGTTCCTGAAGGCCGAGGACTTCTTCGCGCTGTGCAACCGGCATGCGCAGCTCGCGCTGCGCGGCCGCGACGAGGTGGCGTGGGCTCGCCCGCTGCCCGACCTGAGCGTGGACCGCGGCGCGCCCGAGCCGTTGACGCGCCTGAAGCATCACGTTGCCGACACTAAGTACCGCGTGCTGATCGTCGCCGAGACCGAGGGCCGCCGCGAAAGCCTGCTGGAGTTGCTGCGCGACAGCCAGATCGAGCCGCCGAGCGTGGCGACGCTAGCGGACTTTCGCGCCGGCGACCAGCACTTCGCGATCGCGGTGGCGCCGCTCGCGCAAGGCTTCTTCTGGTTCGAGCCCGACGACGACATCACGATCCAGTTCGTCACCGAGACCGAGCTGTTCGCCACCTCGCCGACCGCGCGCCGCCGCCGCAAGCAGGAGCAGGTCAGCGACGTCAACTCGCTGATCAAGGACCTGTCGGAGCTGAAGGTCGGCGATCCCGTGGTGCACGCCAACCACGGCATCGGCCGCTACGTGGGGCTGCGCAACATCGACCTCGGCGACGGCAACAGCGAGTTCCTGCACCTCGAATACGCCGACAAGGCGACGCTGTACGTGCCGGTCGCGCAGCTGCACCTGATCGCGCGCTACACCGGCGTCGCCGCCGACGAGGCGCCTTTGCACCGGCTCGGCTCGCCGCAGTGGGACAAGGCCAAGCGCAAGGCCGCCGAGCAGGTTCGAGACACTGCTGCCGAGCTGCTGAACCTGTACGCCCGCCGCGCCGCGCGCGAAGGCTTCGCGTTCCGCTTCCAGCCGCACGACTACGAGGCCTTCGCGGCCAGCTTCGGCTTCGAGGAGACGCCCGACCAGCAGGCCGCGATCCACGCGGTCATTCAGGACATGGTCTCGCCACAGCCGATGGACCGGCTGGTCTGCGGCGACGTCGGCTTCGGCAAGACCGAGGTCGCGCTGCGGGCCGCGTTCATCGCGGTGACCGGCGGCAAGCAGGTCGCGATCCTCGCGCCGACCACGCTGCTCGCCGAGCAGCACTACCAGAACATCGCCGACCGCTTCGGCAAGTGGCCGGTCAAGGTGGCCGAGATCTCGCGCTTCCGCTCCAGCAAGGAAGTGAAGGCGACGCTCGACGGCCTGGCCGACGGCACGGTCGACATCGTCGTCGGCACCCACGCGCTGATCGGCGACAAGGTCCAATTCAAGCGGCTCGGCCTGCTGGTGATCGACGAGGAGCACCGCTTCGGCGTGCGCCACAAGGAGGCGATCAAGGCGATGCGCGCCGAGGTCGACGTGCTGACGCTCACCGCCACGCCGATCCCGCGCACCCTCGGCATGGCGCTCGAAGGCCTGCGCGACCTGAGCGTCATCGCGACCGCGCCGCAGCGCCGCCTGGCGATCAAGACCTTCGTGCGCACCGAGACCAGCGGCACGATCCGCGAGGCGATCCTGCGCGAGTTGAAGCGCGGCGGGCAGGTCTACTTCCTGCACAACGAGGTCGAGACGATCCAGGCGCGCCACGACAAGCTGGCCGAGCTGGTGCCCGAGGCCCGCATCGCGATCGCGCACGGCCAGATGCCCGAGCGCGAGCTGGAGCGCGTGATGCGCGACTTCGTCGCGCAGCGCCACAACGTGCTGCTGTGCTCCACGATCATCGAGACCGGCATCGACGTGCCGAGCGCGAACACCATCGTGATGAGCCGCGCCGACAAGTTCGGCCTGGCGCAGTTGCACCAGCTGCGCGGCCGCGTCGGCCGCTCGCACCATCAGGCGTATGCCTACCTGATGGTGCCGGATGTGGAAGGGTTGACCAAGGCGGCCTCGATGCGGCTGGAGGCGATCCAGAGCATGGAAGAACTCGGCTCCGGCTTCTACCTCGCGATGCACGACCTCGAGATCCGCGGCGCCGGCGAAGTGCTGGGCGACAACCAGAGCGGCAACATGATGGAGGTCGGCTTCCAGCTCTACAACGAGATGCTGGCCGAGGCGGTGCGCTCGCTGAAGGCCGGCGTCGAGCCGGACCTGCTGTCGCCGCTGTCCGCCACCACCGAGATCAACCTGCACGCCCCCGCGCTGCTGCCCGATTCGTACTGCGGCGACGTGCACACCCGCCTGTCGCTGTACAAGCGGCTCGCGTCGGCGAACGCCGCGACCCAGATCGACGCGCTGCTCGAGGAGGTCACCGACCGCTTCGGCAAGCTCCCGCCGCAGGGCCAGACGCTGTTCGACGTGCATCGCCTGCGCGTGCTGGCCAAGCCCTTCGGCGTGACCAAGATCGACGCGTCGGCCAAGCTGATGGTGATCAGCTTCCGCCCCAACCCGCCGGTCGAGGCGCTGAAGATCATCGAGCTGGTGCAGAAGAACCGCCACATCAAGCTGGCCGGCAACGACAAGCTGCGCATCGAGCGTGACACGCCCGAGCCCAAGGACCGCGCGCAACTCATCCGCGACGTGCTGCGCGCGCTCGGCACGCCGAAGCAGGCCCAACCCGCATGACATCGATGACGCACGAGTTCGCCCCCGGCCTGTTCATCCGCGGCTTCGCGCCGCCGCTGCGCCTGGCCGACTACAAGCTGGTCGCGTTCGACATGGACTCGACGCTGATCAACATCGAATGCGTCGACGAGATCGCCGCCGCCGCGGGCCGCAAGGCCGAGGTCGCCGCGATCACCGAGGCCGCGATGCGCGGCGAGATCGCCGACTACAAGGAAAGCCTGCGCCGCCGCCTCGCGCTGCTGCGCGGCGTGCCCGAGGCGGCGCTGCACGAGGTCTACGCCAATCACCTGCAGCTGAACCCGGGCGTCGAGCGTTTCGTGCAGGCCTGCCAGGCGGCCGGGTTGAAGACGCTGCTGGTGTCGGGCGGCTTCACGTTCTTCAGCGAACGGGTGCGCGGGCGACTGGGCCTCGACTTCGCGCGCGCCAACATGCTCGAGATCGAGGACGGCGCCCTCACCGGCCGCCTGATCGACCGGCCGTGGGGCGACATCGTCGACGGCGCCGAGAAGAAGCGCGTCGTGCTCGAGGTCTGCGAGCTGATGGGCATCGCGCCCGCGCAGGCCATCGCGGTGGGCGACGGCGCGAACGACCTGCCGATGATGGGCGCCGTGGGCCTGAGCATCGCCTACCACCCGAAGCCGGCCGTGCTGGAGCAGGCGATGCTGTCGATCACGAGCGGCGGCATGGACCGCGCGCTCGAGGTCTTCGGCGGCGCCTGATCAGCGCATCGCTTCGAGGCGCGCCGAGACGTTCTCCATCGCGACGGTGACCGCCTCCAGTTCCGCGTCGGAGCTGCCGGCGACCATCGCGGTCACCACCTGCGACTGGATCTTGCGCGATCGGGCAGCGATGGTCTGCCCCTCGGGCGTGAGCGCGAGTCGCTTGAGGCGCGCATCGCGTTCGTCGGCATCGCGTCGCACCCAGCCCTTGGCCTCCATCTGCGACAGCAGCATGCTGACGCCGCTCTTCGCGACGAAGCAGCGCGCCGCCAGTTCCTGCTGCGTGATGCCGGGCTCCGCCGCCAGGCTCGCCAGCACCTCGTGCTCCGGCACGCGCAAACCGATGTCGGCCAGCCGCGCGCTCATCGCCGATTCGCACAGGTTGTAGGCGCGCACCACGGCGAGCCAGGTGCGGGTGCCGTGAGGCAGTGGAGGCAGCGTCGAGCGCTTGCGGGAGACCGTCATGGCATATCGTTCAGATTTGAACTACACTGTTCAGCATTGAACCAATTGTAGTCGTCCATGAACCTCTACCTGCGCCTGATCTGGACCCTGCTGCGAGCCTGGCGCGCACCCCGCCTCGCAACCGGCGACACCCTGGCTCGCCAGCTGCGCGTGCTGCCGAACGACCTGGACCTGAACGGCCACATGAACAACGGCCGCTACCTCACGATCATCGATCTGCTGCTGATCGAGTACTTCGTCCGCAGCGGCTTCGCGATCGAGATGCTGAAGCGCGGCTGGCGGCCGATGGCAGGCGGCTCGTTCATCAGCTATCGCCGTGGGCTGAAGCCGTTCCAGGTCTACACCCTGCGCTTCCGGCTCGACGCGACCGATGCGCACTGGAACTACATGCGCTTCGAGTTCATGGCCGGCGACAAGGTCTGCGCGGCCGGCTACATGAAAGGCGCGGCGGTTGCACGCGGCGGGCTGGTGCCGAACGCCGAGTCGTACGCCGCGATGGGCATCGCGCCGCCCTTCACCACCCTGCCCGGCCCGGTGCGCGACTGGATCGCCGCCGAACGCGGTGTGATCGCGGCGGCCTGGTGACGCGCCGCTAGAGGGCGGCGGGCATCACGACGATGCCGTCTTCGTCGGCCACGAGCCACTCGCCCGGCAACACCCACACGCCGTGGATGTGCAGGGCCACGTCGCGCTGCCCCTGCTGGCGGCGCTCGGTCGGCATCGGGATCAGCGCCAGCGCGCGGATGCCGATGTCGCACTGGATCAGTTCCGCGCTGTCGCGCACGCAGCCGTCGACGACCACGCCGGCCCAGCCGTTCTTCGCCGCCTCGGCGGCGATGTTGCCGCCGACCAGCGCACGGCGCAGCGAGCCGCCGCCATCGACGACCAGCACCCGGCCGTGGCCCGGCTCCTCGAGCGCGGCCTTGACGAACGAGTTGTCCTCGAAGCACTGGATGGTGGCGATCGTGCCGGCGAAGCGCGTGCGCTTGCCGAAGTCCCGGAACACCGGCGGCAGCACGCGGAAGTTGCCGTCCGCGTTGGCCTTGTGTGCGTCGCACAGGTCGCCGGTGACGAGGTTCGATGGGAGGCTCATGCGTTGGTCACTTTCCTGATCGGGGGTTTCACGTCGCCGGCGAGCGGCGGGAGCATCGGCTGGTGTTCGCGGGCCGGGTTGAGAATGATCGAGGTGGCGGTCTCGGTCAACAGGCAGAACTTGGTGACGACGGCGTCGAGGTGGCGCACGTCGCGCACCGCGATCTCGAGCACCCAGCTGTCGTCGCCGGTCACGTTGTAGGCATTGATGCACTCCGGCGTGCCCTGGATCAGCTTGACGACGCGCGCGTAGTCGGCCCGGCCCACGCGCATGATCGCGCGGATGCCGTAGCCGAGCTTGGCCAGGTTCACGGTCGCGCGGTAGCCGCTGATCACGCCGGCCGCCTCCAGCTTGCGCACCCGCTCGGTCACCGCCGGCTGGCTCAGGTGCACCCGGCGGCCCAGCTCGGCCATCGTCAGCCGGGCGTCCGCCTGAAGCTCCGCCAGGATGCGGGTGTCGTGGTGGTCGAGCTCGGTGTTGAAGGTGGAAGCCATCGATGTCCTTGAATCTCCACGGCATTTTGCGCTGCAAAGCATGAGTCGCCCATGGATCGGCCGGCATCGCCTTCGTACCATCCTTGCATGAACACGCTCGTCTCGTCCCCCACAGAAGCCGCCCCGGCGCGCGGCATCCTCGGCCTGCCGCCGCTGCTGCTGCTGTGCCTGGCCGCCACCTGGCTGATCTGGGGCTCGACCTACCTGGCGATCAAGCTGGCACTGCCCAGCTTTCCGCCCTTCCTGCAGATGGGCTCGCGCTTCCTGCTCGCCGGCGGGCTGCTGATGGTCTGGATGTGCTGGCGGGGCGCCCCCTGGCCGGACCGCCGCCAATGGCGCAACGCGCTGGTCGTCGGCACGCTGATGCTCGGCGGCGGCATGGGCGGCACCGCGTTCGCGGAGGTGTCGGTGGGCTCGGGACTGGTCGTCGCGTTCATCGCGGTCGTGCCGCTGCTGATCGCGGCCCTGAACCTGTTCTGGGGCGTCCGCCCCGGGCGGCTCGAAGTGGCCGGCATCGGGCTCGGGCTGGCGGGCGTGCTCATGCTCACGCAGGGCGCCGGCTTCCAGGCCTCGCCGTCCGGTCTGGCCGCGATCTCGATCGCCTGCGTCACCTGGTCGCTCGGGAGCGTGCTGAGCCAGCGCGCCTTGCCGCTCGCGCCCGGCGCGACCGGCTTCGCGAGCGAGATGCTGTGCGGCGGCGTGGTGCTCATGGCGATGTCGGCCGTGCACGGCGAGACGATGACCTGGCCGCCCCAACCGCTGGCCGTCGCGGCCTGGCTGTACCTGGTCGTGTTCGGCTCGCTGATCGCGTTCAACGCCTACATGCTGCTGCTCGCGCGGGCACCGGCCGGGCTGGCCTCGAGCTACACGTTCGTCAACCCGGTGATCGCGATGCTGCTCGGCGTGAGCTTCGCCGGCGAGCACGTGTCACGCTTCGAGTGGGCCGCCGTGAGCGTGGTGCTCGCCGGCGTGCTGCTGCTGCTCTGGCGGCGCTCCGCCTAGACCGTGAGCGCGCTGCGCGCCGGCGCGGGCGCCCAGCGCGCGAAGGTGTCCGGCGCGCCGAACAGCAGCCCCTGCATCAGCGTGCAGCCGATGGCGAGCAGCGCCTCGCGCTGCGACTCCGTCTCGACGCCTTCGGCCAGCACCTCGCAGCCGATGGACCGCGCCATCGAGACGATCCCGTGCAGCAGCGGCCCCGCGACCGCGGCATCGATGCCGGTCACGAACGACCGGTCGATCTTGATGCAGTCCACCGGCAACTGGCGCAGGTAGGTGAGCGACGAATGCCCGGTGCCGAAGTCGTCGAGCCAGATCGAGACGCCGAGCGCCTTGATCTGCGTCAGCATGCGCATCGCCAGCTCGACGTCGTGCATCACCGCCGTCTCGGTGATCTCGATGGCCAGCAGGTGCGGATCGATGCCGGTCTGCGCCAGCATGCGCTGCGCGTACCGCACGAAGTGGGGCGTGCGCAACTGGACCGGCGAGACGTTGATCGAGACGTAGCGCGTGTAGCGCTGCGCCGCCGGCAGCGCCATCAGCTCGCGGCTGGCCGCCACCGAGACGCGCTGGCACAACGCGCCGATCAGGCCGCTGTCTTCGGCCATCGCGATGAAGTCAGTCGGTGCGACCGGCCCCAGCTCCGGATGCGTCCAGCGCGCGAGCGCCTCCATCCCCAGCACCTCGCGGGTGGCGCCGTCGACGATGGGCTGATACGCCACGCCGATCTGATCGCGGTTGATCGCAGCGCGCAGCGCCATCACGAGCGTGCGGTCGGCCTGGCGCCGCGCGCGCAGGTCGGCACCGAAGAAGCGCGTGTTGTTGCGGCCGCTCTGCTTGGCGACATACATCGCGGCGTCCGCATGCTTGAGCAGTTGCTCGGCATCGTCCCCATCGTCGGGGAACAGCGCGACGCCGACACTTGCCGAGACCGCGACCTTGTCGCCCGCGTGCTCGACCGACGTGGTGCACGCGCGCATGACCTTGTCGGTGATCAGCGACACCTCGGCGGCCGTGCCCAGCCCGGGCAGCAGCACGACGAACTCGTCCCCGCCGAAACGGCCGACCACATCGCTGGCCCGCAGGCAGGCGCACAGCCGCCGCGCCACGCTCTCGAGCAAGGCATCGCCGACATGGTGGCCGCAGGTGTCGTTGACGTTCTTGAAGCCGTCGAGGTCGATGAAGACGACGGCGGCACCCGTGCCCTCCGTGCGGGCCGCGTCGATCGCGCGGCGCAGCAGGTGGATGAAGTGGGACCGGTTCGCCAGGCCGGTCAGCGGATCGGTGCGCGCGAGCTCGCGCGTCCGCTCCTCGATCGCGTGGCGGTCGGAGATGTCCAGCACCGTGCCGTCGACCCGATGGACGCGGCCCTGCGTGTTCGGGTGCGAGGCCATCCGGCACAGGCACCAGTGCTCGCGCCCGCCGCGCGCGACGAAACGGACCTCGGCCGCGAGCTGCGTGGGCGCGGCGATCGCCGAATCCAGCATCCGGCGCACCGCAGCGGCGTCGGCCGGCTTGACGAACTCGATCAACCCGTCGAGCGGCAGGTGGCGCTGTGCGTCGTCGAGCTCGAGCAGGTGCGCGAGCTCGTCGGAGAGCGTCGCCATGGCGCTGTCGACGTCGTAGCTCCAGCTGCCCAGGCCGGCGAGGCGCTGGGCCTGCGCCAACGCCTGCTGGCTGCGCTGCAGCTCGTCGGTGACGATGCGCTCGGAGTGCGTGACCAGGTAGACCAGCTCGTCGGCCTCGTGGTAGGCCCGGTCGATCCCGCAGAGCAGCTCGCGCCACTGGGCGGCGTCGGGCGGCTGCGACGGCTCCAGCCGCAGCCGGCGCAACTGGCGCCGCAGGGTGGCATGCAGCGCGGAGGGCGTGAGCTCGCTCATGCTTCGTGGAAGGTGGTGAGCGTGAGCGTCATGTTGTGCATGTCGCACGGCGCGAGGCCCGAGCCCGAGATCTCGCCGTACGAGTAGAAGCCGATCTGCGCGGCGCCAGGCGGCAGGAACTGCGCGACCGGTTCGATCTCCGCGTCCGTCTGCTCGCCGAGCACCACGCGCCGGCCGATGCAGCTGACCACGATGTTCAGCACCGCCCGGCGGTCGTCCGGCGCGTGCACCCAGGCGTCCAGTTCGTGCGCCACCTGCTCGGCCGCGCGCAGCAGATCGCCGCGGCCGGCTCGCGAGAGCTGGACCGCGCTGCCGCGGGGCACGTCACCGGCGAAGGTGATGGATTGCCGCGCCCGGTCGATCCCGAGCACGTAGCGGATGACCGCCGTGTCGCCCTCCGTCTCGCGGTAGACGCTCAGCGGGAAGTGGGCCGCCGATGCCGGCAAGGCGCTCGCGTACCGGCCGAGGTATTGCTCGTAGAGCGCGAGTGCGGGCCGGCCGTCGAGCTCGAACACCACGTTGCCTTCGGCGCGCGTGACCCGGCGCCGCGGCCCGAAGCCGACGCTGCCGCCGCGGCTCGCGCTGTGCACGCGCAGCCGCTCGCCGTAGAAGCCGATCGCGGTGGCGGTGTGCGCGCACAAGGTGCCGTCGGCGATGACCCAGGTGCGCTCGAAGCGCGTGCCGTCCGCTGCCATGCCGCCGGTGAGCACCACGCCGAGCGGCAGGCCGGCGACGAGCCCGCGCACCAGTTCGCAGCCGTTGACGTGCAGGCCGTCGGCCAGCGCCAGCACGGCGACCAGCCCGTCCCGGGCCGCCAGATCCGACGCCATGCGGCGCCCTTCCGTGAACGCGTCGGCCCCCGCCACGGAGCGCAGGACGGCGAGCCGGGAATGCGCGAATCGCGTGACCGAGACCGCGACCACCGCGTCGTCGATCCGGCCGTTCTCGATCACGGTGTCGCTGGAGGCCCCGGCCAGCAGCGCGCGGGGGAAGACGCGGCGCAGTTCACCGACCGGCGCGCCGGCACCGTCCAGAGCCGCCGGCCCGAAGACGAGCACCAGCGTGTTCGCCGAATCGAGATCGGCGGGCAATGACGCGGACCAGCCGGAGGGCGCGCGCCAGGTCAGGACCGTCGATTCCATCGCGGGAGCTTGCCCCCAACTCCCCGGTCGGGGCCGGGAGATCGGGCCATCAACTGCAAACAATCGCGAACCGGTTCGACCTCGGCCGCGCGCCGACGCTTCACGCGTCGCGCGCGTGGCTCAGTCGGCGCCGGGCACGCCGCGCGGCGCGGTGACGTCTTCCACGCCGGCCCGCTCGGTCGCCGTTTCGGACGTGCCGCCCGAGCCGCCCGGCGGGGCGATCGCCTCGAGCCGGTAGCCGACGCTGTAGATCGCCGCGAGCCGGTAGCCGTTCTCGGGCTGCAGGCCGAGCTTGGTGCGCAGCCGCGAGACGTGGGTGTCGAGCGAGCGCGACGACACCTCCGCCTCGATCGCCCACACCGCCTCGAGCAGGTGCTTGCGCGAGAGCAGCCGGCCGATGTTCTGGAACAGGAACAGCGCGAGGTCGAATTCCTTCTGCTTCAGCGTCACGGGCTGACCGTCGACCGTGATCTGCGCGCCGGCCACGTCGAAGCGGTAGCGGCCGAACGACACCTCGTTCGGCGGCTGCTGGTGGTAGGCCCGGCGCAGCAGCGCCTTGACGCGCGCCGTCAGCTCGCCGACCCGCATCGGCTTGATCATGAAATCGTCGGCGCCAGCCGAAAGACCTTCGATCACGTCGGCCTCGGTGTTCCGGTTGGTCACGAACAGCACCGGCACGCGCTCCTGCAGGTTCTCGCGCGCCCAGCGCAGCACCTCGAGGCCGCTGATGTCGGGAACCTGCCAATCGAGGATCAGCAGATCGAAGGTTTCCCGACGCAACGCGCGCAGGTAGGACTTGCTGTCCGTGAAACAGTGGCAATCGTGGCCCATCGAAGCCAGTGTCTGCCTGATCAGATCGAGCTGATCGGGTTCGTCGTCCAGTGCCGCCACACGCATGTCATCTCTCCCGGTTTTTTGTGTTGCCCGACAAGACGCCTGACCCGCACGATCTCTTGTCGGCACGCACGGCGGCGAATGTAGGGCCTATGACCCATCGTCTGCATGCGGACTGTCGATCGAACGGTAAACCAGTGTCAACACTGATTTTTTGAGACACGATTTGCTGTCGGAACCAGGCTACGGCGTCATGGAATCCGACACGCCACCCCTCGGCCACACCACACGCGTGACGCGTGCGCCCGAGCTCGCGGACTG
This sequence comes from Pseudomonadota bacterium, assembly GCA_040384825.1. GTDB lineage: Bacteria > Pseudomonadota > Gammaproteobacteria > Burkholderiales > Burkholderiaceae_C > LMDS01. The sequence continues at coordinate 75,905 of JAZKIO010000003.1, forward strand.
CGCGGCGCGACCCCCGTGCCGCTCGGCGACGGCGCTCGCGAACACCAGGCTCGACGGCATCTTGCGCGATGCGCGCGGCGCCGCCCGCGCATCGACCGACGCCGCCGGCAACGTCGATTCGACGATCTCGAAGACGCCGTCGTTGCCCGCGACGGCCAGACCGCATCGAACCTCCGCGCCCGCCGCGGCGTCGCGGACGGCGTCGCGCAGCAGCTTGCCCAGCACCGCGGACAGCAGCCCCCGATCGGCCCGCCCGACGACCGACGCCGGCCCGGGCGCGATCATGATCTTCACGCCGCACTGCTGGGCCGCCGTCCACATATCGGCCACCACCTCGACCAGCAGGTCGGTCATCTCGATCGCGTCGCACTGCAAGGGCTGGCGTCGCGCGCGGATGAGATCGGCGAAGTCGTCGATCACGTCGAGCGAGCGCCGCGCATTCGCCTCGATGCGCTCGAGCAGCTGCGCGGGGCTCATCGGCTCGGCCTGGATGCGCTGCAGGTCGAGCAGCGCCAGCGTCGACGAATGGCCGGAGCGCGCGTCGTGGCTGAGGAAGGCGAGGGCCTGCTCGAGCTCGCGCTCCGCAGTGCTCGGCGCGGCCGGTACCGACGGGAGGTCGGCGTTCGGGGTGCTGTCCATGGGGCGGGCGCGGTGGACGTGGGCGATCAGGTCCGGGCGGCGGCCTGGCGGCGGATCGCGGTCAGGGTCGTGCGCGAGGTGCTCACGTCGGCATCGAGCTTGAGGTGGATCAGCGTCGGCCGGTCTGCGGCGAGCGCGGCGGCGAACGCGGGCTCGAACTCCGCGGTCGTCGTTACCAGGCCGGCCTGCCAGCCGTGCGCGCGGGCCAGCGCGGCGAAATCGGGATTGAAGAGGTCGCTGCCGCTGACGCGGCCGGGGTACTCGCGCTCCTGGTGCATGCGGATCGTGCCGTAGGTGCCGTTGTCGACGACGATCACGATCAGCTTGCCCGCGCCGCGGCCGGCGCCGTAGCCGGTGGCGGTCGCGAGCTCCTGGCCGGTCATCAGGAAGTCGCCGTCGCCGGCGATGTTGATCGCGGTGCGGTCCGGGTAGAGCAGCGCGGCGGCCACGGCCGCCGGCACGCCGTAGCCCATCGCGCCGGAGGTCGGCGCGAGTTGCGTGCGCCCGCCCTGCTGCAGCGCCGGGTAGCGGTAGTAGCGGTGCAGCCAGCCGCTGTAGTTGCCGGCGCCGTTGGTGAGCACGCTGTCGGCTGGCGCGAGGCGCTGGATGGTCTGAATCACCTCGGCCATGTCGAGCGGCTCGACCGGTGCTGGCACCAGGTTCGCCTCGTAGTCGGCGTGCGCGCCGGCAGTCCACTCGGCCCACGGCAATTGCGGCGGCGGCGTGAGGCTGTCGAGCGCCTTGGCGGCGCAGGCCATGGCGGCCTGCAGCATCAGGTCGGCGGCATACACGCGGCCCAGTTCCTCCGGGCCGGCATGGATGTGGATCAGCTTCTGCGCCGGCCGCGGCGCCTTCAGCAGCGTGTAGCCGCCGGTCGTCATCTCGCCCAGGCGCGGGCCGACGGCCAGGATCAGGTCGGCGTCGGCCACACGCTTCGCGAGCTTTGGATTGATGCCGATGCCGACATCGCCCGCGTAATTGGGATGCCGGTTGTCGAACAGGTCCTGGAAGCGGAACGCGCAGCCGACCGGCAGGTTCCAGCTCTCGGCGAAGCGCTGCATCGCGTCGCACGCGGCGGCGTCCCAGCCGCTGCCGCCGACGATCACCAGCGGCCGCTGCGCGGCCAGCAGCATCGAGCGCACCTCGCGCAGCGCGCCCGGTGCGGGCCACGCCAGCGCGGGTTCGACGCGCGGCAGCACCGGGGCATCGGTCAGCCCCGTCAGCATGTCCTCGGGCAGCACCAGCACCACCGGGCCGGGCCGGCCCTGCATCGCGACATGGAAGGCGCGCGCCACGTACTCTGGCAGGCGCGCCGGGTCGTGGACCTCGGCAACCCACTTGGCGAACCCGAGCGTGCCGGGGCCGAACATCTGCCGGTAGTCGACCTCCTGGAAGGCCTCGCGATCGCGCTGGTCGCTCGCCACCTGGCCGATGAACAGGATCATCGGCGTGCTGTCCTGGAACGCGGTGTGCAGCCCGATGCTGGCGTTGGTCGCGCCCGGCCCGCGGGTCACGAAGCAGATGCCCGGTCGGCCGCTCATCTTGCCCTGTGCGTCGGCCATGAACGCCGCCCCGCCCTCCTGCCGGCACGCGATGAAGCGAATGTGCTCGCGGTGCTCGTACAGGCCGTCGAGCACGGCAAGGTAGCTCTCACCCGGCACGCCGAACACGGTGTCGACACCCTGCTCGATCAGGGCTTCGACGAGGAGATGCCCGGCAGGGCGCGCGGCGATGGAGTCGGTCATGGATCGGCAGGAGCAAAACGCGAAGCCGCCAGTGTGCACCGCCCGAATGCGGGTTCCCACCGATTTGCGCAATTCACTGTCTGGTGAATTATTCGGGCCATGACGACCGAGAGCGTGGCGCTGCCCGAAATCCGCACCCGCGATGCCGACCGCACCCAGCAGGCGATCCTGAGCGCGGCCGTGGCCGAGTTCTCCGACGCCGGCCTCGGCGGCGCGCGGGTCGAGCGCATCGCCGAGCGCGCGGGCGTCAACAAGCGCCTGCTGTACTACTACTTCGGCAGCAAGGACGACCTGTTCCTCGCCGTGCTGGAACAGACCTATGCGGATATCCGTGAGGCCGAGAAGGCGCTGCGCCTCGAGAACCTCGAGCCCGCCACCGCGATCCGCCGGCTGGTCGAGTTCACCTGGGACTACTACCTCGCGAACCCGCATTTCCTGACGCTGCTGAACAGCGAGAACCTGCACAAGGCGGTGCACCTGAACCGCTCGTCGCGCATCCGCGAACTGAACTCGCCGCTGGTGCAACTGCTCGACGACGTGCTGCAGCGCGGGCAGCGCGCCAACCTGTTCCGCGGCGGCGTCGACCCGGTGCAGCTCTACATCTCGATCGCCAGCCTGTGCTACTTCTACCTGTCCAACAACGCCACGCTGTCGACGATCTTCGGACGCGACCTGCGCGCCCCGGCCGCGCTGGCCGAGCGCCTGTCGCACATGACCGAAGTGATCCTCGGCTACGTGCTGCGCAAGTGATTGCCCAGACTCTCTAATCACCAGACGGTTAATTGAGGACGCCAACGATGGACCCGTTCGACATCTCCTTCTACCGCCGCCAGGGCCACCTCACGGTCAACGGCGTGTTCACCGCCGCCGAGATGGACGCCGTGGTGCGCGACATCGAGCAGTGGGGCACGAGCTTTCTCGCCGCGCTGCCGGAGTCGCAGCGCGCCTGGTACATTGACGGCGGCGTCAGCGCCCGCACCGTGCTGCGCAAGCTCGACAACCCGCACGCCCAGCGCGACGCGGTTCAGGCGCTGATGCGCGACCGGCGGCTGCTCGATCAGGTCGAGGCGCTGATCGGCCCGGGCGTCTCGGTCTACTTCAGCCAGATCTTCTTCAAGCCGCCCGAGGGCGGCGGCCCGAAGCCGGCGCACCAGGACAACTTCTACTTCGGCCCGACCGACCCCGAGGGCATGGTCACGGCCTGGATCGCGCTCGACGACGCGACCCTCGAGAACGGCTGCCTGTACTTCGGCGACGGCACCAACCTCGGCCCCGTCTACAAGCACTTCGCGCCCGAGAACGAGCCCTACAACCTGCAGCTGCCGCAGACGCTGCTCGACAAGCAGCCGATGTCGCCGGCGCCTGTCCGCAAGGGCGGCGTGAGCTTCCACCACGGCAACACCTTCCATGCCTCCGGGCCGAACCACAGCACGATGTGGCGCCGCGCCTGCGCGCTGCACTTCGTCTCCAACAGCAACGAGTTCGCGAACCCGGCGCTGCCCTACGACCACTCGCTGAAGTTCCGGGTCTCGTGAGCATGCAGCGCTGGCTCCTCCACCCCGCGACCCGGCCGTTCTGGCTGATCCTGATCCTGCTGGTGATGTGGGATCTGGCGGTGCGGCTGTTCAAGATCCCGCCCTACCTGGTGCCGCCGCCGCTCGCGGTCGTCAAGCAGCTCGGCGCGGAGTGGCAGATGCTGCTGTCGCAGGCGCTGCCCACGCTGTACGCCACGCTCGGCGGCTTCGCCGCGTCGGCGCTGATCGGCGTGCCGATCGCGATGTGGATCGCGCACTCGCGCACCGTCGAGAGCTTCGTCTACCCGCTGCTGGTGTTCTCGCAGTCGGTGCCCAAGGTCGCGGTCGCACCGCTGTTCGTCGTGTGGTTCGGCTTCGGCATCGTGCCCAAGGTGATCGCCGCATTCCTGCTCGGCTTCTTCCCGGTGGTGGTCTCGACGGTGCAGGGCTTCAAGTCGATCGAGCCGGAGGTGATCGACCTCGCGCGCTCGATGGGCGCCGGCCCGTTCAAGGTCTTCATGAAGTTCCGCCTGCCGCAGGCCCTGCCTTCCATCTTCAGTGGCCTGAAGGTCTCGATCACGCTGGCGGTGGTCGGCGCGGTCGTCGGCGAGTTCGTCGGCTCCAACTCCGGCATCGGTTTTGTGCTGCAACGCGCGACCGGCACGTTCGATCTGCCGCTGATGTTCGCCGCGCTGGTCGTGCTGTCGACGCTGGGCGTGCTGCTGTTCCTGGTCGTCGAGCTGGTCGAGCGCTGGCTGATGCCGTGGCACGCCTCGCAACGTCACGACATGCAGGCGACCGCCTGACCCCGTTTCCCGTCCCAAACCAACAACCCAGAAGGAGACAAGCATGAAACGTCGCAATCTGATTCGAGTCGCGTGCGCGGGCGTGATGGCCGGCGCGATGGTGTCGGGCGCACTGGCCCAGGGCCGCGAGAAGGTCACGCTGCTGCTGAACTGGTACGTGTACAGCGAGCACGCGCCCTTCTTCATCGGCAAGGACCGCGGCTACTACGAAGCCGAAGGCATCGACCTCGACATCCAGGAAGGCCGCGGGTCGGCCGTGTCGATCCAGGCCGTCTCGGCGAACTCGGCGACCTTCGGCTATGTCGACGTGCCGACGATGATTCGCGCCGCCACCAAGGGCGCGCCGGTCAAGGCGGTCGGCGTGGCGCTGCAGTTGAGCCCGATGGCGGTGATGGGCCTGGCGGAGAAGAACATCAAGTCGCCGAAAGACATCGTCGGCAAGACGGTGGCGATGACGCCGGGCGACTCGATGAGCCAGATCTGGCCGCTGTTCATGAAGAAGACCGGGCTCCAGGAAGGCCAGTACAAGGTCGTCTCGGGCGATGGCCAGACCAAGCTGAACGCGGTGATCAACGGCCAGGCCGACCTGCTGCTCGGCTACCTGATGGACCAGAACATCAAGATCCAGGACGCGACCAAGAAGCCGGTCGAGGTGATCCGGTTCGCGGACTACGGCATCACGATGGTCAGCTCGGGCGTGATCGCGCACAAGGACACCCTGGCGAACAAGGCCGATCTCGTGCGCCGCTTCATGCGGGCCACGACGCGCGCGTTCGAGGACACCGAGAAGTCGCCGGAAGCGGCGATCGACGCGATGCTCAAGGCCAACGCGAAGGCCGGCCAACGCGACACGCTGATCGTCGGCATCAAGCTGACGACGCCGCTCTACCACTCAGCCGAGACCAAGGGCCAGCGCCCGCTGCGCGCGTCGATGAAGGACATCAACGACTCGCTCGACCTGCTGGTGCAGTACGGCGGGCTCGACGCTTCGGTGCGCGGCAAGGCCGAGGACTGGGTGACCAACGACTTCCTGCCGAAATGAGTGCAGCGGCCGGCAACGTCATCGCGCTCACGCCCGGCGCGCGCGCGGCCGCCGCCACCGGCGCCGCGCCGGTGCTGATCGGCGGGCGCGGGGTCCGCAAGACCTACCGCACCCGCGAAGGCGATGTCGAAACGCTCAAGCCGCTCGACTTCGAGATCCGCGCCGGCGAGTTCGTCTCGGTGGTCGGCCCGTCGGGCTGCGGCAAGAGCACGCTGATGAAGATGGTCGCCGGCCTGCTGCCGATCAGCGGCGGCGAACTCGAGCTCGCCGGCAAGGCGGTCCGCGGGCCGCAGACGGATGTGGGCATCGTGTTCCAGAGTGCGCTGCTGCTGCCGTGGCGGCGCGTGATCGACAACATCCTGCTGCAGGCCGAGATCCGCGGCCTGCCGATGCCGGCGGCACGCGAGCGTGCCAATGCGTTGATCGAGATGGCCGGCCTGAAGGGCTTCGAGCAGAAGTATCCGTGGCAGCTTTCCGGCGGCATGCAGCAGCGCGTGGCGATCCTGCGCGCGCTGCTGCACGACCCGTCGGTGCTGCTGATGGACGAGCCGTTCGGCGCGCTCGACGCGATGACCCGCGAGCGCATGAACCTCGAGCTGCAGCGCATCTGGATGACCTCGAAGAAGACCGTGCTGCTGATCACGCACAGCATTCCCGAGGCGATCTTCCTCTCCGACCGCGTGTTCGTGATGAGCGAGCGGCCCGGGCGCATCGTCCAGGTCTACGACATCGACCTCCCTCGCCCCCGACCGCTCGACGTGATGGGCACCGAAGCTTTCGCGCACTACGCGCGAACACTGCGCGCGCACTTCTACGCGCAGGGCAACCTCGACGCGCACTGATGCGCCGCCACCTGCCATGAGCACCGGTGTTGCCTTCGTCGTGCGTGCGGTCGACCTGCGGGTCCGGCCGGTGCGGCTGCGCCTGCCGTTTCGCTTCGGCGCGAACACGCTGACGGCCTGCCCGCAGCTGTTCGTGCGGGTCGACATCGACGTGCCGGGCCACTGCAGCGGTCACGGCTTCGCGGCCGAGATGATGGTGCCGAAGTGGTTCGACAAACGCGCCGACCGCAGCGCCGAAGACAACATCGCCGATCTCGCGCAGGCGACCCGCGACGCCGCGGCGGCGTACACGAACGACACGCCCGCAACCTCGTTCGGCCTGTTCGCGCGCCACTACGACGCGCTGATGGCGCAGGGCGAGGCCGCGGGCCGCACGGCCCTGTCGACCGCGTTCGGCCAGGCGGTCATCGACAAGGCCGTGCTCGACGCGCTGTGCCGCTCGCTCGGCATCTCGTTCTTCGAGGCGGTGCACCGCAACGCGATCGGGCTGGTCGACACGCCCGTGGCGGCCGACATGGCCGGCTGGGACTGGTCGACCTGGCTGCCCACGCTGCAGCCGCTGCGTCGCATCGAGGCGCGCCACACCGTCGGCCTGCTCGATGAACTCGACGCGCTGCGTGTCGGCGACGACGGCCTGCCGATCAGCCTGCGCGCGGTGATCGAGCGCTACGGCCACCGCAGTTTCAAGATCAAGCTCGGCGGCGATCCGGCCAGCGATCTGCAGCGGCTGCGCGCGGTGCTGGCGGTGCTGGACGAAACCGTCGGCGAGTACCGCTACACCGTCGATGGCAACGAGCAGTACTCGAGCCTCGCTGCGTTGAACGAGCTGCTCGCCGGTTTGCGCACGCTGCCGCCACCGCTGTACATCGAACAGCCGCTGCCGCGCGAGATGAGCCTGTCGACTCCCTTGCCCGCCGACGCGACCGTGCCGCTGCTGCTCGACGAGGCCGACGGCACGCTGGGCGCGTTTCCGCAGGGCCGTGCGCTCGGCTGGACCGGCGTCTCGAGCAAGACCTGCAAGGGCCTCTACAAATCGCTGATCAACCGCGCGCGCTGCGACCGCTGGAACCTGGAGGGCGGCGGGAGCAGCGCGCGCTACTTCATGTCCGCCGAGGACCTGACCTGCCAGGCCGGCCTCGCGGTGCAGCAGGACCTGGCGCTCGTCGCGCTGCTCGGCATCACGCACAGCGAGCGCAACGGCCACCACTACGGCCTCGGCTTCGGCGAAGCGCCGGTCGCCGAGCAGCAGGCGTTCGCGGAAGCGCACGCCGATCTCTACGAGCTTCACGACGGCGCCGCGCGGCTGCGGATTGACGGCGGCGAACTGGCGATTGACTCGCTGTTCACGCCCGGCTTCGCGCACCGCGCCGATCCCGCATTCGATTCCATGGCGCCATTGCCGGCCGACCGGCACTGATCCACACCAACTCACCCCTTCCCTGGAGACCACCATGCTCATCATTCGACGCACACTGCTCGCCACCGCGCTGGCCCTTGCCGCCACGGGCGCAGCGCAGGCCCAGGCGTGGCCGACCAAGCCGATCCGCGTGGTCGTGCCGTTCGCGGCCGGCAGCACCACCGACATCATCGCCCGCGCAATCGCGGACAAGGTGGGCGCCGGCCTCGGCCAGACCCTGGTCGTCGACAACCGCGCCGGCGCGAGCGGCACGATCGGCCAGCAGATCGTCGCGACGGCCGCGCCGGACGGCTACACGATCATGATCCACTCGTCGTCGCACACCGTCAGCCCGTCGACCTTCGTGAAGCTGCCGTTCGACACGCTCGGTGACTTCGTCGGCGTCACGCCGATCTCGTCGCTGCCGAACGCGCTGGTCATTTCGCCGGGCAAGAACATCAAGACCTTGCAGGAGCTGCTCGCCGCGGCACGGGCCAGGCCCGGCAGCGTCAACTTCGCGTCCGCGGGCCAGGGCAGTGCCACGCACCTGAACGCGGAGAAGTTCAAGATGGCCGCGAAGATCGAGGCGACCAACATCCCGTTCAAGGGCTCGGCCGAGGCGGTCAACGAGGTGCTCTCGGGTCGGGTCGATTACTACTTCTCGCCGATCGCACCGGTGATCGGGCAGATCCAGTCGGGCCAGCTGCTCGCGCTCGCGGTCGGTTCGCCGAAGCGCGCCGCGGCCCTGCCCGATGTGCCGACCACCAGCGAAGCCGGCGTGCCGGGCTCGGAGTTCAACTTCTGGATCGGCATGATGGCGCCGGCCAAGACGCCGAAGGAGATCGTCACCCGGCTGCACGACGAGGTCGTGAAGGCGCTGGCCAGCCCCGAGGTCAAGGAGCGCTTCGCCAAGCTCGGCGCCGACCCGTGGACGCTGAGCCCGACGCAGTTCGACGCCTACATCAAGGACGAGATCGCCAGCAACGCCAAGCTCGTCAAGGCCGCCGGCCTGCAGCCCGCGAACTGAGCAACGACAGGAAACACCGACATGGCACAGCAACGACTCGGTCTCATCATGCACGGCGTCACCGGCCGCATGGGGATGAACCAGCACCTGATCCGCTCGATCGTCGCGATCCGCAACGAGGGCGGCGTCCTGCTCTCGAACGGCGACCGCGTGATGCCCGACCCGATCCTGATCGGCCGCAACGCCGAGAAGATCGAGGCGCTCGCGAAGGCGCACGGCATCGAGCGCTGGGGCACGGACCTCGACGCGGCACTCGCCGACAAGAACGACACCGTGTTCTTCGACGCCGGCACCACGCAGATGCGCCCCACGCTGCTGGCCAACGCGATCCGCGCCGGCAAGCACGTGTATTGCGAGAAGCCGATCGCGACCAACCTGAACGAGGCGGTCGAGATCGCCCGGCTCGCGCAGGAATCGGGCCTCAAGCACGGCGCGGTGCAGGACAAGCTGTTCCTGCCCGGCCTGCGCAAGCTCGACATGCTGCGCCGCGCCGGCTTCTTCGGCCAGATGCTGTCGGTGCGCCTGGAGTTCGGCTACTGGGTGTTTGAAGGCGACCTGCAGCCGATCCAGCGCCCGAGCTGGAACTACCGCACCGAAGACGGCGGCGGCATGATCCTGGACATGATGTGCCACTGGCGCTACGTGCTGGACAACCTGTTCGGCGAGGTGCAGTCGGTCTCCTGCCTGGGCGCCACGCACATCCCGACGCGCTGGGACGAAGCCGGCCAGCCCTACGACGCCACCGCCGACGACGCCGCCTACGCCACCGTGCAGCTGAAAGGCCACAACGGCGAGCCGGTCGTCGCGCAGATCAACATGAGCTGGGCCACGCGCGTGCGACGCGACGACCTCGTGACCTTCCATGTCGACGGCACGCACGGCTCGGCGGTCGCGGGCCTGTCGTCCTGCCGCGCGCAATCGCGGGTCACGACGCCGCGGCCGGTCTGGAACCCGGACGTCAAGCAGACGATGAACTTCTTCGACCAGTGGCAGGAGGTGCCCGACTCGATGGTCTACGACAACGGCTTCAAGATCCAGTGGGAGCACTTCATCCGCCACGTCGTCGAGAACGAGCCGTACCGGTGGACGCTGCCCGAGGGCGCGAAGGGCGTGCAGCTGGTCGAGGCCGCGTTGCAGAGCTGGAAGGAACGGCGCTGGATCGACGTGCCGGCGCTGCAGGTCTGAAGGGGCGCGCGATGTCATTGACGTTGAACCTGCCCACCGCCGATGGGCGCCTGCAGCGCCACACGCTGCGCGACGCCGCACCGATCGCCACCGCGCCGCCCGGCACCCGTTTCAACCGCATTGCGTACTCGGCCGCGCACGTGGTTTCGGACCCGCGCGCCGCCATCGACCCGTGGCTGCAATGCGCCGTCGACTGGGACGCGACGATCGCCTACCGCCGCCGCCTGTGGTCGCTCGGCCTGGGCGTGGCCGAGGCGATGGACACCGCGCAGCGCGGCATGGGGCTGGACTGGCCGACCTCGCTCGAGCTCATCCGCCGCTCGCTCGATGCGGCGCGTGACATGCCCGGCGCGCTGGTCGCGTCCGGCTGCGGCACCGACCACCTCGATGCGGCGGCGGTGAGCACCGTCGACGACGTGATCCGCGCCTACGAGACGCAGATGGAAGCGATCGAAAAGCTGGGCGGGAGGCTGATCGTGATGGCGAGCCGCGCGCTGGCCAAGGTCGCCACCAGCCCGGCCGACTACGAGCGCGTCTACGACCGCGTGCTGCGACAGGCGAAGCAGCCGGTGATCCTGCACTGGCTCGGCGACATGTTCGATCCGGCCTTGAAGGGTTACTGGGGCCACGCCGATCCCGACGCGGCGATGAACACCGCGCTCGCGGTGATCGAGGCCAACGCCGCGAAGGTCGACGGCATCAAGATCTCGCTGCTCGACAAGGACAAGGAAATCGCGATGCGCCGCCGCCTGCCGGCCGGCGTGCGCATGTACACCGGCGACGACTTCAACTACGCCGAGCTG
>JAZKIO010000004.1:0-106644 GCA_040384825.1 Pseudomonadota bacterium
CCTCGCCGGTGCCGTCGTCGCGGTTGATCACCATGCCCGCCACACCGACGTTGCCGCCGAGCTTGCGGAAGTATTCGACCGCGCTGCAGACGTTGTTCGCCACGTACAGCGACTGCAGGTCGTTGCTCGCGACGACGATGACCTTCTGACACATGTCGCGGGCGATCGGCAATCCGAATCCGCCGCAGACCACGTCGCCGAGGAAGTCGAGCAGCACGTAGTCGAAGCCCCACTCGTGGAAGCCGAGCTTCTCGAGCAACTCGAAGCCGTGGATGATCCCGCGCCCGCCGCAGCCGCGGCCGACCTCGGGGCCGCCGAGTTCCATCGCGTAGACGCCGTCACGCTTGAAGCAGACATCGCCGATCGCGACCGCCTCGCCGGCGAGCTTCTTCTTCGACGAGGTCTCGATGATGGTGGGGCAGGCCCGGCCGCCGAACAGCAGCGAGGTCGTGTCGCTCTTCGGGTCGCAGCCGATCAGCAGCACCTTCTTGCCCTGCTGCGCCATCATGTAGCTGAGGTTGGCGAGCGTGAAGCTCTTGCCGATGCCGCCCTTGCCGTAGATCGCGATGATCTGCGTCTCCTTGGTCGGCTTGGCCGTGGACACCGGCGGCGGCTCGACGGCGGCTTCGGCCCGCAGGTCGCGCATCATGATCGTGGTGGCGCTCATGAGCAGGCCCTCCAGTCGAGATCGGCCAGGTGGACGAGCCGGGCGAAACCGTCGCAAGCGCGGGCGAGGTGGTCGATCAACGTGCTCATGAGCAGTCTCTCCAATCGAGGGTCATCTTCAGGCAGGCGGGATCGCCGAACGCGGTGCGGTAGGCAGCGTCCGCGCTGAGCGCGTCCTGCCGATGGGTGATCAGGCCGGCGAGCGACAGCGCGCCGGATTCGGCCAGGTCGCGGACCGCGACCAGGTCGGCCGGCTGCCATTGCGCGGCGACGCGGATGCGCGCCTCGCGCATGAAGGCCGGCGCGAACACGAAGGACAGCGGCTGGTCGTAGAAGCCGGCGAGCACGACCTCGCCGCCGGGCGCGAGGCGCGCGATCAGCGTGTCGAGCAAAGCGGCGTCACCGCTCACGTCGCAGATCGAGCGGTAGTCGCGGCGGGTGTCGGCCGACGGGTCGACGACCGTGTAGCCGAGCGCGCCGTCGCGCCGCGCGGCGTTCGTTTCCCACACCACCGGCGAGGCGCCCGCCGCGACGGCGAGCCGCGCGATCAGGCGGCCCAGCACACCGTGGCCGATGATCAGGTCGGGCTGCCGATCGAGCGCGCCGCCGGCCACGTGGTGTGCGGTGGCGGCCAGCGCGAGCAACACGCCCTGCTCGCCCAGCTGTTCGGAGATGCGCACGGTGCGTGAACCCGGCAGCACGACCCGCGAGGCGGCGCCGCCGAACAGGCCGCGCACGTCGCCGAAGCACTTGGCGCCGGGCACGAACACGCGGTCACCGACCGTGGCGCCGGACCGCGCACCCGCCTGCGTCACGCAGCCGACCGATTCGTAGCCCGGCACCAGCGGGTAGCCCATGCCGGGGAATGCGGGCATGCGGCCGGTCCACAGCAGGCGTTCGGTGCCGGTGCTGATGCCGCTCCATTCGATGTCGACGACCACGTCCTCGTCCGTCGCGGCGCTCAGCTCGAGCCGACTCAGGGTCAGCGCTTCCGGCTGCTGCAGCACGACGGCCAGCGCGTTCATGCGATGGGCCCTGCGCGCTGGAGGCCGGGAGAAGTGTCAGGTGCCGTTGTCATGTCGAGTGTCATCGTATGCTTACTGTTAGTAGTGTCAATCTTGATTTACATCAAAAGCACACAGGGTTTTCACCCGGCCGGGCGGCGCGCGACGATCAATCGGGTCTGCAGCGGCATGCGCGTCGGCACGTGACGCACCGCCTCGAAGCCCGCCGCGACCAGCATCGCGGCCAGTTCCTCGGCCCGGCGCGGGCGGCCGCGGCCCATGGCGAGCAGGTAGAAGCCGAAGTACGCATCGCCCATCGCCTGCGCGCCGGGCGTGCCCGCCATCGGCTCGGCCAGCAGCAGCGTGCCGCCCGGTGGCAACGCGGCGTGCACCGCACGCAGCACGGTCATCGCGTCGGCGTCGTCGTGGTCGTGGATCACGCGGACCAGCGCCGCGATGTCGGCGCCGCACGGCAACGGGTCCGTGAGGAAGCTCCCGCCGACGACCTCGGCGCGATCGGCCAGCGCCGCCGCCGCGAAGCGCGCCTGCGCGCGTGCCGTGACGGCGGGCAGGTCGAACAGCATCAGGCGCAGCGACGGGTGGCGCTGCCCCGCCGTCGCGAGAAAGCGGCCGTCCCCGCCGCCCACGTCGAGCAGCACTCGATGCCCGTGCAAGGGATACGCGTCGAGGATCTCGTCGGCCACCAGCGGCTGCGAGGCGGCCATCAGCGCCGAGTAGGCTGCGATGCGCTCGGCGGCGGCCGGGTCGGGCGCGTGCGCCGCGTCGTAGGCCCAGTAGCGCGCCAGCGCGTTGGAGCTGCGCGCCTGCGGCGTGGCGCGCAGCAGCGCGACCGGATCGGCGAGATCCGCATACAGCGCCGCGTGGTGCAGCACCATGGCCGTGACGGCCGCGTTGCCGACCATCGGCGCGCCGAGCTCGCCGAGGCCGTAGCGCGCGCCGCGGCGGTGCTCGAGCAGGCGCAGCGCGACCGCCGCATCGAGCAGGCGGCGCGCGGCCTCCATCGTCAGCCCGAGGCGCGGCGCGAGCCGCTCCAGCGCCTGCGGCTCCTCGGCCAGGATCTCGAACACGCGCAGTTGCACGCAGGCGAGCAGCACCTGCGAGTAGACGAAGCCGGAGACCAGATCGAACAGCTCGCGCGCATGCCGGCGCGCGATCGGGCGCGTCGGCGCGAAGGCGGCCGCGCGACGCTGGAACACCGGGCTCGCGAGCAGGCGGTCGCGCCAGGCCAGGCCCCGGTCGAGCCAACCGCTCCACCGGGACCTCACGACGACGGAACCGGGGATGCTGCTCATGCCGATGCGGCCTAGACCGTGACGCGCACCAGGTCCTCGGACATCGTCTTGGGCACCAGCCGCTCGGCCTCGAGCCGGACCAGCTGGCGCAACTGGTCGGCGCCGCGGCACTCGGGCACCGCACCGATCGCGAAGCCGACGAGCCGGTCGAAGTGCGCGATCGCGCCGTCCAGGCCGAGCTCGCTCGCCGAGCTCGGGCGCAGCAGCGCCACGTCGCGGCCGATCGGCTTGCCCATCACGCGCGGATCGCCGACCACGTCGCGGATGTCGTCGGCGGCCTGGTAGGCCTCGCCCAGCCACTCGCCGAGCGCGCGCCACGGAGCCGAAGGCGCGCCCGCGGCCTGCGCACCGGCCATCGTGGCGGCGGCGAACAGCGCGCCGGTCTTGGCGCGCTGGTAGTCGGCGAGCGACACGCGCGGCTCGCATTCCCAGGCCTGCCCGGCGACGATGCCGGAGGGCATGCCCACGCCGCGCGCGATCGTCGCGATCAGCGGCGCGAGGCGCTGCGGCGATAGACCGGCATGCGCCGAGAGGGTCTGGAACGCGAGCACGATCAGCGCGTCACCGGCCAGCACCGCCAGGCTTTCGCCGAACGCGTAGTGCACCGAAGCTCGACCGCGGCGCGTGGGCGAATCGTCGAAGCACGGCAGGTCGTCGTGGACCAGCGAAGCGCAGTGCAGCAGCTCGATCGCCGAGGCCGCCGCTTCCGACAGCGCCGGATCGTCGTCGCCGCAGGCCTGCGCCACCGCGAGGCACAACTGCGGCCGGATGCGGGCGCCGCCCGGGAACACGGCATGCCGGATCGCCCCGGCCAGCTTGGGGGGGCACTCGGCGGTCTCGCCGGATGCGATGGCGGTCGCCAGGGCCTGTTCGATGCGCGTCATGGGCTTCATGGGAGACCGCCGTTGCCGGCGTGGCAGCTGAGGGTGGGTGTAACGGGCTCGCGTCGCCGTCGAGTGTCACGTAGCATAGACACATGCATTTGACGCGTCAACCTGACACTTCACCGGAGCGTCGCCCATGAGCGCGCAGCGCGTGGTGGTGATCGGGGCCGGCGTCGGCGGGCTCGTGACCGCGCTCGAGCTGGCCTCGCGCGGCGTCGACGTGCAGCTGTTCGAACGCGAGGCCGGGCCGGGCGGCAAGATGCGCGAGCTGGCGCCCGGCGGTGCGGCGATGGACGCCGGCCCCACCGTCTTCACGATGCGCTGGGTGTTCGAGGAACTGTTCGATTCGATCGGCCTGCAGCTCGCCGACCATCTGCGGCTGGAACCGGTGAGCGTGCTGGCCCGGCATGCGTGGCGCGGCGACCAGCGCCTGGACCTGTTTGCCGACATCGCCCGCTCGGCCGACGCGATCGGCCGCTTCGCCGGCGCGACGGAGCAGCGCGGCTACCTTGCCTTCTGCGAACGCGCGCGGGCCATCTACCGCACGCTGGAGACGCCGTTCCTGCGCGGCGCGCGGCCGAACCCGCTCTCGCTCGCGGCGCGCGCCGGGCTTCGCGGGCTGCCGGGGTTGCTGCGCATCTCGCCGTTCGCGACGCTCGCCTCGGAGCTGGCGCGCCATTTCGCGGACCCGCGCCTGCGCCAGCTGTTCGGTCGGTACGCGACCTACTGCGGCTCGTCGCCGTACCTCGCGCCGGCCACGCTGATGCTGGTCGCGCACGTCGAGCAGCAGGGTGTGTGGCTGGTCGAGGGCGGCATGCACCGCATCGCCCGGACGCTCGCGACGCTGGCGCGCCGGCGCGGCGCGACGCTGCACTTCGACGCCGCGGTCGACGAGATCGTGGTGCGCGGCGGCGCGGCCTGCGGCGTGCGGCTGGCGAGCGGCGAGACGATCGTCGCCGATGCGGTCGTGTTCAACGGGGACGCCGCGGCGCTCCCGACCGGGCTGCTCGGCGGCGACGCGCGCGGCGCCTGCGCGCCGGCCGATCCGGCGCGGCGCTCGCTCTCGGCGCTGACGCTGAACCTGCTGGCCGAGACGCGCGGCTTTCCGCTGTCGCGCCACACGGTGTTCTTCGCCGACGACCCGAAGCGCGAGTTCGACGACATCTTCAGCCACGGCCGGCTGCCGACCGCGCCGACCGTCTACGTCTGCTCGCAGGACCGCGGCGGCACCGACGACAGCGGCACCGACGACGGCGGCACCATCGACGCCGACGCCCGCACGGCGGCCGAGCGCCTGCTGCTGATCGTCAACGCCCCCGCCACCGGCGATGGGCGACCGTTCACCCCCGAGGAGTTGGCCCGATGCGAAGCACAGACCTTCCAGACCCTGGCACGCTGCGGCCTGCGCGTGATGCGCAACCCCGAGCACACGCAGCGGACGACGCCGCAGCAGTTCGAGCAGCTGTTCCCGGCGACCGGCGGGGCGCTGTATGGTCAGGCCTCGCACGGCTGGGCGGCGTCGTTCCGCCGGCCGGGGGCGCGCAGCGCGCTGCCGGGCCTGTTCCTGGCGGGCGGCTCGGTGCACCCGGGGCCGGGCGTGCCGATGGCGGCGCTCTCGGGCCGGCAGGCGGCGGCGAGCGTGCTGGCGCAACTGGGATCGCGGGCGCCTCGCCGCTCGCACCCGCGCTCGCACCCCCATTCGACCTCCACGTCGACGCCAACGGCTACGCCTGGTGGTACCTCGACGCGCTGAGCGACGACGGCGCCCACGGCCTGACGATCATCGCGTTCATCGGCAGCGTGTTCTCGCCGTACTACGCGCAGGCGCGGCGCGGCGGCCGCGCGGCCGATCCGCTCGACCACTGCGCGATCAACGTCGCGCTCTACGGCCGCGGCGGCGCGCGCTGGGCGATGACCGAGCGCGGCCGCGCGTGCGTCTCGCGCGACGCCGGCCACCTGCAGATCGGCCCGAGCGCGCTGCATTGGACGGGCGATGCGCTGCGGATCGAGCTCGACGAGATCACCGTGCCGTGGCCCGCACGCTTGCGCGGCACGGTCACCGTGCAGGTGCCGCGGCGCTTCGACCACCCGGTGACGCTCGCGCCGGGCCACCGCTGGTGCCCGATCGCACCGGCGGCGCGGGTCGACGTGGCGCTCGGCGGGCTGCGCTGGTCGGGCCCCGGCTACCTCGACGCGAACCACGGCGACACGCCGCTGGAGCGTTCGTTCACGCGCTGGGACTGGTCGCGCGCGCAGCTTGCCGGCGGCGACAGCGTGGTGCTGTACGACGTCGAGCGCGTGGGCCTCGCGCCGCTGCAGTTCGGGTTGCGCTTCGATGCGCGCACCGGTGCGGTCGCGGCCATCGACGCGCCGCCGGCGGCCGCGCTGCCGGCCTCGCGCTGGGGCATCGCGCGCGGCGGTCGCACCGATGCGGGCAGCAGGATGCGGGTGAGGCGGACGTTGACCGACGCGCCCTTCTACGCCCGCTCGCTGCTCGACGCGCAGTGGCTGGGCGAGCGCGTGACCGCGATGCACGAGAGCCTGTCGCTGCCGCGCTTCGTGAGCCCGTGGGTGCAGGCGATGCTGCCGTTCAGGATGCCGCGCCGCGCGGGCTAAGCGCGGCGGCGGCGCTCAGGGTTCGTCGCGCGGCGGCTCGGCCGGCGGCTTGCGGCGGTCCCGGTCGCGCTTGAGCTGCCACAGCTCCCAGACCGCGAGCCCGAGCACGACGCCGAGTACCAGCGTCATCTCCGCCGCGATGATCATCGACGGGCTCATGTCGCGAGGTCGGGCCCGACGGGTCGGCCCGAGGCGCGCAGCCGATCGCGCTGCTCCAGGCGCGCGAACAGTTCGAACGTCCACACCACGCGGTCGACGACGCTGCGGCGCGGCGGCGTTTCAGCCGGCGCTGCGGCGGCCACCGCGGCATCGACGAGGAACCGGTTGGCGCGCAGCGGCGGCAGTGCCGCAGCCGCGGCCGAGGGCGCGAGTTGCAGGGCGGCGCGCAGCAGCAGACAGCCCTTGCGCGCCGCCGAGACGCGGGCACGCCCGCTCACCGAATCGAGCCCGCGCCGCGCGACCTCGCGGCCGATCTCGGCGTACATGAACCGCGCCGCGTTGATGCCCGGCCGGCAGGCCAGCGGCAGGCGCGCGACGCCGCCGTCGACCCGCGCGTACAGCACCTCGGCCGCGTCGAGCACGCGCCGCACCACGCCCGCCAGCGCCGGGCTGAACACGGGCGACGCGAGCCACGCGTCGGGGTCCAGGCCGGCCTCGGCCATCCAGGCGCGCGGCAGGTACAGGCGCCCGAGCCGGGCGTCCTCGCCCACGTCGCGCGCGATGTTCGAGAGCTGCATCGCCACGCCCAGATCGCAGGCGCGCGCCAGACCCTCGGGCGAACGCACGCCCATCAGCAGCGCCATCATCGCGCCGACCGTGCCGGCCACGCGCGCGGCGTAGTCGTGCAGCGCGTCGATCGTCTCGTAACGGCGGCCCTGCAGGTCCCACTCGAAGCCTTCCAGCAGCGCGTCGAACAGCGCCGCCGGGATCTGGTGGCGGGCGACGACCAGCGCGAGCGCGCGGTCGGCCGGGTCGTCCTGCGGCGTGCCGGCATAGGCGGCGCGCAGCCGCTCGCGCAGGCGCAGCACGGCGTCGCCGCGCCCGCCGGCGTCGACCGCGTCGTCGGCCAGCCGGCAGAACGCGTACAGCGCCGACGCCGGCTCGTGCACGCCGCGCGGCAGCAGGAACGACGCGGCGAGAAAGGTCTTCGAGCCGTTGCGCAGCGCCGCGCGGCATGCCGCGAGATCGGCACGCGCGTCGGCCGCGAGCTCAGGCGGGCGCGATCCGAACACCGTCGCGCGTGGAGTGAGTTGAAGCGGCAAGCTGGTCTGCATGGGGTACCACCGAATCGAGTACGCGGGCCGAAGAGAGCACGCCGGGCAATCCGGCACCGGGGTGCGTGCCGGCGCCGACGAGGTAGAGGCGATCGAGCTCCTCGCTGCGGTTGTGGGGGCGGAACCAGGCGCTCTGCGTGAGCACCGGCTCCAGCGAGAACGCCGCACCGCGGAACGAGGACAGCCGGTCCTGAAAGTCTTGCGGCGTGAGCAGGCGCGAGCTGACGATCTCGTCCGCCAGGCCCGGCAGCAGCGTGGCCTGCAGGCGTTGCTGGATCGCCAGCCGATAGGGCTCGGCATGCGCGGCCCAGTCGGTGCCGCTCTGCAGGTGCGGCACCGGCGAGAGCACGTAGAACGCATCGCAGCCGGCCGGCGCGAGCGACGGGTCGGTGGCGGTCGGGCGGTGCAGGTAGAGGCTGAAGTCGTCGGCGAGCAGCTTGCGGTCGAAGATGTCGGTCAGCAACTCGCGGTAGCGCGGGCCGAGCGCGATGGTGTGGTGCGCCACCTCGGGGTACTGCCGCCTGGTGCCGAAGTACCAGACGAACAGGCTCATCGAGTAGCGCGCCTTCTCGATGCGCGCATCGGTCCAGCGGTGGCGGTGCTCGGCCGGCACGAGGTGGCGGTAGGTCCAGGCCGAATCGGCGTTCGAGACGACCACGTCGGCGGCGATCGTCTCGCCGTTCTCCAGCCGCACGCCGCTCGCGGCGCCGTTCGCGACCGTGATCTGCGCGACGCCGCGGTTGCAGCGCACCGCGCCGCCTTGCCCTTCGATCAGGCTCACCAGCCCCCTGACGAGGCTGCCGGTGCCGCCCATCGGGAAGTGCACGCCCCAGCGCCGCTCGAGGAACGCGATCAGGCAGTAGACCGAGGTGGTCGAGAACGGGTTGCCGCCGACCAGCAGCGACTGGAAGGTGAGCACCACGCGCAGCCGCGCGTCCTTCACGTGCTTGCAGGCCAGCGTCCAGACGGTGCGGTAGCCCTCCAGCTTCAGCAGCGCGGGGAGCACCTTCGCCATGTCGGTCCACGAGTCGAACGGCTGATCGCCGAGCTGCTCGAAGCCGACCTTGAAGATCGCCTCGCTGGCCTTGAGGAAGCGTTCGTAGCCGGCCACGTCGCCGGGCGCGAAGCGCGCCACCTCGGCGCGCATCGCGACCGCGTCGCCGCTGTAGTCGAAGCACTCGCCGTCGTCGAAGCGGATGCGGTAGTAGGGCGCGACGGGGCGCAGGTCGATGTCGTCCGCCATGCGGCGCCCGCACAGCGCCCACAGCTCCTCGAACATGAACGGCGCGGTGATGACGGTCGGGCCGGCGTCGAAGGTGAAGCCGTCCTGCCGGTGCACGTACGCGCGGCCGCCGGGCGCATCGAGCTTCTCGAGCACGGTGACGCGGTAGCCGCGCGCGCCGAGCCGCACCGCAGCCGCCAACCCGCCGAAGCCGCTGCCGATGACGATCGCGTGCGGCCGGTCCTTCAGGACGGGCGCCGGAGAGCCCACGGCGACTTCGGGTGTAAACATATTGCCATCGTAAGAGTGTCAGCGTAAATTGACAACATCGGATGACCACAGGCAATCCCGGATGCCCTTGAACTCTTGCTCGTCGAACGGAGCGCTGGCGTGAGCGTCGCGCTCGAACTGCGCGACCTGCGCTGCGTTCGCGGCCCGCGGGTGCTGTTCAGCGACCTCTCGGCCACGGTCAAGGTCGGGCAGATGCTGCGCGTGCAGGGCGAGAACGGCGCCGGCAAGACCAGCCTGCTGCGCATGGTCTGCGGGCTGGCGTCGCCCGACAGCGGCGAGGTGCTGTGGCAGGGCCGGCCGATCGCGCGGCTGCGCGAGGAATTCAACCTGCAACTCGTCTACCTCGGCCACGCGCCGGCGCTGAAGGACGATCTCTCGGCACTCGAGAACCTGCTGGCCAGCGGCGGGCTTGCGGGGCTCGCCTGCACCGAAGCCGCGGCCGCCGGCGCGCTGGCCCAGGCCGGATTGCGCCAGCAGTTGCGGCTGCCCGCGCGCGTGCTCTCGCAGGGCCAGCGCAAGCGCGTCGCGCTCGCTCGGCTGGCCCTGAGCACCGCCGCGGCCCTGTGGGTGCTGGACGAGCCGTTCAATGCGCTCGACGAGACCGCCACCACGTGGCTGCAGGGCCTGATCGCCGCGCAGCTGTCGCGCGGCGGCGTGGTCGTGATGACGAGCCACCAGGGCCGCGCCTGGGACGCCGCGCAGCCGCAGGTCGCGATCACGCTGCAACCGCCGGGGGCCGCCCCCGAGGCGAACGCGCCGCCCGGCCGCGTGATGGGAATGGCGCGGTGAGTGCCGTCGTGCTGGCCCTGCCGACGCCGGCCGCCGCGCCCGGCCTCTGGCACGGCATGCGCTGCGTGTTCCTGCGCGACCTGCGCGGCGTGCTGCGCCGGCGCACCGACGCGGTCGCGGCGCTGGTCTTCTTCGCGATCGTCGTCAGCCTGTTCCCGCTCGGCGTCGGCGCCGATCCGGC
The DNA here is from genome assembly GCA_040384825.1 of Pseudomonadota bacterium. Taxonomy (GTDB): domain Bacteria; phylum Pseudomonadota; class Gammaproteobacteria; order Burkholderiales; family Burkholderiaceae_C; genus LMDS01. The sequence continues at coordinate 10,241 of JAZKIO010000004.1, forward strand.
CCTGCTGCGGACGATGGCGCCCGGCGTGGTCTGGGTCGCGGCGCTGCTGGCGTCGATGCTCTCGCTCGCGCGGCTGTTCGCCGACGACCACCAGGACGGCACGCTCGAACAGCTGCTGCTCTCCTCCACGCCGCTGCCGCTGCTGGTGCTCGCCAAGATGGCGGCGCACTGGCTCACCTCGGGCCTGCTGCTGGCACTCGCCTCGCCGCTGCTCGCGCTGCAGTTCGACCTGTCGGGCAGCGCGACCGCGGTGCTCGCCACGTCGCTCCTGCTCGGCACGCCGCTCCTGAGCCTGATCGGCGGCATCGGCGCGGCGCTGGTGGTCGGCGTGCGCGGCGCCGGCGTGCTGCTCTCGCTGCTGGTGCTGCCGCTGGTCGTGCCGGTGCTGGTGTTCGGCGCGGGCGCGGTCGGCGCCAGCGAGGCGGGGCTGGGCGCGGGCGCGCACCTGTCCCTGATCGGCGCGATGCTGGCGCTCGCGCTGGTGCTGGCGCCGCTGGCCGCCGCCGCCGCCCTGCGCATCTCGATCGACTGACGGCCGGAGCGACCCACCGCATGAACCCGACCCGCACCAACTGGTTCCGTTTCGCCGCACCGGCGCGCTTCCATCGCCTGGCCGGCATCGCCGTGCCGTGGGTGGGCGCGCTCGCGGCGGTGCTGGTGGCCGCCGGCCTGGCGATCGGCCTGCTGGTCGCGCCGACCGACCACCAGCAGGGCGAGGCCTACCGCATCATCTTCGTCCACGTGCCGGCGGCGTGGATGTCGATGGTGGTCTATGTGGCGATGGCGTTCTGGGCCGCGATCGGCCTGGCCTTCAACGCGCGGCTCGCCTTCATGCTGGCGAACGCGCTGGCGCCGACCGGCGCGCTGATGACCTTCATCGCGCTGTGGACCGGCGCGCTGTGGGGCCAGCCGACCTGGGGCACCTGGTGGGTCTGGGACGCGCGGCTCACGTCCGAGCTGATCCTGCTGTTCCTGTACGTCGGCGTGCTGTCGCTGCACGCCGCGATCGAGGACCCGCGCCGCGCCGACCGCGCCGCCGGGCTGCTGGCGCTCGTCGGCGTGGTCAACGTGCCGATCATCTACTTCTCGGTCAAGTGGTGGAACACGCTGCACCAGGGCGCGTCGGTGAGCCTCGCCAAGGCGCCGAGCATGGCCACGCCGATGCTGCTCGGCATGCTGGTGATGGCGCTCGGCTTCTGGGCCTACTGCATCGCGGTGTCGCTGGCGCGCGTGCGCGTGTTGATGCTGGAGCGCGAGCCGCACGCCGCATGGGCGCGGCAGGCGGTCGGGGAGATGGCATGAACTGGGCTAGCGTGAGTGAGTTCCTGGCGATGGGCGGCTACGGCCTCTACGTGTGGGGCTCGTTCGGCGTCACGGCGATCGTGATGCTGGGCGAGATGGTCTCGTTGCGCGCACGCCGCCGCGCGCTGCGCGACGAGGCCGCCGCCGACCGCGTGCCCGCCGACTACCGCGAGGGCACCGCATGAAGCCGCGCGCGCGGCGCGGCCTGGCAATCGTCTGCGGTCTCGCGGCGCTGGGCATCGCCTGCGCGCTGGTGCTGAACGCCTTCAGCAGCAACCTGGTGTTCTTCTTCAGCCCGTCGCAGATCGCGGCCGACGAGGCGCCGCGCGGCCGGCCGTTCCGGCTCGGCGGGCTGGTCGAGACCGGCAGCATCCGGCGCGTGCCGGACACGCTGACGGTGCACTTCGTCGTCACCGACACCGCGCGCAAGATCCCCGTCGCGTACACCGGCCTGCTGCCCGACCTGTTCACCGAGGGCAAGGGCGTGGTCGCGCAGGGCCGGCTCGGCGCCGACGGCGTGTTCCGCGCCGACCAGGTGCTCGCCAAGCACGACGAGAACTACATGCCGCCGGAGGCGGCGCAGGCGCTGGCGGATGCGCAAGCGAACGCGCGGACGACGCCATGATCCCCGAACTGGGCCACTTCGCACTGATCATCGCGCTCGCGTTCGCGCTGGTGCAGGGCGTCCTGCCGCTGGTCGGCGCGGCGCGCGGCAACGGCACGCTGATCGCGCTGGCGCGGCCGGCGGCGCGCGCGCAGTTCGTGTTCATCGCGCTGGCGTACGCGGCGCTGTCGAACGCGTTCGTCGCCAACGACTTCTCGGTGCTGTACGTGGCGCAGCACTCCAACTCGGCGCTGCCGCTGGTCTACCGCCTCACCGCCGTGTGGGGCGGGCACGAGGGCTCGATCCTGCTGTGGGTGCTGATCCTGGCGGGCTGGACGGTCGCGGTCACGGTCTTCTCGCGGCAGCTCGACGACCGCACCGTCGCGCGCATCCTGGGCGTGATGGGGCTGGTCAGCACCGGCTTCCTGCTGTTCACGCTGCTCACCTCCAACCCCTTCGAGCGCCTGCTGCCGGCCGCGCCCGACGGGCAGGACCTGACGCCGCTGCTGCAGGACCCCGGCATGATCATCCACCCGCCGATGCTCTACATGGGCTACGTCGGCTTCGTCGTCGCGTTCGCGTTCGCGATCGCGGCGCTGCTCTCGGGCCGGCTCGACGCGGCGTGGGCGCGCTGGTCGCGCCCGTGGACCACGGTCGCGTGGTGCTTCCTCACCTGCGGCATCGCGCTCGGCAGCTTCTGGGCCTACTACGAGCTGGGCTGGGGCGGCTGGTGGTTCTGGGACCCGGTCGAGAACGCCTCGCTGATGCCGTGGCTGGCCGGCACCGCGCTGATGCACTCACTCGCCGTGACCGAGAAGCGCGGCGCGTTCCGGATGTGGACCGCGCTGCTCGCGATCGTCACGTTCTCGCTGTCGCTGCTCGGTACCTTCATCGTGCGCTCCGGCGTGCTGACCTCGGTGCACGCGTTCGCGAGCGATCCGACCCGCGGCGTGTTCATCCTCGGCTTCCTGGCGCTGGTGATCGGCGGCTCGCTGCTGCTGTTCGCGTGGCGCGCGCCGCGGGTCGACGCGGGCGGGCGCTTCGAGCTGGTTTCGCGCGAGTCGATGCTGCTGGCCAACAACGTGCTGCTGCTGGTGGCCTGCGCCTCGGTGATGCTGGGCACGCTGTACCCGCTGGTGATCGACGCGCTCGGCCTGGGCAAGCTCTCGGTCGGCCCGCCGTACTTCAACGCGGTGTTCGTGCCGCTGATGGCGCCGGCCCTGTTCCTGATGGGCGTGGGCCCGCTCGCGCGCTGGCGTCGCGCCGGCGCGATCGAGCTCGCGCTGCAGCTGCGCTGGGCCGCCGGCGTGAGCCTTGCGACCGCGCTGCTCGCGCTGCTGCTGCTGCCGCCGACGCAGCGCGCGCAGTGGACGCCGATGCTGGGCTTCGGCGCGCTGCTCGCCGCGTGGATCGCCAGCACCACGCTGCTCAACCTCGTGACGCGCCTGCGCGGGCACCCGGCTGCGTCGTGGTCGGCCAAGCTGCGCGCGCAGCCGGGCAGCTACTACGGCATGCTGCTGGCGCACGCCGGCATGGCGGTGTTCGTCGTCGGCGTCACCGTGGTCGGCGGCTTCGCTGTGGAGAAGGACGTGCGCATGGCGCCCGGCGACACGGTGAAGATCGCGCCTTACGCCTTCACGCTCGAGGGGCTGAGCGAGCACCGCGGCCCGAACTACCTGGCCCTGCGCGCGACGCTGGCCGTCACCGAGGACGGCCGGCCGATCGGCACGCTCGCGCCCGAGCGCCGCGTCTACACCGTCAGCCGCTCGCCGATGACCGAGACCGCCATCGACCGCGGCCTCACGCGCGACCTGTATGTCGCGCTCGGCGATTCGGTCGGCGCCGACGCCTGGGGCATGCGCGTCTACTACAAGCCCTTCGTCGGCTGGATCTGGGGCGGCTGCCTGCTGATGGCGCTCGGCGGCTTGCTCGCGGTGGCGGACCGGCGCTACCGCGCGGTGCGCCACCCGGCCGCGGTGCCGGCCGCACCGACCGCCGGTGCCGCGCCCGGCCGCCCGGCTTTGGCGCTGAAGGGCGCGCGATGAAGCGCTACTACGTGCCGCTCGGCATCTTCGTTGTGCTGCTGGCGTTCCTGGCGGTCGGCCTGACGCTGAAGCCGCGCGAACTGCCCTCGCCGCTGGTCGGCAGGCCGGCGCCCGCGTTCGCGCTGCCGACGCTGGGCGCGCCCGGCGAGGCGGTCTCGACACGCGACCTGCGCGGCCAGGTCTGGGTGCTCAACGTCTGGGCCTCGTGGTGCGCGGCCTGCCGCGACGAGCACGCCACGATGGTCGAGATGGCCCAACTCAAGCTGGTGCCGATCTACGGCCTGAACTACAAGGACCAGCGGGCCGACGCGCTCGGCTGGCTGGCGCGCTTCGGCAACCCGTACGTGGCCTCGCTGGCGGACACCGACGGGCGGGTCGGCATCGACTACGGCGTCTACGGCGTGCCCGAGACCTTCGTGATCGACAAGGCCGGCGTGGTCCGCCGCAAGTTCGTCGGCCCGGTGACGGCGAAGATCGTGCGCGACGAGATCGTGCCGCTCGTGGCGAGGCTCAACTCGTGAGCTATCTGCTGCGCTGTCTCGCGTTGATCGTGCTGCTGCTCGCCGCACCCCTTGGCGTGCATGCCAACGAGGCCGCGCCGCTCGCCGCCGACCCGGCGCTCGAGGCGCGCGTGCTGCGCGTCGCCGAAGAGTTGCGTTGCCTGGTGTGCCAGAACGAGACCATCGCCGCGTCGCAGGCCGAGCTCGCCGTCGACCTGCGGCGGCAGATCCGCGCGCGGCTGCAGCAGGGCGAATCCGAGGCGCAGATTCTCGATTTCATGGTGCAGCGCTACGGCGAGTTCGTGCGCTACCGGCCCGCGTTCAACCCGACGACCGCGCTGTTGTGGATCGGGCCGTTCGCGCTGCTGGTGCTGGCCGCGTTCGTGCTGGCGATGAACATCCGGCGCCGCCGCAGCGATGCGCGGCCTGACGAACTCAGCGACACCGAGACGCGCCGCCTGGCCGAACTGCTCGGCCCTGGAGCGGCGCGGCCATGACCGCCTTCGCGATCGGCGTCGTCGGCCTCGTCGTGCTGGCCGGCGTGCTGCTGCGGCCGGCATGGCGCCGGCCGGTGCCGGACGGCGGTGCGCGCTCCGCCCACCTCGATGTCCTGCGCGAGCAGCTCGCGGCGCTCGACCGCGAGCCCGTGGGCGCTGTCGGCGACGAGCAGCAGCAACGCGAGGCCCGCCGCGAACTGCAGCGCCGCGTGCTCGACGAATCCGCCGCGCCGGAGACCGCGGTCGACGCGAGCCGCTCGCCGCGCACGCTGTGGGCCGTGACGCTGGCGGTGCCGCTGTTCGCGATCGCGCTGTACGCCGTCATCGGCCGGCCGGCCGGTCTGGATGTGCAGCCCGCCGCGGCGCGGCTCGCCGGACCGGCGGGAACGCCCGAGCCCGAGGTCGCGCCCGAGGCGGTGCAGGCCATGCTCGCGAGCCTGGCGCAGCGCCTCGAGACGCCGTCGGCCGACCCGGCCTCCGACCTGCAGGGCTGGACCATGCTGGCACGCTCGTATGCCGGCCTGCAGCGCTTCGCCGACGCCGAGCGCGCGTACGGCCGTGCGATCGCGCTGGCGCCACGCGACGCGCAACTGCTCGCGGACCGCGCCGACGTGCTCGCGGTGCTGCAGGGCCAGCGCACCGCCGGCGAGCCGGAGCGGCTGATCGCCGAGGCGCTGCGCCTCGACCCGAACAACCTCAAGGCACTCGCACTCGCCGGCAGCGCCGCATACGAACGCCGCGACCTGGCCGGCGCGCAGGCCTACTGGCAGCAGGCGCGCGCACGCGCACCGGCCGACGGCGCGTTCGCGGCCGGGCTGGATCGCAGCCTCGCCGCCGTGGCGCAGGAGACGGGCGCCGGCGCGGCGGCGCCCGCGTCGCCGGCCGTGGCGACAGCCACGACCGCAGCCACCACGCCGACCGCGCGCCTCACCGGGCGCGTGTCGCTCGCGCCGGAACTCGCCGCGCAGGTCGCACCGACCGACACCGTCTTCGTGTTCGCGCGCGCCGCCGAGGGCCCGCGCATGCCGCTCGCCGTCCAGCGCATCACCGTGGCCGATCTGCCGTTCGAGTTCACGCTCGACGACAGCCTGGCGATGTCACCGCAGGCCCGGCTGTCCGGGGCGTCGCGCGTGATCGTCGGCGCCCGCATCTCGCGCTCCGGCAGCGCGACGCCGCAGGCGGGCGATCTGCAGGGCGAGACCGGGCCGGTCGGGACGACCGGCGACGGCCTGCGCCTGTCGATTGACACCGCCCGCCGTTAGTCCAGCGCGCAGGACGGCGCGCGATCGCCCTCGGCGATCGTCATCAGAAGCCGTGCCGCAGGCCCGCCTCGTAGCCACTCGACGTGCCGCCTGCCCGCGGCGCGGCCGATCCGCCGGGCACCGAGAAGTTGGCCGCGCCCTGGTTGTCGATGCGCGACGCGGTCGCATACAGCGCCGTGCGCTTGGACAGGTGGTAGACGTAGCCGAGCCCGAGCTGCCGGGCGTCGGCCGGGCCGATGTTCGTCGTGCCGACGCGGCCCTCGAAGTCCGCCTCGAGGTAGGACAGCTTCAGCTCGCCGAGACCGATCGGCACCACCGCCCCCAGCAGCATGTTGGTCTGGCGCGGGCCGCCCAGGCTGAAGCGGCGCCACGCACCGCTGACCTTGACGACGCCGAAGTCGTAGGAGGCGCCGATCGACGCGTCCTTGAACTTGGCGGCGACGGTCGCGCTGTTCTCCGTCTGCGTCAGCGCAGCGCTGACGACGACCGCTTTGGACGCATAGCCGAGCCGCGCGCCCATGACCTTGTGCGTGCCGCTCGCCGCCACGGCTCCCTCGCCGGCTGCCACCATCAGCCCGCCTTCGATGCCGGCGCGGTTCGCCGGCAGGAGGTACTGGATCGCGTTGCTGGACCGGACCGTGGTGTTGGCCGCGGTGCCGAAGGCGGACCGGATCGGCCCGGTCCGGCCTGCACTGATGAGGTTGTTGGAACCGGCCACGCCGACGTAGCTGAACGGATCGAAGCGCGACCAGCCGACATACGACGGGACGAAGTCGCGGCCGGCCCGCAATTCCCCGAGCGTCCGGCTGGCCAGGCTCAAGGTCGCGCGCCGATCGAAGAACTGGGTGCCGCCCACGTTGGTGCCGGTGTCCAGCAACATGCCCGATTCGAGATGGAAGCCGGCGCTGAGCCCGTCGCCCAGGTCCTCGACGCCGCGAAAGCCGATGCGGCTGGTCGAGTTGCTGCCGCTGACGAGCGAACGCATGGCGGCGGCGCCCTCGTTGTGCACGCTGCGCGCCGCGAGGTCGGCGATGCCGAACATCGTGACCGAGGACTGCGCTCGCGCCGACCCGGCGAGCGCGCCCAGGGCGGTGATGGCCAGGCCGACGGCCAGGCGTGTGGAGGGGCGGTTGATCATGGTGTGTCTCCAGTCGAGTTGTTATGGGAACGGGTGGGATCGGGTTGCAGGCCGGGGCGCCCGGGTCATTCGCCGGTGAGCTTGGCCTTCAGCACGACGGCCTTCCACTTCACGAGCTCGCTCGCCACCAGCGAACGGAGTTCGTCGGGCGTGCTGGTCGAGACATCGGCGCCGTGGTCCTCCATGCGCTTGATCACTTCCTTGTCGTTGAGGACCTGGTTGAGCGCCTTGTTCAGCTGGTCCACCACCGCCTTCGGCGTCTTGGCCGGCGCGAAGATGGCGTACCACTGCGTCACGTCGACGCCGTCGACGCCGGCCTCCTTGAGCGTCGGCACGTCCGGCAGGCTGGCCACGCGATTGGGACCGGCCACGGCCAGGGCCTTCAGCTTGCCGTTCTTGACGAACGGGTACGCGGTGAACAGGCTCGGGAACATGAACTGCGTCTGCCCGCCGATCGTGTCGCTCACCGCCGGCGCCGCGCCCTTGTACGGGATGCCGAGCATCACGACGCCGGCGTTCAGCTTGAAGAGTTCGGCCGCGAAGTGCGGTGCCGTGCCATTGCCGGCCGACGCGTAGGTGTAGCGGTCCGGCTTGGCCTTGAGCTGGGCGACGAGGTCCTTCACGTCCTTCACGCCGACCGCGGTGTTCGCGACCATCAGCGTCGGCGAGTAGCCGACGAGACCGATCGGCTCGAAGTCCTTCACCGGGTCGTACTTCAGCTTCTGCAACGCCGGGTTCATGCCGTGCGTCGCGATGTAGCCGAGCATCAGCGTGTGGCCGTCCGGCGCGGCGCGGGCCACGAACTCGCTGGCGATCGATCCGTTCGCGCCGGCGCGGTTGTCGATGATGATCGTCTGGCCCAGCAGCGGCCCGAGCTTCTGGGCGATCGTGCGCGCCATCGCGTCGTTGCCGCCGCCGGCGGCCGTCGGGACGACGATGGTGATCGTCTTGGTCGGGAAGGCCGCCAGCGCGGCCGGTGCGGCGGCGACGCCGAGCCCTGCAACGAGTGCGGGGGCGATGAGTTGTTGCAGGTTCATGGTGTCTCCTTGGGTGGGTCTCGAGAAAACGTAGGCGGGGATATGCAGTTCCCCTTGAAAGATCTTTCGTGCGGTGCGGATCAGCGAGGCACTCCGGACGCTGGCGGTCGCGCCGCTGCCCTCGAGCTCGACCTCGACGTCGATCTGCCCTGCCGGGTGCAGCACGACGATCGCGCGCCGCCCGCTCGCCGGCTGCCGGCTGCTCGCCACCGTGCCCGGCAGCGCGAACGCGCTGGCCACGCCGATCGCGCCGGTCGCCGCATGGGACGCGTGACAGCGCCGCGGCGTGAAGTAGCGCGAGGTGATGCTGTCGTCCCCGTACCCGTCGCTGACGAGCACCGGCTTCGGGATCACGCTGGCCGAGACATCGCCCAGGCCCATGCGCTCGCCGGCGACGAGCCGCAGCGCCTCGAGCCGCACGAGCAGCGCGGTGTCGGCGTCCAGCGCCGCCGGCGTTTCGGCACCGCTCACGCCCAGGTCCGACGCCTTGACGATCATGAGCGGCATCGCCGCGTCGATGCAGGTGACGGGCGTGCCGTCGATCAGGTCGATGCGCCGGCCGGTCGGGAAGACGCTGCCGGTCACCGCACCCCAGGCGTCGAGGAAGTCGAGGCGGATCGGTGCGGCCGTGCCCGCGACGCCGTCGATGCGCGCATCGCCGTCGTAGGTGATGCGCCGGCCCGGCGTGCGCACCGTCACGTCGATCCGCGAACCGGTGTTGACGTTGAACACCCGCGCGGTGGTCGTGCCCTCCGTCGGCTCGATCAGCCCCTGCTCGATGGCGAACGGCAGCACACCCGACAGCATGTTGCCGCAGTTGGGCCGCGTATCGACCGAGCGCTGGCCGACGCCGACCTGCGCGAACAGGTAGTCCAGGTCGCAGCCTTCCTGGCTGGAGCGGGAGACGATCGCCACCTTGCTGTTCAGCGTGCTGCCGCCGCCCACGCCGTCGAGCTGCAGCGGGTCGGACGCGCCCACCGCACCGATCAGCACCTCGTCCCGCGTGGCGTCGTCCTCGGGCAGCCATTCCCGCAGGAAGAACGGACCGCGCGATGTTCCGGCACGCATCAGGACACAGGGCAGGCTCTTGTTCATGAAGCGGATCATCGCGTTCGGATACTTGCCTGTGAATTGCTCAATTGGGATCGATTGATGCACACTGTCGATCACTCAACGGGAGTCCGACACCATGGCCATCAACTTCGATCTGAACGACCTGCAGGCCTTCCGCGCGGTGGCCGAGAGCAGCAACTTCCGCAAGGCGGCGGAGGCGATCCACCTCTCGCAGCCGGCGTTCAGCCGGCGCATCGAGAAGCTGGAGCAGGCGCTCGGGGTGCGTCTGCTCGATCGCACGACGCGGCGCGTGAGCCTCACCGCCGTCGGCCGCGAGTTCGACCGCAAGGTGCAGACCCTGCTCGACGACCTGGACAACACGCTGCTCGGCATCCGTGGCATCGCCGCCACGCGCATGGGCGAGGTGACGATCGCGTGCGTGCCGTCGACCGTCTACTACTACCTCTCGCAGGTGATCTCGCGCTACCACGAGCGCTACCCGAAGATCCGCATCAAGGTCTTCGACGCGAGCGCGAACGAGGTGCTCTCGGCGGTGGCGCGCAGCGAGGCCGACTTCGGCCTCAACTTCATCGGCAGCCAGGAGCCGGACATCGAGTTCAAGCCCCTGCTCGAGGAGCGCTTCGTTGCCGCCTGCAGGCGCGACCACCCGCTGGCGAAGAAGCGGCGCGTCACGTGGACGGAACTGGCGGCGTACGACTACATCTCGGTCGGCAAGTCGTCGGGCAACCGGCTGCTGCTCGACCAGGCGCTGTCGGGCCTGGCCAACGGCCCGCAGATCCTGTTCGAGGCCCAGCACGTGACGACGATGCTGGGGCTGGTCGAGGCCGGCCTGGGTGTGGCGGCAGTGCCCTCGATGGCGATGCCGGCCGACGACCATCCGTTGCTCGTCAGCGTGCCGCTGGTCGAGCCGGTCATCACGCGGCGCATCGGCCTGATCCGGCGCAAGGGCCGATCGCTCTCGCCCGCTGCGCTGCAGATCTACGAGTTCTTCAGCGAGATGAAGGGCCAGCGGCGCAAGGCGACCGCGTCACCCGCCAGAGAGGCGGGCTGACGCGTCGCCATGCATCGAACGACTAGCGCAGCTTGCTCAGCACCCGGTCCACCATCACGCCCGACTGGCCGAGGTAGTTGGCCGGATCGCATAGCCGCGCGAGCGCGGCGCGGTCGAGGTGCTTGTTGATCTCGGGGTGCTCGCACAGCAGATCGAGCAGCGGCCGCTTTTCTTTCACGGCGACGCGGCAGATGTCGTAGACCAGGTCGTGCGCATACTCGCGGCCGATGTAGGTGCCCAGGCCCATCATCACGGCCTCGCTCATCACCAGCCCGCCGGTCATGTCGATGTTGGCGCGCATCTGCGATTCGTCGACCTCCAGCCCGTCGAGCACGAAGCGCGTCTGCTTCAGCGCGCCGGCCATCAGGCAGAACGCCTCGGGCAGCACGATCCACTCGATCTCCCACGGGCCGGTGCTGCGCTCGTGGTCCGCGATCATCGCGTCCATCAGCGCGGCGGCATGCTGACGCACCACCGACACCTGCGCGTGGATGTAGCAGCTGCTGATCGGGTTGCGCTTCTGCGGCATCGTGCTGCTGGAACCGCGGCCGTGCGCGAACGGCTCGAAGACCTCGCCGACCTCGGTCTGCATCATCAGCTTCACGTCCATGCTGAACTTGCCGAGCGTGCCGCCGACGAGGCCGAGGAAGCAGCCGACCTCGGCGATGTTGTCGCGGATCGTGTGCCAGGCGATGTCGGGCTGGCCGAGGCCGAGTTCTTCCATCAGCCCGGCCTGCGTTTCCATCGCGCCGGTGGCGAGCGATGCGAGCGTGCCGGCCGCGCCGGCGAACTCGCCCACCAGCACGCGCGGACGCAGCTGCTCCAGCCGCGTGCGGTGCCGCTCGATCGCCGAGAGCAGCCCGGCCATCTTGTAGCCGAAGGTCACGGGGATGGCCTGCTGCAGGTTGCTGCGGCCGATCATCGGTGTGAGCCGGTGCTTGCGCGCCAGGTCGGCCATCGTCTTCGATATCGCGGCCAGGTCGGCATCGACGAGGGCCAGCGCCTCGCGGATCTGCAGCACGGTCGCGGTGTCGGTGATGTCCTGCGTGGTCGCGCCCCAGTGCACGTACTCGCCGAGCTTGTCGCGGCACAGCGCGTTGAGCTGCGAGACGACGCCGAGGATCGGGTAGCCGATGCGCTCGGTCTGCGCGCGCAGCTTGGCCATGTCGATCTGGTCGAGGTGGCAGTGGCTGATGATCTCGTCGGCCGCCTCCTGCGGGATCAGGCCGAGCCGCCCCTGCACCTTGGCGAGCGCGCGTTCGATGTCGATGTACTTGCGGGTGCGGTTCTCGTCGGACCAGACCTCGCGCATCGCATCGCTGCTGAAGATGCCCTGGAAGATCGTCGAGTCGATGATGGTGGATGCCATGCGTGTCTCCGTGGATTGGAAAGGGGTATGAGTCAGTGGCCGCCGCTGCGCATCAGGATGCGTTCGGCCTGCAGCACGACTGGCCGGTCGACCATGCGGCCGTCGAGCCGGGCCGCGCCGGGCGAGGCGGCTTCGGCGGCCAGCACGCGCCGGGACCACGCGATGGACGCCGCGCTGGGCTGCAGCGCGCGATGGATCGGGTCGACCTGCTTCGGGTGGATGCACAGCTTCGCGCCGAAGCCGAAGCGACGCGCCTGCGCCAGGTCGGCCAGCAGCCGCGCTTCGTCGTCGAGCTGCGGCGTGACGCCGGCCACCGGCGCCGCCAGCCCGGCCGCGCGCGACGCCACGGCGATGCGGCCGGCCGCGTAGGCCAGGCCCTCGTCGCCGGTGGCGGTGTCCAGATCGAGATCGAGCGCGAAATCGAGCGTGCCGAAGACGAGGCGCGAGACACCCGCCGCGGCGGCGATCTGCTCGGCTGCCACGACGCCGCGCGCGGTCTCGATCAACGCCAGCACCTCCGCATCGGGCAGCGCACCGCGCACCGAAGCGATCTGCGCCGGCGTCTCGGCCTTCGGCAGCATCACGCGGTGGGCGCCAGCCTGCAGCAGCGCGCGCAGGTCCATCACGCACCAGCTGCTCGCGATGTCGTTGATGCGCACGACGACCCGGCGGCGCGCCTCGGGGGCCATGGCGGCCAGGTGGGTCGCCACCGCGTCGCGCGCGCTCGACTTGTCATCGGCGCCGACGGCGTCCTCGAGGTCCATGACCACGACATCGGCCGCACTCGCGAGTGCCTTGGCGAAGCGCTCGGGCCGGTTGCCGGGCACGAACAGGTAGGTGCGCGCGGCGGGAGCGCTCATGTCAGACCGCACCGGCTTCATGCAGCGCGCGGATCGCCGCCGCGTCGAGGCCCAGTTCCGCCAGCAGCGCGTCGGTGTGTTCGCCGAGCGCGGGCACCGGGTCCATGCGCGGCCCGTCGTTCCACGTGCCCGGCGGCAGCATCGCCGGCAGCGCGCCGGCCGGCGACCCGACCTCGCGCCAGCGGCCGCGCGCCTTCAGCTGCGGATGCGCCCAGACCTCGTGCATCGTGTTGACGCGCGCGTTGGCGATCTGGGCGGCCTCGAGCCGCTCGACCACCTGCGGCGCGGTCAGCGACGCGAAGGCCTCGGTGATCAGCGCCTTGAGCGCATCGCGGTGGGCGACGCGGTTGGCGTTGCCGGTGAAGCGCGGGTCGGTCGCGACTGCGGGCTGCTGCAGCACCAGCTCGCAGAACTTGAGCCACTCGCGCTCGTTCTGCAGGCCCATCATCACCGTGCCGTTGCCGCCGGTCGGGAACGGACCGTAGGGGTAGATCGTCGCGTGGCTGGCGCCGGTGCGCGGCGGTGGCGGTGCGCCGTCGAAGGCGTAGTAGAGCGGATAGCTCGTCCACTCGGCCAGCGACTCGAGCATCGAGATGTCGATGTGCTGGCCCCTGCCCGTCTGGCCGCGCTGCAGCAGCGCCGCCAGGATGTTGGTGTAGGCGTACATGCCCGCGGCGATGTCGGCGATCGACGGGCCGGCCTTGCTCGGCTCGTCCGGCGTGCCCGTCACCGAAACGAAGCCGGCCTCGCTCTGGATGAGCAGGTCGTAGGCCTTCTTGTCGCGGTACGGGCCGTCGCCGCCGTAGCCGGAGATGTCGCAGACGATGATCGCCGGCTTCTTCGCCGCGAGCGCCTCGTAGCCGAGGCCGAGCCGCGCGGCGGCGCCGGGGGCGAGGTTCTGCACCACCACGTCGGCCTTCTCGAGCACCAGGCGCTGGAGCAGCCTGGCGGCCTCGGGGTGCTTGACGTCGAGCGTCAGGCTTTCCTTGGAGCGGTTGGTCCAGACGAAGTGCGAGGCCAGGCCGCGCACCCGCGCGTCGTAGGCGCGGGCGAAGTCGCCGGCGCCGGGCCGCTCGATCTTGATGACGCGGGCACCGAGGTCGGCGAGCTGGCGGGTCGCAAACGGCGCGGCGATGGCGTGTTCGAGGGTGACGACCGTGAGGCCTTTGAGGGGTTGCATGCGGGTCGTTCCTTCAACGCAGGGTGGCGGTGGCGTCCATCGTCAGCCACCCTTCATGGTCCTGCGCCCACAGGCGCACGGTCTTGCCATCGGGCTGCAGGGCACCGTTGACGCGCAGCGGATGCGGGTCGAAGGTCGGCCGGACGGCCTTGAAGCGGAAGCTCGCCACCTCGGCCTGCGGCATCTCGCGCCGCAGCAGGTCCATCAGCAGGGTGGCGATCAGCGGGCCGTGCACGATCAGGCCGGGGTAGCCCTCGACCTCGGTCACGTACTTCCGGTCGTAGTGGATCCGGTGGCCGTTGAACGTGAGCGCCGAGTAGCGGAACAGCAGCACGTCGTCCGACACGATCTCCCGCTGCCAGGGCGCGTTCGCCTCGGCCTTCTGCGGCGGCGGGGCGACGTCACCGGGGCGTTGTGCCTCGCGGTAGACGATGTCGTGGAACTCGACCAGCGCCGGGTCGGCAGCGCCGTTGGTGCGAAGTTCGTGCCGGACCTTGACGAACACCAGGGCGCCCGTGCGGCCCTCCTTGGTGGCCACGTCGTCGATCGTCGACGTGCGCACCATCCGATCACCGATACGGATCGGCGCGCGGAACTCGAACTGGCTGCCGGCCCACATGCGCCGCGGCAGCGGCACCGGCGGCAGGAAGCCGCCCCGCCGGGCGTGTCCGTCCGGGCCGATCTCCGACTGGCGGTGCATCGGCAGGAAGTACAGCCAATGCCACAAGGGCGGAACCGGGCTGCCCGCGACAAAGGGCGACGGCGGGTGATCGAGCGTGGCGGCGAGCGCTATCGCCGGCGTCGGATAGGCGGTGTCCTCGACGGTCTCGCTGCGGCCGATCCATTCGGCCAGGGGGCTGGCTGCGTTGTGCACGACGTCTCCTGGGGGTTGCACCGAAGCGGCAACTCATGAGACCCAGTCTGACGGCGATACCCCCGAAAGGGAATTGCAATATTCAGATTGATTGATGCGCCACGGACATGGATGATCCCGCCTGGACGATGCCGCACAGCGCCAGCACCGGCAGCGCGAGTTCCAGCAGCTCCTCCCAGGCCTGCAGGAACAGGCGTGCCGGCTCCGACAGCGACGTCACGAGGTGCCAGCCGATGAGCGTGTCGGGCAGCCGATCGAGCACCTTGCTCAGCACCAGCACCGCGATGAACGCGACGGCGGTCGCGACCGCCGGCGTCCACCGCGCGGGCCGCACGAACCACGCCCGACGACGGGCGACGAGCAGCCACCACACCGCCACGCCGACCGGCAACAGCGCGCCGAGCGCGACCGCGATCTGCCACGGCGCCGCGAAGTCGGTATAGAACCGCGCCTTCAGGATGCTCATGCCGAACAGGTCCTTGTGCAGGTCGGCCTCGCGCGCGGCGCAGGCCAGCAGCACGACCGCGAGGGCCGCCTTGTCCGGCCACGTGATCGAGCCGCGCCGGAACGCGAGCGCGACCACGGCGACGAGGTACAGCACGATCGTCGAGCTCTCGACCGGCCCGCCCTCCTCGACCAGCGAACCGGCCAGCGGCGCCGGCAGCGCCAGGCCGATGACGGCGGCCGCCACCGAGAACGCGGCGACCAGCCCGAGCGCCAGCACCCAGTGGCCCGCGCCGCGGCCGCCCGACGCAGCGCGGCTCACGTCGAGGCCTCTCGCGGCGCGGTGAAGGGGATCGCGAACGGCGTGGGCACGGGGCGTTGCATGGCGGGGTGATGGAGGGGTGGGAATGCGCCCGGGACGGCGTCGCGGGCAGGGCTCGAATCTACTGCAAGTGCCGGCGGCGACTGTTCGGCCGAGCGGTCTCGCCGGCATCGAGCTCGCGCAGGCCCGCGGCCAGCCGGCGCACGCCTTCGCGGATGGTGGCGAGCTCGAGCGATGCATAACCCATCACCAGCCCGGCTGGTCGCCGATGCGGCGGCGTGCGCGCCGCCGGGTGGAACAACGGACCGATCGGATGGACGCGGACGCCATGGGCACGCGCCGCCTCGACCAGTGCCGGCTCCGCGCTCGAAGGCAGCGCCGGGAACCAGGCGACGAGGTGCAGCCCGCTGGCCGCACCGCGGATCTCGACGCGCCGGCCGAGACGCGCTGTCAGCGCCTCCACCAGCGTGCGCTGCCGCGCCTGCTGCAACCGGCGGATGCGCCGGACATGGCGGTCGTAGCTGCCGTCCTCCAGCAGTTGCGCCAGCGCACGCTGCACGCCCGTCGCGCCATGCCGGTCCGCGATCCGCCTGGCCGCTGCGAAGGTCTCGACCAGCCGCGGCGGCAGCACCATGTAGCCGAGCCGCAGCTGGGGCGAGAGCGTCTTCGAGAACGTGCCCACATGGATGACGAGGCCGTGCTCGTCCAGCGACTGCAACGTCGCCTCGGGGCGGACGGCGTAGCGGTACTCGCTGTCGTAGTCGTCTTCGATGATCCAGGCATGACGCGCAGCGGCCCAGTCGAGCAGCGCCCGGCGCCGCGCGATCGGCAGGAAGGAGCCGAGCGGGAACTGGTGCGTGGGCGTCACGTAGATCAGCTGCGCCGGGCCCAGTGCGGCGAGGCGATCGGTCCGCAGGCCGTGCGCGTCCACATCGACGCACAGGAGCCGGGCGCCGCTGGCCTCGAAGGCGTGGTGGGCCATCCGGTAGCCCGGGTTCTCCACCACCACGCCGTCGCCCGGATCGACCAGCAGCCGGGCACACAGGTCGAGTGCCTGCTGCGAGCCGTTCACGATCATCAGCTGGTCCACCGAACAGGCCAGGCCGCGCGTGCGGCTGAGGTGCGTCTGCAGCGCGCGCCGCAGCGCCAGGCTGCCGCGCGGATCGTCGTACGCCAGGTGCCGGCTGCGCTGCCGCTCCACCGCGCGCAGCGCCTTCATCCAGGCGAGCGTCGGAAAGTCGGCACCGGCCAGCGGGCCGTAGACGAAGTCGATCTCGCCGGCAGGCGGAGTGCCGGCATCGTCGATGCCGAGGGCGGCGATGCGGCACGCGACGGCGGACAGCCGGCCGCCCTCGCCGCCCGCGGCGGCCCGCCCGACCCGGCCGCGTCCGATACGCGCGGTCGGCGCGGCCGGTGGGCTCGGCGCCGCGCCCGCGGCCACCCGGCTCGCGGCGCCGCGTCGGGTGTCGATGAAGCCGTCGGCGGCCAGCTGCTCGTACACGAGCGAGACGGTCCCCCGGGACAGGCCCCGCTCCGCGGCCAGCGCGCGTGTCGACGGCAGCGCCATGCCGACGGCGAAGGTGCCGTCCGCCATGCGGGCGCGCAGTTCCTCGTAGAGCGCGCGGCTCAGGCCGCGCCTGGGATCCCCGTTGGTCGGCATGGTGTGAACTGGTCCAGTGAGATGGGCAGGAACTGGCTATTCTCGCAAAGCCGGATTCGGGGCACAGTGGCGTTGTCGCGCCGGAGCCTCCGGCACCCCAACTGACCGAGCCCCGCCATGTACGTCCCCAGCCAGTTCGCCGAGCCCCGGATCGAGGAACTGCACCGCATCGTCCGCGAGATCTCGCTCGGCATGCTGGTGCGCCACACCAGCAGCGGCCTGGAGGCCGAGCACCTGCCGTTCCTGCTCGACGCCGAGCCGGACGGCCCCGGCACGCTGATCGCCCACGTCGCGCGCAACAACCCGGTCTGGCGCGAGATCGAGGACGGCGCGCAGGTCCTCGTCGTCTTCCGCGGCGTGCAGGGCTACATCTCGCCGAACTGGTACCCGGGCAAGCAGGAGACGCATCGCTACGTGCCGACCTGGAACTACGAGGTGGTGCATGCGCACGGCACGATCCAGGTCCGTGATGACGAGAAGTTCGTCCGGGGCGTGGTTGCCCGCCTGACGCGCCAACACGAAGCCGATCAGCCGGTGCCGTGGAAGATGGGCGACGCGCCCGCCGACTACCTGGCCGCGCAGCTGGCCAACATCGTCGGCATCGAGATCCGCCTCACCCGCCTGGACGGCAAGCGCAAGCTCAACCAGCACCACCGCACGCCGGACCGCGAAGGTGCGATCCAGGGCCTCGAAGCGCGCGGCAACCACGGCCTGGCGCAGGCGATGCGCGACGCGGCGAAGCCGAACGCAGGGAACGAGTGAGCTGTACGGCTGGCCCGGATCTTCGGTGTTGTCCGACAGCGCTTTGCAGGACCAGTGCCTAAGGTAGGTGCCTGTCCATGCAAACGCCTCCCGGCTCCCGCACATGTCCGCACAAAAGCTTTCCTCACGTCGCATCCTGATCCTCGCCACAGACGGCTTCGAGCAGTCCGAACTCGAGGTTCCGAAGCAGAAGCTGGCCGCCCTGGGCGCCACCGTCGATGTCGCTTCGCCCAAGTCGGGCGCCATCAAGGGATGGAATCACACCGATTGGGGCAAGGAGGTGGCCGTCGACCTGGCGCTGTCGGATGCCGATGTCAAGGACTACGACGCCCTGGTCCTGCCCGGGGGCCAGATGAACCCCGACGCCTTGCGGCTGGAGCCGGCAGCAATCGAACTCATCAAGGCCTTCGCCGCGGCCGGCAAGCCGGTGGCCGCCGTGTGCCACGCGCCGTGGCTTCTGATCGACGCGGGTCTGGTCCGCGGCCGCAAGGTCACGTCCTGGCCGTCGCTGCGGACCGACCTGGCGAACGCGGGCGGCACGGTCGTCGACGAATCCGCCGTGATCGACCGCGGGGTCATCACGAGTCGCAAGCCCGATGACCTGGACGACTTCGTCGAAGCGATCGCCTCGCAGCTGACCTGACAGGCCCTGTCAGGGCGGCGCGGGCGTCGTCCCCGGCGGCGGGGCCGCGTTCGTGGTGTCCGTGACGCCCGGCCAGAAGCCGACGCCGGGCAGCCGCAGGCGACGGTCGTCCAGATCGATGCCGACGTTCAGACCCAGCAGGCTGAGCTCCAGGCCCTCGGCGCGGGCCACGGTCGCGCCGAGCAACCCGAACACGGAGACCTGCCAGCCCGTGCCGCTCGGCGCGGGGGCCAGCAGCGTCGTCGGGCCGAGGTAGTCCTTGCCGATCGCCGTGGCGGGCAGGTCGAGGCCCAGCTCGGGGACCTGGCGCGCGATCCAGGCCACGAACGTGTTGCTGTTCGGCCCGGGCCAGATCCGGTAGCTGCGCGACCAGGGATAGCTGCGCACCGCGACCTCGATGCGATCGATCAGCGCATCGACTCCAGGCCCGCGACGCTGCGTGAGCAGCATCGGCTCGGCGCCGTACCAGCGACGGTCGGGCGCATCGGTGCTTGATTCGACGACGCCATCGTCGCCGCGCCAGCTGCGCCAGCCCACCAGCTGGTAGGTCGTCCACTCGCTCGCCCCGCTGCGCTTGACGGCGACCCACGGGTGGATGCCGAACGCGCCGCGCCAGCGCACCGTGCGCGCGCCGTAGACCTGGACGATGGCCTCGTGCACCGTCGCCGCATCGGGGGCCAGGCCGACGCTGTCCCGGCTGCCCTCGTACCACTGGCGCTCGAGGTCCACGTCGCCGAACGCCAGCACCGCCAGCGGCCCGATGAGCAGCAGCAGCACCGAGACGACCAGCGCGCGCCCGGCGCGATACCACCAGGCGCGTCGGCGCGGACTCGATTGCGATGGTCCCATCCGCAGGCAGTATGCCGAAGTCGACGAGTTCGATGAGATGGAAGCCTGCGAAGCGATGAGGGTGCCGGGCACCGCACCGCCGTGCCGGCCCCTTGAATCACACCGGGTAGAAGTGCGTGACGCGCATCTGCTTCAGGGCCGGTTCCATGGCCGCATCGAAGCTGCCGCGGCGTTCGGCGATCATGTGCGCCCAGGGGTAGGCGTCGCTCTCCCGCTGCAATTTCTCGACCAGTCGATCGACCCGCCCGATCGGCCGTGCCGGTGATCCCGCGTAGACGAAGCCACTGTCGAGATCCGTGGTCACGACCGAGTTGGTGGCGACGACCACATAGTCGCCGATGGTGACGTTCGGCATCACGATGCAATCGTGGCCGATGAAGACGTGGTTGCCGATGCAGATCCTGCCGACCCGGTCGATCTTGCGACCGTAGGCCCTGTTGAGCATGTTGACGACGCCGTCGTGGCCGAACAGCGTGCAGCCCGACAGCCTCACGTTGTCGCCCAGCGTCACGTAGGCCGGATCGGTGATGGTCACGTTCGTCTGGATGGAACAGTGGTCACCCATCGAATGCAGGCCGCCATGTCGACGCAGGTAGACGGCCCACTCCTCGCCGGTCGGGTGGCATCGGGCCAGGTAGAGGCGCACGCAGCGTCCGTAACGGTGAGCGATGTGGCGGCATAGCGTTGCCAACATGTCTTGCTTCCTCGGAGTCGATCCGCGATCGATTCTGGCGAGGAGCTCGCCGGCCCCGAAGCGACGTTACGTCTCGCAGGCAGCGACACCGCACGCTAACGATCTCGCTCGCGAATTTCATCAATCCGTCACGCGCCGCGATCCGTGCGCCTTGTCACGCGATCGACATCTCGCGTCGCTAGTCTCGCCCGCTGGTGGAGGGTCCACGTCGGACGCACTAAAGGAAGTCAAGATGAAGATGCTCAAGAGGGCTGCGATCGCGGCCGTGGTTTCGTTGTCGGCGGTGGTGTCGATGCAGGCGCAGGCGCAGGTTCGTGTCACCGAGGTGGCCCCGTGGGCGAGCGGCAACGCGCCTTACGCGAGCGACTGGTTCGAGTTGACCAACATCGGCGCGACGGCGGTCAGCATCGCCGGCTGGCGGATGGACGACAGCTCGGCGTCCTTCGCGACCGCTGCCGCGCTGACCGGCATCTCGTCGATCGCCGCTGGCGAGTCGGTCATCTTCATCGAGAGTGCGGCTGCGAATGCCGGCTTCCTCGGTGCCTGGTTCGGCGCCGCCACGCCCTCGCTGCAGATCGGCAACTACACCGGCCCGGGCGTCGGGCTCAGCACGGGTGGCGATGGCGTCGCCATCTTCGACGGCGCCGGGCTGCTGCGCGCCAGCGTCTCGTTCGGCGCCTCCGACGGGGTCTCGCCGTACCAGTCGTTCGACAACGCCGCACGGCTCGACATCGTCAGCCTCTCGCTGCTGAGCGCAGCCGGCATGAACGGCGCGTTCGTCGCGGCCGGCGACGCGATGGAGATCGGATCTCCCGGGTCGGCCGCGCTGAGCGTGTCGGCCGTTCCCGAAACCGACACCTACCTGTTGCTGCTCGCCGGGCTGGGGGCTGTCGCCTTCGCATCGCGCAAGCGCCCATCGTGAAACTCGGACGCGCCATGAAACTTCATTCGCTCGCAGGCGCTGCCGCATTCGCCCTGGCGCTGCCGGCCCTCTCCCCGGCCCACGCGGCCGGATCGCTCGACCTGAGCCGCTACCAGGTGTCCGCGACCTATTCGCTGGATGCGGTGGCCGGTGTCCGCGCCGTCTCCGGCCTAGAAGCCTCGGCGGTGACCTACGCACGCGATCGCGGCACGCTGTTCTTCGTCGGCGACGAAGGCACCGGCGTGATCGAGATCTCGCGCACCGGCCAGACGCTCGGCAGCATGGCCTTCGACTGGACCGGCACGGCCAGCACGAACCACGACACCGAGGGCCTCACCTACCTGGGCGGCGGCGTGCTGGTCGTCTCCGAAGAGCGCCTCTACGACGCCTATCGCTTCGACTTCACGTCGGGTGGCATCGCGACACTCGCGAACAGCGCCGCGTCCATCAGCAATGCCGTGGTCGGCAACAACGGCCTGGAAGGGCTGAGCGTCGATCCGCGCAACGGCAGTTTCGTCACCGTCAAGCAGCAGAGCCCGCAGGACGTCCTGGCCGGGACGCTCAGCTTCGCGGCGGGCTCGGGCGGCGCCTCAACGATGAGCGCGCTGTTCGATCCGGCAGCGCTGGGCGTCGCGACGCTGTCGGACATCCAGACCTTGTCGCCGATCGATGCGCTTGCCGGGACACCCGCGGCGGACCACCTGCTGATCCTGAGCCTGGGCTCGCGACGTCTTCTGGAAGTGAATCGCCTGGGCCAGGTGCTGAGCTTCCTGGACCTCTCGAGCGTGTTGCCGCACAACGGGATCGAAGGCGTCACGGTCGACGAGAACGGCACGATCTACCTGGTGGCGGAACAGGTCCAGGATGGCAGCAACCTGCCCTTCGACCCGAACCCGCGATCGCAATTGATCGTGCTGACCACAGCCCCGATTCCGGAGCCGGGCACCTACGCCCTCATGCTCGCGGGGCTGGGCGGGTTGGCGCTCGTGAGCCGCAGGAAACGCAAGACCGCCGCCTGATCGGTCGACATCCTGGGTTGCAGACGACGGACAATCCCGGGCTCTGCGGCCGCCTTCGCGCCGCGACCCAGGAGAGTCTCGAATGACCACCATCGCCCCCGCCGCAGGATTGCAACTCCGCTCACTCGTCAAACCCGGTGCAGAGCTGGAACTGTCCCTTCAGACCGTCCCGCTGTCGCCGCCGGCTGAAAACGAGGTGGTGGTCCGCATCGAGGCGTCGCCGATCAACCCGTCCGACATCGGCCTCCTGTTCGGCGCTGCGGACATGGGGTCGGCACGCTTCTCTGGAACCGCGGCGCAACCCATCGTCACCGCACCGATCGCCCCAGCGGCGATGGGCAGCATGGCGGGCCGCCTGAACGCCTCGCTGCCCGTGGGCAACGAAGGCGCCGGCGTGGTCGTGGCAGCGGGCGCGTCGGCCCAAGCGCGGGCACTGCTCGGCAAGACCGTGGCGGTGCTCGGGGGCGCGATGTATGCGCAGTACCGGGTCCTCGCCGCCGACCAGTGCCTGGTTCTCCCACCCGACGCGACGCCTGCAGAAGGCGCCTCCTGTTTCGTCAATCCGCTCACCGCGCTGGGCATGGTCGAGACGATGCGACGTGAAGGTCACACCGCGCTGGTGCATACGGCGGCGGCGTCCAACCTCGGCCAGATGTTGAACCGCATCTGCCAGCAGGACGGCATCGCGTTGGTGAACATCGTGCGCAAGCCCGATCAGGTGGCGGTGCTCAGGTCGATCGGCGCACGGCACGTGTGCGACAGCAGCTCCGCCAGCTTCCTGCAGGACCTCACCGAGGCCCTCGTCGCCACCGGTGCGACGCTGGCGTTCGACGCCACGGGCGGCGGCAAGCTGGCGGGCCAGATCCTGGGGTGCATGGAGGCGGCGCTGAACCGGACCGCCAAGGAGTACAGCCGCTACGGTTCGACGACGCACAAGCAGGTCTATCTCTACGGCGGTCTCGACACGCGCCCGACCGAGTTCGTTCGCAACTTCGGCATGGCCTGGGGCATGGGAGGCTGGTTGCTGTTCCCGTTTCTGCAGAAGATCGGTCCGCAAGCCGCGCTCGCGCTGAAGCAGCGGGTCGCTGCCGAACTCAAGACGACCTTCGCCAGCCACTACGCCGGCGAGTTGTCGCTGGCCGAAGCCCTGCAGCCTGAGTGGATCGCGGTGTATGGACAGCGCGCCACGGGTGCGAAGTACCTGATCAATCCGAACAAGGCGATGACCTGAACGACGAAGGACTATGGCCTGTCGAAATCGGGAATCCGCTTGCAGATCAACCTCTCCGATTGGCGTGGGGTCGACGTGAGCGCCCTGCTGATTCCGATCACGTCCATGCCCGTCGATCCGTTCGCAGCGGCCAGGGCCAAGGCGAAATCCCGGAACCGGTCAAGGGACAAGCCGACGTCCTCCGGATTCACCGCGAAGGTATGGCCCACCGGCTGACGCCGGACCAGTTCGAACAGCGACTCGTAGGCCGATGCGTGGGAAGCCTCCGAGTACCCGCTTGCGGACGTGAAGAAGCAGGAGAGCGGCTGATCCAGGGCCATGCGGTGCAAGCCTGTGGAGGCTTCCGACGAGTCTTCGAACAACGATGGTAGACAGGCGCGAAGCCCCGTGAAATAGCCTAAACAGGTGACCGACTTGACCCTCGAGATCGACCATGCGAAGAATTCCCCGGCGACAGACTCGAACGCGATCTACCGGCTGTGGGACGAGCTGTCCGCTTTCGCGGTAGGTGATGCCGATGCCGCCCTCGAGCACTTGCTCGGGGCGCTGTGCTCGATGTTCGGCGCACACAATGCCCTCTGGTCGAAGGTCGTGCGGCTGCCGAGCCCCGCCGTCGGCGATCCGCTGGGCGGTTGGCGACCCCGGCTGGTTCGCGTTCTCAAGCCGGTCACGTCGATCACGGGCTCGATCCAGGAACAGGTGAGCACGTCCTGGTCGCCCGCCGTCGACTTGTCTCAGATCCAGGCCGTATCCGGACCGGAGCAGTTTCGCGTCAGGCTGCTGTTCGAAGCGCTGCCGCGCGAGTGGTTCGACGGACCTCACTACAGGCGGCACTATCTGGACGTCGGTCACGCCGACAGCATGTCGATGCGCTGCGCTGTCAACGACGACGTTCGCGTGCACATCTTCCTCTTCCGAAGCGTCGCCGCAGAGAGATTCCAGCCGAGCGACAAGGAGCCGTTCGCCCTGGCGCTGCGCGCCCTTCGGTGGTTCTACCGCCAGCAACTGCTGAGCCAGGGCCTGCTGATCGCGAACGCACCGCTGACCGCCATGGAACGCCGCGTACTGCTGCAACTGCTCGACGGCAAGACGGAAAAGGAGATCGCTGCGCTGCTGGAGCAAAGCCCTCACACCACGCACGTCCACGTCAAATCCATCTACGACAAGTTCGACGTGCACAACCGCTCGACACTGATGTCCCTGTGGCTCGGGCGGCTGCCCGGAACGGCAGGGCACCCTTGAGAATCCGAGTCGGCTAGCCCGATGCAGGCCTGGACAGGAACTCGATCAGCAGCTCGTTCACCCGCGCGCTTTTCTCGTGATGCAGCCAGTGCGTTGCGTCGGGCAGGTGAAAGACTTCGACGTTCGCGCAGTGGGCGGCGGACAACTCCGCCAAAGGCGATTCGAGTGCCGAATCCTTGTCTCCCCACAGGATGCGGACCGGGATGAGCACCTTGGCGCTGTGGCCTGATGGCGCCAGGAGCGCCGCCCGGTACCAGTTCAGCATGCCGGTCAGGGCGCCTTCGATCGACCAGGCCGAGCGATAGACCGCAAGCTCCTCGTCGCTGAACGTACCGGGCAGGCTCGACGCCGTCAGCGCCTTGCCGAGCAGCGCATGACCGTGCATGCGCAAGGCGGCCTCGGGCAGCCAGGGCAACTGGAAGAACCCGACGTAGGCGCTGCGAACGGCCTGCAGCGTGCTGCGGGCGATGTGTCGGACCATGGCGGCCGGATGCGGCGCATTCAGGATCGCGACGCGCTGCAGGCAGGCCGCGTGGCGGATGGCGAGGTGCCAGGCCACGAGCCCGCCCCAGTCGTGGCCGACCAGGCTGAACGAGTCGTAGCCGAGCGTCTGCGCCAATGCCGTCACATCGGCAGCCAAGGCGTCGACACTTGCCTTTCGGCTTGCTGGAATGGCCGTAGCCGCGTTGGTCCGGCGCATACACGCGGAAGCCGGCCGCCGCCAGCGCATGCAGCTGATGCCGCCATCCGTACGACATCTCCGGGAAGCCATGGAGCAGCATGACTGCCGGACCGTCGACCGGCCCGGCTGCGGCCACGTAGAAGCGTTGCCCGTTCGCCCTGATCTGCAGGTGCTCCACCGGATGCGAAGGCGGTGCGGGTTCTGCATCGACTGGAAAATGTCGTTCGCTCATCATCGTCATTCGTCTCGGCAGCAGGTCGGTTACCGAGGTCAGGCATTTCAAATGCCTGCAGACCGCAAAGAACCGGCAGGAGAAGCGCCATGGCGATACCACACGCCCGCCCCTTGGATGTCGTCAGCGTCGCCCCGTTGGGCGGGGCGCTGCGCGACGCGGTCAGCACCAGCCTGCTGAAGACCGACCGCTTGCAACTGTTGCACCTCGTGCTGCCGGCGCGCAGCCAGCGGCCCGAGCACCAGGTGGACGACGAGTGTTCGATCCACTGCCTCGAAGGCGACGTCGAGGTGATGATGCCCGGCGGCGTGCGGCGTCTCGGAGCCGGCGAGCTGGTCGTGCTGCCCGCCCATCAGCGCCACTCGCTCAGCGCACGGGTGGACTCGGCGGTCCTGATGACGCTGCTGCTCCATCACGGAGACGCCGGCAGCGCTGCAAACGTGCTCACACCTACCACCGTCGCCGCTCCGGGCGGTCACAGGCCGGATCGGAAGCCGTGCCGGCGTCCTTGACGATGCCGTCCGGAAGAATGCTGACTTGATAGATCAGGCAGGAACCGTATCGCATCCGATAGTTCCAGACCGTGGCGTTGTCCTGGCGTACGCCAAATCGGTAGTAGGGAAAGCCGAGGCGCTGGACCACGTCTGAACTGGTCATGCCCGGCTGAATCGGTTGCTCGCCTTCACTGACGATGAGTGGGGTTCGTCCCGCAATTCCCCCCAGACCGGCGCTCGTGGGGCCTCCGGCGCAACCACAAAGCGCGGCGGCCAGGACCAGTGATGTGAACTTCATCGCGACCTCTTCCTTCAGGCAGGTGCCAGGCACAAGTAGACGCAACGCCTGGAGATTCTGCGACTGGCGAATTGCCTGATCGTTTGTGGGAATCCGCCGGCCCCGCGGCATCGGGCATGCGGGTTGCCGCTGCGACCTCCTGCACCGCATCGTCTGCGTCGTCGATTGCGGCCAGGTGGTGGACCCCCGACACCGTGAACGCGCAGATCGAGAGCGGCATCGTCTTCGGCCTCGGCGCCGGGCTGTGGCAGGAGATCACGCTCGACAAGGGCCGCGTGGCCCAGAACAACTTCAGCGATTTCCGGGTGATGCGCATCAACGAGATGCCGCAGTGGACGTGTTCATCGTGCCGAGCACCGACAAGCCGGGCGGCATTGGCGAGCGCGGCACGGCGTGCGCGACACCGGCGTTCACGAACGCCGTGTTTGCCGCGACAGGCAAGCGCGTGCGGCGGCTGCCGATCGGTGACCAGCTCAAGGCCGCCTGAGCGGGGCCGTGTCGTCGTCGCTTTTCTGCCGTTGGTAAGCCGGGTCCGTCGCCTCGGCGCGGCTCGTGTCCACCAGCCCGCGCTCGACATCGGCGCTGGCCTGCTCGACGACGTCGTTGGGGATGCCGCCCGTCATGCCGACCGTCTCGTCGCGCTCATGGGGCATGCCCGGCGCGGAGGACGCGCCGGGTCGCGACAGGTCGACGTCCGCGTCCGGCAGGTCGCCTGGCGCCGGGTCGACTCCGGTGTCCAGGGGCTTGAGGCCTTGCCTGAGCTTGGGATTTTCGGTGCGGTGTGAGCTCATGTCCGCCGTGGGCAATCCGTCGTCCTGGCTCAGGGCACGGGTCGCTTTGCATCGGGAGATGCAGTGTTCGAATCGGGCGGGTCTTCTCCGGCCTTGTCGGCTGGGCCGGTCGCCGGAGGGGTGATGGCACCCGAGCCGGCCGCGGCGCCAGCCACGGCGCCGCCGATGGCGCCGGCCAAGCTTCCAACCGGTCCGGCGGCGATCCCGGCCACGGCACCGGCCACCGCGCCACCGATCCCTCCTGCGGCCGCGCCGAGCGGGTGGGTGCCCACCTGCTCAGCCGCAGCGCCGGTCGGCGTGGATGACGAATGGCGGTGCGGCCGCTTCAAGTGTTCGTTGTCCGCCTCGTCGCCGGGGGCATCGGGTCTGTCGAGTTCGGGGCTGTTGTTCATGGCAGTTCCAAAAGGCGGTTGATGAGGCCACGTTGGCAAGCGGGGTGCCGCTTCAGCGACAGCGCTCGTTCGTGGCCGCAGGCCGACGGGAATGCAAATTGCTGTCGAGATCCCACGCCACAGGCCTCATAGGAATAAAAAGTGAGAAAGAACCAGGCCCTCTCCGGCGCGTCGGCAGGCCAGAAGCCCTGCGTCCTGATCGTCGATGACAACCAGGACGCCCTCGCAGCGCTCGCGGAACTCATCGACGACTTCGGCTTCGATGTCCAGGTGGCCTACAACGGTGAGTTGGCGCTTTCGATGATCCACACCGCGAAGCCGCGCTGCGTGGTCTTCGACGTGGACATGCCGATCATGGACGGCCATGCGCTTGCGCAAACGCTGCGAACCTACCTGGGACGCAGCGTGGTGCTGATCGGCATGTCCGGGCACCCGCCCGAGGACCCGAGGATCGCGCCGGTGCTGCCGCTCGTCGACCATTGGTTAAGCAAACCGATCGATTGGCAACGGCTCGAAGCGGTGCTTGCGGGCCTGAACGCCACTTGAGCGGGATCGAATCTTGCCCACGAAACGCAGACGACTGCGTTGCCCCTTTCGATCATGGACCCTGCCGACGAATCGATCCCCTCGCCTGCCGACAATTCGACCGATCCCGGATACCGCGCAGCGACCGAGCTGACCGCGAAGGACCAGGAACTCCAGGCCCTCTTCAAGGGCGTGCGCGACTACGCGATCTTCACGGTCGACACGAACGGCGTGATCTCTTCCTGGCATGAAGGTGCCCAGCGGATGAAGGGGTACACCGCCGAGGAGGCGATCGGAATGCCCTTCGCGAAGCTCTTCACTGACGAAGAACAGCGCAAAGGCCAGCCCAGCCGCGAAATGAAGATCGCCGCCGACGAAGGGGAGTACCAGGGCGAGGGCCCCCGGGTCCGCAAGAACGGCGAGTTGTTCGAAGCGTCGGTCGTGCTGACCGCGCTGCGCGGGCCGCGCGACGAACTGCTCGGCTTCCTGAAGCTCACGCAGGACATCTCCGCCCGCAAGCAGGCGGAGCGGGACCGCGAGGCGGCCCTCGAAGCGGCCCACCGCGCGCGGACGGCGGCAGACCGCGCGAGCCGCTCGATGAGCGAGTTCGTCGCGATGGTCTCCCACGAACTGAGGACGCCGCTCAGCGCGATCCTGGGGTGGGCGCAGGTACTCGAGCGCAACCCGGGCGACCACGATCGCCTGTCCAAGGGGCTGGCCGCGATCGCGCGCAATGCGCGTCTGCAGACTCGGCTCATCGAGGACCTGCTCGACATGAACCGGCTCGAGAGCGGAAGCCTGCGACTCGAGTGGCAACGCGTCGAGCTGCCCGCCGTCATCAATGCGGCGGTCGAGGCCGCAGCGCCGATGTCCCGCGACAAAGGCGTGCGGCTGCGGACCGATCTCGACACCACCGTTGCCGCCATCAGCGGCGATCCGGGGCGGCTGGAGCAGATCGTCGGCAACCTCCTGAGCAACGCGATCCGGTTCACGCCTCCCGGCGGACAGGTGACCGTTTCGCTGAAGCAGGACGAGGACGAGATCGACCTCGCGGTGAGCGACACCGGACAGGGCATCGAGCCGCAATTCCTGGCGCACATCTTCGAGCGATTCCGTCAACAGGAAGGTGGCACGACCCGCCGTCATGGCGGCCTGGGCATCGGCCTGGCGATCGTGCAGCAACTCGTTCAGCAACATGGCGGAAGCGTTCGCGCCCGGAGTGCCGGCCTGGATCAAGGGACGACACTGATCGTCTCCCTGCCGGTGGCCGCAAGCCCGGATCGATCACGCAGCCCGGGGCCGGAAGCCACGCAGAATCGCCGGTCGCTGGTCGCCACGACGGACCGGGATGGATTCCTTCTCGAAGGCGCCCGGCTGGTCCTGGTCGACGACGACGAAGATGGACGCAACGTGGCCGCGTTCATGCTCCGCGGTGCCGGCGCGGAGGTGTTCGAGGCCGCAGGCGCCATCGACGGATTGGCGCTGGTGCAGACCCATCGACCGAGCCTGCTGATCAGCGACATCGGCATGCCCGGACACGACGGCCACGACCTGATCGGTTGGGTCCGCGCCCTCGAAGACGAGCTGCTCGCGTCGACGCCCGCCCTGGCGCTGACCGCGTTCGCGGCCGACGAGGACGAGCGCCGGGCGCTCGACGCGGGCTTCGCGGCGCGCCTGGTGAAGCCGATCGAGCCGGACGTCCTGCTCGAGGCCGCTTCCACGTGGCGACGACGCTAGCCGCCGAACCTGCGGGCCGCGTTCGAGCCGGGTGCAAACATGCCGATCCAGCGCGCTCCACCTCTGCTGCTGGTCCTCCCGGGCTGGGACGATGCCGGCAAGGAACAATTCGAGCGGCTCGAAGCGGAACTGTCGCCAGCGGGATGGCAATGTCGTCGGGCCGATCTGCCGGATGCCGACTGGCCGGCAGAGAGGCGTCGGCATGTCAGCCGTGAAGACAGTCTGCGCCAGGCGCTGAAGGACCATGACGCTCTTGCGAATGGCGACCGTCACCCCTGCGTTGCACTCCTGGGCTTCAGCTACGGCGGCTATCTCGCGGCCTTGATCAGCGCACGCCGAACGGTCAGCCATCTCGTCCTGCGTTCGCCAGCGCTGTATCCGGATGACGATTGGACCGTGCCAAAGGAAGAACTCGACAAGCGGATGCTCGAAGCCTATCGAGACCGCCCGCATGCGCCGAGCGACAACAGGGCCTTGGCCGCCTGCGCCGCCTTCCGTGGTCACGCCCTGCTGGTGAGCTCGGAGCTGGACCAGGTCATCCCGCCCACCGTCGTCGACAGCTACTCGTCAGCGCTGCAGCGCGCCCTGACGCTGGAGCACAAAGTGCTGCCTGGCGCCGATCACCTGCTCTCGCGCGCCGAGTGGCGGGACCAATACCACGCGATGGTGGTCGGCTGGCTATTACGACATGCGTAGGGCAGCGGAGGAACGCGCCTTGCCTCGCGGCGGGATGCACGTCACCCCGTCACCGG
Organism: Pseudomonadota bacterium; assembly: GCA_040384825.1. GTDB lineage: Bacteria > Pseudomonadota > Gammaproteobacteria > Burkholderiales > Burkholderiaceae_C > LMDS01. The sequence goes on from JAZKIO010000004.1 coordinate 40,725, forward strand.
TCGACCTGGGCGATCTGCGCCGCCTCCAGCCGATCGACGCGCGCTTCGGCGGTGGCCGGGGCAAGCCGATCGACCGGCACTACATCGAGGGCTTCCTGGCGCGGCACGCCGCCGACGTCCGCGGTCTTGTCCTGGAGGTGGCGGACGACCACTACACGCGGCGCTACGGCGCGGCGGCCGTCGACGCGTCCGACATCCTGCATGCCGACGCGAGCAACCCGGGCGCCACGCTGGTCGGCGACCTGGGCAGCGGCCGTGGGCTGCCGCGCGGCCGCTTCGACTGCTTCATCTGCACGCAGACGCTGCAGTACGTTTTCGCGCTGCCCGATGCCATCGGCCACATCCATGACCTGCTCAAGCCCGGTGGTGTGCTGCTGCTCACCGTGCCCGGCATCAGCCAGATCAGCCCCTACGACCGGGACCGCTGGGGCGAGCACTGGCGGTTCACGCCGCAATCGGTGCAACGGCTGCTCGAAGCGGCCTTCGGCGCGGACGAGGTCGAGGTTCGCGGCCACGGCAATGTGCTGGCCGCGATCGGCTTCCTGCACGGGCTGGCCTGCGAGGACCTGAGCGTCGAGGAACTCGACCACCCGGACGACCGCTACCCGGTGCTCGTCACGGCGCGGGCCCGCAGGAGCGATCCCGGCGCGCCGCGCGGCGTTCGCAAGGTGAGCGAGTAGCGCTGCTCGGTCGTCGGGAGGACGCTGTGTTGCCATTCCCACCGGGCCGCTCCTTCGATGACGTAGAGCGAACGCGGTGGCAGCACCAGCCGGAACACCGGTGAGCGCATTCCCGGCCGGTGCGGGTAGCGTCGGAACCGCATGGTTGCGGTGCCGAGCACCGAGAGGCCGACGATGCTCTCGAATTCCGGCACGTCGCGGTGCCAGCCGAGCGGCGTGCCCGGGCGGTACTCGGACACCAGCAGGTTGGCAAAGACCTCCGGCGCCACCCCAAGGAACCGGGCGACGCGCAGGACAGTCGGCATCAGTCCGGCCGGCACGGGCTCGCTGCGTCGCAGCGCCAGCGCGTCGAAGTCGAACCGGGTGCCGTAGCTGGCGACCCTTCGTCTGGCGACGTAGCCCTTGTAACGCGCCTCTTCCAGCGGCAGGACTTCGATGGCGCGGACCAGCGCGGCGGCCTCTTCTTCGCCGAGGAAATCGGGCACGAACCGCAGGCCGGCCGGGCCGGCGTCTTCTTCAGCGTTAAACAGCCCGAGCTGTGACATGGATGACGTGACGACGATGCCGATGCCGCCGCGTGCAGCGATTTTCCGCGTCCCGCGGCGATCCTGCCGAATCCCGGCCCCGCGCCGGGAACGCTCATTGCCGACCGGGCAGCGGCCTTCCGGGCAACCGGCATTCAACTTCTGGAGATCCAACATGACGATCATCGACAAGGTAGTCGCGGCAGTCACCCCACCCGAGTCCGACGCGGCGCGCGCGGAAGCGCGCCAGAAGGCGAGATCGCTGGCGACCCCGGGCAGCTGGCTGTCCATGGTGCTCGAGCACCACCTGCAGATCGACGCGCTGTTCGCCGCCGTCAAGCAGGCGAGCTCTGCGGAGAGCCGGCGGCTGGCGCAAAAGCAGCTGGCAGAGATGCTGACCGGCCATTCCCTCGCCGAGGAAGCCGCGATCTATCCCGGCATGGCGCTGAACGGCGAGAAGGGCTCGTCGGAGATGGCGTACGTGGAACAGAGCGCGGCCAAGGTGCAGATGGCCGCGCTCGAGATGCTCGACCCCATGAGCCAGGATTACCTGGACAAGCTGGAGCATCTGCAGGGCGCGGTGCTCCACCATGTCTACGAGGAAGAAGGCAGCCGCTTTCCCGATCTGCTCGAGAAGGCGGACACCGCCACCCACGCCCACATCACCGCGCGCTACGCGCAGGAGTTCGAGCGCTACATGGGCACCGGCCGGGTCGGTACGGGGGCCTGAACCCGGCCGGTGGAGCGACGCGCCTGCGGCGCGGCTCAGTTGCCGTCGTGGGAATGGTCGTCGTCGGTCTCGCCGAGTTCGACCAGGCCCTCCTCGATGGCCTCACCCGGGCCCGGGCTCGGGCGCACGCCGTTGGCGGGGACCACCAGCTGCTCGGCCAGGGCCGGATCGAACGCCAGCAGCATCGGATCACGGGCCAGCTCACGCACGATGGCGTGGCTCGCGTGGTAGCCGATCTTCTGGATGTAGCCGCCGCTCTTGGTGCCGATGCCGCCGCGCAGCTCGAGCAGGACCGACCCGGCGCCGAGCAGCCCGTACGCGTTGCGCGAGATGCCGGGCTCGGTGCCGCCGTTGTAGCGCGTCAGCGTGGCGTACGGGTACTGCGCGAGCGTCTGGGCGATCAGCACGACCACGCGCTTGGCCATCGTCTGGCCGGCGAGGAAGCGCGCCAGCGCGCCGGGCTCCACGGCCTCGAGCCGCTCTGCCGTCGGCAATGCCGTGGGCCACAGCGTCGAGCCGCGGACCATCTGACCGTTGTTGATCGGCGTGCCCTGGTGGTGCATGTCGAGCGCGACGACGGGCTTGTACCGGTCGGCGAGCCAGCGCACGTTGCGGGCCTCAGGGACCGGGTTGCCGACACCGATGTCGGCCAGCGTGTAGTCGGGGCCGGGGATGCCGGTCTCGCAGCTCGTGACGCCGGTGGTGATGTTCGGGAAGTTGGGATTGTCCAGCGGGCACTGCGGGCGGAAGCCGTGATACCGGTTGATGTCGTAGCCGCGGCCGCGCTGGTAGAACGCCGGCACCGAGCCCGTGACGAAGCGCGGGTCGTAGTTCTGGCGCCAGGGCGGCACGCGGCCCTGCGAGTCGGTGATCGGCGTGCCGTCGGCCTTCACGCCGTCGAAGCCGTCCACATTGACGCGCGGCATCACAATGACGGTCAGCGCGTTGCGGATCGTGCGGCTCTCGAGCGAGTTGTTGGCCAGCTTGCGCGCCAGGTTGACGGCCGAGTCGCTGGTCTCCATCTCGTCGCCATGCTGCTGCGCGATGATGAGCACGGCCGTCGGGCCGTTGCCCACCACGACGTAGGGCACGTCGCGGCCGGTGTTGCTCTTCCACGGCGCCATCTGCAGCGTCATCGCGCCCTGGCTCGTCTGCGCGCTGCTGCGCAGCGCGGACATCAGCTGATCGTAGGTGCGCAGCGAGGCGATGCTGTCGTTGTCCCCGTAAGGGCCTGCGGGGATGGACGGCTGCGCGAGCGCGGGGGCCGTCGCCAGCACCGCGGAACACGCCGCGGCGACGAAAAGGGGCTGCCATTTCATGAGAGGTCTCTCCTGTTGGTGTGGTGGCGCAAGGACCGGCGCCGCGTCCGAGTGTTGCCAGTCCCGCGCAATTTGCAAGCCCTGCAACCGAACTCAAGGGAGACAGATTGTTAAGGCCACGCCCGACCTCAAAAACGGATATGCACGGACGCCGCGCTGCGCTCGGCCTCGCCGTGGTAGACCGCCTCGACGTTGTTGCCGTCCGGGTCGAGCGCGAACGCGGCGTAGTAACCCGGGTGATACGGTCGTTCGCCGGGTGCGCCGTTGTCGCGGCCTCCACCTTCGATCGCCGCGCGGTGCCAGGCGTCCACCATCGCCCGGCTGCCGGCCTGGAAGGCGAGGTGGTGGCGGCCGGTCAACGCGCCCTGCGCCGCGGCACTGTCGGGCGTCGATACGAAGAGCTCGTCGAACCAGAAGTAACCTTCCCCTTCGCCGCCGAGCGGGATCTGCAGCGCGCCCAGTGCCGCGGTATAGAACCGCTTCGACGCCGACAAATCCCTGACCACCAGCTGGACGTGATCGATCAGGCGGCCTCGGTGCAGTTCCTGTGCTTCCATGGTGATGTCCTCGACGTGAACGGAGGGCGCTACGTTGAGGGATGCGGCCGGATCGGCATCGCCCACGCCCGAAAACCCGCGATGCCGGGCTGGATTTGCAACCCGGATCGCCCGCTCAGGCCAGGCTCGGCAGCACGAACGCGAACCAGCCGCCGATCAGGTACACGAACACGCTGACCGCGTAGACCCGCCGCGAGGCGCGGCGTGCCTGCAGGCACGCGCCGCGCAGGGCCGGATCGGTCGGGCACGGCGCGTTCCGGTGGCGCCACTGCAAGGCGCCGCTGGCGGCCAGCGCGAGACCGGCGGCCACGAACAGCGCCTCCTTGTGCTCGCTCAGCCACACCACCTGCGGGAACACCGACACCAGCGACGACAGTGCCGCGCCCGCGCCGAGCGTCACCAGCAAGGCCGGCAGCGCGCAGCAGACCAGCGTGCTCGAGCTGGCGAACAGGCTGAGCATCGAATTCCACAGGCTGGAGCGGGACTCGGCGATGCCGTCGGCGCTCACTTCTTCGCCTTCGTCGCGGCCTTGATCTCGGCGACCGACTGCGGAACGGTCTCGAGTTTCGTCACGTCGTAGCCCGCGTCGGCGATCTCGGCGGTGATGGTCTTCGCGTCGAGCGTCTGGCCGTCCCTGGCCTCGACGGCGACGACCTTCTGCTTCAGGTCCACGTACACGGCCTTGGTGGCCGGCAACGCGGACAGGCGCTTCTCGATGCCCTGCGCGCAGAACGCGCAGACCATGCCGTTGACGCTGGCCTTCACGCTGGTGGCCGCGAACGCAGAGGTGGCGATGCCGGCGAGCGCGGCGGTGACCAGGAGTTGGGGGAGGTGGTTCATCGAATGTTCCTTTCAGAAGACGTACATGAAACTCGCGCGGGCCTGGCGATCGGTGTTGATGCCCAGCTCGACGAAGTAGCGGTTGTGAATGAAGCGCAGCATCGGCGTGATCTCGGTCTTGTCCGACAGCCCGCGCATGCGCCGTGCCTCGACCAGCAGCCAGGGCTGGATCTCGTCGTAGTCGGCTTCGTAGAACGAGAAGCCGGCGCGCAGCGAGCCGAAATCGTGATTCAACCCGGATGCGCGGTAGAGGCGCGCGGTGGCGGCAACGTAGACGCGGGTGGTCTCGTAGTCGACCTGCACGCCCGGCGCGTAGGCGAACTTAGAGCCCGCGAAGTCGTTGCCGCGGATCGCGCCCACACCGGCGAAGAGCCACACGTTGGCCTGCGCGTGCTCGAGGTTCCAGCGCTGGAGCAGGCGGGTGTAGTTGAGCTCCGCCATCGTGCGGGTCCGGGTCTCGTCGTCGGAGCGCATGTAGAGGCCGCCGGCGCCGATCGCGTCGCGCGCGGTGAACGCGTAGTTCGCCCACGACTCGCGCCAGTTCGGGCCGAAGTCACCCATCGCCATCACGCTGCCCTTGAAGCCCATCGGTGCCGCGACGGCCGCACCGGGGCCCAACGCGAGCGCCGACACCAAGGCGGCAGCCCGTAACAGTATTCGCATGGAATCTCCAGCAGTGGCCCGGGGCGGGCCACGATTCAGGGGCGCGCCGCGGCCGACCGCGGACGCAACTCGGGCCTGGAGATCAGGAAATGGGCGGCTTGAGCGCGCGCGCCGGCGAGGCGCTGAAGAAGGCGACGCCGCGGGCCGGCGGCGCGGCATGAGCGCCGAACGCGAGCACGTCGAAGCGCAGGCTCGCGAGCTCCGCCATCGGCAGGCACAGGTCGCACGAGGCGCAGGCGTCGGTGCCGGCAGCAAGCGCCGCCGCGGTGTCGTCGCCACCCGCCTGCAGGTGCATCGAATGCATCGCGCAGTCGGCCGGCATGGCGGCGACGGCCGAAGTCGGGAGGCCGCTGGCCGCCATCTGCACGCCCATCACGTCGCCGGCCCAACCGCGCAGCGGCAGCACCAGGATCATGAGCAGAACGAACAGGCGTTTCACGCAGCGATGATAGGCGTGGGTCGTACGCCGCGGGGGTGACCCCGCGGCGCGGACGGGATTGCGCAGCGGGACGGGGCCACGCCCCGCCACACGTCGATCAGGCCTTCACTTCGACCACCTGCTCGAAGCCGCCGAAGATCATGCGCTTGCCGTCGAACGGCATCGGCGGGTTGCCCGGGGTGGACGGGTCCATGCGCGGGTCCTCCATCATCTTCTTCATGCCGGCGTCGCGCGTGGCCTTGTCCGGCCATTCGACCCAGGAGAACGCCACCGTTTCCTCGGCCGTGGCCTGGACCGCGCGCCGGAAATCGGTGACCTTGCCGTCGGGGACGTCGTCGCCCCAGCCCTCGATCACGCGCAACGCGCCGAGCTCCAGGAAGATCGGGTCGAGCTGGCGCGCATGCTCGATGAACTTCTGCTTGTTGGCGGTCGGAACCGCGATCACGAAACCGTCGATGTAGGACATGTCTTCACTCCTGTGGGTTGACCGGTGAACGCGCCCGCCCGGGGCGCCTCGCATTCGTTCGACGAGCGAAGGTAAGCCAGATCGACATCGCCTGCACGCGTCGGCGCCGAAACGCCGTCACGCAAATGGTGTCGATCGGTCACGGCGCGATCACGAACCGGCGTCACGATGCCGGCTCATGAAGCGCGATCTCGATGCCCAGGTGACGTCGGCGCCCGAACCCGGGCTGCGCTACCGCAGCGTCTGGATCTCCGATCTGCATCTGGGCACGCCGGGCTGCCAGGCGGTGGCGCTGCTCGACTTCCTGAAGACGGTCGAGTGCGAGACGCTGTTCCTGGTCGGCGACATCGTCGACGGCTGGCAGCTCGGCCGCAGCTGGTACTGGCCGCAGGCGCACAACGACGTGGTGCAGAAGCTGCTGCGCAAGGCGCGCAAGGGCACGCGGGTGATCTTCGTGCCGGGCAACCACGACGAGTTCGCGCGGCGCTATGTCGACCACGACTTCGGCGGCATCGAGGTCGTCGAGGAGTGGATCCACGAGACGGCCGACGGCCGCACGCTGTGGGTCACGCACGGCGACCTGTTCGACGGCGTCATCCAGTGCGCGAAGTGGCTCGCACATGTCGGCGACTCGCTGTACGAGATCACGCTGCGGCTCAACCGCCACCTGAACGGGCTGCGTGCGCGGATGGGGCTGCCGTACTGGAGCCTGTCGAAGTACCTGAAGCACAAGGTCAAGCGCGCGGTCAGTTATGTGAGCGACTTCGAGGTGGCAGTCGCGCGCGAGGCGCGCCGGCGCGGGGTCGACGGCGTGGTGTGCGGCCACATCCACCACGCCGAGATTCGCGAGATCGACGGCATCCTCTACTGCAACGACGGCGACTGGGTCGAGAGCATGACCGCGCTGGTCGAGCACGCCGACGGCCGGCTCGAGCTGCTCGACTGGTCGGCCCGCGCGCGCGCCCCGCGGACCGCCGCCGTCGAACTGGCGCTGCACGCCGGATGAAGATCCTGCTCGTCACGGACGCATGGTGGCCGCAGGTGAACGGCGTGGTCACCGCGGTCCAGGAGCTCGTCACCGGCCTGGCCGCGCTGGGCCACGAGGTGGTGCTGGTCGAACCCTCGACCTTCAAGCGCTTCAGGTGCCCCGGCTACCCGGAGATCGAGCTGGCCTGGCGGCCGGGTGCGCGGGTCGCGGCGGCCATCGACGCCGCCGCGCCGAACGCGATCCACCTCGCCACCGAAGGCCCGCTCGGCAGCGCCGCGCGCCGCCACTGCCTGCGGCGCGGGCTCGCGTTCACGACCGCGTTTCACACCCGCTTCCCGGAGATCCTGGCCGAGGCGCTGCACCTGCCGGTGGCCTGGGGCTATGCCTGGTTCCGGCGTTTCCATGCGCCCGCGGCCGCGGTGATGGTGCCGAGCGAAGGCATGTTCCGGCTGCTGCAGCAGCACCGCTTCGCCAATTTGCGGCAGTGGTCGCACGGCGTGGACCTGCGGCTGTTCGAGCCGTGCGCGCCGCTGCCGCTGCCGTTGCCGCGGCCGGTGTTCCTGTACGTGGGCCGCGTGTCGTACGAGAAGAACCTGGAGGCCTTTCTGGGCCTCGACCTGCCGGGCTCGAAGCTGGTCTACGGCACCGGGCCGGTGCTGGAGCGGCTGCAGGCCCGCTTCCCGCAGGTCCACTTCCGCGGCATCGTGCCGCGCGCCGAACTGCCGGCGATCTACAGCGCGGCCGACGTGTTCGTCTTCCCCGGGCGCAGCGAGACCTTCGGCCTGGTGATGCTCGAGGCCATGGCCTGCGGCACGCCGGTCGCCGCGTTCCCGGTGGCCGGGCCGCTGGACGTGCTCGGCGACTCCGACAGCGGCGTGCTCGACGACGATCTGCAGGCCGCCGCGCTCGCCGCGCTGCGCGTGCCGCGCGAGCGGGCCCGCGCGCGTGCGCTGGCGTTCGACTGGACGCGGGTGTGCGCCGAGTTCGTGTCCTTCCTCGCGCCGATCGAGCGCGCCGGCGCAGCGCGCGGCGCGCTCAGCGGTCGGGTCGGCGGCGCCGCGCCCACCACGCCACGAGCGACGTGACGCCGGCGATCACGCCGACCACGATCCAGAACCCGTGCGGGTGCGCCGCCAGCGGCACGCCACCGACGTTCATGCCGAGCAGGCCCGCGACGATGTTGATCGGCAAGGCCATCACCGTGACGACGGTCAGCACGAACAGGCTGCGGCCGTTCTGCTCGGCGACCTCGGCGGCGATCTCCTCCTGCAGCAGCTTGATCCGCTCCTGGAGGGCGCTCATGTCGCGCAGCGCGACCGAGAACTCCTCGGTCGAGCCGCGCAGCTCCTCCACGTCGGCGTCGCTCGCCCACGCGGGCGGATGCTGCAGCAGCCGGAACAGCGCCGCCGGCTCCGGCGCGAGCAGGCGCTGCAGCCGCACCAGCAGGCGGCGCAGCCGGCCGAGCTTGACGCGCTTGTGGTCGAGCTTGCCGGCGAGCAGGTCGTCCTCGGTGTCGTCGACCCGAGTCGTCACGTCGCGCACGATGCCCACCAGCACGTCGGCCTGGTAGCGCAGCAGGTGCTCGAGCAGGTCCACCGTCGAGCGCACCGCCTCGCCGGCGTTGACGGCCATCCGCAGGCGATCGACCGAGCGCAGCGGCTGGCGCCGCGCGGTGACGACGAGCGTGCGGTCGACGTTGATCCACAGCGTCGCCAGGTCCGACGGCTCGAACGAGAACTCGAAGCGCACGTCGTTCACCACCGCGATCAGCGATTGCTCGAAGCGCTCGATGCGGGTCGAGTGCAGGCCTTCCTTCAGCATCTCGAAGAAGGTGGCCGAGAGCCCCGCATGGCGATCCAGCCAGGGCTGTGCGCCGCTGTAAGTCAGATTGAAGTGCAGCCACGCGAAGCCGGATCGCTCGCCCTCCGGCCGCGCCAGCCAATCGGCGGCGCGCGTGGAGTCGATCAGTTCACCCAGGGCGGCGCCGGGCTTGAAGAGATAGCCGCAGACGAGCCCGCTGTCGTCCGCGCCGTAGGGGATGTTGCTGTTCAAGGCGGCCGAGCGTACGCGCCGCGTGTGGCAGGGCCGTGACAGGCGGTCGCGGGCCCTGCCATAGACTTCGTCGGCACGAACGGAGGCCCCATGCTCGTACTTCACGGCTCACCCATCTCGAACTACTACAACAAGGTCAAGCTGGCACTGCTCGAAAAGGGTGTGCCTTTCGAGGAGACCTACGCGGCCACGCACAGCAGCGACGAGGCGGTGCTGTCTGCTTCGCCGCTCGGCAAGATTCCCTTCGTCACGACGCCCGAAGGCGGCCTGTGCGAGAGCCAGCCGATTCTCGAATGGATCGAGGCGCGCTGGCCGGCGCCACCCTTGCTCCCGGCGGACCCCTTCGCCGCCGCCAAGGTCCGGGAGCTCACCACGTTCACGGACTGGCACCTGGAGATGGCGGCGCGCCAGCTCTATGCCAGTGCCTTCTTCGGCGCCGCGCCACTGAGCGAAGCGAATTCGAGCCGGATCAGGAGGCAGTTGGTCGACAACATCGCGGCCTTCAAGCGACTCGCCAGATTCGCGCCGTTCGTTGCGGGCAACCAGTTCACGCAGGCCGACTGCGCCGCGTTCAACCACCTGCCGCTGGTGGCCATGGCGAGCAAGGCCGTGTACGGCGAGGATCTGCTGCAGGCCGGCGGCATCGACCACCGCGGCTACTGCAAACTGATCGCGGAGCGGCCCACCGCGCAAAAGGTCGTGGCCGACCGCAAGGCGGAGCAGGCGAAGCTGTAAGCGCTGCAGCCCTGGGTTCGGTCAGGGCGAGAGGAACGGCGCGAGCCGGTCCCAGTCGAAGCGCACGCCGATGCCCGGCTCGTCGGGTGCGACCGCCCGGCCCGACTCCAGCACCAGCGGACGGTGCGTGTAGGCATCGATCGGAAAGCTGTGGATCTCCAACCAGCCGGCGTTCGGCTGTGCGGCGACGAGGCTCACGTGGAGCTCCTGCATGCCATGCGAGCACACCGGCAGCCCGTGAGCGCGGGCGCGCTCGGCCACGCGCAGCCAGCCCGTGATACCGCCGCAGTTGGACGCGTCGGGCTGGATGTAATCGAGCCGTGCCTGCTCGAAGGCGTGGTCGAACTCCTGCAACGTGTGCAGGTTTTCGCCCATGGCCAGCGGCACACCGCCTGCAGCGGCGATGCGCGCGTAGGCCGCATAGTCGTCGGGCAGCGTGGGCTCCTCGAACCACAGGATGTCGAACGGTGCGAAGGCCAGCGCCGCAGCGATGGCCTTCGGGACGTCGAGCGCGTAGTTGGCATCGACCATCAGCTGGCGTCCGTCGCCGATCAACGCCCGCACGGCGGCCACGCGCTCCACGTCCTCGGCGAGGCTCGGCCGGCCGACCTTGATCTTCACGCCGAGCGCGCCGAGCGCCAGGTAGCCGCGCACGTTGTCCAGCAGGCGCGGCAGATCGAAGGCGAGATCGATGCCGCCGAAGTAGGCGTCGCAGCGGTCTCCCGCCCCGCCAGCCAGAGCCACCAGCGGCTGCCCGACGCGCTGACCGCGCAAGTCCCACAAGGCGATGTCGAGCGCCGAGATCGCAAACGACGCGATGCCGCCGCGGCCCACGTAGTGCAGGTGCCACTGCGCGTCGTCGTGGATCGCCTCGACCGGCGTCGGGTCGGTGCCGACCAGACGCGGCGCCAGGTCGTGCTCGAGCAGCGCCCGGATCGCATGGCCACCCCGGCCGCCGGTGTACGTGTAGCCCGTGCCCCGGCTGCCGTCGTCCAGCACCACGGTGCACGTGACCAGCTGAAAGTGCGTGTGGCTGCCATGCTTGGCGTCGACCAGCACCTCGGCGAGCGGGACATTGAAAAGGCGGGTCTCGATCCCGGAGATGAGGGGCATGGTCATCCGCTTTCTGAATGGCGTGGGCGCTGGCAGCGTTGCATCGCAACGGTCTATCGAACGCGCAGCACCTCGAACTGCTGTCTCCGTGGAGCGATCTGTATCGACACCTCATCGCCTTCGCGCTTGCCCAGCATGGCCCTGCCCAGCGGGGCTCCGCTGCTGATGACCTGAACGGGCTCATCGCCGCTGACCAACTTCATGCTGCCCCCATCCGGGCCGAGAAAGATCTGTTGCTGCTTGTCGGCGGAATCGACCAGGCAGACCAGCGCGCCGAGCTGTATACCTTTGCTGGCGTCGTACGGCCGCGGGCGGAACTGGCGCCAATGGGTCATCGCCTGACGGATGGCGTCGGCGCGACGAGCCTGGCCGGCGGCCAGGTAGCCCGCTTCGAGCCCCAAGGTGTCGTACTTGTTCTCGGCGACGCTTTCTTCGTGAGTCGCCGTCTCATGGGCCGCCCGCGCTGCCTGCTCGGCTTGCAGCAGGTCTTCGGCGAGCCGTTCCAGCACCAGTTGCTGAAGCAAGAATTTATCCATAGGTCTGATTTCGATTATGGAGGGCGATCGACGCCCAGACGCGCTCGGAGTCGGTTGCGCCGCCCGCAGCCATCAAGTCGACGACCGAACGGCCGAAAACCTCCGGGTGAAACCTGCGACCAACCCGGCCCCGACCTACCGCGCCGACATCGACGGCCTGCGCGCCCTGGCCATCCTCCTGGTCGTCGGCTTCCACGCGTTCCCGAGCGTCGTCCACGGCGGGTTCGTCGGCGTCGACGTCTTCTTCGTCATCTCCGGCTACCTCATCACCTCGTTGATCACGCAGCAGCTCGGCGCGCGCAGCTTCAGCGTCGCCCGCTTCTACCTGAATCGGGTGCGCCGGATATTCCCGGCACTGGGCGCGATGCTGATCGCGTGTGTCGTGGCAGGCTGGTTCCTGCTGGCCGACGGCGACTTCGCACAACTGGGCAAGCACATCGCGGCCGGTGCCGGTTTCGTTTCCAACCTGCTTCTCTGGAAAGAGGCGGGCTACTTCGACAGTGCCGCCGAGACCAAGCCACTTCTGCACCTGTGGAGCCTGGGCGTCGAGGAGCAGTTCTACATCGTCTGGCCGCTCGTGCTGTGGTTCAGCTGGCGCCGTGGCTGGAACATGCGAGTGGTCATTGCGGCGTGCCTGCTGATGTCGTTCGCGGCGAACATCGCGCTGGTGGCCTCCGATCCGGTCGGCACCTTCTACTCGCCCGGCACGCGGGTCTGGGAACTGCTGATCGGCGCCGCGCTGGCGGGCGGGTCGGCGCCGTCTTCGGCCCGATGGACATCGCCGGCCATGCGCAATGCCGCGGCAGCCCTCGGGATCGCGGCCATCGCCGTCGCGTCCGCCCTGCTCTCGAAGAACGATGCCTTCCCTGGCTGGTGGGCGTTGCTGCCGACCATCGGCGCGGCCGCGCTGATCGCCGCCGGACCCGACGCCTGGATCAACCGCCATGTCCTGTCGCACCGCGGCATGGTGGCGATCGGGCTCGTCAGCTACCCGCTGTACCTGTGGCACTGGCCGTTGCTCGTCTTCCTGCGCATGTCCGGGCTGCTCCAGTCCGAGCTCGATGTGGGCCTGGTCGCGGTGGGCGTCGCGCTCGCGATGTCGTGGCTGACCTACCGCGTGATCGAGAAGCCGTTTCGTTCGATCGATCGCGGCGCGTCGGCGGCGCAGCCCGCCAAACGCGCGCCACGCACGATGAACTTCAGGGCCGCCGGGCTCGTGGGGTTCATGGTCCTGGCGGGCGCCTGCGGCGGCGCGATCCATCAATCACACGGTACGCTGATGCGCGAACAGTCGCGCGTCACCACGCTGCCGCCGCTGGCCGACAAGCAGGTGTTCGAGGCCCTCAAGGTCTACGAGCATCCGGATGCGCCGAACCACTCTTGTCGTGACCAGCTGCAGATGAACCCGCTCGCGGAGGAAGTCTGCATCACGAACTCGGCTGCCCCGAAGATCCTGTTCCTCGGCGACAGCCATGCGATGGGTCTCTACTCGGCCGTGTTCGCGAACCGGGTCGGCATCCCGAGCGTGTTGATCGCGTCGCCCGGCTGCCTGATGTACCCGAACTACGTCTTACAGCCCGACGGCAAGGAGTGGGGACAGGACTGCTCCGCCATCGCGAAGAAGGGCCTGGCGTATGCAAAGCAATCGACGACGATCGAGACGGTGATCGTCTCGCTCGTCCGCAAGGGCGACCACCCGGCCAGCCCGACGAAGTTCTATTCCGCAGCGGGCCGCGTGACCGAACTCGAGGCGCTGGACAACGGCTCGGACGCGTTGATCGGCGCGCTGCTGCAGACAGGCAAGAAGGTCGTCTACTTGGTGGACATCCCGTACTTTCCCGACACCCCCGAGGTCTGCCAGACGCGCTCGGCACTGACGAAGTCCGACGCGTGCCGGCTCGATCGGGCGCAGATGAACCAGGCGTTCAAAGCCTACTTCGACGTGGTCGACAAGTTGAAGCGGAAGTACCCCGCGCTTTCGATCGTGAATGCCGAAGACGTGGTCTGTTCGAAGGACCATTGCGCCCAGCATGACGCGAGCCAGCATTACTACATCGACCGGGACCACCTCAGCGTCTACGGGGCCGAGAAAGTATTGACGAAGGTGCTGGGCCAGATCAACGCGTACTGACTGCATCCCGGACGACTGCGTCCGCAGGCATCGCCGCAGTGTCCATCCAGAGCGCTGCTGTCGCGCTTCAGATCCGCTTAAGCCTGCCGCCGAACACTCGGCGCTCCACGAGGGCAGCGCCATGGACCGAATCGACGACAGGGTTTTGGGTGAGGCGCACGCCGCGCCAACGGCGGCGCTGGCGCTCGGGCGCGTGCTCGGCGCGCCGGCCGACGCGGCCGACCGCGAGGTGCGGCTGTACGCGCGGTACGTGCAGGCGCTGGCGCTGCTGTGCGAATGCGCGCCCTTCGTCGACGACGAGGACGTGTCGGAGCGGATCGACCACGCGCTCGCGGCCGCCGCGGCGCATCACCCGCTCGACTGGCGGCGCAGCGGCTGCATGGCGGAGATCGCGCCGCGCGGGGTCGGCGGCGAACCGTGGGTCGCGCCGGGGCCGCTCGGGCCCTGACCGTCGGACGGACGCAGCGCGCCCGCCTCCAGCACGCGGCTCGCCACCTCGTCGGCCCGCTCCTCGTGGACGAGGTGCCCGGCCCGCGGCAGCACGCTCACCGAACACGCCAATCCGGCCGGCAGCAGGCGCCGCACGCGCTGCGCGTCGGCGGGCGGCACCGCGCGGTCGTCGGCGCCGACGATCATCGCGAGCGGCGTGTGCAGTCGCGCGAGGTCGTGCGCGAGCGGGCGCAGATCCCAGCGGGCCATCATCGCGAGCGCGCCGGCGGCGTGGCGCGGGTCGCGCACGAGCGCGCCGTAAAGCGCCAGGCCCTCGTCGTCCAGCGTGGAGCCGGTGCCGCGGATCAGCCGCTCGACCGCCGCGCGATCCCAGCGGCGGCGCGCGAACAGCTGCGCCGCGAGCGGTGTCGCCGCCATCAGGCGCGCGACGGGTGGGAACAGGACGCCCGGCACCCCGGCGAGCGGCAGGAAGGCGCCGTTGATGGCGACCAGCGCGCGCGGTGCGAGCGCGCCGTCGAGCACGGCGCGCGCGCCAATCGCGGCGCCGGCCGAGTGGCCGACGACCAGGTCGACATCGAGCGCGAGCGCCTGCACGAGCGCGACGACCGCCTGCGCCATGCCGGGCAGCGACATCTGCCGCGCCGGCGGCGTGCCGGTGAATGCGTGGCCGGGTAAATCCATCGCGACGACGCTGTAGTGGCGCGCCAGCAAGGGCATCAGGCGGCGCCACGAATGCGTGGAGGCGCCGGTGCCGTGGATCAGCAGCGCCACCGGCCCGCGGCCCATGCGCTGGACGTGCCAGCGCAGATTGCCGGCATGCACCAGCGTGCTGGCCGCGCGGTGCGGCCAGGCGACGCCGTCGAGCGCCAGCGGTGGCAGGGGCGCGCTCATCGTCGGCGCCGGTTCAATGCGCCGCGCCGGCGGCACGCACCGCCTGCGAGAGCACCGCGGCGCCGGCGTACGGCAGCGGCAGGTAGCGCGCGCCCATGGCCGCGGCGATCTCGCGCGCGGTGTCCTGCGGCTGCGGCGAGGTGTCGAGCAGCAGCGCGGCGAAGCCCTCGCCGCGGATCAGGCGCGCGGCGGCGAGCGCGTCCGCCGCGGCGCGCGCGCGGCCGGGCGTGCCGTCGCGCGCGATGTTGGCGCGGCCGTCGGTGAGCAGCACGACGACCGGCGTCGCGCCGCGGCGCCGCACCGTGTCGGCCAGCGCGTGGGCCGAGGCGATGCCGGCCGCGAGCGGCGTGCCGCCGCCGCCGGGCAGGCCGGCGAGGCTGCGCTTGGCGCGCACCAGCGAGCGGGTCGGCGGCAGCAGCACCTCGGCGCCGACGCCGCGGAACGCGATCACCGCGACGCTGTCGCGCCGCACGTAGCAATCGGCCAGCAGCAGCTCGACCGCACCCTTGGTCTCGGCCAGCCGGTGCAGCGCGGACGAACCGGAGGCATCGACGACGAACACGGTGGTGGTCTCGCTGCGCTGCCGGAAGCGCCAGAGGTGGAAGTCCTCGCGGCGCACCTGGATGCGCGCGGCACTCGTCGATGCGCCGGCCGCTTCGGCCTCGCGGCGGCGCAGCGTCTGCCAGGGCGCGGCGGCGCGCAGCGTCTCGATCAGGTTCAGGCGGGCTCCGCCCTGCGGCTCGCCGCGCCGCGCGCCGGTGGGCCGGCCGCGCCGCGTGCCCGCCTGCGCGGCGCCGGCGCGCCCGGCGGACGGCGAACGGCGGGTGGTCGCGCCGCCGAGCGCGAGCATCGCCAGCAGGCCGGGCGGCAGCGCCGCGAGTGCGGCGGCCAGCACCTGGTCGTCGATCGCGCCGGTGGGCGTGGCGGGGTCGTCCTCGGCGGGAGGCGGCCCGGCCTTCGCATCGGCGTGGGCGGCTGCTGGCGGTGGCGCAGTGGCGGTTGTGTCGTCCGGCGGTGGCGGGGGCGCGGGCGCGTCACCGGGCGAGTCGGCTTGCGCCTGCGCGTCCGCCTCGGCCTCCGGCGGCGGTGCGCTCGCGGGCAGGCGGGTCGCGCGCGGCGCGAGCACCAGCGCGGCGGCGAGCGCCGCGTCCTGCGCGTCGACCGCGTCGCGCCCGTCGAGCGCGGCGGCGGCGCGCGCGGCGCGGCAGGCGAGCAGCGGCGCGCGCACCGAATCGACCCCGAGCGCGAGCCCGGCGCCGCACAGGCGCTCGACCATCGCGCCGTCGATCAACACGCCCGCGAAGCGCAGGCGCGCAGCGGCCACGTCGGCCCGCGTGAACAGCGCGGCCTCGCCGCTGACGGCGGGCGGCAGCGCCAGGTGAAAGGCGAGCCGCTCGCGCAGCCGCGCAGGCAGGCGCTCGTCGTCGTCCAAGCCTTCGTCGAGCGCGACGACGCCGATGCGGCTCGCGCTGCGCGCGCCGATGCCGTGCCGCTCCGCAACCAGCGCCTGCGTGTCGATGGCCGACGCGACCGCCGCCGCGGTGGACGCGCCCAGCCGCTCGGCCATCGCCAGCAGCACGACGCCGCCATCGGCCTCGGCCAGCAGGCCGCGCTGCGCGACCGGGCGGCCGGCCTGCAGCGTGGCCGCGAGGTCGAGCCCGCCGAGCAGCCGGTCGTCGTTGACATGCAGCGGCACGCGCCGCCACGGTGCGCCCGCCGGCAGCAGCGCCTGCAGGCCCGCGAGCCAGCGGTCGCGCGCGGGCCCGGCGCCGCTGCGCAGGACCACGCCGCCGAGCCCGACCGGATCGACCGCGAACAGTGCGGCGACGAGCTCGGCCGACAACGCGGCCGGGGCGGCGTCGTTCACGGCCCGAACAGCTCGGCCACCGCGCGGTCGACGCGCACGGTCGAGCCGGCGTCGTCGAGCGGGTTGCGGCGCAAGCGGTGATGCAACGCGGGCGCTGCGACGCGCTTCAGGTGCGCGTCGCCGACGATCGCGTCGCCCTGCAGCGCCGCGAGCGCACGCGCGGCGCGGATCAGCGTCAGCTCGCCGCGCAGCCCGTCGGTGCCGAGCGCCATGCACAGCTGCGCCGCGCGTTCGAGTGCCGCGTCGGGCACCTGCACGTCGCCGATCCGGGCGCGGCCGGCGACGATCTGGCGGCGCACCCGCGCCTCCTCGCGCGCCCAGGCCTTGCCGAAGGCCTCGGCATCGCGCTCGAACGCATCGCGCCGCTTGACGACCTCGACGCGCGAGCGCAGGTCCTGCGGCGTGCGCACCTCGACCGACAGGCCGAAGCGGTCGAGCAGCTGCGGCCGCAGTTCGCCCTCCTCGGGGTTGCCGCTGCCGACGAGGACGAAGCGCGCCGGGTGGCGCACGCTCAACCCCTCGCGCTCGACCACGTTCTCGCCGGACGCCGCCACGTCGATCAGCAGGTCGACCAGATGGTCCTCGAGCAGGTTGACCTCGTCGACATACAGGAAACCGCGGTTGGCGCGCGCCAGCAGGCCGGGCTCGAAGGCCTTGATGCCCTGCGCCAACGCCCGTTCCAGATCGAGCGCACCGACGACGCGGTCCTCGGTCGCGCCGAGCGGCAGGTCGACCACGGGCACCGGGACGAGGTGGCTCTTCAAGGCGCCGCCGCTTTTCTTGCGCGCCTCGCATTCCTCGCAGCCGAGCGGCAGCGCCGGATCGCAGCGGTAGCGGCACTGCTGAACTGCGCGCATCGGCGGCAGCAGCGCCGCGAGCGCGCGCACCGCGGTCGACTTGCCGGTGCCGCGGTCGCCGAAGACGAGCACGCCGCCGATGCGCGGATCGATCGCGGCGATCAGGATCGCCAGCTTCATGTCGTCCTGGCCGACGATCGCCGAGAAGGGAAAGACCAAGGCGCACTCCAAACCTGACGCACGGGCTCCGGCTGGAGCAAATGTAAAGCGCAACAACACGTCGATGTGTCAGACTATTCTGACGGTACTCCACAATCCAATCAAGGATTCTTCATGCCCCATTCCACTCGACGTGCATTCGTGATGACGGTCATCGGCGGCAGCGCCGCGCTGGCCACCGCCAGGGTCGCGGCCCAGGCGGCCGCGCCGGTCCTGCCCGAGACCGATCCGCAGGCGGTCGCGCTCGGCTACAAGGCCGACAACACCAAGGTCGACAAGGCCAAGTACCCGCAGCACGCCGCCACGCAGATGTGCAGCGGCTGCAATTTCTACCAGGGCAAGCCGACGGACGCGATGGCGCCTTGCCAGCTTTTTGCCGGCAAGCAGGTCGCCGGCAAGGGCTGGTGCACCGCCTGGGTGAAGAAGGCCTGAACGGCGCGCGGGCGCCGCGGGACCGCCGGTTACCATCTTCGGCCCCGAGCCGAACCCCGCCCCCATGCGCCTGCTGCCGCAAGACCACCCGGATCGCCTGTCCCTCGCCGACGAGGTCCACGCGCGGCCGCCCGAGCCGCTGGAGACGCCGTCGCGCGCCACCTACGTGGCCGTGCTGGTCGAGCCGGACGCGCGCGAGCGCGAACGCGCGCACCTCGCCGACCTGTGCGCGGCGTTCGGCGTGCCCGGGCCGGCGGAGGGCGCGACGCACTTCAGCGCCCCGCTCGGCCCGCTGCGGGTCAAGTGGGAGCGCCACGGCGAGTTCTCGGGCTACACCTTCTTCACGGCCGGGCGCAGCCCGCAGCCGTTCAGCGAGCCGCCGACCACCCTGCTGCCGCCGGACTGGCTGGTCGGCATCCCGGGCATGACGGTGGTGGCCGCGCACGCCAAGCTGGTGCCGGCCGACGAGGTGCTGCCCGACGCCGCGCTGCTGGCGCGCCACTTCGGCGGCAACATCGTCGTCGGTGCCGGGGTGGCCGACGGCAAGGGCGTGGTGTACACCGACTTCCGCATCCACGACGACGGTTGCGCGCGCTTCCTGGTGCTCGACCGCGGCTTCACGCCGCGCCAGGCGGGCCGCATGCTGCAGCGCCTGTTCGAGATCGAGGCCTACCGCATGATGGCGCTGCTGGCGCTGCCGATCGCGCGCCAGCAGTCGCCGCGCATCGTCGCGATCGAACGCGCGCTGGCCGCCCTCACCCATCGCATCGCGAACGGCGACACGCGCGAGAAGCGTGACACGCGTGACACAGGCGACGCGACCGGCCACCAGGCCGGCGACGACGAGGCCCTGCTGCAGCAGCTCACCAAGCTGGCGGCCGAGGTCGAGAGCGGCCTGGCGACCAGCCAGTTCCGCTTCGGCGCGTGCCGCGCGTACTTCGAGCTGGTGACGCGGCGGATCGCCGAGCTGCGCGAGACCCGCATCGACGGCGTGCAGCCGATCGAGGAGTTCATGGCGCGGCGCTTCACGCCGGCCGTGGCGACCTGCGCCACCGTGTCGCAGCGGCTGCACGACCTGTCGGAGCGCGTCGCGCAGGCGAGCGCGCTGCTGTCGACGCGGGTCGAGATCGCGCGCGAGCGGCAGAACCAGTCACTGCTGAGTTCGATGGACCGGCGCGCGCGCTTGCAGCTGCGCCTGCAGCAGACCGTCGAGGGCCTGTCGGTCGCGGCGATCGTCTACTACGTCGCCGGCCTCGCGGGCTACGGCGCCAAGGCGCTGAAGGCCGCGGGCCTGCGCATCGATCCCGACCTGGCGGTCGGCCTGGCGATTCCCGTCGTCGCGATCCTGGTGATCTGGACGGTGCGGCGCGCGCGGCACGGCGCCAGCGTTCATCACCCGCTGGACTGACCCGCCGGGTTCAGCGCGGCGCCCGCATCGGGCACTGCAGGAACAGGCGCGACAGGGTGTCGGTCAGCGCCAGGCGCTCGGGGCCTTCGCTGTGCTGCAGGCCGGCCATCGGGCCGTGCAGCATCTTCTGCGTCAGGCCGCGCGACAGGGTCTCGAGCACGGCGTCGATGTCGTCGCCCTTCGCGAGCATCCGGCGCGCGCGCTGCAGCTCCGCGGCGCGCCAGGTCTCGGCCTGCGACTGCAGCGCCTGGATCAGCGGCACGGTCTCGCGCGTGCCGAGCCAGCGCACGAAATCCTGCACGCCCGATTCGATGATGGTCTCGGCCTGGCCGACCGCGGCGAGCCGCTTGTCGCCACCGGCCTGCACGATCTGCGAGAGGTCGTCGATGGTGTAGAGGTAGACATCGGTCAGCGCCGCGACCTCGGCCTCGATGTCGCGCGGCACCGCCAGGTCGACCATCAGAATCGGCCGGCGCTTGCGCGCCTTGACCGCGCGCTCGACGGCGCCGAGGCCGATCACCGGCAGCGGGCTGGCGGTGCAAGAGACCACCACGTCGAACTCGGCCAGCCGCGCCATCGCGTCGGACAGGCCGATCGCCTCGGCGCCGAAATGCGCGGCCAGCGCCTCGCCGCGTTCGAGGCTGCGGTTCGCGATCGTCAGCCGCCGCGGCCCGCGCGCGGCGAGGTGCGCGAGCACCGGCGCCGCCATTTCGCCGGCGCCGAGGAACAGCACGTTCAACTCGCCGAAGTCCTCGAACAGCTTGTCGGCCAGCCGCACGATCGCGGCCGCGAGGCTGATCGTGTGCATGCCGATCTCGGTGCCGGTGCGCACCTCCTTGGCGACCGCGAACGAGCGCTGGAACAGCTGGTGCAGCGTGGTGCCCAGCGTGCCCGCGGTGCCGGCCTCGCGCACCGCGAGCTTCATCTGGCCGAGGATCTGGGTCTCGCCGATCACCATCGACGACAGGCCGCTCGCGAGCCGGAAGGTGTGACGCGCGGCGCCCGCGTCCTCGTGCACGTAGAAGTGCGGCTGCAGCTCGTTGGCCGCCATGCCGCCGGCCTCGGCCAGCCAGCCGAGCGCCTGATCCGCGAGACCGCGCGCATCGCCGGCGGCGCTGCCCACGTACAGCTCGGTGCGGTTGCAGGTCGAGACGATCGCGACCTCGGCGGCGCGCTGCAGCCGGCCGCTGAAGGCGCGCAGCGTCGGCACGAGCTGGTCGCCGGGGAACGCGAAGCGGCCGCGCACGTCGAGCGGCGCGGTGGTGTGGTCGAGGCCGAGCGCGATGACGGTCATGCGATCACCTGCGTGGTGGCCGACGTGCGCGCATCGCGGCGCCAGCGCAGCAGCAGGTCGCTGCCGTGCGCGAGGCCGGCGGCCAGCAGGCACAGCGCGATCCACGGCGCGCCCGCCTCCTGCACGAGCGCGCGCAAGGCGAGCATCAGGCACAGCCCCGAGGCCATGTTCAGCGCGAAGTCGCGCGGCGCGACCCCCTTGCCGGTGGCGCGGTGATACAGCGCGAGCGCCGCGCCCTCGACCCCGGTGAACGCGATGACGAAGTCGATCAGCGGCGCGATGACGGTGGCGTCGATCAAGCGATTCTCCTCAGCCGAACGGGCCGTTGAGGCGGACGGTTTCCCAGTTGAGCGCCGCCGCGATCGAGACCCAGGCCAGGTAGGGCGCGAGCAGCCACGCGGCCGGCTTCGCGAAGCGCCAGAGCAGCAGCATCAGCGCCAGCACCGACAGCCACAGGAACGGCACCTCGTAGAGCGACCAGTCGGGCCGGTGCAGGCGAAAGTAGAGCAGGCTCCAGAGCACGTTCAGGAAGCCGTTCGCGGCGAACAGCACCAGCATCGACTCGCGCTGCGCACGCGAGGTCGCGCGGCGCCAGCCGATCACGCCGGCCGCGGCGGCGAGCGCGAAGATCGTCGTCCAGATCGGGCCGAAGGCCCAGTCGGGCGGCTTCCACGGCGGCTGCTTGAGGTTGGCGTACCAGGGGCCCAGATCGGTCATCAGCGCGCCGAGCACGGCCACCAGCAGGGCCGAGCCCGCGGCGATCGCGATCGGCCGCCAGCGGCTCATACACGGGCCACCCCGAACAGGTGCGCCAGGTCCTTGAAGAAGATGCGCACGTGGGCCATCTTGCGGCGCCGCACCAGCTCCTTGTTCATGTACGACTCGAAGGTCAGCTGCTGCACGTCGCGGTCCTGGCAGATCGAGACGAAGCGCTCGCGCAGGGCGTCGCTCGAGTACCAGAACCACTGCATGATGCCGAGCACGCGGAACACCGTGCCGTGGGTCTTCATGAAGCGCTTGCGGGCGAGTGCGAGCGAGCGCACGTCGCCGGTGGCGAGCAGCGCCTCGACGGCCTCGGCGGCGAGCCGGCCGCCGAACATCGCGTAGTAGATGCCCTCGCCGGACGCTGGCGCGACCACGCCGGCGGCGTCGCCGGCGAGCACCACGTCGCGGCCGTTGTCCCAGCGCGGCAGCGGCTTCATCGGGATGGGTGCGCCTTCGCGGCGCAGCGTCTCGGCGCCCGTCAGCCCCGCGGCGGCGCGCAGGCCGCCGACCGCGCCGCGCAGCGAGAAGCCCTTGTCGGCGCTGCCGGTGCCCACGCTCATCGTGTCGCCATGCGGGAAGACCCAGCCGTAGAAATCGGGCGAAAGCGTGCCGCGGTAGTAGACATCGCAGCGTGACGGGTCGAAGCCGCTGGGCGGCACGGCCGGCGTGCGCAGGATCTCGTGGTACGCGAACACGTACTTCGTGCGCTCGGCGCCCTTCACCGTCTGGCGCGCGACGGCGGACTTGGCGCCATCGGCCCCGACGATCGCGCGGGCCCGCACGCTCGCCGGCACGCGCGTCGCGCGATCGGTCTGCGAGCGCTGCTCGAAGTGCACGACGCTGACGCCGTCGGCATCACGCGTGATGCGGTCGAAGTCGCCGACGCGCCGCTGCGCGCCGCTCGCGGCCGCGCGCTCGCGCAGCCATTCGTCGAATTGGTCGCGGTCGACCATGCCGACGAAGCCGTTGTCGATCGGGATGTCGACCTTGCGGTCCTTGGGCGAGACCATGCGCGCCGCGGTGGCGCGCGCGACGAGCAGCGAATCGGGGATCGCGAAGTCCTTGATCAGCCGCGGCGGGATCGCGCCGCCGCACGGTTTGGTGCGGCCGGCGCGGTCGAGCAGCAGCACCGAGCGACCGGCGCGCGCCAGATCGTGCGCCGCGGTGGCACCGGCCGGGCCGCCGCCGATCACGACGACATCGAAGGTTTCCACATCGGACATGACGATCACCTCGCTTGCAGGGCCGGCTGGCCTTCGGGAAAACGGGTTGCCGCGGACAACGACGGCAGCGTGGCGCGGCCGAGCTGCGCCGCCAGCGCCGCCGCCGCGACGAACAGCAGCGCCTCGAACGCGAACACGGTGGCGTACGCATGCGCCGGCGTGGCGATGAGCCAGCGCGCCAGGTCGCTCGCGGCCGTGCCCGCCAGGCCACCGAGACCGAAGGCGACCGCCTGCGCCGCGCCCCACAGCCCCATGCGCGTGCCTTCGCGGGCATGGCGGCCCTCGCCGGCGAGCCGCATCATCGAAGCGATCGCGGCGATCGAGAACGCGCCGTTGGCCACGCCGAGCGCGAACACGTTGGCCTTGAACGGCCAGGCCGGCCCGACCGCGCCGGCCGCCGCCAGCCCGAGCAGCATCAACGCCGAGAGCAGGCAGCCGCCGATCTGCCACGCGCGCAGCGAGCCGCAGCGCGTGCCGCGCCCGGCGAACGCGGCGGCCAGCATGCCGACCAGCACGCCGCCGTGCTGCACGCCGGACAACCCCGTCGATTCGCCCGGCGTGAAGCCGAACACGCTGCCGGCGAAGGGCTCGAGGATCAGGTCCTGCGCGCTGTACGCGAGCATCGAGATGAAGACGAAGACCGTGAAGCGGCGCGCGACCGGCTCGGCCCAGACCTGCGCCAGCGCCTCGCGGAACGCCGGCTTCGGTGCGGCCGCGCCGGCCGGCTCGTCCGACGGGGATGCAGCGCCTTCGAGCCGCCAGGTCGCGATCAGCGTGAGCAGCACGGCGCCCACCGACACGCCCGCCGTCACCGCGATCAGCCGCGCCGGCGAATACGGGTCGAGCAGCTGGCCCGCGGCACCGGCGGTGACGGCGAAGCCGACGATCATCATCAGCCAGACCGTCGTGGCGGCGGCCGCGCGCCGCGGCGCCTCGACGCGCTTGGCGAGCAGCACCAGCAGCGAGGTGCCCGAGGCGCTGACGCCCAGGCCGATCAGCAGGAACGCGACGACCGCGAGCGCGATGCCGGCGAGCCGGTCGGTGCCCATCCACGCGGTCGCGACCGCCGCGAGCACACCGCCGAACGCGAGCACCGCCATGCCGCCGACGATCCACGGAGTGCGGCGCTGGCCGATGTCCGAGCCGTAGCCCATGCGCGGCCGCGCCACCTGCACGAGGTAATGCATCGCGACCAGGAAGCCCGGCAACAGCGCCGGCAGCGCGAGCTCGACGACCATCACGCGGTTGAGCGTCGAGGTCGTCATCACGACGACCGCGCCGAGGCAGGCCTGCACCAGTCCCAGCCGCGCGATGGCCAGCCAGCCAAAGCCGCCGCCGTTCATGCGGCACCCCTCAACGCGAACGCGGCGACCATCATCCCGATCACGAACAGCGGCACGCCGAAGCCGCTGTACCAGACGGCGCGCTCGGTCGGCGCCTGCAGGAAGCGGCGCATCAGCACCAGCTGCAGCGCGATCAACCCGCCGACCGCGGCGGCGTGCAGGGGCTGCTGCCACATCACCAGCAGGCCGACCACGCACAGCTGCGGCACGATCATCACCCAGCAGGCGGTGCGCGCCGCCCCGGGCACGCCGAGCTGCACCGGCAGGGAGGCGATGCCCATCTGGCGATCGCCCTCCACCGACTTGAAATCGTTCAGCGTCATGATCCCGTGCGCGGAGACGCTGTAGAGCAGCGCCAGCGCCAGCGAGCGCAACTCGGGCATCGCGCCGCCGGCCATCACCGCCGCGCCTGTCACCCAGGCCAGGCCCTCGTAGCACAGGCCGCAGGCGGCGTTGCCCCACCAGCCGTTCTGCTTGAGCCGCAACGGCGGTGCGCTGTAGGCCCAGGCCAGCAGCAGGCCGACAAAACCGGCAGCGAAGCCCCAGGGGCCGAGGAAGGCGGCGACGACGAGCGACAGCAACGTCCAGAAGATCGCGATGCCCAGGCCCCAGCGCCCGGGCATGCGGCCGGACGGGATCGGCCGCTGCGGCTCGTTGATCGCATCGACATGGCGGTCGAACCAGTCGTTGACTGCCTGGCTGCTGGCGCAGACCAGCGGCCCCGCGAGCAGCACCCCGACGACGATCAGCGGCCAGCGCCCCTCGAACGCGACGCCCGAGGCCACCACGCCGCACCCGAAGGCCCACATCGGCGGGAACCAGGTGATCGGTTTGAGCAGCTCCGCGACAGCGGACAGGGCGGGTCGGGCCATGCAGTGATACTGCGCCTGACACTCGAGTACGTCAACCTGGATTTACACTCGGAGTGTCAACCTGACATTCCAAGTGCGTTAACCGACTGTCGCTATTCTTCGCCGGGCACGGACGTCAGGTCGCCGATGTTGAAGCGGCGCAGCTTCACGTACAGGCTCTGGCGGGACAGGCCGAGCATCTCCGCCGCCGAGGCGCGGTTGTCGTGGGTGAGCTCGAGCGCCGCCTCGATGCACAGCTGCTCGATCAGGTCGGTCGTGTCGCGCACGATGTCCTTGAGCGGCACGCGGCCGACCAGCTCGGTCATCTGGCCGACCGAGCGCGGCATCTCGCGGCCCGCTCCCGTGGTGCGGACCTCGGCCCCGAGGCGGCGGCTGACATCGCGGATCGTGAAGCCCAGGCACGGCTGCTCGCCTTCGGTGACCGCGACGCCGGAGATCTCCACGTCCGTCGACGCGCCGTACTCGCCGCGCATCACGGTGGCGAACAGGCGCACCGCGCCGCGCTGGCGCAGGTTGGTGATCAGCACGTTCAGGTCGACGCCGGTGCGGCCGAGCCAGCGCTCGAGCGACTGGCCGCGCACCTGCGTCTCGGTGGCGAGCTGCGCCAGGTCGATGAAGGCGTGGTTGGCCGTCATGATCAGGCCGTCGAGGTCGGTGACGACGAAGGCGTCGGGCGCGCTCTCGATCAGCTTCATCAGCGCGCTCTGGCCGGTGCTCTCGACGGCGCCGCGCGCCGCGGCCTCCAGCGGCGAGACGCGCACAAGCAGGTGGGCGGTCTTCTCCTGGCGGAACAGCGAGGCCGACACGCGCATCTCGCCCTGGCCCTTCAGCCGGGCGGCGACGCTCTCGACATGCCCGGTCGCGCTGACGCGGCCCAGCATCGCCGGCACGCTGGCGGTGTTCTTGCCCGCGGGATCGATCTCGAAACTGTCGGAGATCAGCCAGCCGGGCCGCGAGGCCTCGACGCCGAACAGCGCCAGCGCCGCCGGGTTGGCCTCCTCGAGCTTGCCGCTCACCGCATCGAGGATCAGCACCGCCTCGGACGCGACCTGGAACAGCGAGCGGTAGCGCGTCTCCATGTGGCGCAGGCGCCAGTAGTCGCGCTCCATCGCCTGCTGCGCGCTGACGAGCCGCTGCTGCAGCACCGCGTTGGCGCGCAGGTCGCGGCCGAACACGACCGAGCGCACGCCGCTCTTGGCGCGCCCGCCCTGCTGCGGCAGCGCGATCGCGGAATACGACAGCGGCAGGTCGGCGCCGTCGAGCGATGGGTGGTTGATGTGGCGCCAGCGCGGCGCCGCGTTGGCGCGCGATTCGCGCAGCAGCGCCTCGACCTTGGGCCGGCTCTCCACCGTGACAGTGTCGGCCCAGGGCTTGCCGAGCCACTCGTAGTAGCCCTCGCGCAGCAAATCTTCGCTGCCGAACGCCAGGTCCCGGATGACGCCCTGGTCGTCGATGATCAGCGCCACGTCCGCCGCGGCCGCGATCAGCTTGCCGGCCATGTCGGCGCTCAGGTCGCCCA
Source organism: Pseudomonadota bacterium (assembly GCA_040384825.1). Taxonomy (GTDB): domain Bacteria; phylum Pseudomonadota; class Gammaproteobacteria; order Burkholderiales; family Burkholderiaceae_C; genus LMDS01. The sequence goes on from JAZKIO010000004.1 coordinate 67,578, forward strand.
GCGTCTTCGCTGGCGCTTCGAACTCCCTCATGGAAGCATCTTTCCGGGTCGCAGACGCATCACATCCTCGTACTGGTTCGTCGTGGTCGGTGCCCTCGCGCGCAGCGAGCATCAACCGTGGGACTCGTGCGGCCGCGCCAGGCCGACGATCAGGCCTTCGGCGAGCGACGGTGCTTCGCGCCCGTCTATTGTCATGCCGTCCGCGCCGACCTGGGCGACGTACTCCGGATGCGCGCCGAACAGCGGGCCGCCGACCAGGACCGCGATGTCCCGGTTGCAAGCGGCATGCCTGACGGCCGCGATCGACGCCTTCAGCTGCGGCAGGTGCACCTCGGCACCGAGCGAGAAGCCGATCACGTCGAACCACTCGGCCTGGACCAGGGAGGACGCGTCAGCGCCCGCCGCCCAGGCGCCGCCGGTCACGTCCCAACCGGCCCGGCGGAAGAACTCCGCCACCATCACCAGCCCGAAAGTGTGCTGTTCGCCGGGGCTGGGCAGCAACAGCACGCGTCGTCCCTGCGAGGGGTGCTCCACGCTGCGACCCAGCGCCGGGCTGAGTTCGCGCAGCACGCGTTGCAGGCGGCCGAGGCCGACCGTCACGTCGGTGAAGCTGCACAGGTCGTCTTCCCACAGCTTGCCGAGGTAGCGCGCGGTGGGCGCCAGCAGGTCGAGGTAGATCTTCTCGACCGAGACATCGCCGGCGCGCAGCGCGTTGATCGTGCCGAAGGCCAGGTCCTCCTCCTGCGCGAGCACGAGTTTGGCGAACTGCTCGACATCGTCGGCGGTGATCGCGCGACCGGGCGGGATGCTGCGGGCGAGCGGCTCGGAGGCCGCACGGTGGGCCAGCATCAGGCGCGGGATGATCTCCTGCTCGATGGTGCGCGCCAGCTGCGACATGCGCATGTCGTTGGCCGCTTCGGCCTGGCGGAAACCGGGGGGCTCGGCCTCGCAGATCTCGTGGCTCGTGTCGGGCGGCGCGCCGCCACGGGTCGAAGCTTCTCGTGCCGGATGTTCCTGCGGCCTGCTCTCCATCGGCGGTCTCCTCGCGATGTTCTGGCGTTGCGCCGCGGAAGATACCTGGGGCGCCTCCATCGCCTGGTGGGGTTTGCGATGGTCGGGAGAACGGTGCGCGACTGTCGGGTGGCGTCACCGTGGAATCGAGTTCTACTGCCGGCCCCGCACAACGTCAATCGGGTAAGCGAGTCTGACGGCGTGCCGTGTCCTGTGTCGCCAATATAGTGTCACGTTTGATTTACGTCTAGCCCGATTGACACTTGATCATGTCAGGTCTAGATTCGCCCTCAGCAGCACACCGAGGACGTCGTCGATGCAAGCACGTGGGGCCCCCAGCACTGCGCCGAGTTCGTACCGGCCGCTCTACACGGCCGAGGAACGCCAGCGTCGCGACGCCACGGTCTGGACGCTGGTGCAGGGCGTGCTCGCGCCGGTGCAGTTCATCGTCTTCCTCGTGAGCCTGGGGCTGGTGTTGCGCTACCTCGCCACCGGCGAGGGCTACGGCGCCGCCACCGGGTCGGTCGTCGTCAAGACGCTGGCGCTGTACGCGATCATGGTCACCGGCTGCATCTGGGAGAAGGTGGTGTTCGGCCGCTACCTGTTCGCGCCGGCCTTCTACTGGGAAGACGTGTTCAGCATGCTGGTGCTGGCGCTCCACACCGCCTACCTGGTGGCGCTGTTCACCGATGCGCTGGCCGCCCGGCCGCTGATGGTCCTGGCGCTCGCGGCCTACGCCACCTACGTGATCAACGCGACCCAGTTCATCCTGAAGCTGCGCGCGGCGCGGCTCGACCAGGCGCGGCGCGACCGCGTGTCGATCGAAGGGCTGGCCGCATGAGCCCCGCCCGGCCGCCCGAAGGGGCTCGCACCGCAGTGCGCAGCACGGAGGTTTCCCGATGAGCCCGGTGATCCCCATTCGCGCGGAGACGGTCGGCTGCAGCGACGCGCCGGTGCTGCGCGAGCGCGGCCAGCGCGAGGTGTTCTGCGGCCTCACCGGCATCATCTGGCTGCACCGCAAGATCCAGGACGCGTTCTTCCTGGTCGTCGGCTCGCGCACCTGCGCGCACCTGATTCAGTCGGCCGCGGGGGTGATGATCTTCGCCGAGCCGCGTTTCGCGACCGCCATCATCGACGAGCGCGACCTCGCCGGCCTGGCCGACGCCAACACCGAGCTCGACCGGGTCGTCACCCGCCTGCTCGAGCGCCGGCCCGAGATCAAGCTGCTGTTTCTGGTCGGCTCGTGCCCGTCGGAGGTGATCAAGCTCGACCTGTCGCGCGCCGCCTCGCGCCTGTCCGGCCGGTTCTCGCCGGACGTGCGGGTGCTCAGCTACTCGGGCAGCGGCATCGAGACCACGTTCACGCAGGGTGAAGACGCCTGCCTCGCCGCGCTGGTGCCCGACCTGCCGGCAGCAGCCCCGGAGGCCCCGGCCTCGCTGCTGATCGTCGGCACGCTGGCCGACGTGGTCGAGGACCAGTTCACCCGCCTGTTCGCGGCCATGGGGATCGGGCCGGTGCAGTTCTTCCCGCCGCGCCGCGCCGGCGCGCTGCCCGCCGTCGGCCCGAACACGCGGCTGCTGCTGGCGCAGCCCTTCCTGGCCGACACCGCCCGCGCGCTCGAGGCGCGCGGCGCACAACGACTGGCCGCGCCCTTTCCGCTCGGCGCCGAAGGCACGACGCTGTGGCTGCAGGCCGCCGCGACCGGATTCGGCGTCGACGCCGAGACCTTCGAGCGCGCCACCGCCCCGGGGCGCGCGCGTGCCTGGGCAGCGGTGGCCCGCCAGCACGTCCACCTGGCCGGCAAGCGCGTGTTCTTCTTCCCCGACTCGCAGCTCGAGATCCCGATCGCCCGCTTCCTGGCGCGCGAACTGGGCATGCAGTTGACGGAAGTCGGCACGCCCTACCTGCACCGCCAGCACCTCGCCGAGGAACTCGCGCTGCTGCCGAGCGGCACCACGCTGTCAGAAGGCCAGGACGTCGAGAAGCAACTCGACCGCTGCCGCGCCGTGCAGCCGGACATCGTGGTCTGCGGCCTCGGCCTGGCGAACCCGCTGGAGGCCGAGGGCATGACGACCAAGTGGGCCATCGAGCTGGTGTTCACCCCGATCCAGGGCTACGACCAGGCCGGCGATCTCGCCGAACTCTTCGCGCGGCCGCTGCTGCGGAAATTGAAGCTCGTCGCCTGATCATGCGGCTCACCCTCTGGACCTACGAAGGCCCGCCGCACGTCGGCGCGATGCGGGTCGCCACCGCGATGCAGGACGTGCACTACGTGCTGCACGCGCCGCAGGGCGACACCTACGCCGACCTGCTGTTCACGATGATCGAGCGGCTGCCCAAGCGCCCGCCGGTCACCTACACCACCTTCCAGGCGCGCGACCTCGGCGGCGACACCGCCGAGCTGTTCAAGAATGCCGCGCGCGACGCCTACGCCCGCTTCAAGCCGGCCGCGATGCTGGTCGGCGCCTCGTGCACCGCCGAGCTGATCCAGGACGATCCGGGCGGCCTGGCGAAAGCGCTGGACCTGCCGGTGCCGGTGGTCGCGCTCGAACTGCCGTCGTACCAGCGCAAGGAGAACTTCGGCGCGTCCGAGACCTTCTACCAGCTCGTGCGTGCGCTCGCCGGGCCGAACGCACTGAAACCGGGCACCGCGCGCGCGCCGCGGCCCGCGGGCCAGCGCCCGAGCTGCAACCTCCTCGGCCCGACCGCGCTCGGCTTCCGGCACCGCGACGACGTGACCGAGATCCGCGGCCTGCTCGACCGCATCGGCATCGACGTGCGCATCGTGGCGCCGCTGGGCGCGAGCGCGCACGACCTGTCGCGCCTCGGCGAGGCCGACTTCAACGTGGTGCTCTACCCCGAGACCGGCGCGCTGGCCGCCACGTGGTTGACCCGCAACTTCGCGCAGCCGGCGACGAAGACGATCCCGATCGGCGCCGGCGCCACGCGCGACTTCGTCGCCGAGGTCGCCGCGCTCGCCGGCATCGACCCGGCCGACGCGCTGGCGGCGCTGCCGTCGCGCGCCACCTGGTACGCCCGCTCGGTCGACTCCACCTACCTGACCGGCAAGCGCGTCTTCATCTTCGGCGACGCGACCCACGCGATCGCCGCGGCGCGGATCGCGTCGAGCGAACTCGGCTTCCAGGTCGTCGGTCTCGGCACCTACAGCCGCGAGTTCGCGCGCGATGTGCGAGAGGCCGCGAAGCTCTACGGCATCGAGGCGCTGATCACCGACGACTACCTCGACGTGGAAGCGCGCGTCGCCGAGCTGCAGCCCGAGCTGGTGCTCGGCACGCAGATGGAGCGCCACATCGCCAAGCGCCTGGGCGTGCCGTGCGCGGTGATCTCGGCGCCGGTGCACGTGCAGGACTTCCCGGCGCGCTACTCGCCGCAGATGGGCTTCGAAGGCGCCAGCGTGCTGTTCGACACCTGGGTCCACCCGCTGATGATGGGCCTCGAGGAACACCTGATCGGCATGTTCCGCGGCGACTTCGAGTTCCACGAGGACGCGGCGCCGTCGCACCTGGGCGGTCACGCTGCGCCTGCGGTCACCGCGCCCGAGCCCGCTGCCGAAACGGCCGCCGCACCGGTTGCCCCGACCGATGCGGCACCCGACGCACCGGCGCAGATCGTCGTCGCCGCCTGGGCGCCCGAGGCCGAGAAGGAGCTTCGCAAGATCCCGTTCTTCGTGCGCGGCAAGGCGAAGCGCAACACCGAACGCTTCGCCCTCGACCGCAATGTCCCGCTGATCACCATCGAGACCCTCTATGACGCCAAAGCGCACTACAGCCGCTAGCCGCGACGGGGAACTCGCGCCGGTCGCGGTCCACCCCGCGATGCGGGTCGTCATCGTCACGATGGACAGCCACCTCGCGAGCGCCGCGCAGCGCGCGAACATCACGCTCGCCAAGGCGATGCCCGGCCTGAAGCTCGTCGTGCACGCCGCCGCCGAATGGGGCGGCGACGACGCGGCGCTGCGCCGTTGCGAGGCCGACATCGCCCGCGCCGACCTCGTCATCGCGACCATGCTGTTCATGGAGGACCATTTCCTGCCGGTGCTGCCGGCGCTGAAGGCGCGCCGCGAGCACTGCGACGCGATGGTCTGCGCCATGTCGGCCACCGAGGTGATGAAGCTCACGCGCATGGGCCGCTTCAGCATGGACGCACCGGCCAGCGGCCCGCTCGCGCTGCTCAAGCGGCTGCGCGGCAAGCCCGAGGCCAAGGGCAACGAGACCGGCGTGAAGGCGACGGCCGGCGCGCAGCAGATGAAGATGCTGCGCCGGCTGCCGAAGATCCTGCGTTTCATCCCCGGCACCGCGCAGGACGTGCGCGCCTATTTCCTCACGCTGCAGTATTGGCTCGCGGGGTCCGAGGCGAACGTCGCGAACATGGTGCAGTTCCTGGTCGACCGCTACGCCGACGGCCCGCGCAAGGCGCTGCGCGGCGTCGTCAAGCCGCTGCCGCCGGTCGAGTACCCGGAGGTCGGCGTCTACCACCCGCGCATGCCGGGCCGTCTGTCGGCGTCGCTCGCCGACCTGCCGCGCGTGGCCACCACCGGCAAGCGCGGCACGGTCGGCCTGCTGCTGATGCGCTCCTACCTGCTGGCCGGCAACGCCGACCACTACGACGGCGTGATCACCGCGATGGAGGCGCGCGGCCTGCGCGTGGTGCCGGCGTTCGCGACCGGGCTCGATTCGCGCCCGGCGATCGACGCGTTCTTCTTCGCCGACGGCCGGCCGACGATCGACGCGGTCGTCTCGCTGACCGGCTTCTCGCTCGTCGGCGGCCCGGCGTACAACGATGCCAAGGCGGCCGAGGACATCCTCGCCAAGCTCGACGTGCCCTACCTCGCCGTCACGCCGGTCGAGTTCCAGACGCTGGACCAGTGGGCCGCCTCGCCGCGCGGGCTGCTGCCGGTGGAGGCGACGATGATGGTCGCGATCCCGGAACTCGACGGCGCCACCGGCTCGATGGTGTTCGGTGGCCGCGGCAGCGCGGCGCACCTCGCCTGCACCGGCTGCGCGCACGCCTGCACGTTCAATCATGTGGCGTCTTCGGGTCAGCAGGAAGCGCACGACATGCACAGCTGCATCGAGCGCGCCGACCTGCTCGCGGCGCGCGTCGGCAAGCTGGTCGACCTGCGGCGCTCGGAGCGCGCGGGGCGCAAGGTCGCGGCCGTCGTCTTCAACTTCCCGCCGAACGCCGGCAACACCGGTACCGCCGCGTTCCTGTCGGTGTTCGAGTCGCTGTTCAACACGATGGCGGCCATGCAGCGCGAGGGCTACACGGTGGAGATGCCGGCCAGCGTCGACGCGCTGCGCGACCGCATCATCCACGGCAACGCGCAGCGCTACGGCGCCGATGCCAACGTGCACGTGCGCATCCCCGCCGACGACCACGTGCGGCGCGAGAAGCACCTGAAGGAGATCGAGGCGCAGTGGGGCCCGGCGCCCGGCCGCCAGCAGAGCGACGGCAGCCACCTGTTCGTCTACGGCGAGCGCTTCGGCAACGTGTTCGTGGGCGTGCAGCCGGCCTTCGGCTACGAAGGCGACCCGATGCGCCTGCTGTTCGAGAAGGGCTTCGCGCCGACCCATGCGTTCTCGGCCTTCTACCGCTGGCTGCGCGAGGATTTCGGTGCGCACGCGGTGCTGCATTTCGGCACCCACGGCGCGCTCGAATTCATGCCCGGCAAGCAGAACGGCCTGTCGGCGGCCTGCTGGCCCGACCGGCTGATTGGCGACCTGCCGAACTTCTACCTGTACGCGTCGAACAACCCGTCGGAGGGCACGATCGCGAAGCGCCGCGCCGCGGCCACCTTGATCAGCTACCTGACGCCGCCCGTCGCGCAGGCCGGGCTGTACAAGGGCCTGGTCGACCTGAAGGCGCTGCTGGAGCGCTACCGCGGGCTGGAGCCGGACGCGACGATCGAGGCCGACGAACTCGCGTTGATGATTCAGGCGCAGGCGGCGGAACTCGAACTCGCCGCGATCGAGCCGCCGTGGGGCGCGGACGCCGCCGCCTCGATCGCCAAGCTCAACGACGCAGTGCTCGAACTGGAATACACGCTGATCCCGCACGGCCTGCATGTCGTCGGGCAGGCGCCGAGCGCGAGCGAGCGGGTCGACTTGCTGCTGTCGTTGGCCGAGGCGTCGCATGGGGTGCGGCCGGAGCGGGCGCTGATCGAGGCCTTGGTGGCTGGCACGGCCCTCACCCCCACCCTCTCCCAGGGGGAGAGGGAGTTGGTCGCGGCACTTTCGGCCGCGGACGCGCTGATGGCCGAGGACCACGAGATCGGCGGCATCCTGCAGGCGCTCGACGGCCGCTTCCTGCGCCCGGCCCCCGGCGGCGACCTGCTGCGCACCCCGGCCATCCTGCCGACCGGACGCAACCTGCACGGCTTCGACCCGTTCCGCATCCCCAGCGCCTACGCGGTGCAGGACGGCGCGCGCCAAGCCGAGCGGCTGCTGCAACGCCACCTGGCCGACGGCCACGCGTTCCCGGAATCGATCGCGCTGGTGCTGTGGGGCACCGACAACCTGAAGAGCGAGGGCGGCCCGATCGGCCAGGCGCTCGCGCTGATGGGCGCGGCGCCGCGCTTCGACAGCTACGGCCGGCTGGCCGGCGCGCAACTGCTGCTGCTGGAGCAACTGGGCCGGCCGCGGGTCGACGTGGTCATCACGCTCTCCGGCATCTTCCGAGACCTGCTGCCGCTGCAGATCAAGCTGCTCGCCGAAGCCGCGCTGCTGTGCGCGCAGGCCGACGAACCGGTCGAGCGCAACTTCATCCGCAAGCACGCGCTGGCCTTCATCGCCGAGCATGGCGGCGACATCGAGACCGCGGCGCTGCGCGTGTTCGGCAATGCCGAGGGCGCGTACGGTTCCAACGTCAACAGCCTGGTGGACAACAGCCGCTGGGACGATGCCGACGAACTCGCCGAGACCTACACCCGCCGCAAGGGCTTCGCCTACGGCACCAGCGGCCGCCCGATGCAGCAGCCCGCGCTGCTGAACAGCGTGCTGGCCGGCGTGCAGCTCGCCTACCAGAACCTCGATTCGGTCGAGCTCGGCGTGACCACGATCGACACCTACTTCGACACGCTGGGCGGCATCAGCCGCGCGGTGCAGCGCGCCAAGTCGCAGCGCGACGGTGCCGGCGCCGCGGTGGCGCCGGTCTACATCGGCGACCAGACACGCGACGCCAACGGCGGCGGCACGGTGCGCACGCTGACCGAGCAGGTGGCGCTCGAGACCCGCACGCGCATGCTGAACCCGAAGTGGTACGAGGGCATGCTCAAGCATGGCTACGAGGGCGTGCGCCAGATCGAGGTCCACGTGACCAACACGATGGGCTGGTCGGCCACGACCGGCCTGGTGCAGCCGTGGGTCTACGAGCAGCTGAGCGAGACCTTCATGCTCGACCCCGAGATGCGCGACCGGCTCGCGAAGCTCAACCCGACCGCCTCGGCGCGGGTCGCGAACCGGCTGCTCGAAGCATCGGACCGCAAGTTCTGGAACCCCGACGCGACCATGCTCGCCGCGTTGCGTCGGGCTGGCGAGGAGTTGGAAGACCGGCTCGAAGGCGTGTTCACCGACACCAGAGAAGGATCTCCCGCATGAGTACCACCACGATTCCGTTTCCCGACATCAAGAACCCGGGCGTCCGCAAGAACCTGCGCCTCGACGGCGAGGGCAGCGTGCAGGTCGAGCTCGACCCGAACGTGAAGATCGGCAACGCCAAGGTGTTCGCGATCTACGGCAAGGGCGGCATCGGCAAGAGCACCACGTCGAGCAACCTCTCGGCGGCGTTCTCCAAGCTCGGCAAGCGCGTGCTGCAGATCGGCTGCGACCCGAAGCACGACTCGACCTTCACGCTGACCAAGAAGATGCTGCCGACCGTGATCGACGTGCTGGAAACCGTCGACTTCCACGCCGAGGAGTTGCGCGTCGAGGACTTCGTCTTCCCTGGCTACAACGGCGTGATGTGCGTGGAGGCCGGCGGCCCGCCGGCCGGCACCGGCTGCGGCGGCTACGTGGTCGGCCAGACCGTCAAGCTGCTCAAGGAACACCACCTGCTCGAGGACACCGACGTGGTGATCTTCGATGTGCTCGGGGATGTTGTCTGCGGCGGCTTCGCGGCTCCCCTGCAGCACGCCGACCGCGCGCTGATCGTCACGGCCAACGACTTCGATTCGATCTTCGCGATGAACCGCATCGTCCAGGCGATCGGCGCCAAGGCGAAGAATTACAACGTGCGGCTCGGCGGCGTGATCGCCAACCGCAGCGCCGCGACCGACCAGATCGACAAGTACAACGACAAGATCGGCCTGAAGCTGGCCGCGCACTTCCCGGATCTGGACGTGATCCGCCGCAGCCGGCTGAAGAAGTCGACGCTGTTCGAGATGGAGTATTCGCCCGAGCTCGAGCTGGTGCAGAAGGAGTACATGCGGCTGGCCGCATCGCTCTGGCTCGGCACCGAGCCGCTCAATTGCGTGCCGATGAAGGACCGCGACATCTTCGACCTGCTGGGCTACGACTGATGAGCCACGTCACCTACCAAGAGCGCCGGGGCCAGATCGAGACCTACTTCGATCGCACCGCCGTGCAGGCGTGGGCGCGGCTCACGTCGGACGCGCCGGTCGGCCGCGTGCGCGCCTCGGTGCGCGCCGGTCGCGACCGCATGCGTGCCACGCTGCTCGGCTGGCTGCCCGACGACCTGCGCGGCCTGCGCGTGCTCGATGCCGGCTGCGGCACCGGCGCGCTGGCGGTCGAGGCCGCGCACCGCGGCGCCGAGGTGCTGGCGATCGACCTGTCTTCCACCCTGGTGGATCTGGCGCGCGAACGCCAGCCGGCCATCCGCAACGGCGGCGCCATCGACTTCCGTTCCGGCGACATGCTGGCGCCGGAGCTCGGCAGCTTCGACTACGTGGTCGGCATGGACTCGGTCATCCACTACGAGAGCGGCGACGCGGTCGGCGTGCTGGCCGGCCTGGCGCAGCGCACGCGCCGGGGTCTGCTGTTCACCTATGTGCCCAGCAGCCCCGCGCTCGAAGCGTTCCGCGCGATCGGCAAGCTGTTCCCGCGCGGCGATCGCTCGCCGGCCGTGGTGCCGGTGGCCGAGCGCTGGCTGCAGCGGCGGATCGACGAGGAGCCCGCGCTGCAAGGCTGGGCGCGCGGCCGCACCGAGCGCATCTCCAGCGGCTTCTACACCTCGCAGGCCCTGGAGCTGGTGAAGACATGAACCCGGCGCGCACCGTCCTGAAGCTGAACGCCACGCTGGCCGGCCAGTGGGCCAAGGTCGGCACGCGCTTCCTGCCGTTCGCCGATGCGGCCAGCGCGGAGCTGCCGCTCGGCCGCCTGCTGCGCCTGTCGCTGTTCCAGGTGACGGTGGGCATGGCGATGGTGCTGCTGATCGGCACGCTGAACCGCGTGATGATCGTCGAGATGGGCATGTCGGCCTGGCTGGTCGCGCTGATGGTCGGCCTGCCGCTGGTGTTCGCGCCGTTCCGCGCGCTGATCGGCTTCCGCTCGGACACGCACCGCTCGGTGCTCGGCTGGAAGCGCGTGCCCTACCTGTGGATGGGCACGCTGCTGCAGTTCGGCGGTTTCGCGATCATGCCGTTCGCGCTGATCGTGATGTCCGGCGACACCCACGGCCCGGCCTGGATCGGCCACGCCGGCGCGGCGTTCGCCTTCCTGCTGGTCGGCGCGGGGCTGCAGACGACCCAGACCGCCGGCCTGGCGCTGGCCACCGACCTGGCCCCGGCGGAAGCCCGGCCGCGCGTGGTGGCGCTGATGTACGTGATGCTGCTACTCGGCATGATCGCCAGCGGCCTGCTGTTCGGCCTGGTGCTGCGCGACTTCTCTCCCGTGCGGCTGATCCAGGTGGTGCAGGGCGCGGCGCTGGCGACGATGGTGCTCAACCTGGTCGCGCTGTGGAAGCAGGAGGCGCGCAACCCGGCGGCCACCGCGCGCAGCCTGCCACGGCCCACCTTCCGCGAGACCTGGCGGCGCTTCGCCGGCGCGGGCCGCTCGCTGCGCTTCCTGGTGGCGGTCGGCCTCGGCACGGCGGCCTTCAACATGCAGGACATCATCCTCGAGCCCTACGGCGGCGAGATCCTGAAGATGAGCGTGAGTGCCACCACCACGTTGACCGCGATGATGGCCTGCGGCGCGCTGGCCGCCTTCACGCTGGCCGCGCAGTGGCTGACCCACGGCACCGACCCGCACCGCCTGGCGGCGCACGGCGTGCTGGTCGGGCTGGTGGCGTTCGTGTGCATCGTGTTCGCCTCGCCGCTGGATTCCACGGCCCTGTTCATGCTCGGCGCCGGCCTGATCGGCTTCGGGGGCGGGCTGTTCTCGGTCGCCACGCTGACCGCGGCGATGAACCTCGAGATCGAGGGCCTGAACGGCCTGGCGCTCGGCGCCTGGGGCGCCGTGCAGGCCACCTGCGCCGGCGTGGCGATCGCGCTCGGCGGCGCGCTGCGCGACGGCGTCTCGCACCTCGCGACGCAGGGCGCGCTGGGCGCCGGCCTGACCAGTGCCGCGACCGGCTACAGCATCGTCTACTACGTCGAACTCGGGCTGCTGTTCGCCACGCTGGTGGCGATCGGCCCGCTGGTGCGCCGCACGCGCGACGCGTCGCCCGCGACCACTACACCCCCGAAGAAGTTCGGCCTGGCCGAACTGCCGGGCTGACCCTTCACGCCCGAACAACACCGCGCAACGCCACAGGAGACCTCTCATGGGAACCGGAGCCATCACTTCCTACATCGACGTGGCGCAGATCGCGCTCTACGCGTTCTGGGTCTTCTTCGCGGGCCTGATCTACTACCTGCACCGCGAGGACAAGCGCGAGGGCTACCCGCTCGAGTCCGACCGCTCCGGCGGCCGCATCAAGGTGCAGGGCTGGCCGAGCGTGCCCGAGCCCAAGACCTTCCTGCTGCGCGACGGGCGCACGGTGCTCGCACCCAACTTCCGCGAGACCACGCAGACGCTCGGCGGCTCGCCCTCGCTGACGCACCTGGGCGCGCCGCTGGAGCCGCACGGGGACCCGATGCTCGCCGCCGTCGGGCCGGGCTCCTACGCCGACCGGGCCGACATCGCCGACACCACGGTCGAGGGCGATCCGCGCATCGTGCCGCTGCGCGCGGCGCCGGGCTTCGAGGTCGCGCACCGCGATCCCGATCCGCGCGGCCTGCCGGTGATTGGCGCCGACGGCGCGGTCGCGGGCACGGTGATGGAGCTGTGGGTCGATCGCGCCGAGGTGCTGTTCCGCTACCTCGAGGTCGAGCTGCCGGCCGCCGGTGGCAGCCGCCGCGTGCTGCTGCCGATCAACTTCGCGCGGATCGGCGACCAGAAGGTCAGCGTGCGCTCGATCCTCGCCTCGCAGTTCGCGCAGGTGCCAGGCACGCGCCACCCCGACACGGTGACGCTGCTCGAGGAGGACAAGATCATGGGCTACTACGGCGGCGGCACGCTGTACGCCACGCCGGATCGGCAGGAGCCGCTGCTGTGATCACGAACCGGCAAGCCCGCGCCACCGCGCCGGAGCACGAGTTCGAGGCGGCCCTCGGCCTGCCCGAGCCGCTGCCGCGCGGCGAGCGCCTGCTGTGGCAGGGCGCGCCCGACTGGCGCGTGATGGCGCGCGAGGCCATGCACCTGCGCATGCTCTCGGTCTACTTCGCGGTGCTGCTCGGCGTGCGCGCGGTCAACGTGCTGGCCACCGGCGGTTCGGTGGCCGATGCGGGCCTCGCGATGCTGTGGCTGCTGCCGCTCGCGGTGGCTGCGCTCGGGCTGCTCGCGCTGCTGGCGTGGCTGGTGTCGCGCACCAGCGTCTACACCGTCACCGACCGGCGCGTGGTGATGCGCATCGGCGTGGTGCTCGGCATCACCTTCAACCTGCCGTATTCGCAGATCGTGTCGGCCGGGCTCCGGACGAACAAGGACGGCACCGGCGACATCACCCTGGTGCTCGCCGACACCGACCACATCGCCTACATCCACCTGTGGCCGCACGCGCGGCCCTGGCACCTGAAGCGCACCGAGCCGATGCTGCGCGCGCTGCCGCAGGTGCAGGGCGTCGCGCAGATCCTGGCGGATGCGCTTGCCGCCTCTGCCCTTGCCCCGGCGCTGCGCCCCGCGAGGTCGCCAGTCCAGGTGCCGATCCAGGTGCCGCTGCGTGGCACCGCGACGCGTGCCGAGCACGCCGACACCCGCGCCCTGGCGGCCTGACGCGATGAACGCCCACGTCATCCCTGCCGGTCTGCACGAGGCGCCGCCCCCGGTGCGCTTCGCCCGCGCACCGCTGTTCGCGCTGGGCGCGATGGTGATCGCGACGATCGTCACCGTCGCGGCCGTGCGCGTGACCGGCGTCGGCATGCTGCGCACGCCGGATTCCGCCGCCGTCGCGACGCGCGAGTTCCGCTTCGAGGACCGGCCCGACGGCAGCATCGTCGTGCTCGACGCGAGCGGCACGCGGCTGGTCGAGACCGTGCCGCCCGGCACCAACGGCTTCCTGCGCGGCACGATGCGCGGCCTCGCGCGCGAGCGCATGCGCCAGCAGGTGAGCCCGACGCTGCCGTTCACGATGATCGGACGCGCCGACGGCGGGCTCACCCTCGTTGATCACGGCACCGGGCGCCGGGTCGACCTGGGCTCGTTCGGCCCGGCCAACGCCGCCGTCTTCGCCCGCATCATGGCCGCGCCCGCGCGCTGAACCGAAAGGTCGATCGATGAACGCCACTGCCGCCACCGCACCCCTCGCCGCCAAGGGCCCGATCAACACCGCGACGCAGTCCGCGCTGCAGGACACGGTGCTGACGCCGCGCTTCTACACGACCGATTTCGCGGCGATGGACCGGATCGACGTCGAGCCCATCCGCCCGCAATGGGAGGCGCTGATGAACGAGTTCCGCGCCGACATCAACACTGATCACTTCCAGCGCCCGGCCGACATGATGGCCGACTGCTCGGACCTGCCGCCCGCGCTCTACAAGGAATTTTCGGAGTTCCTGATCAGCTCGATCACCTCCGAGTTCTCGGGCTGCGTGCTCTACGCCGAGATCCGCAAGCGCGTGACCAACCCGGACATGAAGGAGCTGTTCGGCTTCATGGCGCGGGACGAATCGCGGCACGCCGGCTTCATCAACCAGTGGCTGAAGGACTTCGGCATCGGCGTGGACCTGGGCTTCCTTGCCAAGGCCAAGAAGTACACCTACTTCCGCCCCAAGTTCATCTTCTACGCGACCTACCTGTCCGAGAAGATCGGCTACGCGCGCTACATCGCGATCTACCGGCAGGTCGAGAAGCACCCCGAGCTGTGCTTCCACCCGATCTTCAAGTGGTTCGAGCTGTGGTGCAACGACGAATTCCGCCACGGCGAGGCGTTCGCGCTGCTGCTGCGCGCCAACCCGAAGCTGCTCACGGGCGTCAACAAGTTGTGGATCCGCTTCTTCGTGCTCGCCGTGTTCGCGACGATGTACGTGCGCGACCACCAGCGGCCCGAGATGCACGCGGCGATGGGGCTGGACGCGACCGCGTACGACTTCGACGTCTTCCGCATCACCTCCGAGATCACCAAGCAGGTGTTTCCGCTGACGCTGAACCTCGACGACCCGCGCTTCAGGGCCGGCCTGGAGAAGCTGCGGCTGATCTCGGTCGCGACCGAGGCCGCCAAGGCGCGCGGCGGTCTGGTCGGTGGCGTCAAGCGGCTGGGACTGACGCTCGCGGCCGGCCTGACCTTCGCGCGCCTGTACTGCCTGCCGGCGCAGCGCAACACGCTGCCGCAGAACGCGCGCCTCGCACCGACCTGGTAGGGCCCCGGTGTCCGTCTACCTGTTGCCGGTCGCCTACACGCTGTTCGCGTGGTGGTTCAGCACGGGCGCGATCCTGTACCTCAACGGCCTGCCGCGGCGCACGCACCCGTGGACGATGGGGGTCGCGACCGTGCTGCTCGGCATCGCGCTGGTGGGCCTGGCGGCCACGCGCGACGACGTGCGCGTGAGCGGCGCGTACCTCGCGTTCACCTGCGCGCTGATGGTCTGGGCCTGGCAGGAGATCGCGTTCCTGCTCGGCTACGTGACCGGCCCGCGGCGCACGCCGTGCCCGAGCGGCTCGGTCGGCTGGCGGCGCGCCGGCTTCGCGCTGCAGACGCTGCTGCACCACGAGCTGGCGCTGGTCGTGCTCGGCCTGGCCGTGTTCGCCATCACCTGGGGCGGCGCCAACCCGACCGGGCTGCTGACCTTCGCGATCTTCTGGGTCATGCGGCAGAGCGCCAAGCTCAACGTGTTCCTCGGCGTGCGCAACCTGAGCGAGAGTTTCCTGCCGCCGCACCTGGCCTACCTGCAGACCTACTTCCGGCGCGCGCCGATGAATGCGCTGTTCCCGGTCTCGGTGGCGGTCTCGAGCTGGCTGGTCGTGGAGCTGTGGCAGGCCGCGGCCGCACACGGCGTCGGCGCGTTCGAGGCCACCGCCCTCACCTTCGCCGGGACGCTGCTCAGCCTGGCGATCCTGGAGCACTGGTTCATGGTGCTGCCGCTGCCGTCGCAGGCCCTGTGGAGTTGGGGTTTACGCTCGAGAGCGACCGGGCCACCGGCCTAGAATCCGCCGGATGAAATCCATGCCCGCCCTGCGTGTCTGTTCGAACCCGGAAGGACGTGCGGCGTGAGCGATTCGAGCGCGAAGCACCCCGACCTGGCGGCGCTGTCGCCCTGGGCGCCCGAGCTCGCCAAGACCTTCGTCTCGCTGGCCAGCGACATCGCGCTCGTGATCGACGCCGACGGCGTGATCCGCAACGTGGCTCAGGGGGGCGTCGACCCGATCGCACCCGGCGCCTCGCAATGGGTCGGCCGCGCGTGGATCGACACCGTCAGCGGCGAGACCCGGCCCAAGATCGAGAACCTGCTGAAGGAAGTGGCGGCGACCGGCATCGCGCGGCGCCGCGAGGTCAACCACCCGTTCGGCGCGAACGAGAGCATCCCGGTCGCCTACACCGCGATCCGGCTCGGCACCGACGGCCCGGTCCTGGCCGCGGGCCGCGACATGCGCGCCATCGCGGCGATCCAGAAGCGCTTCGTCGAATCCCAGCAGGAGATGGAGCGCGGCTACTGGCAGGTGCGGCAGGCCGAGGCGCGCTACCAGCTGCTGTTCCAGGTCGCGACCGACGCGGTGCTGGTGGTCGATGCCGACACGCTGCAGATCGTCGAGGCCAACCAGGCCGCGGGCGCGATGTGGAGCGAGCGGGCCGAGCAGCTGAACGGCCGCCCCGTCAGCTCGGGTTTCGAGCACCACTCGCGCGGCGCGCTCAACGAGCTGCTCGGCAACGCGCGCGCCACCGGCAAGAGTGGCGAGATCCGGGCGCGCCTGCTCGGCACGCAATCGAGTACCAGCGTCGTCGCCACGCCGTTCCGCGCCGACGACGCGATGCGCCTGCTGGTGCGCCTGCGCGCGCTCGACACCGCGCCCGGCGCCGGCACCCTGAACCAGAGCATCGCCCGGCTGGTCGACGCGGCGAGCGACGGCGTGGTCGTCACCGATTCGAGCGGGCGCATCCAGGTCGCGAACCCGGCGTTCGTCGCGCTGGTGGGCCTGGCCGGCGAATCCGCCGCGAAGGGCCACCCGCTGATGAACTGGCTGAGCCTGGCCGACGCGCCGCTCGCCGCGCTGGTCGCCAAGGTGCGGCGCGACGGCATCGCGCGGCATGTCGAATCGTGGGTCAGGCGCAGCGGCGCGCCGGCGGCGCCGGTCGAGATCGCGGCGGCGCTGCTGACCGAAGGCGACCAGGAATGCATCGGCTTCACGGTGCGCCGCGTGGAACGCGTCGCGCAGCGCGCCGCCTTCGACGAGGCGCGCGACGACGGCCTGGCCGCCGCGCTGCAGGCCGGCATCCAGACACTCGCGGCCGGCCTCGGACAACGCGATCTCGCCGAGATCGTGCGCGACGCGACACGGCTCGCCGAGGAGCACTTCATGCGGCTCGCCATGCAGCGCAGCCGTGACGACATCCCGGCCGCCGCCGCGCTGCTCGGCGTCAGCACCGACAGCCTAGCGCGGCGCCTGCGGCAGCCCGCCGTCACCGGCCCGGACACAGGCGCGGCATAGTGCTGACCAGCCCCGCGTTCGGCCAGGCGGATCTCACCAACTGCGAACGTGAGCTGATCCACCTCGCGGGCTCGGTGCAGCCGCACGGCCTGCTCCTCGCGCTGCGCGAACCCGAGTTGCGCATCGTGCAGGCGAGCGCGAACGTGGAGGCGCTGCTGGGCGTCCACCCCGAGGCGCTGCTGAACCAGCCGGTCGCCGAGCTCGGCGGCGACCTGGCGGCGCGCGTGCGGCAGGCCTGCGAGCAGGCGGCGCCGCTGGCCGAGCCCGGGCCGCTGCGCTGCCAGGTGGCGGCCCACGGCACGGCGCGCGATTTCGAGGGCACGCTGCACCGCGTCGGCGGCAACGTGCTGCTGGTCGAGATCGAGCCGACCGGCACGGCGAACCCGACCGTTGAGACCGTCGACATCCCCGGTGCGCAGTTGCGCGACCTGCTCGGCGCGGCGGTGCAGCGCTTCAGCGGCGCCTCGGCGATCGGCACGCTGGCCGACAGCGTAGTGCGCTGCTTCCGCGACATGCTCGGCTACGACCGGGTGATGGTCTACAAGTTCGACCCCGACGGCCACGGCAAGATCATCGCCGAGGCCCGCGACCCGCGGCTCGAATCGCTGCTCGGCCACCACTACCCGGCCACGGACATCCCGCAGCGCGCGCGCGAGCTCTACCTGCGCAACCGGCTGCGGGTGCTGGTCGACGTGCACTACCAGCCCTCGCCGCTCGTACCGCGCCAGCTCCCGGGCGCCGGCGAGGAGCTGGACATGTCGATGTGCCAGCTGCGCAGCATGTCGCCGCTGCACCTGCAGTACCTGAAGAACATGGGCGTGACCGCCACGCTGGTCGTCTCGCTGGTGCGCGAGGGCAAGCTGTGGGGCCTGATCGCCTGCCACCACTACGCGCCGCGCAACCTGCGCTTCGCGGTGCGCTCGGCCGCCGACCTGCTGGCCGAGGTGGCCGCCACGCGCATCGCCGCGATCGAGAACTACGCGCACGCGCAGGTCGCGATCCAGGTGCGCCGGCTCGAGCAGCGGCTGGTCGAGGCCACGTCGACCGAGGGCGACTGGCGGCTCGCGCTGTTCCGCAACCCGCGCACCGTGCTGCAGCCGCTCGAGGCGACCGGTGCCGCGCTGTTCCACGACGGCGAGTTGCTCACGGCCGGCGAGGCGCCCTCCACCGCCGAGCTGCGCGCGCTGCTGCAGTGGGTCGATGCACAGCCGGGCGACGGCCTGTTCAGCTGCTCGTCCGTCGCGCGCGCGAACCCGGCGCTCGACCCGCTGACGCCGACCGCCAGCGGCGTGCTGGCGGTCAAGCTGTCCACGAGCAAGCCCGACTACCTGATGTGGTTCCGCAAGGAACAGCTGCTGACCGTCACCTGGGCGGGCGACCCGTCCAAGCCGATGGTCGCCAACAACCCGATGGAGCTTTCGCCGCGCAGCTCGTTCGCGGCCTGGTCGGAGATCGTGCGCGGCACCGCGCTGCCGTGGACGAACAGCGAGCTCGCGCTCGGCCGCGCGTTCGGCGCCTCGCTGGTCGACATCATCGTGCAGATCAACGCCGTGCGGCTCCTGATCGCCGAGCACCAGATCGCGCAGATCCGGCGCACCGTCGGCAGCTCCGCCGAACCGGTGGTGATCGCCGACGCGGGCGGGCGCGTGCTCTTCGGCAACGAAGCGTTCGCCGCGCTGTCGGGCCGGCCGGACGACGCCGGCGTGACCGACGTGCCGAGCCTGTTCGTGCAGGCGCCGCTCGCCGGCAAGGTGCTGGCGATGCTGCGCGACGAACGCCAGCCCTGGCACGGCGAGCTCGATCTCGTGCACGGCGCGGGCGGCACGCTGCCGGTGACGGTGCGGGCCGAGGTCGTGCCGGCGCGCGACGGCTCGGTGCTCGGCTTCTTCCTGATCGTCGTCGACCGCACCGGCACGCAGCGGGTCAGCGAGGCGCGCCAGCACCTCGAACGCTCGCTGTCGCAGACCCTCGACCAGGGGGGCGTGCGCGACGATGCCCACGGCATCGGCCTGGGCGTGCCCAGCGACGTGATGGGCGCGATCCTCGCGAATGCGAGCCTGGCGGCGATGGACATCGCCGACGGCAACACCGCGCCGGGCGTGGCGCCGCTGCTCGAGGAACTCGAGGCCTCGACGCGCCGGGCGGCCCGCCTGTTCGGCCGCATCCGGCTGTTCGACGCCTGATCAGACTTTGGGCGTTCGCAGCCAGTCGATGATCGCGAACACGAGGGGCGCGCCGATGATCCACATCGGCAGGGCGGCAGAGGTCCAGTTCATGGGGAACTCCCGACAAAAAGGTTGAACAGGCTGCCCAGCGTGCCGCGAACGCCTTGCCGTGGCTGTAGGCGAACGCCGCCCAAAAACGGGCGCAATCGAGCGTCGCCGCGGATACACAAAGAGTCACAATCGGTCGGGAGGAATGGCCGACCCGGGCTTCCCGGCCATCGCGGAGAGCTTTCGTGACTGTCAACCGTACCCGCATCCTGCTGGCCGAGGACGACCCGGTCAACCAGCTCGTCACCTCGCACCTGCTCGCGGACCTCGGCTTCGAGGTCGACCTGGCGGACAACGGCGAAGAGGCGGTCGAGAAGGCGCGCGCCGGTGGCCACGCGCTGGTGATGATGGACCTGAACATGCCGATCATGGACGGCGTGGAGGCGACGCGCCTGATCCGCCAGATCCCCGAGCTGCACGGCCTGGTCATCCTGGCGCTGACCGCCAGCGTGTTCGAGGACGACCGGCTGCGCTGCGAACAGGCCGGCATGAACGGCCACCTGTCGAAGCCGATCGATCCGGTGCAGATGCAGGCGGCGCTCGGCCGCTGGCTGGGCGCCTAGGGGCCGTCGGGCCGGGACGCCAGCGCCCGGCAGGTCAGTAGGTCTCGAGGTGCAGCCGGCCCTGCTTCTTCAGTGACGCGCCGATCGCGTCCCAGTCGAGACCGGCCTGGCGCGCGATCTCCTGCAGCGCGAGCACCACGCCCTCCTCCATCGCCTTGAGCCCGCAAACGTAGAAGTAGGCGTTCGGGTCGGCGAGCAGCGGCGCCAGGTCGGCGGCGCGCTCGCGCATCGCGTCCTGCACGTAGCGCTTGGGCTGGCCCGCCGTGCGCGAGAACGCGAAGTTGATGTCCATGAAGTCCTTCGGCAGGCTCTGCAGCGGCCCGAAGTACGGCAGCTCTTCCTTGGTGCGCGCGCCAAAGAAGAGCATCAGCTTGCCGCTCTCGAACTTGCCCGACTGGCGCAGGCGCCGCCGCCATTCGGTCATCGCCCGCATCGGCGCCGAGCCGGTGCCGGTGCAGATCATCACCACGTGGCTCTTCGGGTGGTTGGGCATCAGAAAGCTGGCGCCGAACGGGCCGATCACCTGCACCGTCTGGCCCACACCGAGATCGCACAGGTAGTTGCTGGCGACGCCGCGCACCGGCCGGCCCTGGTGGTCCTCGAGTACGCGCTTGATCGTCAGCGAGACGTTGTTGTAGCCCGGGCGCTCGCCGTTGCGCGGGCTCGCGATCGAGTACTGGCGCGGGTGGTGCGCGCGGCCTTCGGCATCGGTGCCGGGCGGCACGACCGCGATCGACTGGCCTTCGAGCACCGGGAACGGCATGGCGCCGAAATCGAGCACGAGGTGGTGGGTGTCGTACTCCCTGCCGACCTCGGTGACCCGCACGTTGCCGACCACCGTGGCGGTGATGCTCTTCTCGGCCGCTTTCGGGCCGTAGAGGTTGGTGTAGGCGTGGGCGGCCGACCAGGGCGGCAGCGTGGCGCCGTACTGCGCGCTGTTGAACGGCGCGTCGACCGCGCTGGCGGCGGACGTTGCCGCCGCGTCGACGACCTCGACCGCGATCGCATCGGCCGCCACGCCGTCGACCGCGAGCTGCTCGGCCGACAGCTCGGCCGGCAGCTCGTCCCAGAGCAGCTGCTCGTCGATCGGATAGGCGCTGACGCGCGGCATCGTGCGCCAGTTGTCGATGGAGCCCGTCGGGCACGGCGAGATGCAGGCCATGCACAGGTTGCACTTGGCCGCGTCGACGACGTAGTTGCGCGAGTCGTGCGTGATCGCCTGCACCGGGCAGATGGCCTCGCAGGTGTTGCAGCGGATGCAGATCTCCGGGTCGATCAAGTGCTGCTTGATCACCTTCGCGTCGACGGCCATGTCCATCAGGTCGTGTCTCTTCAGTCGAACCGAACGTAGTCGAAGTCCACCGGCTGGCGGTTGATGCCCATCGCCGGCGGCGCGATCCAGTTGGCGAACTTCCCGGGCTCGACGACCCGGCCCATCAGCGAGGCGACGAACGCGCGGTCTTCGCGGCTCGGCAGCCACTCGTTCACCTTGGCGGCCCATTCTGCCTCGTTGACGATGCGGCCGTCCGGCGAGACCTTGACGCCCGAGAGCGCACCGATGTTGCGGTGGAAAGCCTTGTGCGGCGCCGTCAGGCGGTGCGGCACGCCGGCCTTCTCGAGCACCTTGTTCCAGCGGTTGATGCCGGCGATCGAGTCCTTGATGAAGTCGTCGCGCAGCACCTCGTTCAGCGCGTTGAGCATCGGCACTTCCTTCTCGACGAGCTGGCCGTTCTGCGCCTCGAGCACGCGGTAGGTCTGGCCCTTCAACAGGTGGTCGTCATCACGCTTGCCTTCCTCGTAGCGGCCCTTCAGGCCCGAGCTGTAGAAGGTGGCGGCGTTGCTCGACTGGTCGGCGCCGAACAGGTCGATCGTCACGCTGTAGTGGAAGTTGACATAGCGCTGCACGGTCGGCAGGTCGATCACGCCGGCCGCGCGCAGCTTGCCCACGTCGTCGGTCTTGAGCTCGTTCATCGCCTGCGCGGTGCGCTGGATCACGCGCGAGACGCCGCTCTCGCCCACGAACATGTGGTGCGCCTCTTCCGTCAGCATGAACTTGGTCGTGCGGGCCAGCGGATCGAACGCGCTCTCGGCCAGCGCGCAGAGCTGGAACTTGCCGTCGCGGTCGGTGAAGTAGGTGAACATGAAGAAGCTGAGCCAATCCGGCGTCGCCTCGTTGAACGCGCCGAGGATGCGCGGGTTGTTCTCGTCGCCGCTGCGGCGCTCGAGCAGCGCGTCGGCCTCCTCGCGACCGTCGCGGCCGAAGTGCTTGTGCAGCAGGTAGACCATCGCCCACAGGTGGCGGCCTTCCTCCACGTTGATCTGGAACAGGTTGCGCAGGTCGTACATGCTCGGCGCGGTCAGGCCGAGGTGGCGCTGCTGCTCGACCGAGGCCGGCTCGGTGTCGCCCTGCGTGACGATGATGCGGCGCAGGTTGGCGCGGTGCTCGCCGGGCACGTCGGTCCAGGCCTTCTCGCCCTTGTGGTCGCCGAAGTGGATCTGGCGGTTCGCGTCGCCCGGGTTCAGGAAGATGCCCCAGCGGTAGTCGCGCATCTTGACGTGGCCGAACTGCGCCCAGCCCTGCGGATCGACGCTGACCGCAGTGCGCAGGTAGACGTCGTAGTTGGTCGAGTTCTCGGGGCCGACGTCGTCCCACCAGTTGATGAAGTTGGGCTGCCACTGCTCGAGCGCGCGCTGGAGCGTGCGGTCCTCGCTCAGGTTGACGTTGTTCGGGATCTTTTCGCTGTAGTTGATGCTGGTGCTCATGAGGTGCTCCGTTTAAACCCGATTCCAGTCGAACGCGGCCTTGTCGCCCTTGCCGTAGACCTTGAGTGCGCCCTTGTCGCCAACGGCGTTGGGGCGCTGGAAGATCCAGTTCTGCCACGCGGTCAGGCGGCCGAAGACGCGCGTGAACATGTTCTCCGGGCCGTTGAAGCGCAGGTTGGCCTCCATGCCGGTGAGCGCGTCGGGCGACATCGACACGCGCTCCTCGACCGCGATGCGGATCTCGTCCGCCCAGTCGATGTCGTCCGGGTTGCTGGTGGCCAGGCCGAGCGCGAACGCGGCGTCGGCGTCGAGGGCCTGGCCGGCCTTGGCGCGCACGGCGTCGAGCGCGGGCGCCTCGTCGTAGAAGCGGCGGCCGAGGCGGCTCTGGCCGGTGATCATCGGGAACAGGCCGAAGTTGGCGTCGGCCACGGTGATCTTCGGCGCGCGCGCTTCGTCGTCGGGCAGCGCGAGGTGGTAGATGCGGTCGCAGGCCAGCGCCAGTTCGAGCAGGCTGCCGGCGAAGCACGAGCCGGGCTCGATCAGCGCGAAGAGGCTGCGCGAGGACACATCGAACCGGCTGAACGTGCGGCGCAGCAGGCCGATGGTCTCGCGCACCAGCCAGTGGTCCTTGTTGGCCATCAGCACCGCGTCGCTGGCGAGCACGGCGGCGGCGTCGCCCTCGGTCTTGACCAGCCAGGTGCCGATCTCGAGCTCGTTGGTGCGCATCTGCAGGATCGCATCTTCGAGCTCGCGCGCCATCTGCAGCGGGTACCAGGCCACGCCGGCCGCGGCGATGCCGGCCACGTCGGTCGGCTGCGCGCCGCTCGGGCCTTTGACGGTGAAGGTGGCGGTGCGCTTGGCGCGGTCGATCGCCACGTCGACATGCGTGTAGCGCAGCGCGTCGGCCTCGATCGTGCAGGCCAGCGGCGTCAGCACGACACCCTGGCCGTCGGCCGGCCGATCGCTCTGCGCGGCGAGCTGCAGCGCGCGCTCCTGCACCTTAACGGCGAACTGCGCCGGCTTGGCGATGTCGTCGACCAGGCGCCAGTCCTTCGCGCGCTGGCCGCGCACGCCTTCGACGCTGGTGCAGAACAGGTCGGCCAGGTCGTGGCGCACATGGCGCTTGTCGGTCACGCGGGTCAGGCCGCCGGTGCCGGGCAGCACGCCGAGCAGCGGCACCTCGGGCAGGCTGACGGCGGAGGAGCGGTCATCGACCAGGATGATCTCGTCGCAGGCCAGCGCCAGCTCGTAGCCGCCGCCGGCGCAGGCGCCGTTCACGGCCGCCAGGAACTTGAGGCCGCTGTGCTTCGAGGAATCCTCGAGCCCATTGCGGGTCTCGTTCGTGAACTTGCAGAAATTGACCTTCCAGGCGTGGCTGCTGACACCGAGCATGAAGATGTTCGCGCCGGAACAGAACACCTTTTCCTTGGCGCTGGTCAGCACCACGGTGCGGACCTCCGGGTGCTCGAAGCGGATGCGGTTGATCGCGTCGTTCAGCTCGATGTCGACGCCCAGGTCGTAGCTGTTGAGCTTGAGCTTGTAGCCGGGGCGCAGGCCGGCGTTCTCGTCGAAATCGGCGGCGAGGGTCGCCACGGGTCCTTCGAACTTCAACTTCCAGTGGCGGTAGTCGGACGGGGCTGTCTGGTAATCGACGCGCGGCGCTGTGGTCACTGGAGGTCTCCTGTCAAAAGCATTTCAGTGCATGTCGTGCACCAGCGAGACATGCAGAATAGTGCATTTTCTGCGACCGTTCAAGAAGTTTCTTCTTGCACCGGATCGGCGCTCAGTTCCCGGAACAGGTGTTCATGACGCACGAACGCCGTTTGCGCCTCGGCCACCAGCGCGTCGGCTTCGGCGCGCTCGGGGCGGATCGCGCTCAGCCCGGCGCGGAACGACTCGGTCAGCGCGCGGGTGGCGAGCGGGTCGCCGAAGTCGTAGAACGCGACGCCCTGCCCGCCCCCCAGCGCCGGGTTCCGGGCCACGACCCGCCGCAGCATCTGCCCGCCGCTCAGGTCGCCGAGGTAGCGCACGTAGGCGTGCGCGAGCAGCAGACCCGGCTCCCCGGCGTCCAGTTCATGCAGCCGGGCGACGTAGGCCTGCGTGGCAGGCAGCAGCGACAGCTCGTCGGCCCAGGCCGCCCCGTGCAGCAGCGCCAGGTCGCGGGCCAGTGCGGCACCGCGGAACAGCGCCGGCGCGTGGACGGGCGCGAGCAGCGGATGCGCCGCGTGGCGCGCCAGCGCGGGTTCGAGCGCCCCGTACAGCGCGGCCAGGTTGCACAGCAGCGCGCAGTACGCGGGCCGATCCACCTCGCCGCGCATCAGCGCGGCCATGAACGCACTGCGCTCGGCCGCGAGGTGCAGGGATCGGGTCTCGGCTTTCAGGCGGTCGGCGAGGCTGGCACTCACGAGGTCTCCGGGCAGAGGGTCGGGTCGCATCATAGGCAGACCGCGCCCCCCGGCGCGCCTCACGTCCTGCGCCGAATTGGTGCGTGCGTCCGATCGCCGCCAGGCAGCGTAGGCATAAACGATCCCGGGAACGGCCCGGCTCCCCCCGGGTCAAGCTATTGGCGCGTTGCGCCCGGGCACTTAGCATCGCCATTTAACAATCCGTTCGCATTTTCGGAACGAATTGCTCCAGGAGCGAGAGTCATGGTTCAGCGCAAGGGTGCGCCCACAGGGAAGAGACTGATCTGGCGCATCACCGAGGCCGCGCCGCTGGGCGAGTACGTGGACGCGGCCGATGTGGCTGCGGCCGCGGCGGCCGCCCGTGCCGCACCGGTCACGACGGCGCCGGTCCTTCCGGAAGCGACGGTCTCGTCGGGCGGCTGGGTCGTCTCTTCGTTCGAGCTGCTGCACGGCGCCGATGTGACCGAGGGCTACGACACCGTCCCCGGCGACCTGTTCGATTCGTTCTTCGCGCCGTCGCCACCGCCTGCCGCAACGGACAAGAAGCCGGCCAAGAAGGACTGACCGCCGCGCCGGCGCGCCTGCTTCAGGTTTCTTTACGCGGCCGGCGCCTTGAGTCCCGGCGCGGCGTCTGCACTTGCGCTACGCGCATCCAGCGCCATCCCTGGCGCGTAACGTGCAACTTTCCCGGGCCTCTCGGACTCGGACCGAAAGACGGCGGAATATACTGAACGCAGGGTTTCCATTGAACAAGTTTCACAGTGCCGACGGGCAACACAAGGGGTCGCTGATGGGTGCCAAACTCAAGGTCGCCGGATGGCTGGCCGCCGGCGCAGTCGCTGGCGCGCTCACCACGATGCAACTCCAGGCCACGGCGCGCAACGGCGTATCGCAGTTGCCGCTCGACGAGCTGCAGCAGATGGCCGCGGTGTTCGGGATGATCAAGACTGACTACGTCGAACCGGTCGACGAGAAGAAACTGATCGGCGACGCCATCGGCGGCATGGTCTCGGGGCTGGACCCGCACTCGCAGTATTTCGACAAGAAGTCCTTCAAGGAATTCCGCGAGGCCACCACCGGCCGCTTCGTCGGCATCGGCATCGAGATGGGCATGGAAGACGGCCTGGTCAAGGTCGTCAGCCCGATCGAGGGCTCGCCGGCCTTCCGGGCCGGCCTCAAGAGCGGCGACCTGATCACCAAGATCGACGACACCATCGTCAAGGGCCTGACGGTCGACCAGGCGGTCAAGAAGATGCGCGGCGACCCGCAGACCAAGGTCGTGCTGACGGTGCTGCGCAAGAGCGAGAGCCGCAGCTTCCCGGTGACGATCGTGCGCGAGGAGATCCGCACCCAGAGCGTGCGCTCCAAGGTGATGGAGCCCGGCTACGCGTGGTTGCGCGTCAGCCAGTTCCAGGACCGCACGGTCGAGGACTTCTCGCGCAAGCTCGAGGAGATCTACAAGGCCGAGCCCAACCTGAAGGGCCTGGTGCTCGACCTGCGCAACGACCCGGGCGGCCTGCTGGAGGGCGCGGTCGCGATCTCGGCGGCGTTCCTGCCGGCCGACGTCGTCGTCGTCTCCACCAATGGCCAGATCGCCGACTCGAAGCAGACCTTCAAGGCCTCGCCGAGCGACTACCTGCGCCGCGGCGGCAGCGACCCGCTGCGCCGCCTGCCGGAGGCGCTGAAGAAGGTGCCGCTGATCGTGCTGGTCAACGAAGGCTCGGCCTCGGCCAGCGAGATCGTCGCCGGCGCGCTGCAGGACCACAAGCGCGCGATCGTGATGGGCGCGCAGACCTTCGGCAAGGGCTCGGTGCAGACCGTGCGCCAGCTCTCGCCCGACACCGCGCTGAAGATCACCACCGCGCGCTACTACACGCCGAGCGGCGCCTCGATCCAGGCCAAGGGCATCGTGCCCGACGTGATGATCGACGAATCCGCGGAGGGCAACCTGTTCGCGGCGCTGCGCACCCGCGAAGCCGATCTCGAGAAGCACCTGCAGAGCGGCCAGGGCGCCGAGCAGAAGGACGAGGCCCGCGAAAAGGCGCGCGACGAAGCCCGCAAGCGCCTCGAGGAAGAGGCGATCAAGCGCGCCTCGACCCCCGCCAAGCCACCGATCGAGTTCGGCAGCGCCGAGGACTTCCAGCTCGCGCAGGCGCTGAACCGCCTCAAGGGCAAGCCGGTGCTGGTCAGCAAGACCGCGGTCGAGCGCAAGCCGGAGACCGAGACCGCGAACTGAAGCGGTCCTCCGCTGCCCCGAACGCCCGCGCGACCCGCGGGCGTTTTTGTTTGTATGCTCGACCGATGAACGACGACCAGCTGCTGCGCTACTCGCGGCACATCCTGCTCGACGAGCTCGGCATCGACGGCCAGCAGCGCCTGCTGGCGGCGCACGCGCTGGTGATCGGCGCCGGAGGCCTGGGCTCGCCGGTGGCGCTCTACCTCGCGACGGCCGGCGTCGGCACGCTGACGATCGTCGACGACGACACCGTCGATCTGACCAACCTGCAGCGCCAGATCGTCCACAACGTCGAGCGCATCGGCCAGCCGAAGGCCGCGTCCGCGGCGCAGACGCTGCACGCGATCAACCCGGGGGTGACCGTCCACGCGCTGCGCGAGCGCGCCGACGCGGCGCGGCTCGGCGAGCTGGTCTCAGCGGCCGACGTGGTGCTCGACTGCAGCGACAACTTCGCGACGCGGCAGGCCGTCAACGCCGCGTGCGTGGCGCACCGCAAGCCGCTGGTGTCGGGCGCCGCGATCGGCTTCGACGGCCAGGTGTCGGTCTACGACACGCGCGACGCCGCGAACCCCTGCTACGCCTGCCTGTTCCCGCCCGACGCGCCGTTCGAGGAGGCGCGCTGCGCCACGATGGGCGTGTTCGCGCCGCTGGTCGGCATCATCGGCAGCGTGCAGGCGGCCGAGGCGCTGAAGCTGCTCGCGGGCGTCGGCAGCTCGCTCGCCGGGCGCCTGCAGATGCTGGACGCGCGGACGATGGAGTGGACCGAGATCGCGCTCGCGCGCGCGCCCGCCTGCCCCGTCTGCGGGCCGGCGCGCTGATCAGGGCTTGAGCACGATCTTGGCGGCGGCGCAGCGGCCCTGGTCCAGGTCGACGAAGGCCTGCGCACCATCGGCGAGCCGCCGCTCCTCGACCCAGGACAGATCGCCGAACACGCCGCGCGCCAGCGCCGCGACCGTCGCCCGCAAGTCCGCCGTGGTGTAGGTGTAGGTGCCCTGCAGCGTGATCTCGGCCAGCGTGAGCTTGCGCATGTCGATCTCGCTGGCCCAGTCCTGCAGGCCGATGTGCATGATCGCACCGCCCGGCTTGACGGCCGCGAACGCCTGCTGCCGCGTGGCCTTGGCACCGACCGCGTCGATCACGTAATCGAACGCCGCCTCGTCGAGCGGGGCGCTGCGCGGGTCGATGACCGTGCAGCCGATGTGCTGCGCGATCGCGTCGCGCCGCAGCGCGTTGAGCTCGGTCATCGTCAGCGCCGCGACGCCCAGGTGCTTCAGCAGCAGGCCCGCCAGCATGCCGATCGCGCCGCCGCCGATCACCAGCACGCGGCATTCGTGCAGCGGGCGCGCGAGCACCTTCATGGACAGGTTGATCGCGTGCCACGCGGTCGCGGCCGGCTCGGTCAGTGCGGCGGTCGTCGCGTCCATCTGCGCCGGCATCTCGATCAGCGAGGCCGCCGGGATGCTCATGTATTCGGCGTACGCGCCGGGCCGCGTCATGCCGACCATCGTTCGGTTCGCGCACAGGTTGTTGCGGCCCTGGGTGCAGTATTCGCAGGTGCCGCAGACGATCAACGGGTTGCCGGTCCAGCGCGTGCCGTTCTCGACGCCGGGCGCCTGCGATTCGACGACGCGGCCGACGAACTCGTGGCCCAGCACCAGCCCGGGCTGGCGCCGCGGATCGTGGCCGTGCCAGGCGTGCATGTCGGAGCCGCAGATGCCCACGGCTTCGATCTCGAGCACCACTTCGCCGGGCGCGGCCAGCGGCATTTCGCGGTCGAGCCACTGCATTTCGCCGGGCTGGGTGTAGACGAGCGCCTTCATCGGAATCTCCTGTTCATTTGGCGGTGAACCCGCCGTCGACCATCAGCGTCTGGCCGGTGATGTAGCGGCTCGCGTCGCTGGCGAGGAACACGGTCGCGCCGTGCAGATCGTCGAGCTCGCCGTTGCGGCCGAGGCAGGTCTGCGCGGCGTTGCGCTGGGCGAGCTCGGGGTTGTCGAACACCGCGGCGGTCAGCGCTGTCGGGAAGAAGCCGGGGCCGATCGCGTTGCAGGTGATGCCGTGCGGCCCCCACTCGCGCGCGATCGCGCGGGTCAGCTGCACCACGCCGCCCTTGCCCGCGCCGTAGGGCGCGCCGTGGTCGAACGCGCGGTAGCTCTGCAGCGACGCGATGTTCAGGATGCGCCCCCAGCCGCGCGCCTTCATGCCCGGCCCGAGCGCCTGCGCCATGAAGAACGGCGCGCCGAGGTGCAGCGCGAGCTGGGTCTGCCAGGCCTCGGGCGTGACCTCGGCGAACGGCTGGCGCAGATTCACGCCGGCCGCGTTGACGAGGATGTCGATGCCGCCAAGCTGCGCCTCGCCGCGCCGGGCGAGCGCGGCGATCGTCGTCACGTCGGCCAGATCACCGGCCAGCGTCGTCGCGTCGATCCCGCGCGCGGCCAGCCGCTGCGCGGCCGCCGCCAGCGCGGTCTCTCGGCGCGCGACCAGCAGCACGCGCGCGCCGGCCAGGCCGAGCGCGGTCGCCATCGCCTCGCCGATGCCCGAGTTGCCGCCGGTCACCAGCGCGCGCCTGCCGCGCAGGTCGAAGGACGCCGCGAGCGTCACACCGACACCGATTCGCCGAGTTCGAACTTTTGACCCGGGAAATACTTGGCCAGCCGGTCGTCGGCCGTGCGCGCGTGGGCTTCCATGCCTTCGAGCCGCGAGATGCGCGCGGTGACTTCGCCGATGTCGCGCGCCGCCTCGCGCGTCATGCGCTGCCAGGTCAGCGTCTTCATGAACTTGTGGACCGACAGCCCGCCCGAGTAGCGCGCGGCGCCCTTGGTCGGCAGCACGTGGTTCGGGCCACTCGCCTTGTCGCCGAAGGCCACGGTCGTTTCCTCGCCGAGGAAGAGCGAGCCGTAGCAGGTCAGCGTGCTCAACCACCAGTCCAGATCGCGCGCGTGCACCTCGAGGTGCTCGGAAGCGTAGCGGTCGGAGACCTCGGCCACCTCCTCGCGGGTGTCGCAGACGATCACCTCGCCGTAGTCGCGCCACGCGGCGCCGGCGGCGTCGCGCGCGGTCGGCGGCAGCGCGTCGATCAGCGCCGGCAGGCGCCGCATCACCTGCTCGGCCAGCGGCTTCGAGGTCGTGAACAGCCACGCCGGGGACTCGTGGCCGTGCTCGGCCTGGCCGACCAGGTCGCTCGCGACGATCGCCGGATCGGCGGTCTCGTCGGCGATCACCGCGACCTCGGACGGCCCGGCGAACACGTCGATGCCGACCTTCCCGAACAGGCTGCGCTTGGCCTCGGCCACGAACTTGTTGCCCGGGCCGACGATCACGTCGGCCGGCTTGCCGCCGAACAGGCCGTAGGCCATCGTCGCGATCGCCTGCACGCCGCCAAGCGTCATGATCACGTCCGCACCGGCCCGGTCGAATGCGTAGAGCAGGTACGGGTGCATCGGCCCGCCGCGGAACGGCCCCGAGCACGCGATGATGGTCTTCACGCCCGCCGCCTTGGCGGTCGCCACGCCCATGTAGGCCGAGGCGATGTGCGCATAACGCCCGGCCGGCGCGTAGCAGCCCGCCACGTTGACCGGCAGCACCCGCTGACCGGCGCTGACGCCGGCATGCAGGCCGACCGAGAACTCGTTCAGCGAATCGCGCTGGGCCTTCGCGAAATCGCTGACCTGGCGGATCGCGAAGTCGATGTCGCGCCGCACCTGCTCGGGCACTTCGGCGGCGCGGCGTTCGATCTCGGCCCGGCTGACGACGATCTCGCCGTCCCACTGGTCCAGCTTCTTGGCGTAGGCGCGCACCGCGGCCTCGCCGTTCGTCTGGATCTCCGCGAGCATGTCGGCGACGACCTTCTGCGCGGTGGCGGTCTCGGTCTCGGGGGTCTTGGTAGCGGTCTTGAGGTAGGTGATGGTCATGGAAAGGTCCTCCAAATTGACTGTAAGCGCTTACAGCCGTCGGGCGAAAAAAGGCGGCCGCGGCCACCCTGGGGCCGACGCGCTTCAGCGGGTGCGGTTGGCGAATTCGTTCAGCTTGGCATCGCTGCGCACGCGCTTCAGGTAGGTGTCGGTGACGAAGTCGGCCGGCAGCGGCACGGACTGGATCGCCCCGGTCGAGCGCATGAAGATCGCGATCTGGCCGAACCAGGCGTCGGCGTCGGAGTTGCCGCGCGAGCGGTCGAGCCGGGCGAGCTGCTGGGTCAGGTCGAAGGTCGGCCGGGTGTCGAACTCCTTCTTCATCGACGCGTCGCTGATAGCCACGCCGCCCTGCTCGTAGAACTTCTTCATCATCGCCAGCGCCTCGGGCTTGTTGGCGGTCATCCACTTCCAGGCGCGCAGGTAGACGGCCAGGAACTTGGCGACGTTCTCGGGGTTCTGCTCGGCATAGTCGCCGCGCGCGATCAGTGCGCCGGGCACGACGACGCCGGCGTCCTTGCCGCTGCACAGCACCTTGGCGCCGGCCTTCTCCTCGAGCGTGTAGATGTTCGGCGCCCACAGGCCCGCCAGTTCGGCATTGCCCGACGAGACCGCGGAGATGATCTCGGCCTGGCCCATGTTCTTGATCGTCACGTCGGCCTTGGCCAGGCCGTAGCGCTTCAGGCAGGCCTGCACCGCGTAGTCGCCGGTCGAGTTGGAGGTGAGCAGGATCGTCTGGCCCTTGATCGCCGACGGGTCGCGCGCGATCTTGTCGGCCACGTCCTTGCGCACCAGCAGCGCGTTGCCGGCCGACTCGTCGTTGGTCAGGCCGATGGTCTTGATGTTGAAGCGCACGTGGCCGAGCACCGCCGGCACCGAGCCCGTGCCGCCCACGTCCCACGACTTGGAGTTGGCCGCGGCGATCTGCGGCACGCCGGCCGGGAAGATGCTGAACACCGGCTTCAAGCCGACCTCGGCCCACCAGTTCTTCTCGGTCGCCACATAGAACGGCAGCGCCCAGTAGAGCGCCGGCTGGTAGCTGACCTTGATCTCGGCCAGGGCCGGCTGGGCCTGCACGGCGCCGCCGCCGAGCAGCAGGGCCACGAGGGCGACGGGGCGCAGGCGCGCGAGCGATGAAGTGGTCATGGTGAGTCTCCGTTCTTGTCGTTGAAATCAGTGCAGGTCGCTGCCGTGCTGGTCGCGCAGCAGCTTCCAGACATGGGTGCGCAGGTGGACGAAGGACGGCAGGTCCATCACGTCCTCGATGCGCGGGTGCTGGTCCCAGTCCTCCGCCTCGCGGATGGTCTTGACGTCGATGATTTCGCGGATCGTGCCGGGCCGCGCACTCATCACGACGATGCGGTCGGCCAGGTACACGGCCTCCTCGACCGCGTGGGTGATGAACAGCACCGTGCGCGGGTGGCGGCGCGCCAGGCGCACCAACTCCTCCTGCATGACGACGCGGGTCTGCGCGTCGAGCGCGCCGAAGGGCTCGTCCATCAGCAGCACCTTCGGGTCGAGCACGTAGGCGCGCGCGATCGCGACGCGCTGCTGCATGCCGCCCGAGAGCTGGTGCGGGTACGCACGCTCGTAGCCGCGCAACCCCATCAGCTCGATGTAGTGCTCGATGCGGCGCTTGCGCTCGGCGGCGTCGATGCCGAGCGAGATCAGGCCGAACTCGACGTTGTCCCAGACCGTCTTCCACGGGAACAGCGCGAAGGCCTGGAACACGACCGCGCGGTCCGGCCCCGGGTGGCGCACGACCTCGCTGTCGACGCTCACGCTGCCGCCGCTCGGGTGCTCGAGGCCCGCGGCCATGCGCATGCAGGTCGTCTTGCCGCAGCCCGACGGCCCGACGACGGCGACGAACTCGCGGTCGCCCACCTCCAGGTTCACGCCCTTCAGCGCGACGAAGGCCTGCCCGTTCTGGTGGAACACGCGCTCGACGTTCTCGAATTGGATGATGGCCATGCCGCGATGTCTCCTTGCTCGTTGCTGTCAGAGGCCGCGCCGGGCCTCGATGGCCTGGTGCGCGCGGCGCAGGCCGATGTCGATCACCATGCCGACGAGGCCGATCGCGATCATTCCGCTCATCACCGTGGCGGTCGAGACGGACGCCTGCCCCTTGACCATCAGGTAGCCGACACCGCTGGACGCGACGATCAGTTCGGCACCGACCAGCGACTGCCAGCCCAGGCCGGCCGAGATGCGCAGCCCGGCCACGATCGACGGCACCGCGGCCGGCAGCAGCACCTGCGTCATCGAGCGGAAGCTGCTCGCGCCCAGCATCTGCGAGGCCTCGATGTACTTGCGGTCCACCTGCTTCGCGCCCCGGTAGGTATTGATCAGGACCGGCGGGAACGCGCCCATGAAGATGATCAGCACCGGCCCGCCGATGCCGGTGCCGAACCACAGCGCCGCGAACGGCACCCACGCGATCGGCGCGACGAAGCGCACCGCCTCGAATGCCGGCGTGACGATCCGGTCGATCCAGGTGAACCACGCCATCGTCAGCCCGAGCGGGATGCCCACGATCACCGCCAGCGCGAAGCCCATGCCGAAGCGCTGGAAGCTCGACCACAGATGCTGCATCAGCGTGAAGCCGGCGAAGGGCTCGACCAGCAGCACGCCGAAGCGCTCGACCACGTCCCACGGTGCCGGCAGGAACGCCCGGGTCGTGAGGCCCGACAGCGCGAGCGCACTCCACAGCACGAGGAAGCCCAGGCTGCCGGCCGCCGTGAGCGACCAGAAGCGCGCGGGAGCGAGACGAGGTTCCAGCATCACCGCACCTTCCACGGCATCACGCGCCGCTCGAGCCAGCCCAGACCGAGCGTCATCAGCCAGCCGCACAGCGCCACGCTGGCCATGCCGACGACGATCATCGCGGGGTAGATGTCCTGCGAGGCCTGGTTCAGGATCTGGCCCAGGCCCGCGACGGCGCCGACCAGTTCGGCCGCGACCAGCGTCGTCCACGACGCCTGCAGCGACAGCCGCAAGCCGGTGAAGATGCTCGGCAGCGCGCCGGGGATCAGCACCTGGCGCCAGTAGCGCGCGCCCTTCACTCCGAGCATCGCGGCAGCCTCGAAGATCGGCCGGTCGATCTGACGCACGCCGGTGAAGCTGTTGATGACCGACGGCACGAACGCGGCGAAGAAGATCACCATGATCTTGGCCGCGTCGCCCAGGCCCAGCCAGACGATTGCAAGCGGGATCCACGCCAGCGGCGGGATCGGCCGCAACACCAAGAAGATCGGGTTGACGAGCGCCTCGACCGTGCGGCTCGCGCCCATCGCCAGCCCGAGCGCCACGCCGATCGTGGAGGCGACGACGAAGCCCATCGTCACCAGCGCCACGCTGCGCAGCACGTGCTCCAGCAGCGCCGCGTTGGCGTAGCCCTCGGTCGCGATCTGGCGCAACGCGGTGCCGACCTCGAGCGGCGCGGGGAAGGTGTTCGGCGAGACCCAGCCCGTCCCTGCCGTGCAGACGTACCACAGCAGCAGCACCACGCCGAGCGCGAGCACCACGCGGCCGGCCGCGGCAAGTACGCGCCCGGTGGCGGGCCGCACGGCGGGCGCCGGCGGCGTCGCGGGCGGGGCGTTCATGGGGAGGGCTTTCATGACGGGATCGAGTTTCTGTAAGCGCTTACAGTATCGATCGCGCCTGGGGCGAGGTCAAGGCGCGGCGAGTGCCGTTTCGTCGGTGTTTTCCCTCGCGAAAGCGAGCGCCGATCGGCGGCGGAACCGGATTGTGTAAGCGCGTACAGTCATGCCATGTCCACGCCGGCCCGCGCCTTGCCCACGATCGAAGCGGTCGCCGCGGCCGCGGGCGTGTCGACCGCGACGGTCTCGCGCGCGCTCAACCGGCCGGACGACGTGCGGCCGGCCCTGCGCGAACGCGTCGAGCGCGCGGTGGCCGAACTGGGCTACGTGCCGAACGCCGGGGCCCGCTCGATGATGCTGCGGCGCAGCGGCACCATCGGCGCGATCTTCCCGACCGTGGACAACGCGATCTTCGCCAAGGCGATCGGCGCGCTGCAGCGGCGCCTGTCCGAGGCCGGCCAGCAGTTGCTGATCGCCACCTGCGACTACGACTCCGACGCCGAGATGCGCCAGGCCGTCAACCTGGTCTCGCGCGGCGCCGACGCCCTCGCGCTGTGCGGCACCGGCCAGCGCCCGGAGCTGCTGGAGTTCCTGCGCCAGCGCGGCCTGCCCTGCGTGCACGTGATGACGCTGTCCGACGACCCGGCCGTGCTCAACGTCGGCTTCGACAACGCCGGCGCGATGGCGCAGGCGGTGCGCTACCTGCTCGACCTGGGCCACCGCCGCATCGCGATGCTGGCCGGCATCACCCGCGACAACGACCGCGCCACGGCGCGCCTGGCCGGCGTGCGCAACGCGCTCGAGGCGGCCGGCCTGAGCCTGCCGGCGAACCGGCTGGCCGAACGGCCCTACGGCATCGCCCCCGCGCGCGACGGCCTGCGCGAACTGCTGGCCGTGCGCCCCGCGCCGACCGCGGTGCTGTGCGGCAACGACGTGCTGGCCTTCGGCGCGCTGCTCGAGGCGCAGCGGCTCGGCATCGAAGTGCCCAAGGCGCTGTCGATCGTCGGCTTCGACGACCTCGAACTCGCGAACCAGCTGCAACCGGCGCTCACGACCGTGCGCGTGCCGGCCGAGGAGATGTGGCGCACCGCCGGCGACCGGCTGCTCGCCGCGCTGCGCGGCGAGGCGGTGCCGCGCCGCACCGAGGTCGAGGTCGCGCTGGTGGTGCGCGGCTCGACGGCGGCGGCGCCGCGCCGATGACGTCGCCGCGGCGCTGAGCTCAAAACGGCGCGAGCCGCTCCACACTCACTCCGCGCTGATCTTCGCCGCCACGATCACCTTGCCCCAGCGATCGACCTCGCTCTTCAGGAAGGTGGCGAAGTCCTTCGGCCCGCGCGCATCGACCCGGAAGCCTTGCGTCTTCGCGCGCTCGGCGATCTCCGGGGCAGCCATGATCTTCAGCGCCTCGGCGCCGAGCTTGTCGACGATCGCGTCCGGCGTGCTCGCCGGCACCATCATCGCCGTCCAGCTCTCGACCAGCAGGCCGGGCATGCCGGCCTCGGCGGTGGTCGGCACGTCGGGCACGGCGGCGTTGCGTGCGGCGCTGCAGATCGCGATCGCATGCAGCTTGCCGCTCTTCACGTGCGAGATCGACTCCGGGAAGTTCGAGAAGATCACGTCGAGCTGGCCGCCGATGAGGTCGGTCACCGCCGGCGCGCCGCCCTTGTAGGGCACGTGCACGATCTCGGTCCTGGCGATGTCGTTGAACAGCGCCAGCGTCAGGTGCGGCGGCGTGCCATTGCCGCTGGAGCCGGCGTTGAGCTTGCCGCCCTTGGCCGCGGCGATCAGGTCGGCGAACGTCCGGATCTTGCTCGATGCGGGAACCACGATCAGCATCGGCGAGCCGGCCAGCAGCGCAACCGGCTTCAGGTCCTTCATGAAGTTGTACGGCGCCTTCGGGAACAGCGTGTAGTTCGCCGCGTGCGTCAGCGTGATCGCGAGCAGCGTGCCGCCGTCGCCGGGCGCCTTGGTCGCCGCATCGGCGCCGATCTGGCCGCCGCCGCCCGGGCGGTTGTCGATCACCACATTGACCTTCCAGTGCTCGCCGATCTGCTGGCCGACCAGACGCGCCATCACGTCGGTCAGGCCGCCCGGCGGGAACGGCACGATGTAGCGCAGCGTCGCGCCGGCCTTCGGGTAGTCGGTCGCCTGCGCCCATACGGCGGCCGGCAGGGTGCCGGCGGCGAGTGCGCCCAGCATCAGTTCACGTCGTTGCATCGAATCTGTCTCCGTTAAAGGCCCTGAAGGCTCTTGATGACTGCTTCCCCTGTGTCGATCCCTTCGGCCTGCGCCTTCGCGAGCAGCGCCTCGCGCCGCGCACCGGGCAGGCGCACGCCGTCGTCCACCAGCATCTCGCGCACCAGCACCTCGACGCGGTCGAGGAAGCCTTCGCGACCGGCGAGGGCGCCCGGGTCGATGACGATGAAGGTCTGGCCGATGCGCGGGCGGTTGCCCTCGTCGACGAAGAAGCTCGAGGCCTCGAAGCCGAAGTTCGCACCGATCAGCGCGGTCACGAGCAGCTCGACCACCAGCGCCAGCATCGCGCCCTTCGGGCTCGAGACGGCGCCGATCGGCAGCATCGAGCCCGCGAGGCCGGCCTTGGGGTCGGTCGTCGGCTGGCCCTGCGCGTCGAGCGCCCAGCCGGCCGGGATCGCCTTGCCGTCCTTGGCGGCGACCATCAGCTTGCCGCGCGCGACCTCGCTCAGGCTCAGGTCGATCATCAGCGGCACGGCGTCGCCGCGGCGCGGGAAGATCGCCGCGATCGGGTTGGTGCCGAAGATCGGGTGCTTGCCGCCCGCGGCCGGCATCGCCGACGGCGAGTTCGCGAAGCCGAGACCCACCATGCCGGCCTCGGCCGCGGCCCGCAGGTGATCGATCACGACGCCGCAGTGGTGGCTGTTCGTGACGCCGACGATCGCGATGCCGAACTCGCCGGCGCGCGCGATCGCCTCGGTCACCGCCAGCTCGCAGGCGGCGAACGCCAGCCCTTCCTGCGCATCGACGATCGCGGCGGCGCCCTTGCGCTTCGCGATGGTCGGCACGGCCGCACCGTTGACGCGGCCGTTGCGCAGGTGAGTCGCGTACTGCGCCACCCGGCTCAGGCCGTGCGAGGCCAGGCCCTGCGCCTCGGCCAGCACCAGCGCGCGGGCGGTCGCCTGTGCCATCGGCTCGTTCGCCCCGGCCGCCTGCAGCGCGCGGCTCACCAGCGCACGCGCCTCGTCCATCGTCAGGCGGGCCATCAGCGCAGCTCCTCGAGCACGCGTTGCGCGATCAGCGAGGAGACGCGCACGTTGGATTCGGCGCTGACACCCGCGATGTGCGGCGTCAGCACCAGGTTCGGGCAGCCGGCGAACACGCCGCCGGCCGGCATCGGCTCGGCGTCGAACACGTCGAGCGCGGCACCGCCGAGGTGGCCGCTCTTCAGCGCCGCGGCAAGCGCCGCCTCGTCGACGACACCGCCGCGCGCCGAGTTGACCAGCACCGCGCCGGGTTTCATCGCGGCGATGCGCTTCGCGTCGAACAGGTTGCGGGTCGAGGCTAGCAGCGGCACGTGCAGGCTGATCACGTCGGCCGTGGCCACGAGTTCATCCAGGCCGGTGCAGGCGACGCCGGCTTGCGCGAACGCGGGGTTCGACGCGTCCATCACCGCGTCGAACGCGATCACGTTCATCCCCACGCCCTGCGCCAGCTTCGCGGTGAGCTGCCCGATGGAGCCGAAGCCGACCAGCCCCAGCGTCTTGCCGCCGACCTCGCGGCCGTTGCTCAGCGCCGGGCGCGGCCACGTGCCGGCGACCACGTCGGGCGTCGATTGGTAAGCGCCGCGCAGCAGCAGCATCGCGGTCGCGATCACGTACTCGGCCACGCTCAGCGCATTGGCGCCGGTGGCCGGGATAACTTTCATGCCGCGCGCCTCGCACGCCGGCACATCGATGTTGTCGAGCCCGACGCCGAGCCGCCCGACCACGCGACAGCGGGCCAGCGCGGCGATCAGCTCGCCGCGCACCTGGGTGCGGTTGCGCACGATGATCGCGTCGGCGGTCGCCGCCTCGGCGTGCAGCCTGGCCGGCGCGTCGACGAGCTTGGGGTCGTAGAGCACCTCGTGCGTGGCGCGCAGCGCGTCGACGGCGCTCTCGTCCATGAACTCCGTGATGACGATTCGCATCGGTGGGTTCTCCTGTGTCCTGAAAATGCGCGGCGACGCACCGGCGCGGT
>JAZKIO010000005.1:0-2837 GCA_040384825.1 Pseudomonadota bacterium
GACTGGGTCGCGATGGACCTGTTCAGCCAGGCCGAGCACGACGAGCTGGCGCAGAGCATCCTGCTGTGCCCGGATGCGGCCTACATCGCGCAGGTGAAGGACGCGATCGACCGGCTGATCGACGCGATGCCGCGCCAAGGCGTGATCCGCGCGTCGCTGGAAGGCCGCGGCGCGCTGATCAAGACGCGCAGCATGGAAGAGGCCTGCGAGATCAGCAACCGCATCGCACCGGAACACCTCGAAGTGAGCTCGCGCGACCCGCATCGGTGGGAGCCGCTGCTGCGCCACGCCGGCGCGATCTTCCTCGGCGCGTTCACCAGCGAGAGCCTGGGCGACTACTGCGCCGGCCCGAACCACGTGCTGCCGACGTCCGGCACCGCGCGCTTTTCCTCCCCGCTGGGTGTCTACGACTTCCAGAAGCGCAGCAGCCTGATCGAAGTGAGCGAAGCCGGCGCCCAGCAGCTCGGCCCGATAGCCGCCGAGCTGGCGTACGGCGAAGGTTTGCAAGCCCATGCGCGCGCCGCCGAAATGCGGCTGAAGCGTTGACACGAAGTTCGTGCCACACGAAAATAGTGTCCATGAAGAATGTGACCGTGACGATGGAAGACAGCGTGGCCGACTGGGCTCGCATCGAAGCCGCGCGCCGCAACACGAGCGTCTCGCGGCTGGTCGGCGAAATGCTGGCCGAGAAGATGCGCCACGACGATGCGTACGAGCGGGCGATGAACGAGTGGCTCGGTCGCGACCGCACCTGGAAATCCGACGGCCTTCCCTATCCCCGACGCGACGACCTGTATGACCGCGGTCTTCGTTGATACCAACGTCCTGATCTACAGCGAAGACGGTGCCGATCCTGCAAAGCAGGCGCGTGCCGTCGAATGGCTTCAGGTCTTGTGGACCCGACGGTGCGGCCGCCTCAGCACGCAGGTGCTCAACGAGTTCTACGTGAACGTGACCAAGAAGCTCAAGCCGGCCATGGCCTCCGGCGACGCGCGCGCCGAAGTTCGCCGCTACCAGCGCTGGCAGCCGTGGGTACCGGATCACGCGACGGTCGAGACGGCATGGGCGGTCGAAAGCCGCTTCGGCTTCAGCTACTGGGATTCGCTGATCGTCGCCTCCGCCAAGGCCCAAGGTTGCGGGTACGTATTGACCGAAGACCTGCAACACGAGCAGACGATCGATAGCGTCCAGATCCTCAACCCCTTCCTGGTCGGGCCCGACGTGCTCGACGCCACCCCCGCATGAGCTCGCTGCAAGACCGAATCAATCGAGTGATCCGCCAGGACGTGAAGTCCATGCACGCCTACGCGATCCAGGACAGCACCGGCCTGGTCAAGCTCGACGCCATGGAGAACCCGTTCCGCCTGCCCGAGGCGCTGCAGCGCGAACTCGGCGAGCGGCTCGGTCGCGTCGCGATCAACCGCTACCCCGTCGGCTGCGTGGCGGATGTGATCACGGCACTCTCGGCCTACGTCGAACTGCCGGCCGGCTGCAAGCTGATGTTGGGCAACGGGTCGGATGAATTGATCTCGCTGCTGGCGATGGCTTGTGATCTGCCCGGCGCGAAAGTGCTGGCGCCGCTGCCCGGCTTCGTGATGTACGCGATGTCGGCCAAGTTGCAGGGGCTGGAGTTCATCGGCGTGCCGACCACCGAGAACTTCGAGCTCGACGAAGCCGCGATGCTCGCGGCGATCGAGACCCACCGCCCGGCGATCACCTACCTCGCGTACCCGAACAACCCGACTGCAAACCTGTTCGACGCCGGCGCGGTCGAGCGCATCGTCGCGGCGGTCGGCCGGCAGGACGGGCTGGTGGTGATGGACGAGGCTTATCAGCCGTTCTCGTCCCGCACCTGGATGGGCCAGGTCGGTCAGCTCGAAAAAGCGCACGAACACGTGCTCGTGATGCGCACGCTCAGCAAGTTCGGGCTGGCCGGCGTGCGCCTGGGCTACATGGTCGGCGCCGCCGCGCTGATCGACGAGATCGACAAGGTCCGCCCGCCCTACAACATCAGCGCGCTGAACGCCGAGGCGACGCTGTTCGCGCTGGAGCACGCCGCCGAGTTCGCGGCCCAGGCCGAGGTGCTGCGTGCCGAGCGTGGCAAGCTGCTGCGCGTGCTCGCCGAGCTGCCGGGCGCGCAGCCGTTCCCGAGCGAAGCCAACATGATCCTCGTCCGCGTGCCCGATTCGAAGAAGGCGTTCGAGGGCATGAGGGCGCGCGGCGTGCTGGTCAAGAACATCGAAGGCCTGCACCCGCTGCTGAAGAACTGCCTGCGGCTGACCGTCGGCACGCCCGAGGAGAACACCCTGATGATCGACGCGCTGAAAGCGAGCCTGTGATGACCGAATCGATCGCCCCGCGCCGAGCGGAAGTCGTCCGCAACACCAACGAGACGCAGATCCGCGTCGCGCTGAATCTCGATGGCACCGGCGCCGCCCGTTTCGCGACCGGCATCGGCTTCTTCGACCACATGCTCGACCAGATCGCGCGGCACGGCCTGATCGATCTCGACATCGAGGCGAAAGGCGACCTGCACATCGACGGTCACCACACCGTCGAAGATGTCGGCATCACGCTCGGCCAGGCGATGGCCCAGGCGGTCGGCGACAAGAAGGGCCTGCGCCGCTACGGCCACGCCTACGTGCCGCTCGACGAGGCGCTGTCGCGCGTCGTGATCGACTTCTCCGGCCGGCCGGGGCTGCACATGCGGGTCGATTTCAGGAGCGGCATGATCGGCGCGCTCGACACGCAGCTGGTCTACGAGTTCTTCCAGGGGTTCTCCAACCACGCCGGCGTGACGCTGCACATCGACAACCTGCACGGCGACAACGCGCACC
>JAZKIO010000006.1:0-5249 GCA_040384825.1 Pseudomonadota bacterium
GCATGAAGCTCTCGATCGAGGAAGGCGGCGACTACGTCAGCAGCGACCTGCGCTTCCACCAGGGCCTGCTGCGCGCCTGCCACAACCGCATGGTCGCGCAGATGAGCAAGGCGCTGGGCGCGCTGCTGCGTACCAGCTTCGAGATGTCGACCGCGCGGCCCGACGGCCCCGCCTCCTCGCTGCCGCTGCACCGGGCCGTGCTCGACGCGGTGATCTCCCGCTCGCCGCAGAAGGCCGAGCGCGCGATCATCGTGCTGATCGACGGTGCCAACGAGGACATCGAGGAAGTGCTGGCCTCCCGCCGCAAGCTGCCCTCGCTCGGCACGCCGGCACCGCGGCTGAAGGCGCGGCTCAAGGCCGTCGCCCGCTGAATCACCCCTCTGGAGCCCGACGATGAACCTGTCCCGCACCCTCACCGCCATGGCGATCGCCGTGACCCTCGCCGGCTGCACCACGTCGGCCCCGCCCGCCGCGCGCAGCGCGGCTGCGACGGCCGGTCCGACCAAGACCGTGCTGTGGGTCGGCAACAGTTTCTTCTACTACAACAACAGCATGCACGGCCACGTGGGCCGGATGCTGGCCGGCGCCAACCCGGGCGAGAAGGGCTACCGCGCCACCTCGGCGACGATCAGCGGCTCGGGCATCAACTGGCACGACCTCGAGGCGCACTTCAAGCCCGGCGGTGTGGCCTCGTACTCGTTCGACGCCAACAACAACGTCGTCTTCAACCAGTTCGACAAGCCGTTCGACGCCGTCATCGTGATGGACTGCAGCCAGTGCCCCATCCACCCGCAGCTCGCCAAGGTGTTCCACGAGTACGCCGCGAAGAACAGCGCGGTCGCGCGCCGCCACGGCGCCGAGCCGGTGTTCTTCATGTCGTGGGCCTACTCCGACAAGCCGGAGATGACCGAGCAGCTCGCAGCCGCCTACCTGAAGGCCGGCGCCGAGAACCGCGCCAAGGTCGTGCCCGCGGGGCTGGCCTTCGCACGCTCGATCGCCAAGCGGCCCGACCTCAACCTGTACGAGCCCGACAAGCGCCATCCGAGCCTGATGGGCACGTATCTGGCCGCGTCGACGGTGCTCGCGTCCGTCTACGGTTTCTCGCCCGTCGGCAACCGCTACACCGCCGGCCTGCCGGCCGACGTCGCCGCGCACCTGCAGGCCACGGCGTGGGAGACGGTGCAGGCGTTCAAGCAGCCTTGAGCGGGTCTCCGCGGCGCCGCGGCTGAAGGCCGTGGCGCCCCGAGCCGCGCGGCGCGGAACTCCTGGCATCGCACGGCGTCGAACGCCGCCGATGAACGCCACACCACTTCACGCCACAGAACCCACGTCGCCCGCGCGGCGCTCGTGGCTTGCCGGTTCGGCCGCGCTCGCGGCCACGCTGTGCTGGCCGGCGGGCGCCGCGCCGCCGCAGCCGGCCAGCGCACCGGCATCCGGGCCGATCACGCGCCGGATTCCGTCGAGCGGGGAAGCGCTGCCGGTCGTCGGGCTCGGCAGCTGGATCACCTTCAACGTCGGCAACGACCCGGCCGCGCGTGACGGCTGTACCGAGGTCGTCCGCGCCTTCTTCGACGCCGGCGGGCGGATGATCGACAGCTCGCCGATGTACGGCTCGTCGCAGCCGACCATCGGCCACGCGCTGGGCCGCCTCGGTCGGCCCAGCGCGCTGTTCTCGGCCGAGAAGGTGTGGATCGGCGACGCCGCGCGCGGCGCCCCGCAGATCGAAGCCTCGCGCCAGTTCTGGGGCGTGCCGCGCTTCGACCTGATGCAGGTGCACAACCTGCTCGCGTGGCGCGAGCACCTGCCGCGCCTGTTCGAGATGAAGGCCGCCGGTCGGCTGAGGTACGTCGGCATCACGACGTCCGAAGGGCGGCGCCACGCCGAGATCGAGCAGGTGATGCGCAGCCAGCCGATCGACTTCGTCCAGATCAGCTACAACCTGCTGGACCGAGAGGTCGAGCAGCGCATCCTGCCGCTCGCGCGGGAGCGCGGCATCGCGGTGATCATCAACCGGCCCTTCCGCGAAGGCGCCCTGCTCCAGGCGCTGGTCCGCCATCGACTGCCGGCCTGGGCGGCGGAGATCGACTGCGACAGCTGGGCGCAGGTGGCGCTGAAGTTCGTCGTCTCGCATCCCGCGGTGACCTGCGCGATCCCGGCCACCAGCCGCGTCGCGCACCTGCGCCAGAACATGGGCGCCGCCCGCGGGCGCCTGCCCGACACGGCCTTGCGCGCCCGCATGGCCAGCGAGGTCGCAGCCCTGTGATTCGAGCGGGCGGGCGCGCGCCATGAGCGAGTGGTGGAGCTACCGACCGTCCGACTTCCTGATGTTCGCGCCGCGCACCTACTGGCGGCTGTTCGAGCTGCACAACGAGGCCTGGTGGCCGGCGCAGCCGATGCTGCTGCTTGCGGCGCTGGCATGGCTCGTCTGGCTGCTGCGGCGGCGCCAGCCGACCGACTTGCGTGCCGGCATCGTCGCGCTCGCGGCGGCATGGGCGTTCGCGGGCGCGAGCTTCCTGCTTGCGCGATACGCGCCGATCAACTGGGCCGCCTCCGCCTTCGCGCTCGGCTTCGGCCTGCAGTCGGTGGGACTCGCGGCGCTGGCGACACGGCGCATCGAGGTCACATCCGCGCCGACGCGCCTTCGCGCCGCAACGCTGCTCTGGGTCTGGGCGGTGCTCGGCCACCCGTTGCTCGCGCC
This sequence comes from Pseudomonadota bacterium, assembly GCA_040384825.1. Classification (GTDB taxonomy): domain Bacteria; phylum Pseudomonadota; class Gammaproteobacteria; order Burkholderiales; family Burkholderiaceae_C; genus LMDS01. The sequence goes on from JAZKIO010000006.1 coordinate 2,699, forward strand.
GGTGTTCGGCCGCCCGTGGATGCAGGCCGAGGTGCTCGGCCTGGCGCCGGACCCGACCGCGATCGCCACGCTCGCGCTGCTGCTCTGGGCCGAACCGCCGGCCACGCGCGCCGCGCGTTCCCTGCTGCGCGCGCTGTGGGTGCTGCCGCTGGCCTGGTGCGTGATCAGCGCCGCCACACTCGGGACGATGGGCTCGGCGCAGGGCTGGGTGATGCTGGCGGCGCCGCTCGTCGCCATCGCCGCCGCGGTCAGGCGAGCGCCTACTCCTTGACGGACCCCGTCATCCCCGACACGTAGTACTCGACGAAAAACGAGTACACGAACGCGACTGGCAGCGAGCCGAGCAGCGCGCCGGCCATCAGCGGGCCCCAGTGATAGACGTCGCCCTCTACGAGTTCTGTGACCACGCCGACCGGCACGGTCTTGTTCTCGCTCGAGGAGACGAAGGTCAGCGCGTAGATGAACTCGTTCCAGCTCAGCGTGAACGCGAAAATGCCGGCCGAGATCAGCCCCGGCACGGCCAGCGGCAGCACGATCTTGATCAGGATCTGCCAGCGCGTGGCGCCGTCGATCAGCGCGCACTCCTCGAGCTCGTACGGGATCGAGCGGAAGTAGCCCATCAACAGCCAGGTGCTGAACGGGATCAGAAAGGTCGGGTAGGTGAGGATCAGCGCCATGCGCGAATCGAACAGCCCGAGCTTGACGACGATCGCCGCGAGCGGGATGAACAGGATCGACGGCGGCACCAGGTAGGCGAGGAAGATCGCCCCGCCGGCCGGCTTGGAGCCCTGGAAGCGCAGCCGCTCGATCGCGTACGCGGCGAGCACCGAGGCGATCAGCGAGATCACGGTCGACACCACCGAGACGATCACCGTGTTCCACAGCCACGCCGGGTACTCGGTCTTGAACAGCAGTTTCTCGAAGTGGGCAAGCGTCGGCCCGAGGATCCAGAACGGGTTGCCGTCGCGCGAAAGCAGTTCGTTGTCCGGCTTGAACGAGGTGATCGCCATCCAGTAGAACGGGAACAGCAGCACGATCACGAACAGCACCAGCGGGATGTAGATCGTCACCCAGCGGCGCGGCATGGACTGCAGGAAGTCCATGCCCTGCGAAGCGTCGTTATTTTTCGCGTTGCTCACTTGTCGCTCCCCTGCTGCCACGCGCGCCGCTGCAGGCCGAAGTAGCTGAACATGATCGCCGCCAGCAGGAACGGCACCATCAGGGTGGCGATCGCCGCGCCCTCGGCCAGCGCCCCGCCCGAGATCGCGCGCTGGAAGGCGAGCGTGGCCATCAGGTGCGTGGCGTTCAAGGGGCCGCCGCGGGTCAGCACGTAGATCAGCTGGAAGTCGGTGAAGGTGAACAGCACCGAGAAGGTCATCACCACCGCGATGATCGGTGTCAGCAGCGGCAGCGTGATGTGGCGGAACTGCTGCCACGGCGTGGCGCCGTCGATCGCCGAGGCTTCGTAGTAGGACGGCGAGATGGTCTGCAGCCCGGCCAGCAGCGAGATCGCGACGAACGGGATGCCGCGCCAGACGTTGGCGATGATCGTGGAGATGCGGGCGTTCCACGGGTCGCCCAGGAAATCGATGTAGCGGTCGATCAGGCCCAGCTTCATCAGCACCCAGCTGATGATCGAGAACTGCGCGTCGAAGATCCACCAGAACGCGATCGCCGACAGCGCCGTCGGCACGATCCAGGGCAGCAGCACCACGGCACGGAAGAAGCTCTGGAACGGCAGCCGCTTGTTCAGCAGGATCGCCAGGTACAGGCCGAGCCCGAACTTGAAGACGCTCGCGACCACCGTGTAGAACAGCGTGTTGAACAGCGCCAGTTGCGTGACGCTGTCGGTGACGAGGAAGCTGAAGTTCTCCAGCCCGATGTACTCGCCCGCCCGGCCGATCTTGGCGTCGGTGAAGCCGAGCCAGGTCCCCAGCCCCAGCGGGTAGGTGAGGAACAGCAGCAGCAGCACCGTCGCCGGCAACATGAACGCCCAGCCGAGCGCATTCTTGTTGTTCTGAAAGCGTTCGAGGGCGTTCATGGGCTGGGGCTCTGCGTCAGACCTTGTAGTAGCGCTCGGCGCGCTTCTGGGCGCGTTCCATCGCTTCCTTCGGCGTCTTCGAGCCGCTGATCGCCTCGGCCACCATGTTGGTCATGATGAAGTCGGCGCCGGCACCGGCCGAGGCGTAGCCCAGGCGCCCGGCGTAGCCGGTCGGGCGCATGTTCTTCACGCTGTCGCGGTACGGGGTGTGCTTCGGGTCCGAAGTCCAGATCGAGCACTTCTCGTAGGCCGCGAGCGGCTGGGCGATGTAGCCGCCCGCACCGATCAGCCAGGCGTTGAACTGCTCCTCTTCCATCATGAAGCGCAGGAACTCCTTCGCAGCCTGCGGGTACTTGGTGTACTTGAAGATCATCTGGTTGAAGAACAGGTGCGATTCGGTCGGCACGCCGGCCGGCCCGATCGGGAACGACGCGTGGTTGATGTCGCTGACCAGTTCCTTGACCTTCGGGTCGGTCGAGTTCTTCGCGGCGTAGTAGATCGAGATGCCGT
>JAZKIO010000007.1:0-50677 GCA_040384825.1 Pseudomonadota bacterium
GCCTCGGGCAGCGGCGCGGCGATGCCGCACAAGGGCCTGGTCGAGCGCGGCTACGCCAAGACCAAGCTGTACCAGACCCACGGCGCCGCATCGCGCGACCTGATCCGCATCGGCGGCGCCGATGTCGAGGGCTCGTTCGTGTCGTCCGGCCCCGCGGTCGTGCCGTCCCTGCTGCCGGACAGCAATGCCAGCAAGGCGATCGCCACCAAGTACGTGGCCGACTACGAGAAGGCGTTCGGCAAGGGCAACGCCAACCAGTTCGCGGCACACGCGTACGACGTGGTCGTGGTGCTCGAGAAGGCCGTGCCGATCGCGCTGAAGAAGGCCAAGCCCGGCACCAAGGAGTTCCGCGCCGCGTTGAAGGACGCGCTCGAGACCATGGGCCGCACGCCGGTGTCGCAGGGGGTCCTCAACTACACCGCGACCGACCACTTCGGCTACACGCCCGAGACCGGCGTGCTGCTGACGATCGCCGGCGGTGACTGGAAGCTCGCCCCGACCAAGTGATGGTCTAGGGTTTTTCCCGAGAGTCCGGCGGGTGGCCGGCTCTCGGTCCGCTTGTATGATCCCCCGCTGTCTCGACCGACCGGTCGGTCGAACAAGCCCCGCTTCGTCACCCCAGCCTGCGCGCCGCACATGGACTTCTCGATAGCCAGCATCCTGATGCTCGACGGCGCGACGAACGGCGCGATCTACGCGCTGCTCGGGCTGGCGACCGTGCTGGTCTTCGCCATCACGCGGGTCATCTTCATCCCGCAGGGCGAATTCGTCGCCTACGGCGCGCTCACGCTGGCGCTGCTGCAGATGGGCAAGGTGCCCGGCACCGTCTGGTTGCTCGTCGCGATGGCCGTCATCGCGACCGCGCTCGATCTGGTCGCGGCCATGAAGCGCGGCGTGCCGATCGGCGCGGCGCTGCTGAAGGCGGGGCGCTGGCTGGTGGCGCCGGTGATCGTCGCGGCCATCACCTGGTGGGCCGCGCCGCAGAAGCTGCCGCTGCTGTTCCAGAGCCTGCTGACGCTGGCGATCGTCACGCCGCTCGGCCCGCTCGTCTACCGCCTCGCCTACGAGAAGCTCGCCGACGCGACGGTGCTGGTGCTGCTGATCGTCTCGGTCGGCACGCACTTCGCGCTGACCGGCCTGGGCCTCGTGTTCTTCGGCGCCGAGGGCTTCCGCAACCCGAGCTTCTGGGACGCGCGCTTCTCGGCCGGCGCGCTGTCGCTGTCGGGCCAGGCGATCATCATCTTCCTGGTCTCGATCGCGCTGATCCTGATGCTGTACCTGTTCTTCGAACGCACGCTGCGCGGCAAGGCGCTGCGCGCGACCGCGGTCAACCGGCTCGGCGCGCGGCTGATGGGCATCTCCACCACCGGCGCCGGCCGCCTGAGCTTCGGCCTCGCCGCGTTCATGGGCGCGTTGTCGGGCCTGCTGATCGGGCCGACGACCACGCTGTTCTACGACTCGGGCTTCCTGATCGGGCTGAAGGGCTTCGTCGCCGCGATCTTCGGCGGCCTGGCGAGCTACCCGGCCGCGGCGGTCGGCGCGCTGTTCGTCGGCTTGCTGGAAAGCTTCGGCTCGTTCTACGCGAGCGCGTTCAAGGAGGTGATCGTGTTCACCGTGATCATCCCCGTGCTGCTGTGGCGAAGTTTCCAGCACGGCCACGACGACGAAGAGGAATGACGTCATGACCATGCGCCGTTCCTTTCTGATCGCTTTCATCCTGCTGCTGGTGGCCTTGCCGCAGTTGCCGGTGCCCGAGTTCTGGATCACCCAGGCCAACTACATCGGCCTGTACACGCTGGTCGTCATCGGGCTGGTGCTGCTGACCGGCGTGGCCGGGCTCACCTCGTTCGGCCAGGCGGCGTTCGTCGGCCTCGGCGCGTACACCGCCGCGTACCTCACGCTCACGCAGGGCGTCTCGCCGTGGGTCACGGTCTGGATCGGCCTGGTGATCACCGCCGTGGCCGCGCTGATCCTCGGCTGGATCACGCTGCGCATGTCCGGCCACTACCTGCCGCTCGCGACGATCGCGTGGGGCCTGTCGCTCTATTACCTGCTCGGCAACATCGACGCGCTCGGCAAGTACGACGGCCTGCTCGGCGTGCCGGCGCTCAAGTTCTTCGGCATCGAGCTCAACACCGGCCGCAGCTTCTTCTACCTGCTGTGGCTGATCGTCGTGCTCGCCGCGCTGGCCGCGACCAACCTGCTCGATTCGCGCGCCGGCCGCGCGCTGCGCGCGGTCAAGGGCGGCTCGACGATGGCCGAGGCGATGGGCGTCAACACCTTCCGTACCAAGGTCACCGCGTTCGTGCTCGCCGCCATGCTCGCGAGCATCTCGGGCTGGCTGTTCGCGCACTTCCAGCGCACCGTGAACCCGTCGCCGTTCGGCCTGAAGATGGGCATCGAGTACCTGTTCATGGCGGTGATCGGCGGGGTCGGTCACGTCTGGGGCGCGCTGGTCGGCGCCGGCGTCGTCAAGATCCTGGAAGACCAGCTCCAGGTCTGGCTGCCCCGGCTGCTCGGTGGAAGCGGCAACTACGAGATCATCGTCTTCGGCATCCTGCTCGTGCTGGTGCTGCAGTACGCGCGTGACGGCATCTGGGCCTTCGTCGAGGCGCGCCTGCCGCGCGTCAAGCGCAAGGTCGACTGGGCCGATTCGCCGGCGCTGCCCGAACGCTCGCGGCCACCGCATGGCGAGGTCGTGCTCGACGTGAAGGACGCGCGCAAGGAGTTCGGCGGGCTGGTGGCCGTCAACGACGTGAGCTTCCAGGTGCGGGCCGGCGAGATCCTCGGCCTGATCGGGCCCAACGGCGCCGGCAAGTCGACCACCTTCAACCTCGTGACGGGCGTGCTGCCTGCCACGCGCGGCTCGGTCACGCTGCGCGGCGAGCGCATCGATTCGCTGCCGTCGCGGCAGATCGCGAAGCGCGGCGTCTCGCGCACCTTCCAGCACGTCAAGATGATCCCGGGCATGACGGTGCTCGAGAACGCCGCGCTCGGCGGGCACCTGCGCGGCTCGCGCGGCGTGGCCTCGGCGATGCTGCGGCTCGACCGGGCCGAGGAACGCCAGCTGCTGAAGGAAGCCGAGAAGCAGTTGCGCCGCATCGGCATGGCCGAGCACATGCACGAGCTTGCCGGCAACCTCGCGCTCGGCCCGCAGCGCCTGATGGAGATCGCCCGCGCGCTGTGCGCCGACCCGACGCTGCTGCTGCTCGACGAGCCCGCCGCCGGCCTGCGCCTGAAGGAGAAGCAGGGCCTGGCCAACGTGCTGCGCCAGCTGCGCGACGAGGGCCTGAGCATCCTGCTGGTCGAGCACGACATGGACCTGGTGATGGGCCTCGTCGACCGCATCGTCGTGATGGAGTTCGGCACCAAGCTGATCGAAGGCACGCCCGAAGAGGTGCAGGCCAGCCCGGCGGTGCGCGCGGCGTACCTCGGTACCGAGCATTGATCGGAGTTCCGATGACTGCGACGCTATTCGTCACCGCCAAGGACGCCAAGATCGCAAAGGGCGCCAAGGAAAAGCAGGAGGGCTTGGCTCTTCTTGGCGCTCTTGGCGTCCTTGGCGGTAAAACTTGCCTTCGATCCACTCCGGCCCTGCCATGAGCGACAACATCCTCGACGTCAAGGACCTCCATGCCGGCTACGGCCGTGCCGAGGTGCTGCACGGCCTGAACCTGAGCGCGAAGAAGGGCAGCGTGGTTACCGTGATCGGCCCGAACGGGGCCGGCAAGTCGACGCTGCTGAACGCGCTGATGGGCTGCCTGCCCTCGCGCGGCGCGATTGATTACCAGGGCCGCTCGATGGTGCTCGACACCCTCGAGGAGCGCGTGATGCACGGCATGGCGCTGGTGCCCGAGACCCGGGCGCTGTTCGGCACCATGCCGGTGGAAGACAACCTGCTGCTCGGCGGATACCGCCAGGTGAGGCTCGGCCAGAAGGACAGCGCCGCGGCCATCGAGGAAGTCTTCACGCTGTTCCCGCGCCTGAAGGAACGCCGCGCGCAACTCGCCGGCACGCTCTCGGGCGGCGAGCGCCAGATGCTCGCGATCGGCCGCGCGCTGATGAGCAAGCCGCAATTGCTGATGCTCGACGAGCCCAGCCTCGGCCTCGCGCCGCTGGTGGTCAAGGAGATCTTCCGCATCATCGACGGCCTGCGCGCGACCGGCGTGACGATCCTGCTGGTCGAGCAGAACGCGCGCGCGGCGCTCGAGGTGGCCGACCACGGCTACGTGCTCGAGATGGGCGAGATCGCACTCGAGGGCCCCGCCGCCGACCTGGCCAAGGACCCGCGCGTGATCGACACCTACCTCGGCGCGGCGCGCAAGAGCGCGGCCTAGCGTCCCCGAGGCCGCCGACACGATGCCCGGACCTGTCGAACCGGTTCAGCCAGCCAGCGCCGACACGCTCGACCAATCGCGCCTGACCCACCTCGTCGGCTACGCGGCGAGCCGCGCGGCCATCACGATGAAGCGCGTGTTCGCGCGCAACTTCGAGCCGCTGGACCTCAAGGTCGTCGAGTTCTCGATCCTGATGCTGGTCGCGGCCAACCCGCAGGTCAACCAGAAGCAGCTCGGCGAGGCACTCGACATCTCCGCGCCGAACATGGCCGTCACGCTCGACCGCCTGGTCGAGCGCGGCTGGGTCGAGCGCGTGCGCAGCACGAAGGACCGGCGCGCGATGCACATCCACCTCACACCGGGCGGCAAGCTGCTCGTCGAACGCGCCGAGAAAATCGCCGCGACGATGGAGGCCCCCGCGCTGCGCGCCCTGTCGGCCGCCGAACGCGCGTTGCTGATCGAGCTGCTGATGAAGGTGGCGACGGGCAAGCCGGGCAAGCGGTGAGGGATCGTCGGCGCTGGTAATATCGGTCGTAATACCGATTTTGGAGCCTGCGATGACGATGACCATCAAGCTCGCGCCCGACATGGAGCAACGGCTGCGGCAACGCAGTGCGGCACTTGGCCAGCCGGCCAGTGTGCTGATTCGCGAGGCCCTCGCGGCGTACCTGGACAGCGAAGCGCCCGCGGAGATGTCCGCCTACGCGCTCGGCGCCGAACTGTTCGGCCGCCATCGCGGGGCGCCCGATCTGGCCGGCAACCGAAAGGCGCATCTGGCGGACGTGCTGGCCGAGAAGCAGCGCGCCCGCCGTGGCTGAGCGCCGCCAATCACGCGCTACCGCTCCGCGGCGGGCTGTCGTGGACAGCGGGCCGTTGATCGCGCTGTTCAATGCCGCGGACCATTGGCACGCGCCTGTGCTGGCGTGGCTCCGAGAGCACCCGGGCGTGCGCCTCGTTTGCACCTGGCCAGTGCTGACGGAGGTGTGCGCGCTGCTGGCACGGCGGATCGGCAACGAAGCGGCGCTCGACTTCCTGCGATGGGTCCAGCGCGGCGCGATCGAGGTCGACTGCGCGCAGGCCTCCAGTGTGTCGGATGTGCTGGCGATCTGCGAGCGCTTCGCCGACCTGCCGCTGGATCTCGCCGACGCCTCCGTGGCCGAGACGGCATCACGCCTGCCCATCGAGGCGGTCCTGACCATCGACAGCGACTTCGAGGTCTATCGCGACCAGACCGGCCGGCGACTGACGAACCTGCTGGCCGCGCCGCCCCGGCGCCGTCGCTAGCAGGTCAACCCGCCACCGTCGCCAGCAACCCCACCACCCCCAGCCCCAACGCCGCGAGCGCGTCGCCGGCGATCAGGCCGCCGCCGATCAGCGAGGTGGTGCTCATGTCGTCGGCCAGCGTGTCGTCGCGGGTGCGCTGACGCTCGGCGCCACGGCCGCCGAGCCAGTTGGCCACGCTGCTGATTACGCCGCCGGCCGCGAACCAGACCGAGGTCGCCAGGCTCAGGAAGGTGCCGAACGAGTAGGCATACGGCGAGGGGATGAGCGCCGCGTCGATGACGAAGTCGGCCGCGCCGCCGGCACGCCCGCTGCGCTTGAAGCGCTGGTACGCCGGGCGCGAGAACAGCCACTGGCGCAGGATCTGCACCCCCAGCCCGATCGCGATGCCGAGCACGATGGCCACGCGCTGGTAGGGCTTGTCGTCGGTCAGGCTGCGCAGCACGCCGACGAACTTGTAGGTCATGGTCGATTGCCACTGGGTCGACTGCTCGGCCGCCGATTGCACGGTCTGGTCGAGGGCGAGCACCGGGTAGGCGCTCATGAACAGCTTCGCGAAACCGACGGTCAGGATCGCGCCGACCACCAGCCCCATCACCTGGAAGCGGAACTGGATCGTGCGCGGCGTGCCCAGGCGCCAGCCGGTCGAGCGGTCCTGCTGCATGTCGCCGGCGACGCTGCAGGCCACCAGCAGGATGCCGCCGGCCATCAACCCGACGATCGGGTCCTTCAGCCCGAGCGCGGCCATCAGCACCACGGCGGTGACGAAGGCGGACGAGATCGGGTTGCTGTCGCTGATGCCGAGCGAGATGCCGTTGACCATCGCGAACACGAACACCAGCACGATCGCGATCGCCATGAAGTACACCGGCTGGTGCAGCATGCCGGCGCCGATCCACACGACCGCCGCGCCCCAGACCACGACCCACGCGAGCAGGCGCCCGGTGTGGGTGCGCTTCCACTCCTCGCCGACGACGGGCGCGCGCGCGACCGGCGGGGCGCGCCAGCGCCGCCATGCCTCGGCCAGGATCTGCCCGATGTCGAGGATGGCCGCGCCCATGATCAGCCCGAGGCCGATCAGGAACGTGATCTTGCGGAACGGCTCGCCGGGCTCGAGCCAGCCGATGGAGACGAAGTACGGGATCAGCAGCGTGCCGGTCGCGCCCGCCACCAGCGCCGCGATGCCGATGCGCGCGCCGACCAGCATGCCGGCGCCCAGCGTCGAGGTGGACAGCTCGATCGCGCCGATCACGCCGAGCTTGGCCGCACCCAGCCCGCCGGCGAGGCCGAGGCCCATGCCGGTGCCGAGCCGGGCGATCGACTGGCGCAGCAGCACCGGGTCGGTCAGCGCGCGCAGGATGTTCGCGACCGCCAGGCCGGACGGGAACGTCAGTTGCAGCCGGTCCACCAGCACCGGCGTGTACAGCATGCCGACGCCGGCACCGAACATGCCGATCGCGCCCATGAACAGGATCAGCTGCCACAGCGGCGGCTGCGGCAGGCCCATCCAGACCATCGCCTGGATCAGCACGCCCATGCCGGCCATGCCGGCGACCGACGCGGCGGCCGTCTGCATGTAGTTGGCGCCGTGCTTGCCCTCGGGGCCGTAGCCCAGCGTCACGGTCGAGCCGAGGATGCCGGCCAGCACCTGCCCGCCGACGAAGAAGCCGAGCGAGAAGTTCATGTACGACGCGGTCACGCCGCCGAGCGGCCCCAGCACCAGCGCGCCGAGCAGGCCGAGCATCAGGTAGTAGCGGCGGCTGCCGATCGGCGGCAGCCAGGCCCAGCGCGGGGCGGTCACGAGCGGGGAGGTGGTGGTGAAGGTCATGAGGCGATCGGCGGGGAGGGCGCGGGCATTGTCCGACACAACCGCGGCCGTCGAGGGCCCGCTACAGTGCGCCATGGACGCCCGAACCCACCCGCTCGCCGGCGCGCCGCTGGGCACGCGACGCGAGATCGTCAGCCTGCACTACGGCCCGCCCGACACCGGCCGCAAGGTGTACGTGCAGGCCTCGCTGCATGCCGACGAGCTGCCGGGCATGCTGGTCGCGCACCACCTGCGGCAGCGGCTGGCCGCGCTGGAGCGCGACGGGCAGCTGCGCGGCGAGGTCGTCGTCGTGCCGGTGGCCAACCCGATCGGCATGGCGCAGACGGTGCTGCTGGCGAACGAGGGCCGTTTCGAGCTCGGCAGCGGCGAGAACTTCAACCGCCACTACCCGGCGCTGTTCGATCAGGTCGTGCCGCTGCTCGAAGGCCGGCTCGGCCCCGACGAAGCCGCGAACGCACAGGCCGTGCGCGCCGCGCTGCGCTCGCTGATCGCGGCGCTGCCCGAAGACACCGAGCTGATGAGCCAGCGCAAGACGCTGCTCGGCCTGGCCTGCGACGCCGAGGTCGTGCTCGACCTGCATTGCGACGCCGAATCGCTGCTGCACCTGTACACCGGCACCGCGCTGTGGCCGCAGTGCGAGCCGCTCGCACGCCTGACCGGCGCGCGCGCGTCGCTGCTCGCGAGCGAATCCGGCGACAACCCGTTCGACGAGGCCTGCTCGCAGACCTGGTGGCAGCTCGAGGCGCATTTCCGCGGCCGGCATCCGATCCCGATGGGTTGCCTGAGCGTGACGCTCGAACTGCGCGGCGTGGCCGACGTGTCGCACCCGCTGGCCGCCGCCGATGCCGATGCGCTGATCGCGTTCCTGACCCACCGCGGCCTCGTCGACGCGCCGCTGCCCGAGCTGCCGCCCTTGCGCGGGCCGGCCACGCCGCTGGACGCGACCGACGTGCTGAAGGCACCGGTCAGCGGCGTCGTCGTCTACGTGCGCGAGCTCGGCGAGCGGGTGCGCGCCGGCGACGTGCTGTTCGAGATCGTCGATCCGATCGTCGGCACCGCGCACCCGGTCGCAACGCTCACCGACGGCCTGTTCTTCGCCCGCGAATCGCAGCGCTACGCGCGTGCCGGGCGCGCGCTGGCCAAGGTGGCCGGCCAAGTGCCGGTGCGCACCGGCAAGCTGTCGAGCGACTGAGCGCGGCGCCGCCGCGTCAGGCCACGTCGCACGCGGTGCGGTAGCGCGGCTCGTTCTCGAGCACGTGCTCGACGAGCAGCGCGCACGCCGCGTCGGCGTCGCCGGCGGACACGGCGTCGAGCAGGATCTGGTGGCTCTCGACCGCGTTGGCGATCGGCGAGCGGTGTCGCAGCGCGGTCAGCTGCGAGCGAATCACGTCGTAGCCGCTGCGCAGGTAGCCGTTCGGGCAGAAGTCCAGGAACTGGCCGTGGAAGTCCATGTCGATGCGCGCCAGCGTCTTCAGGTCGCGCGCCTTCTCGGCCGTCTTCATCACGGCGACGCAGCGCGCCATCTCCTTCACCAGCGCACGCCGGTTCGTCGCGATGGCCTCGCGCAGGGCCGAGGTCTCGACCATCGCGCGGTAGCGGCACAGCTGAGCCACCTCGTCCGGGCCGAGCCGGAACACGAACGTGCCGCGTTGCGGGTGGATCTCGACCAGCCCCTCGCCGCGCAGCCGCAGCAGGGCCTCGCGCACCGGCGTCTTGCTGACGCCGAGCTGCTGCGCGAGTTGCGCCTCGGACACCTGCGCGCCCAGCCCGAGGTCGCCATCGATGATGGCCGCACGAATCCGCTCGACCGCCAGATCGGTCAGCAGCTGCGGGCGCTCGAGGAGAAGGGGGCGGGTCACGGTGAACGCAGTGTATCGGGAAAGCCCGGTACTTGGCATCTGAGATATCAGATACGATCGTCCCACGATGTCCCGATTCGAATCCGCCTTCGTCGCCGCCAACCGGCTGGCCCTGATCGCCTTGCTCGGCGTGATGGCCGCGCTCGTGATCGCCAACGTGATCTCGCGCTACGCGTTCTCGCACTCGTTCCCGTGGGTCGAGGAGGCGACGCGCTACATGATGATCTGGGCGGCGTTCCTCGGCGCCGGCCCGGCGCTGCGGGTCGGCGGGCACATCGCGGTCGACACGCTGGTGCAGGCGCTGCCCGCTGCCGGGGCGCGCGTGCTGCGCGCGGTGCTGGTGCTGGTCATCGGCGGGACGCTCGCCGTGCTGGTCTGGCTGGGGCTGGACTACGTCAGCTTCGCCTGGGAGCAGGAGTCGCCGGTGCTCGGCTGGTCGCTCGGCAAGGTCTACCTGGCGATCCCGGTCGGCGCGGCGCTGGCCCTCGTGCACCTGGTGCTGATCGGCGGCCGCTGGGTGAGAAGCGGCGAGTGGGAACGGGTCGAAGGCTTCGACCCGCAAGCGCTGTGACCGCGATCCTCGGCGCCGTCTTCGTCGGCCTGCTGGTCATCGGCACGCCGATCGCCTTCGCGATGCTGATCGCGGGGCTGTTGGCCGTCGCGCTCAAGCCCGGCATGACCGCGCTGGTGGTCACGCAGAACCTGTTCAGCGGGCTGGACAGCTTCCCGCTGCTGGCGATCCCGTTCTTCATCCTCGCCGCCGAATTGATGAGCGGCGGCGCGCTGACCGACGTGCTGCTGAAGTTCGCCGCGCGCCTGGTCGGCATGCGCCGCGGCGGCCTGGGCCACGCGAACATCCTAACGCTCACGTTCTTCTCCGGCATCAGCGGCTCGGCGCTCGCCGACGCCGCCGGCCCCGGCGCGATGTTGATCAAGATGATGCGCCAGGCCGGCTACAAGGATGCGTACGCCGCGGCGCTGACGGCCTCGGTCGCGATCGTCGGGCCGATCATCCCGCCGTCGATCATCATGATCATCTACGCGCTGACCGACAACTCGGTCACCGTGACCGGCCTGTTCCTCGCCGGCGTGGTGCCGGGGCTGCTGATCGCGCTGTCGCTGGCCGTCGTCAACCACGTCGTCAGCATCCGGCGCGGCTACCGCAGCACGCCCGAGCTGCTGGACCCGGCCCCGCTGCTGCTGCTGTTCTGGCGCGCGCTGCCGGCGCTGATGCTGCCGCTGATCATCCTGGGCGGCATCCACTTCGGCATCTTCACGCCGACCGAGGCGTCGGCGGCGGCGGTGCTCTACGCGCTGCTGGTCGGCCGCTTCGTCTACGGCACGCTGCGCTTCTCGATGCTGCCCGGCATCCTCTACCGCACCGCGCTGATGACCGCGAGCATCCTGTTCATCGTCGCCACCTCGGCGGTGTTCGCGTGGGTGCTCACGGTCGGGCAGATCCCGCAGCAGGTGGCGGGCTGGATCGCCGGCATGGAGCTGTCGCCGCTGATGCTGCTGCTCGCGATCAACGTGCTGCTGCTGATCGTCGGCATCTTCATCGAGCCGCTGCCCGGCGTGATGATCATGGTGCCCATCCTCGGCCCGCTCGCGGACGCGGCCGGTCTCAACCCGCTGCACTTCGCGATCGTCGTGATCGTGAACCTGACGCTGGGCATGGTCACGCCCCCGGTGGGCGGGCTGCTGTTCGTGACCAGCATCGTCTCGGGCGTGAGGATGGGCCCGATGGTGCGGGAGATGCGGCCGATGCTCGTCGCACTGCTCACGGTGCTGCTGCTCTTGACTTATGTGCCGGCGCTGTCGACCTGGCTGCCCGGTGTTCTTGGTTACCGCAACTGACGACGGAGACAACCCATGACCCTCAACCGCAAGCAATTCATCACCGCGGTCGCCGCCTCGACGCTCGGCAGCGCCTTCGTGCTGCCCGCGCGCGCGCAGGCCAAGACGCTCAAGTACACCCACTTCCAGCCGGCCAAGAGCGACCAGCCGAAGCACGTCGCCGCGCTCGCGTTCAAGGATCACGTCGAGAAGGCGACGAACGGCTCCATCAAGGTCGAGCTGTACCCGGCCAGCCAGCTCGGCCCGGCCCAGCAGGTGATGGAGGGCCTGCGCCTGGGCTCGATTGAGATGGGCGTCGTGCACGACGGCGGCATCCCGGGCGTCTACAAGACCTTCAACGTCTTCGGCCTGCCCTACGTGTTCCGTGACCACGCCCACGCGTACGCGGTGCTCGACGGCCAGTTCGGCAAGGACTTCGCCGAGGACATGCGCAAGAAGACCGGCATCCGCCTGGCCGCCTATGCCGACAACGGCATCCGCCACTTCACCAACAGCAAGCGCGCGGTGCGCACGCCCGAGGACATGAAGGGCCTGAAGATCCGCGTGCAGCCGAGCCCGGTGTTCGTCAAGCTGGTCGAGTCGCTCGGCGCGAGCCCGACCGCGATCGACTGGGGCGAGCTGCCCGCCGCGCTCGCGCAGGGCACGGCCGACGGCCAGGAGAACGGCGTCACCAACATCCTCGCCGCGAGCCTCTACCAGCACCAGAAGCACATCTCGCTCGGCGGGCACGTCTACAGCCTGCACGCCTACCTGGTCAACGACCGCTTCTACAACGCGCTGACGCCGCCCGAGAAGAAGGCCGTCGACGAGGGCATCGTGATCGCGCAGAAGATCCACCGCGACATGACGCGCGAGCAGGACCTGTCGGCGAAGAAGGTGTTGTCCGAGAAGGGCATGACCGTCACCGAGCTGACCGCCGCCGAGATCGACCGCTTCCGCAAGCTGGCGCAGCCGGCCGTGAAGACTTACCTCGACGCCGAGGTGAGCAAGGAATGGACGGAGCGGCTGATGGCCGCCGCCGCCAAGGCGTGACGCCGATGGCGCTGCAGCGCGTGGTGGCGATCGACGACGGCTACGCGTCGTACGAACAGGAGACCGCGGTGCTCGCCGCGGCGGGCGCCACGTTCGAGGTCGCGCCGTGCCGCGGCGACGTGGACGCGGCGATCGCCAGCACGCGCGACGCGCACGTGGTGCTGGTGCGCGAATCGCCGCTGCCGCGGCGCGCGATCGAGGCGATGCGCTGCTGCCAGGCCATCATCCGCTACGGCATCGGCGTCGACAACATCGACCGCGTCGCGGCGACCGAGCGCCGCATCCGGGTCGCCAACGTGCCCGACTACGGCACCGAGGAGGTCGCGACCCAGACGGTCGCGCTCGCGCTCGCGGTGGTGCGCCGGATCCGCCTGCACGACGCCGAGGTGCGCGCCGGGCGCTGGAGCACCGGCGTGCTGCAGCCGATGCACCGGCTCGAGGGCCGCACGCTCGGGCTGATCGGCTTCGGGCGCATCGCGCGGCGCACGCACGCGATGCTGGCCGGCTTCGGCTTCGGGCGCACGCTGATCAACGACCCGTCGCACGCGCTGCCCGCCGGTGCCGAGGCGGCCGATGTCGACACCATCTGCCGCGAGGCCGATCTGATCTCGCTGCACGCGCCGCTCACCGAGGCGACGCGCCACCTCATCGACGCCCGCCGCATCGCGCTGATGCGGCCGACGGCCGTGCTGGTGAACACCGCCCGCGGCGGCCTCGTCGACCTCGACGCGCTGGCCGCCGCGCTGGCCGCGCGCCGCATCCTCGGCGCCGGGCTCGACGTGTTCGAGCGCGAGCCGCCCGACCCGGCGCATCCGATCTTCGCGCTCGACAACGCCGTCGTGACCAACCACATCGGCTGGTACAGCGAGGAGTCGATGCGCGACCTGCAGCGCAAGGCCGCCGAGGAGGCCGCGCGCGTGCTGCGCGGCGAGGCGCCGTTGCACTGGTTGAACCGCTTCTGACACTGACTATCCGGAGAAACTTCATGGAACTGAACGAACTCGTCGAACGCTTCGACAAGGTGGCGATCGCGTCGATCGCCGACGCCGTCGACAAGGTCTGCGGCCAGCGGGGCTACATGGCCAGCGGCATCAAGCCGCGCATCAACGACGCACGCATCTGCGGCCCGGCCGCCACCGTGCTGGAGGTCGCGACCGACGAGTTCGTGCCGCCCCAGCACGCGCTCGACCTGATCGACGAGGCGCCGCGCGGCAGCGTGATCGTCATCGCGATCGAGGGCGGCGCGCCCGACGTGGCGGTGTGGGGCGGCCTGATGACGGCCGGCGCGGTGGCCAACGGCCATGTCGGCGCGGTGCTCGAGGGCGGCGTGCGCGATCTGGTCGAGATCCGCCGCGACTATGGCTTCCCGGTCTACGCGCTCGACGTCAGCCCCGGCACCACGCTCGGCCGCTACAAGACCATCGCCTCGCAGGTGCCGGTGCGTGTCGGTGGCATCATCGTGCACCCTGGCGACCTCGTGGTCGGCGATGTCGACGGCGTCGCCGTCGTGCCGCGGGCCCGGGCGGCGGAGGTGCTGGCGATGGCCGAAGAGATCGATGCGCGTGAGCTGGAACAGGCGAAGCTGATCATCGCCGAGACCTCGCTGCGCAAGGGGTTGGCCAAGTACGGCCGCATCTGACGATGGCGCCTGCGGTCGACATCCTCGCGTACGGCGAGCCCATGGTCGAGTTCAACCAGACCGGCGAGGGCGACGGCCGCCTGTTCCTGCAGGGCTTCGGCGGCGACAGCTCCAACTTCGCGATCGCGGCGGCGCGCCAGGGCGCGCGCGTCGGCTACTTCAGCGCGCTCGGCGACGACGCCAACGGCCGTTCGCTGCGCGCGCTGTGGGAGGCCGAGGGCGTCGACCAGGCCAGCGTGAAGACCGACGCCGCCGCCTTCACCGCGATCTATTTCGTCACCCACGACGCGAACGGCCACGCGTTCCACTTCTACCGCACCGGCTCGGCCGCCAGCCGGCTGCGGCCGGCGGACGTGCCGCGCGAGCGGATTGCGGCGGCCAAGGTGCTGCACCTGTCGGGCATCTCGCTGGCGATCTCGGCCGACGCCTGCGACACCGGCTACGCGGCGATCCATGCCGCCCGCGCGGCGGGCGTGCGGGTCTCGTTCGACACCAACCTGCGCCTCAAGCTCTGGCCGATCGACCGCGCCCGTGCCGTGATGGCCGACGTGATGCGCCTGACCGACATCTGCCTGCCGAGCTACGACGACGTGCTCGCGCTCACCGGCATCGCCGATCCGGACGCGCTGGTCGACCACTGCCTCGCGCTCGGTGCGAAGACGGTCGCGCTGAAGCTTGGCGAGCAGGGCGCGATCGTCGCCGACGCACAGCAGCGCCACCGCATCGCGCCGTTCGCCTGCACGCCGGTCGACGCGACCGGCGCCGGCGACACCTTCGGCGGCGCGTTCGTGGCGCGCCTGGTGGCGGGCGACACGCTGCGCGATGCCGGCCGCTACGCCGCGGCCGCCGCGGCGCTGTCGACCCAGGGCTACGGCGCGGTGGCGCCGATCCCGCGGGCCGACGCGGTGCGCGCCGCAATGGAGAAAACGACATGACTTTGCGGCGCATCCTCGTCACCGGCGCGACCAGCGGCATCGGCGCCGGCATCGCGCGCGCGTTCGCGGCGCTCGGCGACGAGGTCACCGTGACCGGCGCCACCGATGCCGAGGTGCAGTCCGCGGCCGCCGCGATGCCCGGCATCGCGGCGCACCGGCTCGACGTGCGCGACGGCGCGGCCGTGATCGCGCTGGTGCAGGGCCTGGGCGAGCTCGACGTCGTCGTCAACTGCGCCGGCGTGATTCGCCGCGGGGCCGAGCACGACCCGGTCGCGTTCGCCGACACCGTCGACATCAATCTCACCGGCACGATGCGCGTCTGCGCCGCGGCACGCGACGGGCTCAAGGCGCGGCGCGGCTGCATCGTCAACACCGCGTCGATGCTGAGCTTCTTCGGCGGCGGGCTGGTGCCGGGCTACAGCGCCAGCAAGGGCGGCGTCGCGCAGCTGACCAAGAGCCTGGCGATCGCCTACGCGGTCGACGGCATCCGCGTCAACGCGATCGCGCCCGGCTGGATCGCGACCGCGCTGACGCAGGCGCTGCAGGACGACCCGGCGCGCGCCGCGCCGATCCTCGCGCGCACGCCGCTCGGCCGCTGGGGCACGCCCGACGACGTCGCCGGGCCGGTGCTGTTCCTGGCCAGCGCCGCGGCCGCGTTCGTCACCGGCGTCGTGCTGCCGGTCGACGGCGGCTACCTCATCGCCTGAAATGGAGACCCCCAAGTGATCGTCCAGCTTCCCGGCATCCAGCCCGAGATCGCCGTCCAGGCGATCCCCGACGACGAGCGCGTCTGGGTCCCGCAGGCGCCCGGCGTGTGGTTCCGCCCGCTGCTGCTCAACACCGTGACCGGCAGCTGGTGCAACCTGCTGCGCGTGCGCAAGAGCGGCGTGCTGTCGCGCCACATCCATCCGTCGTGGGTCACTGGCTACGTGATCCGCGGCGCGTGGCGCTACCTGGAGCACGACTGGATCGCGCGCGAAGGCTCGTTCGTCTACGAGCCGCCCGGCGAGATCCACACGCTGGTCGTCGACGAGCAGGTCGGCGCGACCGAGATGATCACCTTCTTCAACATCCACGGCGCGATGATCTACATGGACGAGGCCGGCAACACCACCGGTTACGAAGATGTCTTCACCAAGATCGAGATGTGCCGGCACCATTACGCCGCTTGCGGCCTCGGTCGCGAGTACGTCGACCAGTTCCTGCGCTAGAAGCCGCGACACAGCGGCCGTTTTTCCCCACCCATAACGAAAGGCGAGACATGAATTCGTTCCGATGGCTTTCGATCGTCGCGGCGCTGCCGCTGCTCTGCGCGACCCCGCTGGCGTCGTCGCAGGAGCCGGAGCCGGGCTGGGCCAAGGGCCGCCCCAAGACCGACACCGCGATGAAGATGGCGCCGGTGCCGGCGTTCCCGATCCCCACCGCGCCCGACCAGCTGCCCACCAAGAAGTTCAAGCTGCCGCCGGGGTTCAAGGTCGAGACCTGGGCCTCCGGCGTGCTCGACGCGCGCGAGATGCGCCAGGGTGACAAGGGCAACATCTTCGTCAGCACGCTGTTCGTCGCGAACAAGGTCTACGCCCTGCCCGAGAAGGCGACCGACGGCAAGCGCACGCCCAAGGTCATCATCGACAAGACCGAGCAGGCCACGGGCATCGCGTTCCACAAGGGCTCGCTGTTCTTCGCGACGAACAAGAAGATCGTCCGCTACGACAACATCGAGGACAAGCTCGACAACATCGGCGAGCCCACGGTGCTCACCGACAAGCTGCCCGGCGGCAGCGACCACAGCTGGAAGTTTCTGCGCGTCCACAACGACAAGCTCTACTACCCGATCGGCGCGCCGTGCAACATCTGCGATCCGGGCGAGTACGCCAAGATCTACCGCATGAACCTCGACGGCTCGGGCGTCGAGACGGTCGCCTCCGGTGTGCGCAACACGGTCGGCTTCGATTTCGATCCCAAGACCGGCAACCTCTGGTTCACCGACAACGGCCGCGACTGGCTCAGCGAGGAGTTCCCGAACGACGAGCTGAACGTGGTCACGCAGCCCGGCAAGCAGCACTTCGGCTACCCGTTCTGCCACCAGGGCAACATGCCGGATCCGGAGTTCGGCTGGGGCAAGTCCTGCGACGAGTTCCAGAAGCCGGCCGCGCTGCTCGGCCCGCACGCCGGCGCGCTCGGGCTGAAGTTCTACACCGGCAAGATGTTCCCGGCGAAGTACCAGGGCGCGATGTTCATCGCCCGCCACGGCCCGTGGAACCGCACCAAGAAGTACGCCGACGTGATGGTCGCCTGGCCGGACGGCAAGGGCGGCGCCCGCGTCGAGCCGTTCATGACCGGCTTCGTCGAGAACAACGGCTACCTCGGCCGGCCGGTCGACTTCCTGGTGATGAAGGACGGCTCGCTGCTCGTCAGCGACGACCACGCCGGTGCGATCTACCGCATCAGCTACGGTGGCAAGTGAGCGCGTGACGGCGGCGGCGCGCGGCGCGGTCGCCGCGGTGCTGGCCGCTCCTGCGCTGGTGATCGCGCTGGCAATTGCGCCGGCAATTGCGCTGGTGCTCGCGCTGCTGGCCGCGCCGCCGGCCGCGGCACAGGCGAAGAAGCCTGCCGCCGGGGCCGCCGCGCCGGCGGCTTCCGCAGCCGGCCCGGGTGCGTACGCCGAGCGCTACCGCGCGGTGTGCGCCGCCTGCCACGGCGCCAACGGGCGCAGCGACATGGCCGGCGTGCCGGTGCTCGCCGGCCAGCCCTCGCTCTACACGATCACGCAGCTGTTCCTGTTCCGCGAAGGGCGGCGCGACAACGAGGCGATGGTCGCGCTCGCCAAGCCGATGACGGACGCCGACCTGCGCGGCTTCTCCGACTACATCGGCACGCTCGCGGCGGTGCCCGCGCCGCCACCGGCGGCGCCGCCCGACACGGCACGCATGGACCGCGGCCGCGCGCTGGCCCAGCAGCACAAGTGCACGTTCTGCCATGGCGCCGATCTGGCCGGCGGCCAGCAGGTGCCGCGGATCGGCGGCCAGAAGGAAGAGTACGTGCGCGCGACGCTGCGGGGCTTCAAGTCAGGCGCGCGGCCGGGCTACACGCGCGCGATGACCGAAGCGCTCAGCCAGGTGCCGGTGGAAGACCTGGACCTGCTCGCCTACTACGTCGCCAACTTCACCGGCAAGTAGCGCGCTCGTCCTTCAACCTCAGGTCCCTTCTAGCGCGCCCGGCAGCGCGTCGACCAGGAAATCGTAGACCCGCCGCACGACCTTGTTGGACCGGATCTCCCGGTGCACGGCCAGCCAGCACGGCAGCGGCGGAATCGCGAGCGCCGGCAGGATGCGCTGCACCTGCGGCCAGTGCCGGGCGTTGTAGTGCGCCACGAAGCCGATGCCGGCGCCTTCGGCGATCAGGCGCCCGTAGGCCACCTGGTCGTCGGTGCGCAGCGCGAACGCCTCGCGCCCGAGCGGCATGCCGAGCGCCGCGAAACCGCGCACCAGGACATCGCTGCTTGCGTAGCCGATCAACGTGTGGCGCGGCAGGTCGCTCGGCTCCGTCGGTGTGCCGGCGCGGCGCAGGTAGCGCTCGTGGGCGTAGGCGCCGATGCCCACGTTGCCGAGCTTGCGGGCGACGAGCGAGGTCTGTTCCGGCCGCACCATGCGCACCGCGATGTCGGCATCGCGCCGCAGCAGGTTGGTGATCTGGTTGCTGGCGATCAGCTCGAGTTCGATGCCGGGCTCCTGGGCGTGGAACGCGGCGATCACGGGCGGCAGCAGGTAGGTGGCCGCGACCATGCTCGCGGTGATGCGCACGGTGCCGGTGGTCAGGTCGCGCTGCCTGGCGAGCGTGTGCCCCAGTGCGTCGGCACCCTGCTGCATCTGCCGCGCCGCGGCGACGATCGCGACGGCCGCGTTCGTCGGCGACACGCCGCGCCCGGTGCGCTCGAACAGCGGCACGCCGAGCTGCGCCTCCAGCTCGGCGATGTGGCGGCTGAGGGTCGGCTGCTGCGCGCCGGTGCGGCGTGCGGCGCCCATCACGCTGCCGGCGTCGAGCACCGCGAGAAAGCTGCGCACCAGCGACCAGTCGAACCGTTCGATGTCCTTGGCCATGCGGAATTGTATGGCTGGCTTGCGTGGATGGCCCGTTGTGGAATGGGCCTCGACTGCCGAGACTCGTGTCATCCGGCCACAGGCCTATGCAGGAGCCTCTCATGAAGACCTCGATTCCAGACCCGTCCGTCGATCCGGCCGCGGGCGCGTCCGCCGGGCGCACCGGGCTCGGCGTGCTGCTGATCACCGACGCGCTGCTGGCCTTCGTGCCGGTGGTGGTGCTCGGCGCCGCGATCGGCTGGCCGGCGTCGCTCGGCGCGCCGGCGGCCGAACAGCTCGCCGGCATCGCCGCGCATCCCGCGGCCGTGGCGCTGGGCTACGGCGTGTACCTGCTGTACTCGTTGCTGGTGGCGCCGGTGATGATCGGGCTGGCCGCGCGCACGTTCGGTGGCCTTGCGTCGCCGCTGGCGGCCACCGTGGCCGCCTTCGGCGTGCTGTCCGCGCTGGCGCGCGCCATCGGCATCCTGCGCTGGCTCACGGTGATGCCGATGCTCGCCGCCGCGCACGCCGGCGCCGGCGCCGACCCGGTGCTGCGCCAGCAGATCGAGTGGCTGTTCCGCGGGCTCACCGCGTACGGCGGCGGCATCGGTGAAGTGCTCGGCGTCAGCCTGCTCATGGCGGCCTCGGTTGGCACGCTTGCCGTGGCGGCGCTGGTCCGCGGTGGCATGCCGCGCTGGCTCGCCGGCGCAGGCGTGCTCACGGCGGCGCTGCTGGCGGCGCTCTCGTCGCCGGTGTTCCGCGGCCCGGAGATGGTGCCGGTGGCGGTCGCGGTGAGTGCGCTGTCGGTGTGGATGGCCGCGGCGGGCGGGTGGGTGATGCGGCGCGCGCCCGCCTCGTCCGGTCTGCGGGTCGCGTCAGCCGGCCGGTGACGCGAGCGCCGCCTTCAGCCCCACACGTCCTGCGCCACCTCGACCACCAGCCGCAGCTTGTCGCGCTGTGCCTGCACCGCGATGTTGTTGCCGTGCACCGTGCTGCTGAAGCCGCACTGCGGCGAGAGGCAAAGCTGGTCCAGCGGCGCGAACTTCGCGGCCTCGTCGATGCGGCGCTTCAGGTCGTCCTTCGATTCCATGGCGCCGAACTTGGTCGTCACCAGGCCCAGCACGACGATCTTGTCCTTGGGCAGGAAGCGCAGCGGGCGGAAGTCGCCGGAGCGGGCGTCGTCGTACTCCATGAAGTAGGCGTCGAGGTTCATCTCGGCCAGCAGCGCCTCGGCCACCGGCTCGTAGTTGCCGGCCGCCGCGTGCGTGCTCTTGAAGTTGCCGCGGCACAGGTGCATCGCGAGCGTCATGCCGGCCGGCTTCTGCGCGACGACCTTGTTGATGAAGGTGGCATAGCGGTGCGGCAGCTCGTTCGGGTCGTCGCCGCGCTGGCGGGCGGCCTCGCGCATCTTGTCGTCGCACAGGTAGGCGAGGTTGGTGTCGTCCATCTGCACGTAGGTGCAGCCGGCCTCGGCGAGGGAGCGCAGTTCGTCGCCGTAGGCTTTGGCCACGTCGTCGTAGAACGCCGGGTCGAGCTCGGGGTAGGCCTCGCGGCTGATGCCGGCGCGGCCGCCGCGGAAGTGCAGCATCGTCGGCGACGGGATCGTGACCTTGGGTGTGCGGCCTGCGCCGACCTGCGACTTGAGGTACTCGAAGTCGGCGCGCTGGATGTCCTTGACGTGCTCCACCTTGCCGACCACCTTCATGACCGGCGGCGCCAGTTCCTCGCTGCCGTCGGGCCGGATCACGGTGACCGGCGGCGCGCACTGCACGCCGCCGAGCTGCTCGAGAAAATCGATGTGGAAGTAGGTGCGGCGGAACTCGCCGTCGGTGACCGATTGCAGGCCCACGTCCTCCTGGAACTTGACGATCTCGGCGATCGCCTTGTCCTCGACCGCGCGCAATTGCTCGGCGGTGATCCCGCCTTTGGCGCGCTGCTCGCGCGCGTCGAGCAGGAACTTGGGGCGCAGGAAGCTGCCGACGTGGTCAGCGCGGAAGGGTGGGTTGGGGCGCAGGGTCATCGTGTCTCCTTCAAATGCGATCGGGCCATTGTTGAATACAGGAGCTGCTATTGAACTCGGGTTAACCCGGTTGAGATGATCTGTTCCAAGCGCCGAAACTCGGTTTCTGTATACAACGAAGCGGCCGCGACGATGAGCTCCCCGACCTTCCCGCTGAACGCCTGGTATGCCTGCGCCTACGATGTCGAGGTCGGGCGCGCGCTGCTCGCGCGCACGGTCTGCGCGCGCAAGCTGGTGATGTTCCGCCGGCTCGACGGCACGCCGGCGATCCTGGAAGACGCCTGCTGGCACCGCCTGCTGCCGCTCTCCAAAGGCCGGCTCGAGGGCGACGAAGTGACCTGCGGCTACCACGGCCTGGTCTACAACGCCGACGGCCGCTGCACCCGCATGCCGTCGCAGGAGACGATCAACCCGTCGGCCTGCGTGCGCAGCTTCCCGGTCGTGGAGAAGCACCGCTTCATCTGGGTCTGGCCGGGAGAGGCCGCGCTGGCTGATCCGGCGCTGGTGCCCGATCTGCACTGGAACGACGACCCGGCGTGGGCTGGCGACGGCCAGATGATCCGCGTGAAGTGCGACTACCGCCTCGTGCTCGACAACCTGATGGACCTGACCCACGAGACCTTCGTGCACGGCTCCAGCATCGGCCAGCAGGCAGTGGCCGAGGCACCGTTCGTCGCGACGCACGGCGACCGCACGGCCACGGTCACGCGCTGGATGGAGGACATCGACGCGCCGCCGTTCTGGGCCGGCCAGCTGCGCCACGGGCTGAAGCGCGAAGGGCGTGTCGACCGCTGGCAGATCATCCGCTTCGAGGCGCCGGCGACGATCGCGATCGATGTCGGCGTGGCGCTGACCGGCACCGGCGCGATCCCGCGCGAGGGAAAGCAGAGCGATCGCAGCCAGGGCGTCAACGGCTACGTGCTCAACACCATCACGCCCGAGACCGAGACCACCTGCCTGTACTTCTGGGCCTTCGCGCGCAACTACGCGCTGCACGACCAGCGGCTGACGCACGAACTGCGCGAGGGCGTGGCGAAGATCTTCCGGGAGGACGAGCTGATCCTCGAAGCGCAGCAGCAGGCGATCCTCGATCACCCGGACCACCGCTTCTACAACCTCAACATCGACGCCGGGTCGATGTGGATGCGGCGCTTGATCGATCGGATGATCGAGCGCGAAGCGAGCGGCACCACGCCGCCGCAGCGCGTGATCCCATTGCGGCCGGCCGCATGAGCAGCATCGAAGAGGTCGCGCCGGCCGCGACCTCGCAGACGGTCAAGGCGCAGTTGGCGCTGCGCGAGCTGATCCTCGCCGGCGAGCTGCCACCCGGCGCGCGCATCGCCGAGCTGTGGCTGGTCGAGCGGCTCGGCGTCTCGCGCACGCCGGTGCGCCTCGCGCTCGTGCGGCTGGCCGAGGAGGGCCTGCTCGACACGCTGCCAGCCGGCGGCTACGCAGTGCGCGATTTCAGCGAGGCCGACATCGTCGACGCGATCGAGCTGCGCGGCACGATCGAGGGCCTGGCCGCGCGCTTTGCCGCCGAGCGCGGCGCGCGGCCCGCGCTGCTGAGCGAGGCTCGCGAGTGCCTGCGCCTGATCGACGACGCGCTCGCCGCGCCGGCGCTGACCGACGAGACCTTCTCGGTCTACGTCGCGCAGAACGCGCGCTTCCACGCGCTGCTCGCCGAGATGGCCGGCAGCCCGCTGCTGGCGCGTCAGCTCGAGAAGGCGAAGGCGCTGCCGTTCGCGTCGCCGAACGGCTTCGTGCTCGCGCACGCGGTCGGGCCGCGTGCGCGCGACGTGCTCGTCGTCGCGCAGGAGCAGCACCGCATGGTGATCGAGGCGATCGTGCAGCGCGAGGGCGCGCGCGCCGAGGCGCTGATGCGCGAGCACGCCCGCATCGCGCGGCGCAACCTGCAGCAGGCGCTGCACGACCAGCAGGCGCTGCAGCACGTGCCGGGCGCGCGGCTGATCCGCCGCGCCGCCGCGCGCTGAGACCCCGGAGAGACGACGATGCGCAGCAACGACCACTGGCACCCCGCGCACATCCGCGCGCTGCGCGACCTCACGCCGACGGTGCGCGAGTTCGAGATCCGGCCCGAAGGCGGCGTGCGGCCGTGGACGGTCGGCAGCCACCTGAACCTGCGCCTGAACCTGCACCCGGGGATCGACGGCCGCGAGGAGATGCGCTCGTACTCGCTGACCGGCCAGCCGCACGACCCGGGCGCGCGCGAGGTCTACCGCATCGCCGTCAAGCGGGTCGAGCCGGGGCGCGGGGGCTCGCGCCACCTGTGGTCGCTGGAGCGCGGCGCCGAGCTGATGGTCGGCGAGCCAGCCAACCATTTCGAGCTGCCACTCGGCGCGCCGCAGTACCTGCTGGTCGCGGGCGGCATCGGCATCACACCGATCGTCGGCATGGCGCAGCAGCTGGCGGCGCAGGGCGCCGACGTGCAGTTGCTGTACGCCGCGCGCAGCGCCGATGAGCTGGCGTTCGCCGACGCCCTGGCGCCGTCGCTCGGCGATCGGCTGCGCACCTTCGTCGACGCGCACGGCGAGCGCCTCGACCCGGCCGCGCACCTCACGACGCTGCACCCCCAGGCGCTGCTGCTGTGCTGCGGGCCGCTGCCATTGCTCGACGCGGTGCGCACGGCCTGGACCGCGGCGGGTCGGCCGGCGGCGAACCTGCGCTTCGAGACCTTCGGCAACACCGGCGCGCACGCCAGCGAGGCGTTCTGGGTGAAGCTGCCGCGCCACGGGCTGGAGCTCACGGTGCCGGCCGACCGCACGCTGCTCGACGTGCTCGAAGCCGCGGGCGTCGAGACGCTCTACGACTGCCAACGCGGCGAATGCGGCCTGTGCGCGGTCGACGTGCTCGCGGTCGAAGGCCGCATCGACCACCGCGACGTGTTCTTCAGCCCGCACGAGCACGCCGAAGGCCGGCGCCTGTGCGCCTGCGTCTCGCGCGTCACCGGCGGCGGGCTCGTGCTGGATTCCTCCTATCGGCCGGACTGACGCGCGCCGCTACAGTCGCACAGCCTTTTTCGAAACACCTGACCCTTCCGGAGACTCTCGATGAACAGCAAGCGCCTCGTCCTGAAAGCCACCCTCGGCCTGATCGCCGCCGCCTGTGGCGCCACCGTGGGCGCGGCCGACACCGGGCCGATCAAGATCGGCCTGATCCTGCCGATGACCGGCCAGTCTGCCTCGACCGGCCGCCAGATCGACGCCGCCGTCAAGCTGTGGATGGCGCAGAACGGCAACAAGATCGCCGGCCGCACCGTCGAGGTCATCCTCAAGGACGACGGCGCCGTGCCCGACCAGACCAAGCGCATCGCGCAGGAGATGATCGTCACCGACAAGGTCGCGGTGATCGCCGGCTTCGGCATCACGCCGACCGCGCTCGCGACCGCGCCGCTGGCCACGCAGAGCAAGACGCCGCTGGTCGTGATGGCGGCGGCCACCAGCAGCATCACCGAGGCGTCGCCCTACATCGTGCGCACCAGCTTCACGCTGCCGCAGGTCACGATCTCGATCGCCGACTGGGCCGCGAAGAACAAGATCAAGAAGGTCATCACGCTGGTCGCCGACTACGGCCCCGGCTTCGACGCCGAGAAGTTCTTCGACAGCCAGTTCCGCCTGAACGGCGGCCAGATCCTCGACAAGCTGCGCACGCCGCTGCGCGCGCCCGATTTCGCGCCGGTGCTGCAGAAGGTGGCCGATGCCAAGCCGGACGCGCTGTTCGTGTTCCTGCCCTCGGGCCAGGGCGCGGCGTTCATGAAGCAGTTCGCCGAGCGCGGGCTGGACAAGAGCGGCGTGCGCCTGATCGCCACGGGCGACGTGACCGACGACGACCAGCTCAACGACATGGGCGACGTGGCGCTCGGTGTCGTCAACTCGCACCACTACTCCGCTGCTCACCCGTCGCCCACCAACAAGAAGTTCGTCGAGGCCTTCCAGGCGGCGAACAAGGGCATGCGGCCGAACTTCATGGCCGTCGGCGGTTACGACGGCATGCGCGTGATCTACAAGGCGCTCGAGGCGAGCAAGGGCGCCGGCGGCGACGCGCTGCTCGCCGCGATGAAGGGCCAGATCTTCGAGAGCCCGCGCGGCCCGGTGCTGATCGACGGCCAGACGCGCGACATCGTGCAGGACGTCTACATCCGCAAGGTCGAGCGCGTGCCGGCGATGAACAACGGGCTGTACAACGTCGAGTTCGACGTGATCAAGGCCGTCAAAGACCCCGGCAAGGCCAAGTGAGAACCGCGCATTGCGCATGGGGTTGCGGCATCGGAGCGGGGCGGGCCGAGCGCCGGGCCGCTCCCAAGCCGGCCCGCCATCCCCTCGGGGGATCGACCGACGTACTCGTCGGGCGAGGGGCTGACAGGACACCATGCTGACCCTGCTCTTCGACGGCATCGCCTACGGCATGCTGCTGTTCGTGCTGGCGGTCGGCCTGGCCGTGACGCTGGGGCTGATGAACTTCATCAACCTCGCGCACGGCGCGTTCGCGATGGCGGGCGGCTACATCACCGTGCTGCTGATGAACCGGCTCGGCGTGCCGTTCCTCGTCTGCCTGCCGCTCGCGTTCCTCGGCGCCGCCGCCATCGGCGCGGTGCTGGAGCCGCTGCTGTATCGCCGCATGTACGCCAAGCCGCACCTCGACCAGGTGCTGTTCTCGATCGGGCTCGTGTTCATCGCGGTGACCGCGGTGGACTACTTCGTCGGCGGCATGCAGCAGAACATCCAGATCCCCGCGTGGCTGCAGGGTCGGTTCGACATCGAGTGGATCGGCATCGGCAAGTACCGCCTGTTCATCATCGTCGTCTGCGCGGCGCTGACCGTCGCGCTGCAGGCGGTGCTAACGCGCACCCGCTTCGGCGCACAGTTGCGCGCGGCAGTCGACGACCCGCGCGTCGCCGGCGGCCTGGGGCTGAACGTCAACCGCATCTTCCTGCTCACCTTCGCCGTCGGCTCCGGCCTGGCCGGCCTGGGCGGCGCGCTCGGCGCCGAGGTGCTGGGCCTGGACCCGACCTTCCCGCTCAAGTTCATGGTCTATTTCCTGATCGTCTGCGCGGTCGGCGGCACGACCACCATCACCGGCCCGCTGCTCGCCGCGCTGCTGCTCGGCATCGCCGACGTGGCGGGCAAGTACTACGTGCCCAAGCTCGGCGCGTTCATCGTCTACAGCCTGATGATCGTGATCCTGATGATCCGGCCGCAGGGGCTGTTCGCGCGGGCGGGGGCGTCGAAGTGAAACGGGCGGTTTCGGTGTCGCCCGCAGAGAACTCGTTCGCCGAGGTCGTGCGCCTGATCGAGCAGGCGCGGCAGCGGGCCTATCAGGCGGTCAACACCGAACTGGTCGGGCTGTACTGGCAGATCGGCGAGTACATCAGCCGCAAGCTCGCGGCGGCCGAATGGGGCGAGGGCGTGGTGGACAGCCTGGCGCAGCATCTGGCGCGCACGATGCCGGGGCAGCGCGGCTTCACCCGCCGAAATTTGTTCCGGATGCGGCAGTTTTTCGAGACCTACGACGGTGACGAGAAAGTGACACCGCTGGTGACACAACTGCCTTGGACGCACAACCTGATCATCCTGACCCAGTCCAAGCGCCCGGAGGAGCGAGAGTTCTACTTGCGCATGGCCATCCAGGAGCGGTGGACGCGCCGCGAACTGGAACGCCAGTTTGGATCGGGTCTATTCGAGCGTGCGGTGCTGAGTCCGCCAAAAGTGTCGGCAGCGCTGACACAAATGGGGCCCGGGGTTGAGCGTGCGTTCAAGGATGCCTACGCTGTCGAGTTCTTGAATCTGCCGGCTGACCACACTGAAGTCGACCTGCATCGGGGCCTGCTGAGCCAGCTTCGCTCGTTCCTCATCGAACTCGGTCGAGACTTCTGCTTCGTAGGCTCCGAGTTCCCCGTTCAGGTGGGTGGACGTGACTTCGCGCTCGACCTGCTGTTCTTCCACCGTGGCCTGAACTGCCTGGTCGCCATCGAACTGAAGGTCGACCGCTTCGAGCCCGAACACCTCGGCAAGCTCAACTTCTACCTCGAAGCCCTTGACCGCGACGTGCGCAAGCCGCACGAGAACCCCGCGATCGGCGTGCTGCTGTGCGCGTCCAAGGACAGCGAAGTGGTCGAGTACGCGCTCAGCCGCACGCTCTCACCGGCGCTGGTGGCGCAGTACCAGACCCAGTTGCCGGACAAGCAGATGCTGGCCGCCAAGCTGCACGAGTTCTATGCCCTCAATGTGCAGGCGGTCGACACCGATGACTGAAAACCATTCGGCCGCCGCGACCGGCCTCGCGCACGCCGCCCGCTGGCGCTGGTGGGAGGGCGCCTTGCTGCTCGCGCTGCTTGCGTCCTGGGCGCTGCTGCCGACCCACGCGCTGCTGCTCAACGAGATCGCGATCCTCGCGCTGTTCGCGGTCTCGCTCGACCTGATCCTCGGCTACGCCGGCATCGTCTCGCTCGGCCATGCGGCGTTCTTCGGTTTCGGCGCGTACACCGCCGCGCTGTTCGCCAAGCTGGTGATGCCGGACCCGTGGGTCGGTATGGGCGTCGCCGTGGGTGCGACGGCCATCCTCGGCGCTGTCTGCAGCCTGCTGATCCTGCGCGGCTCAGACCTGACGCGGCTGATGGTCACGCTGGGTGTCGCGGCCGTGCTCTACGAACTGGCCAACAAGCTCGACTGGCTCACCGGCGGCGCCGACGGCCTGCAGGGCGTCGTGATGGGCCCGCTGCTGACGCCGTTCGGCCGCTTCGAGTTCGATCTGTACGGCCGCACCGCCTACGCCTACACGCTGTTCGTGCTGATCGTCTGCCTGTTCATCGGCCGCAAGCTGGTGCACTCGCCGTTCGGCTACTCGCTGCAGGCGCTGCGCGACAACCGGCTGCGCGCGGCGAGCATCGGGCTGTCGGTCAACGCGCGGCTGGTCGCGGTCTACACCATCGCCGCGGCGATGGCCGGCGCGGCCGGCGCGCTGCTGGCGCAGACCAGCGGCTTCGCCTCGCTCGACGTCTTCGATTTCCACCGCAGCGCCGAGGTGCTGCTGGTGCTGGTGATCGGCGGCACCGGCTACCTGTACGGCGGCATCTTCGGCGCCATCGTCTTCAAGCTGCTGCACGACATGGTGGCCGCCTGGACCCCGCAGTACTGGAACTTCTGGCTCGGCGTGTTCCTGGTCGTGCTGGTGCTGGTCGGCCGCGAGCGGTTGATCCGGCCGCGTCAATGGTTCAAGCGCTCATGAGCGATATCGTCCTCGAGACCCGCGGCCTGCTGAAGCGCTTCGGCGGCATCACGCCGACGAACGACGTGTCGATCCGCGTCGAGAAGGGCGCGCGCCGCGCGCTGATCGGCCCGAACGGCGCCGGCAAGACGACGCTGATCAACCTGCTGACGGGCGTGCTCGAGCCGACCGCGGGCTCGATCTGGCTCGACGGTGTCGACATCACCCGCCTCGCGCCGCACCAGCGCGTGCACCGCGGCATCGTCCGCACCTTCCAGATCAACCAGCTGTTCAACGCGCTGACGCCGCTGCAGTCGCTCGCGCTCAGCGTCTCGGCGCAGCTCGGCATCGGCGGCCAGTGGTGGTGCCGGCTCGGTGCCGACCCGCGCGTGGCGCCGGTGTGCGACACGCTGCTGCGCCAGTTCCGGCTCGACGACGTGGCCGATCAGCAGGTGCAGCACCTCGCCTACGGCAAGCGCCGGCTGCTCGAGATCGCCACCGCGCTGGCGGGCCGGCCGCGCGTGCTGCTGCTCGACGAGCCGGTCGCCGGCGTGCCCGAGGGCGAGCGCCAGGAGATCTTCGAGATCATCGACGCGCTGCCGGCCGAGGTCTCGGTGCTCCTGATCGAGCACGACATGGACCTGGTGTTCAACTTCGCGCAGAGCGTGACGGTGCTGGTCAACGGCGCGGTCTTCGCCGAGGGCGACGTGCAGACGATCTCGAACGACCCGCGGGTCAAGGCCGTCTACCTGGGCGAATCCCTCGAAGCGAGCGCGCATGGCTGAGCTGCTGAAGATCGAAGGGCTCAGATCGGGCTACGGCGAGGCGGTGGTCGTGCAGGGCATCGACCTGGTGCTGCCGCAGGGCGAATCGCTCGCGCTGCTGGGCCGCAACGGCACCGGCAAGACCACGCTGCTGAACACGCTGGTGGGCGTGACGCGCCGGCATGCAGGCCGCATCGTGCTGGCCGGGGAGGACCTGACGCCGCTCGCGCCGCACCAGCGCGCCGCGGCCGGCATCGGCTGGGTGCCGCAGGAGCGCAACATCTTCAAGTCGCTGACGGTGGACGAGAACCTGGGCGCCGTCGCGCGCCCCGGGCCGTGGACGGTGGCGCGCGCCTACGAGATGTTCCCGCGGCTGGCCGAGCGCAAGTCCAACATGGGCAACCAGCTCTCCGGCGGCGAGCAGCAGATGCTCGCGGTCGCGCGTGCGCTGGTGCTGAACCCGAAGCTGCTGCTGCTGGACGAGCCGCTGGAAGGCCTGGCGCCAATCATCGTCGAGGAGCTGCTGCGCTCGATCGCACGCGTGGTGCGCGACGAGGGCATGAGCGCGATCATCGTCGAGCAGAACCCGCGGCTGATCCTGCCGATCACGCAGCGCGCGGTCGTGCTCGACCGGGGCAGCGTGGTGCACGAGGGCGCGAGCGCCGCGCTGCTCGCCGATCGCGAGCAGCTCGACCGCTGGCTCGCGGTGGCGCGGCACTGACGGCGCGACTGTCGGGGTCGACAGCGCCCGGGTCGGCCGGGCATTCGTCACGAATTCCGCGCTGCGTGGCGAACGGCATGCGCCGGCGCCGCCGAAGATTGTCAAGGCTTTGTTAACTCGGCCGATAAGGCCGAGATGAAACACAACCAAGTCGCGTACACGCCGCTGGAGTGGCCACGGCGCCTGCTGGTGATCGCCTTCGTCGCCGCGAGCGTCTGGTACCTGCACTGGCGCTGGGGCACGCTGAACCCCGACGCGCCGATCTTCTCGGGCCTGATCTACGGCGCCGAGGTGTTCGGCTTCCTGACCGCGATGCTGCACGTCTTCATGTGCTGGCGCCTGACCGACCGCAAGGCACCGCCGGCGCGGCTCGACGTGACGGTGGACGTGTTCGTGCCCACCTACAACGAATCGGTCGACCTGGTGCGCAAGACGCTGCTGGCGGCGCGCGGCATGGACCACCCGCACAAGACTTGGCTGCTCGACGACGGCCGCCGCCCCGAGATGAAGGCGCTCGCCGCGCAGCTCGGCTGCGAGTACCTCGCGCGTGACGACAACGCGCACGCCAAGGCCGGCAACCTGAACAACGCGCTGAAGTACAGCAGCGGCGAACTGATCGCGATCTTCGACGCCGACCACGCGCCGCGGCAGGATTTCCTGGCGAAGACGCTGGGCTACTTCGAGAACCTGAAGGTCGCGTTCGTGCAGACGCCGCAGGACTTCTACAACCTCGATTCGTACCAGCACCGCCCCGGCGGCGCCGGGCGCACGGTGTGGACCGAGCAGTCGCTGTTCTTCCGCGTGATCCAGCGCGGCAAGGACTACTGGAACGCAGCGTTCTTCTGCGGCAGCTGCGCGGTGATCCGGCGCACCGCGCTGGAAGACATCGGCGGCTTCGCGACCGGCACCGTCACCGAGGACCTGCACACCTCGATGCGCATCCACGCCAAGGGCCATCAGTCGGTCTACCACGCCGAGCCGCTGGCCTTCGGCCTGGCGCCGGAATCGATCCAGCCGTTCCTGGCACAGCGCGTGCGCTGGGGCCAGGGTGCGATGCACGTCTGGCGCAAGGAGGGCATCCTGTCGCACCGCGGCCTGAGCCTGGCGCAGCGCCTGAACTACTTCGCCTCGGTGGCGACGTATTTCGACGGCTGGCAGAAGGCGATCTTCTACTTCGCGCCGGTGCTGGTGCTGCTCTCCGGCGTGTTGCCGATGCGCGCCAGCATGACCGACTTCCTGATCCACTTCGTGCCGTTCTGCGTGCTGACCTTCTGGGTCTTCGAGGAGGTGGCGCGCGGCTACGGGCGCAGCCTGTTCATCGAGCAGTACAACATGGCGCGCTTCGCCGCGTTCGCCTGGGCCACGCTCGCGTGGATCGTGCCGCCGATGAAGTTCAAGGTCACCGCCAAGGGCATGCCCGCCGCGCGCGCCGCGATGCGGCTGACCTTCCCGCAATGGGCGGTGCTGGCGCTCAACGCGCTGGCGATCGCGGTCGGCGGCATCGTCTGGCTGGTCGCGCCCAA
The DNA here is from genome assembly GCA_040384825.1 of Pseudomonadota bacterium. Lineage (GTDB taxonomy): Bacteria > Pseudomonadota > Gammaproteobacteria > Burkholderiales > Burkholderiaceae_C > LMDS01. The sequence goes on from JAZKIO010000007.1 coordinate 31,094, forward strand.
CCTGCCCGCCGGCGCGGTCGTCGCGAGCATGTTCTGGGCGATCGTCAACAGCGCGCTCGCCATCGGCGTGATCGCGTTCACCGCGATCACGCAGCGCAACCGCCGCACGCAGTACCGCTTCCCGGTCGCCGTGCCTGCCGAACTCGTGATGGCGGACGGCACGCGCGTGCGCGGCACCGTCGACGACGTCTCCGAAAGCGGCCTGCGCTTCTACGGCCGACTGCCCGTGGCGCTGGCGATCGGCGATGCGCTGACCGGCCACCTCACGCTGCCGGAAGGCCCGGTGGCGTTCTGGGGCGAGGTCCGCGGCGCCGTGCCGATGCCGGGCGGCGAGCCGGGCCTGAAGGCGCTCGGCCTGCACTTCTCCACCAGCACCGAAGGCCGCGACCGGCTCGAGAGCTTCCTGTTCGGCTCCGATCTGCAGTGGGTGCTGAACGGCTACACCGACCAGGTCCACACGCCGATGAGCCGGCTGCTGCCAGGCACCGTCCCCGGCCCGGGCCCGAACCCGCTGGTGCACGTGCGCTGGAACGCGGGCCTGGTGCGCGTCGAGCGCGACGGCCCGGCCGAGCCGGTGCTGCTGTCGGCCGAGGCCGGCGAGGGCGCCGAAGCGTACGTCGTCAGCCATCACGCGCTGCCGGAGCAGCGCGACCTGATCCTCGACGTGAGCCGCCGCACCGATGCGCCGGCCCGCGCGGTGCGCCTCGCGCCGTTGGCGCTCACCGGCCCGGGCGGCGGCGACGTGGCGGTGTTCGGCTACCGCATCGTCAGCAGTGTCGAGCTCGCGCCGCTGCCGAGTCCGGCGCCCGCGCCGCTGTCGGCATCGCTCGACCCCGGCGACCAGGTGCGCCGCCGCGATGCGCAGCCTTCCACTTACTGAACCGATTCCGGAGCGTCGAACGTGCTGAATCTTCCAAGCCCCCGCGCCGCGTTCGTCGCGGCCAGCCTGCTGTTCGGCGCCGCGCAGGCGCACGCGATCGAGTACGCGCAGGTGGACACCTCCGAGAGCGCGACCACCGCCGTCCTGGTCCACGCGCTCGGTGCCAGCACGGCCGAGCGACCGGCGGCGCTGCTGTCGGCCACCTACGCGCGCTGGGACACCGGCCACGCCGCCGCCGCGGGCTACACCTACCGCTGGAATCTGACGGGCGGGGCGCATCAGTGGGTCGTCGGGCTCGGCGTCGGCGTCAACGAATTCCGCAACCGCGACAGCGCCGATCCCCAGCACGACATCCGCGCGTCGTTGCGCGCACAGTCGGAGTGGTCGGGCCCGATCGCCGGTGGCGACTACTACGTGCTGCTGCAGGGATCGAGCTTTCGCGGCAGCTGGCTCGCGGCCGCGCAGTACGCGCCCTCGGGGTGGCCGGTGGCCGTCGAGCTGAGCCGCTATCACGAGCGCGGCTACCAGGCGACGAACGCCGGCGTGCGCATCGCGCTCGGCACGTCGAAGTGGTTCCTGCGCCTCGGCAACAACCGCAGCGAAGGCCGATCGCAGCCCTACGTCGGGCTCGCCTACAACGGATTCTGAGCGCGCTGGCGACGCGCGCAGCGGCTCAGCGCTTGCGCTGCTTCGGCCAGTAGCCGAACTCGTCCTCGTGGCACTCGATGTCGATCTCGGTGACGCGCGCGATCAGCCGCTCCTGCACCGCGCCGACGGCCTGGTTGTAGACGCTCGGCGCGATCTCCTCGAGGAAGAAATGCAGCAGCGCGGCGGCCTGGATGTTGCCGATCTTCTCGTCGAAGGTTTCCTGCCAGTAGCGCTCGATCGAGAGGATGGCGGTCGCGCGGGTTTCCTTGCTCAGTTCGATGGTCATCGGTCGCTTCCTCCAGTGGGTTCGGCCGCCCACGCGGCCAGCAGCCCGGCCTCGCGCTCGCGCGTGAGCTTGCCGGCGCGCCGCCGGTCGTCGGCCGGCGGCACGCCTTCGGCCAGCACCGCCGCCACCGTCTCGCGCAACGGGCGCGTGCGCAGGCCGGTCGCCGCGGCGCGGGCGAGCGTGCGGTTGAAGCCGTCGCAGGCCGGGTCGATCGACGGCAGCCACAGCGGCAGTTCGCTCCACGGCTGCACGCCGTTCTTCAGCAGGAACGCCTCGTCGACCGGCACGGCCCGCGCCGGCACGTGACCGTGCGCGGCGGCTTCGGCCCCGCAGGTGGCGATCAGCGTGCGCCAGTCGATCGGCGCGGCGCCGACCGGCCCGCTGCCGTCGACCGCGCCGCGCACGCCGGCGTCGAGCAGCTGCACCATCCACGCGCCGAGATCGCGCACGTCGATGAACTGCAGCGCCTGCGTCGACGGCACGTCGGGCACGAGCATCGCGCCGCCCTCGGCGCTGCGCCAGACCCAGTGCGAGAAGCGCCCGCTGCGGTCCCCGGGGCCGACGATCAGGCCCGGCCGCACGATCAGCGCGCGCGGGCCGAACGCATCGACGACCTGTGCCTCGCACGCGGCCTTCTGCGGGCCGTAGTGGCGCAGGTCGCGGTCGTCGGGGGCGATCGCGTCGAACGCGGCGAGCGGCTGCGATTCGTCGGGCGGCGCCGTGCTGTCCTCCGCATAGGCCGAGACACTGGAGACGAACAGGTACGCGTCGCAGGCCGCCTGCAGCGCGGCCGCGCTGGCCTGTACGTCGACCGGCACGTAGCCGCAGGTGTCGACGACCGCGTCCCAGCGCCGGCCGGCGAGTCGGGGCAGGTCGGCGACGCGGTCGCCGGTGATCACATCCACGCCCTCCGGCCACGCGCTGCGCGAGCGACCGCGGTTGAACACCGTGACGCGGTGGCCGCGCGCCAGCGCGGCGTCGAGCACCGCGCTGCCGAGGAACACGCCGCCGCCGATCAGGAGCAGGTGCATCGCGGGTCTCCTTCGCTCAGTTCAGGGACGCGGGATCGACGTTCGCGCCGCAGACGATCAGCGCGACGCGTTCGCCCGCACCCGGGCGCACGCGCCCGTTGCGCAGGGCCGCCAGCGGCAGCGCCGCGGCCGGCTCGACGGCGAGCTTGAACTCGGTCCACAGGAAGCGCTGCGCGTCGCGGATCGCCGCATCGGTCAGCAACTCGGCCTGCGCGACGTGCTGCTGCGTGATGGCCCATGCGATGCTGCCGATGCGGCGCGCGCCGAGCGAATCGGCCGCGATGCCGCCGACCTCCACGTCGACCGGCGCGCCGGCGGCTCGTGCTCGGTGCAAAGTCGGCGCCAGCTCCGGTTCGAGCGCGATCACGCGGCTGCGCCCGGCGCACCACGCCGCGATGCCGGCCACCAGCCCGCCGCCGCCGACGCTGACCAGCACCGCATCCGGCGCGCCGCCCGCCTGCGCCTCGAGCTCGCGCGCCAGCGTGCCGGCGCCGGCCACGACCTCGGGCTGGTCGTAGGCGTGCGTCATCAGCGCGCCGGTCTCGCGCTGGCGCGCGACGCAGGCCTCGGCCGCTTCGGCATAGACATCGCCCGCGATCACCACCTGCGCGCCCAGCGCCTCGAGCCGTGCGCGCTTGGCCGGCGAGATCACGCTCGGCACGAACACCTCGGCCCGCACGCCGAGCGCGCGCGCCGCGACCGCGGTGGCGATGCCGGCGTTGCCGCCCGACGCGGCGATCACGCCGGCGGCCGGGATCGGGTTCGCGAGCAGCCGGTTGAACATGCCGCGCGCCTTGAAGCTGCCCGAGCGCTGCAGGTGCTCCAGCTTCAGCAGCACCTCGAACGGCGGCGTGTCGGTCGGCAGGCCCAGGGCGCTGCTCGGCAGGCGCCACAGGGGCGTCTCGCGCACGTGCGGTGCGATGCGGGCGGCAGCGGCGGTGATGTCGTCGGCGGTGATCGTCATGGCGCGGCGGGTGGGAAAGCGGCGGCCAGTATCGCTCGCCCGTTCCCACTACGATGCGCGCTTGCGCGCCGCCGGCGCGACAGGAGCGATGAGCGATGCAACTCGGAATGATCGGCCTCGGCCGCATGGGCGCGAACATGGTGCGCCGCCTGACCCGCGGCGGCCACCAGTGCGTGGTGTTCGACCGCGCGCCCGCCGCCGTCGAGGCGCTCGCGGCCGAGGGTGCCGGCATCACCGGTGCCGCCTCCTTCGCCGACCAGGTCGCGAAGCTCGCGACACCGCGCACGCTGTGGCTGATGGTGCCGGCCGGCGTCGTCGACGCGACCATCGACGAACTCGTGCCGCTGCTCGCATCCGGCGACACGCTGATCGACGGCGGCAACTCGCACTATGTCGACGACATCCGCCGCGCCAGGGAGCTCGGGGCGCGGCAGCTGCACTACGTCGACGTCGGCACCAGCGGCGGCGTCTGGGGGCTGGAGCGCGGCTACTGCATGATGATCGGCGGCGAGGCCGAGGTGGTGCAGCGCCTCGACCCGATCTTCGAGACGCTGGCGCCGGGCATCGGTACCATCCCGCGCACGGCCGGCCGTACCGGCGACGGCAGCGGCACCGCCGAGCGCGGCTACCTGCACTGCGGGCCCAATGGCGCCGGCCACTTCGTCAAGATGGTCCACAACGGCATCGAGTACGGGATGATGGCCGCGTACGCCGAGGGCTTCGCGATCCTGAAGGCCGCGAATGTCGGCAGCGCCGACCACGCACACGACGCCGAGACCACGCCGATGCGCGATCCCGCGCATTACCAGTACGAGATGCCGCTGCACGACATCGCCGAGGTCTGGCGCCGCGGCAGCGTGGTGAGCTCGTGGCTGCTCGACCTGACCGCCAACGCGCTGCACGCCGACCCGCAACTCGCGACCTTCGGCGGGCACGTGTCCGATTCCGGCGAAGGGCGCTGGACCATCCAGGCCGCGATCGACGAGGCCGTGCCGGCGCCGGTGTTGACGGCCGCGCTCTACGCGCGCTTCAGCTCGCGCGGCGAGGCGGAGTTCCAGAACCGCATCCTGAGCGCGATGCGGTTCCAGTTCGGCGGGCATGTGGAGAAGAAAGGCGCGTAAAGCCCGGGCTTCGCATCCCACGAATTAGCGAGGACGCTGGCGAACGGCGCGATCAGAATGCCTCGGCGCGCAGGTGCGTGCGTCACGGGGAGAGCGGGGATGAATCGGTTCTCTTTCACAAGCGCGAGCGCCCCGGTGCTGGCAGCCGCGCTGCTGCTCGCCGGTTGCGCAGGGGCGCCAGGCGGCGGCGCGGGCGTCCTGATGTCGTTCCCAGCCAAGAAGCCGGAATTGCGCTGCAACAGTAACGGCGTCTGCAGCATCAAGGTCTACGCGCGCATCGCGCCGGGAGGTGGTTGCGAAGTGATGCCGGAGTACGAGGACGTGCGCATCGGCAAGCACCCACAGACGGGCGAGCCCTTCAAGCCGAAGATGCGATGGAAGATCGACTCGATCGACCCTGGTCACGCCTACGACTACCGCTTCGCGTTCCGGCCGGGTGCCTCGCCACCCGTGTACGGCATCGAGATCCACGGGAACAACCCGACACTGGATTTCGACAAGCCCGACCATGACGTCAACGGCATGGGCGCGAAGGACATCACGACCTTCAAGTGGGACAACAAGCATGGTCGCTCGCTGCCGCGGGACCCGTTCCTCTACGACCTGAACGTGGAGCGCAGCCCGCATAACCAGGACACCTGGAGCGCGTGCGCGCGCGTCGATCCGAAGATGTACAACGACTGAGCGGCCGGCGGCGCGGGGCGCGCTCAGCCCGCCGCGACCGGCATCAGCGCACGCAGTCGCGCCAGCGCGCGACCGAGTTCGGTGGCCTCGTCGATGGTGGCATCACCGGCCAGTTCGAGCGCGCGCCGGTGCGCGTGCCTGGCGGCCTCGATCTCGCCCTCCAGCAGCGCGGCCTCCGCGCGGTGCGCCATCAGCAGCGCCAGGCTCGACGGATCGGCGGCCCGGCGCAACAGCGCCTCGCCCGCATCGAGGCAGGCGCGGGCGGCATCGAAGCGCGCACGCCGAGCCCAGTCCAGGCCCTGGTAGCCCTTGATCTGGCCGGTGAGCCGCGGATCGCCGATCTCCTCGGCGATCGGGATGGCGGCGGCGAAGCAGTCCTGCGCCGAGCGCTGCCCGTCCACCGGCGAGGCCCCGGCCACGATGCCCAGGTTGCACAGCACCGTGCATTCGAGCCGAAGGTGGCCGATCTCGCGGGCGATCGAAAGCGCCTCGTGGAGGCGCTGTGCGGCGGGCACGTGGCGGCCGAGTTCGTGGAGCGTCAGGCCGAGGTTGCAGCGCGCATTGCCCTCCCAGGGTCGGTCGCCGACCTGCGTCGCGAGCGCCAGCGCCTGTTCGTAGTGCCGACAGGCGAGATCGAGCCGGCCCTGGTCCTGGTGCACGCCGCCCAGGTTGCCGAGCAGGCCGCCTTCGAGTCGCAGGTCGCCCATCTGGCGCGCCAGCGCGAGCGCGGCCTCGAGGTGGCCGCGTGCGATGTCTGGCCGGCCCTGGTGTTCGGCCAGCCGGCCGAGCCCGTTCATGACCAGGCATTCGAGCAGGGGGCGTCGCGATTCGATCGCCAACGTGCGGGCCGTCACGAGCATGGCCCGCGCCTCGTCGTGCAGACCCTCGTCCGACCGGCGTGACGCGAGCGCGACCAGCAGCCGCACTTCGCAGGTGCGATCGCCGGCCGCGCGGGCCAGCGCGAGCCCGCGCTCCAGGTGGGCGCGCGCGGCGGCGATGTCGCCGCTCAACTCGAGTGCGCAACCCGCGATCCATGCGACCCATGCGGCCTGCCCGGTGTCGAGCGCGAGCTGCCCGGCCACATGATCGGCCAGACCGGCCGCGGTCGAGAACGGGCCGGTGAGCTTGAACGCGGCCCAGGCCCGTACGAGCGTCGCCACGGCGCACGGCGCGTCGCCGGCATCGGCCGCGCGCCGGGTCGCGGTCGCCAGGTTGCCGAGGTCGATGCAGCGATCGGCGGTGGCTGCCCGTTCGTCGATCGCGGCGAAGTGCTGCCAGTGACGACGCTGCGCCGCCAGCGCTGCCGACGGGCCGCTGCCGATGAAGCGACCGGCGGTTCGCAAGTGCTCGTCCGCATAGTCGCGCACGCTTTCCAGGAGATCGAAGCGGTCACCGGCCAGCTGCCGCACGAAGCTCTTCTCGACCAGCCACTGCACCAGGTCGACTGCCGAGGCGGGCTGCCCGTTCGCTTGTGCCAGCACCGCCTGAGCGGATTCCAGCGTGAAGCCGCTCTCGAACACCGCCAACTGCGCGAGCGCGGCCTTCTCCGGCTCGCTCAGCAGCTCCCACGACCAGTCGAAGGCGGCGCGCAGCGTCGCCTGCCGGTCGTTGCGCCCGGCCTTCGACAGCAGCACCTCGAACCGCTCGCCCATGCGGCCGACCAGCGCCGTCGGGCTCATCACCCGCACGCGTGCGGCGGCCAGCTCGATGGCCAGCGGCAGGCCGTCGAGCACCTTGACCAGCTGGGCAATCGCGGCGCGGTCGGCGGCGCCGGGCTCGAAATCGCTGCGCGCCGCCTTGGCGCGGCGCACGAACAGCGCCTGGGCGTCGTCGCCCGGCAGCGGGTTTAGCGCCATCGTCTCCTCGCCGACGATGCCCAGCACCTCGCGCGTCGTCACGATGAACTGAGCGAGCGGGGCGCGCTCCAGCCAGCGGCCCAGCGTCGCCTCGGCATGGCGCGCGACCTGCTCGAAGTTGTCGAGCACGACGAGACAGCGCCCGCGCCCGGCGATGGCGCGCCCGAGCTGCACCGCCGGATCGGTCTTGCCGAGCGGCACGTCGAGCCCCTGTGCCACCGCGAAGTGGATGCCGTCGACGGTTCTCGCCTGCGACAGGTCGCAGAACCACACCCCGCCCGGGTAGTCGCCGAGCCAGGTCCAGGCGAAGCGCGTCACGAAGCGCGTCTTGCCCGTGCCGCCGATGCCGAGCACCGACACCAGCCGCGCACCCTCTTCCAACTTGCGTGCCAGCATCTGCAGCGGCTCGTGCCGCCCGACAAACCCGTCGCGCTCGGCAGGCAGGCTGTGGCGCACCTCGCGCACCGGCAGCCAGAGGTCGCGCTGTCGCACGACGCGCCAGGCCTTCTCGTCGTCGGGCGGGGGCGTGAACGGCGCGCCGGCCTCGCCGATCTCGAACAACTCGATCGGCTCGGTCACGCCCTTCAGCCGCCAGTGGCCGTGCGGCAGCACCCGCAGCGCGGTGGCGCCGAGCGCCTCTCGCGCGGCGCCGGTCAGCAGCGTCTGGCCGCCGAGCGCGGTCGCCATCACGCGGGCGGTGATGGGCTTGACGAGGCCGTCGACCTCGACGCGCTTGGCGCCCAGCTCGGCGTCTTCGGCGCTGGTCTCGCGCAGCGTCACTGCGCCGGCGTGGATGCCGACGCGTGCCCGCAGCGGCACGCCGAGCGCGGCCAGCGCGCGGTGGTAGCCGGACGCGAAGCCGACCGCGTCGTCCACGCTGTCGAACAGCGCGAGCAGCCCGTCGGTCTTCTCGATCTCGCGCCCGCGCCAGAGGCGCAGCAGGTCGCGCGCAGCGCGGTCGTGCTCGGTCCAGACGCGCGCCATCGCGGCGTCGCCGAGCGCGTGCGACAGCCGCGTGCTGTCGACGACGTCGGTCAGGAGCAGGGCGCGCGGCGGTGCGGTCATCGGTGCGGTGGGGTTGGCGCCTGATGTTGGTGGCGCGCCCGCCGCGTGTCAACGCGGCGCTTGCCCGGCCAACGCCAACGCGTACAACTCATTCCGATGGTGGATGCCGAGCCGCTCGAAAGCGCGGTTGCGGTAGGTCTTGACGGTCGTCGCCGAGAGGCCGAGTTCGGCGGCGACGCCGTCGAAGCTCAGGCCGCGCAGCAGCCGCTCGCAGACCTCGCGCTCGCGCAGCGTCAGCGCAGGGCACAGCTGCTGCAGGCGCTGTGCCGGCGTGAGCTGCGCGCTGCCGAGTTCGATGTGGCGCTGGACCACGGCCATCAGCGTGCCGGCCACCTCGAGCACCGTGTCGAGTTCGGCGGGCGCGAAGCGCGGCTGGGCGCGGTGCCGGTACAGGTTGACGGCGAGCAGCGCGCCGTGCGCTTCGCCGTCGCGCTCGGCGGCGACGATCGACAGCCGCTCGCTCAGCGAATGCGCCGCGTAGATCTGCTCGCGGTGGGCGCGGCCGAAGTCCTCGGCGGCGCAGTGCGTCATCACCGTGCGCGTGTCGCCGCGGCCGGCCTGGGCGCAGGCGTCGGCGAAATGGGTGTCGTCGCGGTAGACGCCGCTGCGGTAGATGCGCCAGCAGTCGAGCGCGATGTCGGGCACCGCGTGGCTGGCCTGCGCGCAGAGCTGCGGCGGCTGGTCGTCGAACACGCGGTAGACCGTCCACCAGGCGACCGGCAGCGTGCGGTTCACCTCGGCGAGCGCGCGGTGGGCGAAGTCGGTGCGCGCGATGCAGCCGATCAGCGCGGCGCCGACATCGCGCTGCAGCGCGGGCGTGGCGCGCGGTGGCACGGCGGGGACGGACCAGACTTGCATGGCGCGCACTGTCGCCCGTCGGGCGCCGCGCGGCAAGCCCGGGGGAACGCGCAGATGCTCTCGGGGCTGTCCTCTTCGCGGAGGACAGACGGCGCGCCGCCCGCCGCCTACGCTGCGGCCCAGCCCACCCGAGCCCCAGACAGGAGACCGCCCGATGAACGCCCACCCGCTCGCCCCCATCCCCGATGCCGATGTCGACGCCTTCTGGCGCGACGGCGTGATCTGCCTGCGTGGCCTGTTCGATGCCGACTGGATCGAGCACATGCGCGCCGCCGTGGAGGACGACCTGGCCCACCCCGGCCCGCTGGCGCGCGAGTACGCGACCAAGGAAGGCCAGCGCTTCCTCGGCGACATCGGCGCCTGGGCGGTCAAGCCCGGCCTGCGCAAGTACGTGGAGGAGTCGCCGGCGGCGGAGATCGCCGCGCGCATGCTGAAGAGCCGCAAGGTCAACTTCCTGTACGACCAGCTGTTCGTCAAGGAACCGGGCACGGCGGCCGTGACGCCGTGGCACCAGGACGGCCCGTACTGGCCCGTCAAGGGCGACCAGATCCTGTCGATCTGGCTGGCGCTGGACGACGTGACGGTGCAGTCCAGCGGCGTCGAGTACATCAAGGGCTCGCACCGCTGGGGCCGCGAGTTCCGGCCGATCCACTTCGGCGGCGACACCGAGGCCTACAAGATGCTGCCCGGCGAGACGCTGCCCGACATCGACGCCATCCGCCGCGAGCCGGGCAGCGGCGGCCTGGAGATCGTCAACTGGGACATGAAGGCCGGCGACTGCCTGCTGCACCACAGCATGACGGTGCACGGCGCGCCCGGCAACGCCAGTTCGACGCAGCGGCGCCGTGCCTACGCGACCCGCTGGACCGGCGACGACGTGGTCTACGCGCCGCGCAACGGGCAGGCCTCGATCACGATCGACAAACCCACGATCCAGCCCGGCGAGCCGATCGACTGTGCAGTGTTTCCCCGCTTGTGGCCGCGGCCGTCCGATAGTTCACTCGCATAACTAAATCCCGAACGGAGACCTTCCATGACCCGACTCGCTTCCCTGGTCCGCGGCCTGTTCGCCGCCGCCGCGCTCGGCGCCTCTGCACTGGCGCAGGCCGACGTCAACGTCGGCGTGATCGTCTCGCTGACGGGCCCGGGCGCGTCGCTGGGCATCCCGGCGGACAACACCTTCAAGCTCTGGCCGACCGAGCTCGGCGGGCAGAAGATCAACCTGTTCGTGCTGAACGACGGCACCGATTCGACCACGGCCGCCAAGAACGCCACCAAGCTGATCACCGAGGACAAGGTCGACATCATCGTCGGCCCCTCGCTGACGCCGACCTCGCTGGCGGTGATCGAGGTCGCGGCGCGCTCGGGCGTGCCGGTGATCTCGCTGGCCGGCGGCGGCGCCATCGTCGAGCCGCAGGACGGGCCGCGCCGCTGGGCCTTCAAGATGGCGCCGACCGAGACGATCTCGATCAACGCGGTGCTCGATCACATGATCAAGAGCAACGCCAAGACCGTCGCGACGATCGGCATCGCCACTGCCTACGGCGACGGCTTCTCGAAGGCGATCGAGCGGCTCGCGCCGGCCAAGGGCATCAAGATCGTGGCGGTCGAGAAGTACGCGCAGGTCGACACCAGCACCACGCCGCAGGTGCTCAAGCTGATGGCCGCCAACCCCGACGCCGTCTACATCTTCAGCGCCGGCACGCCGGGCGCGCTGCCGCACGTCGAGCTGGTCAAGCGCGGCTACAAGGGCCTGATCTACCAGACCCAGGGCGTCGCCAACGCCGACTTCCTGCGCGTCGGCGGCAAGGACCTGGACGGCAGCTTCATGACGGTCGCGCCCGTGCTGGTGGCCGACCAGCTGCCCGACAGCAACCCCGTCAAGGCGCCCGGCGTCGATTACGTCAAGCGCTACGAGGCCAAGCACGGCGCGGGCTCGCGCTCGCTGTTCGGCGCGACGGCGTGGGACGCGCAGCTCTGGCTGAACGCCGCGATCCCGGTCGCGCTGAAGAAGGGCCAGCCGGGCACCGAGGCCTTCCGCCTCGGGCTGCGCGACGCGATCGAGGGGCTGAAGGAGTTCGTCGGCTCGCAAGGCGTGTTCAACCTGAGCGCCACCGACCACAACGGCGTCGACGCCCGCAGCCAGGTGATGGTGAAGGTCGAAGGCGGGGCGTGGAAGCTGGTGAAGTGACGAGCGCCGCCGGCGCCGATCCGCTTGCCGCGCCGGCGCTCGCGCGCTTCGCCGACCTGAGCGTGCAGGTCGCGGCGCCGGTCGAGGTCGGCGCCGTCGGCCACGGCACGCGGCGCGTGATCACGATCACCGGCGGCACCTGCACCGCACGCGACTGGACGGCGCGCGTGCTGCCTGGTGGCGCCGATTTCCAGCTGATCGTCAACGAGCGCATGGCACGGCTCGAGGCGCGCTACGTGCTCGAGACCGACGCCGGCGATCGCATCTACGTGCAGAACGACGCCGTGCGCACCGCTGCGCCCGAGGTGATGGCGCGGCTGGTGCGCGGCGAGCCGGTCGACCCGGCGGACGTGTACTTCCGCTGCGTGCCGCGCTTCGAGGCCAGCGCGCCGGCGCTGCGCTGGATCATGGAGCGCGTGTTCCTCGGCACCGGCCTGCGCCGGCCGGACGAGGTGGTGATGCGCTTCTTCGAGGTCGGCTGAGGCCTACTTGCCACCGGCCTGCGGCACGCGCTGGATCTTGGCGACGTCGTAGCCCTGCGATCCGACGAACGCGATCAGGCGCTGCAGGTCGGCCTCGGGAATCGTCGGCGTGCGCGCCATGATCCACACGTAGTCGCGCTTCTCGCGCGCGATCACGGTCTGCGTGTAGTCGGGCGAGAGGTAGGCGACGCGGTAGTCCGCCTTGATCGGCCAGATGTACTGCTGGCCCCAGATCGCGCCGCTCGCGTCGAGCACGAAACCCTTGGATCCGTAGGTCTTGAGCGGGCCGTTGAAACCGTCCGCGTTGAAGCTGAAGGTGGTCGGGATCGTGCCGTCCGGCGCCAGCGTGTAGCTGTCCTTCGCGTTGTGCGCGCCCTTTTCCAGGAAGGTCGGGATGTTGGCGATCACGTACCAGTCGCCCATGAAGCGCGGGATGTCGACCTTGGCGACGAGCGCGACAGGCTTCATGGCCGTGCCCGGGTCCGCGGCGCAGCCGGCGAGCACGCCGATGCAGGCGAGGCCGATGAGGTGCAGGCGCATGGTGGAGTTCCTTTCATGTGAGTGTTCTCAGGGCAACCGGTAGCTCAACTTCCGGCCACCGGCGACGATCGAATCGAGCCCGACCCACTCGCCGCGCGGCGTGTACCAGACGACGATCGGCTGCGCCGCGCCGGTGATGCGGAACTCGCTCACCTCGACCGGCTGGCCGCGCACCTCGACCGAGCCGCTGCCCACGCGGCGCACCTGCACGGTCTCGAGCCGGCCGGTCTGGGCGTTGAGCAGGCGGGTCTGGGTCTGGATGGCGGGGTTCCAGTAGGCGAAGCTCATCACGCAGCCCTTGAGCGCGTCGCGCTGGTCGGCGCGCACGGACTCGGGCTTGCCGTCGTTGTCGGTCGTCGAGTCGAGCGCGGTCAGGCAGTTGCCGCGCCAGCGCTCGGTGGCCTCGTGGCGATAGCGGTAGGCGGTGATGCCGAGGAACTTGACGGCGAACTCGGCCCGGCTGAGCACGCGGCGTTCGTCGCCCTCGCCGGTGACGCTGAAGCGGTGCTCGCCGATCGGCTCGCCGTCGAGCAGCGCGCGGAACGCCCATTCGCCGGTCGGGCCCACGGCGAGCGCGGGTTGCAACGCGGCGGCACCAAGCAGGGCGGCGATCATCGGGGCGAGCAGGGTGCGCTTCACGCTGCGCTGCCGCGCTTCGGCGGCCCCGGGAAGAACGCGTTGGTGCGCGCGATGTAGTCGCGGTAGGCCGGGCGCCGTTCGGCCATGTCCTTCTCGAGCAGGGACACGCCCGAGACCTTCAGCAGCAGCACCGTCATCAGGATCGGGGAGACCACCGACCACGCGCCGCCCCAGCCCGCGCCGCCCAGCGCCACGAGCCAGAAGCCCCACCAGATGCAGGTCTCGCCGAAGTAGTTGGGGTGGCGCGTGTAGCGCCACACGCCGCGGTCCATCACCTGCCCCTTGTTGCTGGCGTCGGCCTTGAAGCGCGACATCTGCGCATCGCCGATCGCCTCGAACACGATGCCGAACGCGGCCAGCGCCAGGCCGGCGATGTCGAGTGCGCCGAGCGGCCGGCCGCCGCTCATCGCGGCGAAGAACGGCGCCGAGACCGTCCACGCCAGCACCGCCTGCAGCGCGAACACCAGGTACAGGCTCTTGAAGGCGAAGTTCGGCTGGTTGCGGGCGCGGATCTCCTGGTAGCGCCGGTCCTCGCCGTGGCCCCAGTTGCGCGCCGTGATGTAGACGCTCAGGCGCAGCGCCCAGGCGACGCCGAGCGCGAGCATCCACGCGCCCCGCATGCCCGAGGGCGGCAGCAGCACGAAGTAGACCGCGGCCGCGCCGGTGATGAAGACCGACCAGGTGCGGTCGACCAGGCTCACGTCGTGCTGCACGACGCTGGCGATCCAGGTCAGGAAGCCGAGCGCCGCGATCAGCGCCAGGCCGGCGAAGGCGATCTGCAGTTCAGACACGCGCCTCCTCCGGCACGCTCACGCCGTCGAAGCGCGTGCCCAGCCACACCAGCAGCGGCATCGCCACGGCGTAGACGCAAGTCAATGTGATCAGCGCAGGGGTCTTGTCGATGAAGATGGCGCCGCCCAGCGTGACGCCGGCCGAGAACGCGGCCGGCCCGCCGATGGCGCCGACGATGGCGGCGAGCCAGAGCCGCCCCTTCATCCAGCGCATGGTCACGTTCAACGCGATCGCGAGTTCGCCCCACAGCGCCACCATCCAGTACGGCGCCACGCCGGCGACCGGCTGGCCGGACGGGTAGGCCACGTGCCCCTGCATCACGATGGCGGTTTCGACGACGATGCCGATCACGCACGCCAGCGCGATCAGCTTCGCCTCATCACCGGGCCGCTCCGAGATGCCCAGGTGCCAGGCAATCGCCGCGAGCACGCAGGCCGTGCCCCACAGCGGCAACTGGTGCGCCGCGCCGAGCACGGCCGCGAACCACGCCGCCTGGAAGACCACGAAGTTCGCGATCTGCACGCCGCGCGTCGGCGCCGTCGATGCGGCGCCGAGGCCCGTCGTCATGGCCGCCGCCGGGTTCATCCGCGCTTGTCGAACAGGTAGTGGCTGACCCACCATTGCCGGCCGCCGTCGAAGCCGAACAGTTCCGCCACCGACATGAAGAACAGCCGCCAGCGCATCCACCACACGCCGGCCTCGGCGCGGCCGTAGGTCTGCTCGAACAGCGGCCAGAGCGCGTCGCGTTGGTCGTCCATGCGGCGCAACCAGGCTTCGGACGTGCGCTGGTAGTGGGTGCCGTCCCAGCGCCAGCGGCGCGCCAGGCGCAGGTCGTCCTGGCAGTGCAGCGCCAGGTCGTCGCTGGGCATCATGCCGCCGGAGAAGAAGTGGCGGCTCATCCAGTCGCTCGCGTCGCGCTCCACGAACGCATAGGGCGCCTCGCGGTGCGCGAACACGTGCATGAAGAAGCGGCCGCCGGGCCGCAGCCACGACGCGACCTGCGCGAACGCGCGCGGCCAGTTGCGCAGGTGCTCGAACATCTCGACCGAGACGACGCGGTCGAAGCGCTCGTCGGTGTCGAAGGCGTTGATGTCCTGGGTGACCACCCGCAGGTTGGTCAGCCCGCGCGCGGCGGCCTGAGCCTCGATGTATTCGCGCTGCGAGTGGGAGTTGGACAACGCGGTGATGCGGCTGGCCGGGTAGCGCTCGGCCATCCACAGGCTCAGCGACCCCCAGCCGCAGCCGAGTTCGAGCACCTGCTGGCCGTCCTGCAGGTCGGCGCGCTCGCAGGTCACGGCCAACGCCGCGGCCTCGGCCTGATCCAGCGTCTGGACGCCGTCCGCACCACCGGGCTCGCCCCAGTAGCAGCTGCTGTACTTGCGGTGCGCGCCCAGCACCGCGCCGAAGAACTCGGCCGGCACCTCGTAGTGCTGTTCGTTCGCCTTCTCGGGCAGCAGGGCGAGCGGGGCGCTGCGCAGCTCGTCGACGAAGGCCTGCGTCAGCGCAGCGACGGCGGCGGGATCGCCGCTTTGCAGTTCGGTCAGCCGTGCCTTGAGCAGCCGGCGGATGCCGAGCCGCACCACGCGGTCGGGCACCAAACCCTGTTCGACCCAGTTGACTGCGACGGCGGTGCTGTCGGCCATTCGGCGCTCCGGTTCCGGCCGGCCGAAGGGCCCGCCCGTGTTCTCGATACGCCGACTCTAGCCGAACGGATGCATTTCTGCACCGCTCGGTCACAAAATGATCTGATCGGTCTACGCTGCGTGTTGGTGGACCTGCTCGAGCGCCTCGGCGCCGTAGACCCGGCCGAACCGGTTGGCCAGGAAGGCGTCCAGCGGCACGTCTTCCTGCCGGACGAAACCGGCGACAGGCAGCGTGCCCCGCGTCCCCGCAGGGGCGCTCGTCGCTTCCACGAGCATGTCCAGCATCGCGCACAGGCTGGAGGCGGTGGTGATCTGGATGGCGCTGCGCATCCGCCCGGCCAGCACGTGGCTGTAGATCTTGCGGGCGTAGGTCTCCTGCTGCAGGCGACCGTCGCGCAGGCCCGAGACGGTGACGAACACGATCACCACGTCCTGCATGGTCGCGGGCAGCGATTGCTCGAGGATGTCCTTGAGCACGTCGCGCCGGTCCTTCAGCCGCAGGTCGTGCAGCAGCGCCTTCATGATCGCGGCGTGGCCGGGGTAGCGGATCGTGCGGTAGTTCAGCGTGCGCACCTGGCCGGCCAGCGTCTCGCACAGCGTGCCGAGGCCCCCGCTGGTGTTGAACGCCTCGTAGAGCACGCCGTCGAGCGAGAACTCCTCGCGCTCCTCGAGCGCCGGCACCTCGCGCACGACGCCGTCGACGATCGCCTCGCAGGGCTCGCAGTACTCGTTGATGACGCCTTCGGTGCTCCAGGTCAGGTTGTAGTTCAGCGCGTTGCTCGGGTAGGCGGGCAGGGCGCCGACGCGCATGCGCACCGAGTCGAGCGAATCGAACTGCCGCGCCAGGTCGGCCGCGACGATCGAGATGAAGCCCGGCGCCAGGCCGCACTGCGGGATGAACGCGCTGCTCGCGCCTTCGGCCAGCGCGCGGATCGCGCGGGTGCTGGCCACGTCTTCGGTCAGGTCCAGGTAGTGCACGCCGGCCGCGCGCGCCGCCTGGGCGATCTGCAGCGTCAGGTGGAAGGGCGCGGCGCTGAGCACGGCGAACCGGCCGTCGAGTGCCGCCGCCAGCTGCGCGGGGTCGTTCACGTCGAGCACCAGGGTCGACAGGCGCGACCGCGCGGCGAGCGCGCGCCGCGGGTCGGTGGCGATCTCGGCCAGCAGCGTGGCCGAACGGTCGGCCACGGTCACTTTGTAGCCGCCTGCTTCCGGCGTGTCGACCAGCAGGTCGGCCACGACCGAGCCGATCTTGCCGGCGCCGATGACGAGGATGTTGTGCATGAGGGGTCTCCTGGACGGGGTGATGCGAGATTCTGGGAGGAAGCGCTGCAGATCGCATCAGCCAGGACGACGATTCGCGGTCCATACTTCGGCATATAGAAGCCAACAAATCGGCAGAATGACCAGAACCGCACTCGACCCCACCGACGTGGCCCTGCTCGCGCTGCTGCGCGCCGACGCTCGCGCGCCGACTGCCGAGCTGGCGCGCGCGCTCAAGCTTTCGCGCACCACGGTGCAGAGCCGCATGGAGAAGCTCAAGCGCCAGAACGTGATCGCCGGCTACACCGTCGTCGTGCCCGACGAACTGGAGGCTGACCTGATCCGCGCCCACGTGCTGATCACGCTGGCGCCCAAGCGCAGCGGCGCGATCGAGGTGGCGCTGCGCCAGATCCCCGAGGTGCGCGTGCTGCATTCCGTGAGCGGGCCGTTCGACCTGATCGCGATCGTCGCCGCTTCGTCGATCGGCGAGCTTGACGCGCTGATCGACCGCATCGGCCGGCTCGACGGCGTCGAGCGCACCACCTCGGCGATCGTGCTGTCGACGCGGATTCAGCGCTAGGCTGCGCGGGACGACACGGGGCGCCGCACAATGGCTGCACGATGAAGACGACTCGATATTCCTCGGCCACGCGGCGCTCCGCGCTGGGCCGTATCGCCGCCCTGGCCATGCCTGCGCTGCTGACTGGCATGCCGGCCCGCGCCGCGTCCCCGCTGCGGCTCACGCCGGCCCAGACCGAAGGCCCGTTCTACCCGGTCGAGCTGCCGGCCGACAGCGATTTCGATCTGCTGCGTCAGGGCGACCTGCGCTACGCGCGCGGCCAAGCGAGCTGGCTGGAGGGCACGGTGCGCGACACCGCGGGCCGGCCGGTGCGCGGCGCCAGCGTCGAGATCTGGCAGTGCGACGTCGACGGCCACTACCGCCACCCGCGCGACGGCGGCCGGGCCGATCCGGCGTTCCAGTCGTTCGGCCGGGTGGCGGTCGGTGCCGACGGGCGCTACCGCTTCCACACGATCCGCCCGGTCGCCTACAGCGGGCGCACGCCGCACATCCACGTCAAGGTCAGGCTCGCGCAGCGCACGCTGCTGACGACGCAGCTGTATGTCGAGGGCGATCCCGGCAACGCGCGCGATCCGCTCTGGCGCAGCCTGCGCGACCCGCTCGATCGGGCCGCCCTGACGGTGCCTTTCGTGCCGGCGGCCGACGGCCTGAACGCGTCGTTCGAGCTGGTCGTCGACGCCTGAGGCGGGCGCGGGGCGCCGCGGCGCGAGAATCCAGGTCACGTCCATCGTCCCAGGGGTCCGCCATGCGCCGTCCGTTTCTCGTTCTCGCCGCCGTCCTGGCCGCCGCGCCGCTTGTCGCTGTCGCGCAGGAGGCAAACCGGCCGACCCGCGTCGTCGTGCAGGTCAGCGAGGCCGATCCCGCACGCTGGAACCTGGTGCTGAACAACGTCAGGAACCTGCAGGACGAGCTCGGCGCGGACAAGGTCACGGTGGAGATCGTCGCCTACGGTCCCGGCATCGGCATGCTCAAGCTGGACGCGGCGACGAACTCCCGCGTGACCGATGCGATCAAGGCCGGCGTGGCGGTGCAGGCCTGCGAGAACACGATGCGCAACCAGAAACTGGAGCTTGCCGACATGCATCCGAACGTAACTTATGTTCCAGCGGGCGTCGTGCAGATCATCCGGCGCCAGCAGGCGGGTTGGGCTTACCTGCGGCCGTAAGCCACGGCGGGCAAGGCTTTCCCCGGGGCGCGGGGCGGGCGGCGATTCAAGTCGGTCAGGGGCTCGCCGATATCCCCGACAAGCCGCGTGAACCCGTTGTCCACGCGCACCGAACCCATGAAACCTGCCACCGCCAAGGAACTGATCGAGGTCGACGACCTGCGCGTCGGCATGTTCGTGCACCTCGACATGAGCTGGATGTCGCATCCGTTCCCGCTCGGCAGCTTCAAGATCGCCAACGACGAGCAGGTCGCGACGATCCGCTCGCTCGGCGTGCAGCGTGTGCGCTGGAGCCCGACGCAGAGCGACGCCTTGCCGGCCATGGGCCTGACCGGGCAGACGCGGCCGGCGCCGCTCGCCGACGCCGGTGCCGCCGAGCACGCATCCACTCACGCCGCGCCGCTGGACGCCGCGCCCTCGACCTCCGGCGCCGCGCTCGACAGCACGATCACGCCGACCGAGAAGTTCGCCGCGGGCGGGCCGGTCACCGTGGCCGGCGCACTGAACGGCCGCGCGGTCGTCGAATCCCCGGACCAGCAGATCCGCAGCGCCCACCGCCGCCAGCTGGCCCGCCAGCGCGCCGCGCTGCAGCTGTGCGAGCACCAGTACGCCGAGGCGGCACGCGATTGCCGCCACCTGACCGAGCTGGTCGCCGCGCGGCCCGTCGAGGCGCGCGCTCAGGCCGAGCAGCTGTCGAAGGCGCTGGTCGACAAGATGCTCGGCGAGCACGAGCTGTGCATCCGGCTGCTGTCGGACGCGGCCGGCGACAAGGCCTCGATGCACGCGATGAACGTCACCATCATCTCGATGCTGATGGGCCGCACCTTCGGCCTGGCCGAGAGCGACATGCTCGACCTCGGCGTCGGCGCGATGCTGCACGACATCGGCAAGCTCGACCT
>JAZKIO010000008.1:0-4411 GCA_040384825.1 Pseudomonadota bacterium
CAGATCCAGGGCTTCTTCAACATCCCGGTCGACAACATCTACGCGTCGCCGGTGCTGCTCTCCGATCTGCAGAGCAAGCGCTACGAAGATCTGGTCGTCGTGTCGCCGGACGTCGGCGGCGTGGTCCGCGCGCGTGCACTGGCCAAGCAGCTGAACTGCGACCTGGCCATCATCGACAAGCGCCGCCCGAAGGCCAACGTGTCCGAGGTGATGCACGTGATCGGCGAGATCGAAGGCCGCACCTGCGTGATCATGGACGACATGACCGACACCGCCGGCACGCTCGTCAAGGCGGCCGAGGTGCTGAAGGAGCGCGGCGCGAAGCGCGTGTTCGCCTACTGCACCCACGCCGTCTTCTCCGGCCCGGCCGTCGAGCGCATCCGCAATTCCCAGCTCGACGAGGTCGTGATCACCAACACGATCCCTCAGAACGACGACGTCAAGAGCTGCTCGAAGGTGCGCCAGTTGTCGGTGGCCTTCCTGTTCGCCGAGACGATCCGCCGCATTTCGGACGGCGAGTCGGTCACGTCCCTGTTCGCCGAGCAGAACAGCAATTTCTAGAACAAGGGGGTTCGCCCCCGAGTCGCGAGGCCGATCGGCCGCGCGTTTTACGAAGGACCTGGTCGCGGGCCTTCATCTTTGGAGCACCACATGAAATTCACCGCTTACGAGCGCACGTTGCAGGGGACCGGAGCGAGCCGCCGCCTGCGCAATGCGCAAAAGGTCCCGGGCATCGTCTATGGCGCGGGCACACCGGCCAAGATCGAGCTCGATCACAACGCCCTCTTCTTCGCGCTGAAGAAGGAAGCGTTCCACTCGTCGCTGCTCGAGATGGAACTCGCCGGCAAGACCGAGCAGGTGCTGCTGCGCGACTACCAGATGCACCCGTTCCGCCCGATCGTGCTGCACGTCGACTTCCAGCGTGTCGATGCGACGACCAAGATCGTCAAGAAGGTGCCGCTGCACTTCATCAACGAGGAAATCTCGCCGGCCGTCAAGACCGACAGCAACGTCGTCAACCACGTCGCGACCGAGCTGCGCATCTCGTGCCTGGCTTCGCAGCTGCCCGAGTTCCTGACGATCGACCTGGCCGAGCTGACCAAGGGCCAGACCCTGCACGTCAACGACATCAAGCTGCCGGCGGGCATCAAGGTGATGACGCAAGGCAAGCCGAACCCGGTGATCGTCTCGGCCGTGGCGCAAGCCGCTGAAGAAGAAGTCGTGGCACCGGTCGTGACCGCTGCGCCGGCCGAGAAGAGCAAGGCCAAGAAGACCGAGAAGCAGAACAAGAAGTAAAGCGAGAGCGCACCCGTCAGGGTGATGCCGCAGCCCCACCTCGGTGGGGCTTTTTTTCGTCCGCCCCATTCGATAATCCAGCCCATGATTCGACTCTTCGTCGGCCTCGGCAACCCCGGCCCGGAATACACCGACACCCGCCACAACGCGGGCTTCTGGTTCATCGACGCGGTCGCGCGCGAGTTGAAGGCGAACCTCGTTCCCGAGCGCAGCTACTTCGGCCTGGCGGCGCGCGTGAACCGTCCCGATGGCCCGGTCTGGCTGCTCGAACCGATGACCTTCATGAACCTGTCCGGCAAGTCGGTCGGTGCGCTGGCGCGGTTCTTCAAGATCGCGCCGAGCGAGATCCTGGTCGCGCACGACGAACTCGATCTGCTGCCCGGCCAGGTGAAGATGAAGTTCGGCGGCAGCCACGCTGGCCACAACGGGTTGAAGGACATCCAGGCCCAGCTCGGCATTGCCGATTTCTGGCGCCTGCGCATCGGCATCGGTCATCCGGGCGTGAAGGCTGAGGTCGTCAACTACGTGCTGCGCAAGCCGATGGCCGAGCACCGCGAGGCGATCGACAAGTCGATCGAGCAGGCGCTGACCGCACTCGACCTGCTGCTCGCCGGCGACATGGACCGCGCGCTGATGAAGGTGCACGCCAAGCCACCGCGTCCCAAGCCGCCACGCCCGCCGATGACGGAACCACCGAAGGAAGAGAACGGATGAAGCCGATCGTCGTCGCCGTTCTGCTCGCGTCGCTCGGCGCGGGTTCCGCGCTCGCCCAGACCGTCTACCGTTGTGGCAACACCTACTCGCAGGTGGCCTGCGCGCAGGCCAAGGCGCTGGACGTCGACGACGCGCGCACGCCCGGTCAGCAGGCGGAAGCGCGCCGCGTGGCGGCCGACGAGCGACGCCGCGGTGACGACATGCTGCGCCAGCGCCTGGCCGAAGCCCGCGAAGCTCGCCCGGCCGGTGCGGCGAGCCTGGGCGGAGCGCCGACGGCGCACGCCGACGCGGTGGTCGCCGCCGCGCCGTCCGTCAAGAAGAAGTCGAAGAAGCGCCGCAGCGGCGCCTGACAGTCGACTGGCCCGGGATCAACCCCGGATCAGCCCGGCGCAGCCGCCGCCTGCAGGCGACGGTACTTCTGCCAGAGCGTCTCCTTCGACTCCACGTGCTCCGGGTTCACGGGGATGCAGTCGACCGGGCAGACCTGGACGCACTGGGGCTCGTCGAAGTGACCGACGCACTCGGTGCACTTGCCCGGGTCGATCTGGTAGAAATCCACCCCCATCGAAATCGCCTGGTTCGGGCACTCGGGTTCGCAGACATCGCAGTTGATGCATTCGTCGGTGATCAGGAGTGCCATGGCGGAGCGGGTGTCTCAGTCCTCGGTCGCCTTGACGCGCTGGTGCAGGCGACTCAGGACCGAGGGTGACACGAACTTGGAGACATCACCGCCCAAGGTGGCAATCTCTCGCACGAAGGTGCCGGAGACGAACTGGTAGCGGTCGCCGGGCGTGAGGAACACGGTCTCGACGTCGGGCATCAGTTGCCGGTTCATGCCGGCCATCTGGAACTCGTACTCGAAGTCGCTGACGGCGCGCAGCCCGCGCACCACGACCTTGCCTTCGTTGCTGACGACGAAATCGCGCAGCAGCCCGCGGAAGGCCATCACTTCGACGTTGGAGTACTTGGCCGCGAGTTCGGTCGCGATGTCGAGCCGCTCGGCGATCGTGAACATCGTGCGCTTGTGGTGCCCGGCCGCGACGGCGACGATCAGGCGCTCGAACAGCCGGCTGGCGCGGCGCATCAGGTCTTCGTGACCGAGCGTCATCGGATCGAAGGTTCCCGGGTAGACGGCAGTCAGTTTCGTCACGGAGGTCACGGTGCGCTCCCGGCGGTTGATCCGGCC
Source organism: Pseudomonadota bacterium (assembly GCA_040384825.1). GTDB lineage: Bacteria > Pseudomonadota > Gammaproteobacteria > Burkholderiales > Burkholderiaceae_C > LMDS01. The sequence continues at coordinate 3,197 of JAZKIO010000008.1, forward strand.
GCAGTGTAGCCGGGGCCGATCAGGCCGAGTCGGTTCGCTGCAACAGGTGAAAGTGCACCGCGCCGGCACGCCCCTGGCGGTGCAGCTTCAGCCCCGGTGGCGCCGCGATCGCCTGCCCCGCCTCGACGTAGACGAAGCCGTCCGGCACGACCAGCCGATGCGCCAGCACGAGCGAAGGCTCGACGAGCGGCAGGTCGAACGGCGGATCGATGAAGACGAGCTCGAACGATGCCGGCGGGCAGCGCGCCATCCAGCCCAGCGCGTCGACGTTCTCAATGCGCAGGTCCTCGGCCTTCAGCCGGAGCTTCGACGCGGTCAGCGCGGCCGCGAGGCGGCGATCGCGTTCGAGCAGCACGACCTGCGCCGCCCCGCGCGACGCGGCCTCGAAACCGAGCGCGCCCGAGCCGGAGAAGGCGTCGAGGCAGCGCCATCCGCTGAGGTCTTGCCCGAGCCAGTTGAACAGGGTCTCGCGCACGCGGTCCGGCGTGGGGCGCAGCCCGGGCGCATCGGCCACCGGCAGCTTGCTGCGCTTCCACTGACCGCCGATCAGGCGTACTTCATGCCGGACGGCGCCGCGGGGAGCGGCCGTCATGTGCGCACCGGTATCCCGTCGCGCGCCAGCAGCGCCTTGGCCTGGCCGACGCTGAACTCGCCGTAGTGGAAGATGCTCGCGGCCAGCACCGCGTCGGCGCCACCGATTCGGATGCCGTCGGACAGGTGTTCGAGCGCGCCCACGCCGCCCGAGGCGATCACCGGCACGCTGACGGCGTCGCTGACCGCGCGCGTCAGTGCAAGGTCGAAGCCGCTCTTGGTGCCGTCCCGGTCCATGCTGGTGAGCAGGATCTCGCCGGCGCCCTGCGCCGTCATGCGGCGCGCCCACTCGACCGCGTCGAGCCCGGTGTTCTTGCGGCCGCCGTGGGAGTAGACGTCCCAGCCGCTGCCATCGGCGCGCGCCTTGGCGTCGATCGCGACGACGATGCACTGCGCGCCGTACTTGGCCGACGCGTCGTGGATCACCTGCGGGTCGGCGATCGCCGCGGAGTTGAAGCTGACCTTGTCGGCGCCCGCGTTGAGCAACCGCCGCACGTCGGCCACGGTGCGCACGCCGCCGCCCACCGTGAGCGGAATGAACACCTGCGACGCGACCGCCTCGATGATGTGCAGGATCAGGTCGCGGCCGTCGCTGGTGGCGGTGATGTCGAGGAAGGTCAGCTC
>JAZKIO010000009.1:0-43844 GCA_040384825.1 Pseudomonadota bacterium
GTGTCTGAACGCAGCGACCGCAGGTCGCGAAGTGAGTTGGCGACGAGGCCACGCGCCCGAGCAGCGCAGAGCAGTCATCGCGAAGCGATGACCGCCTCCGTGGCGCGGCGCAGCGCACCCGACCGCGCCTTTGCCGCTCAGGCCAGCGCACTCAACCGCGCCTTTGCCGTTCACACCACGACAGGCGACAACGCATGAACCTGTCGGCACCTTTCGTCCGAAGACCGATAGGCACCGTCCTCCTGACGATCGGCATCGCGCTCGCCGGCATCGGCGCGTTCTTCGCGTTGCCGGTCTCGCCGCTCCCGCAGGTCGACTTCCCGGTGATCTCGGTCAGCGCGAGCATCCCCGGCGCGAGCCCGGACACGATGGCCACGAGCGTGGCCACACCGCTGGAGCGCCACCTCGGCACGATCGCCGGCGTCAACGAGATCACCTCGTCGAGCGGCACCGGCTCGACGCGCGTGACCTTGCAGTTCGACCTGAACCGCAACATCGACGGCGCCGCGCGCGAGGTGCAGGCCGCGATCAACGCGAGCCGGGTCGATCTGCCCGCCACGCTGCGCAGCAACCCGACCTACCGCAAGGTGAACCCGGCGGCGGCGCCGGTGATCATCCTGGCGCTCACGTCCAAGACCCGCACGCCGGGGCAGATCTACGAATCGGTGTCGAACATCGTGAGCCAGCGGCTGTCGCAGGTCGACGGCGTCGGGGACGTGGAGATCGGCGGCGGCTCGCTGCCCGCGGTGCGGATCGAGTTGAACCCGTTCGCGCTGAACAAGGTCGGCATCAGCACCGAGGACGTGCGCGCCGCGATCCAGGCCAGCAACGCCAACCGGCCCAAGGGCATCGTGCAGGGCGACGAACGCCGGCTGCAGATCTACACCCAGACGCCGGCGCTGCGGGCGAGCGACTACGCGCCGATGGTGATCGCGTGGCGCAACGGCGCCGCGGTGCGGCTGCAGGACGTGGCGGAGGTGGTCGACGGCGTCGAGGACACGCGCACGCTCGGCCTGTTCAACGGCGAACCGGCAATCATCATCCTGATCACCCGGCAGCCGTCGGCCAACGTGATCGAGACGGTCGACGCGGTGCGCGCGCTGCTGCCCGAACTGCAGGCCGACCTGCCGGCCGACGTGACCCTGCAGGTTGCTTCGGACAGCACCAACTCGATCCGATCATCGCTGCGCGAGGTCGAGTTCACGCTGGTGATCTCGGTGGTGCTGGTGGTGCTGGTCGTCAGCCTGTTCCTGCGCAGCGTGCGCGCGACCATCGTGCCGGCGGTCGCGACCGTGGTCGCGCTGCTCGGCACCTTCGGCGTGATGTACCTGCTGGGCTTCTCGCTGAACAACCTGTCGCTGATGGCGCTGACGGTGGCCACCGGCTTCGTCGTCGACGATGCGATCGTGGTGCTCGAGAACACCAGCCGCCACATCGAAGCCGGCATGGCGCGCATGCAGGCCGCGCTGCTCGGCGCCAAGGAGGTCGGCTTCACGGTGCTGTCGATCAGCCTGTCGCTGGTGGCGGTGTTCATCCCGCTGCTGTTCATGGGCGGGCAGCAGGGGCGGCTGTTCAAGGAGTTCGCGGTCACGCTGTCGGCGGCGGTGCTGATCTCGCTGGTCATCTCGCTGACCACCACGCCGATGATGTGCGCCTGGCTGCTCAAGCCGGGCGGTGCGCAGGCCGGCCCGCCCGGGCGCTTGGTTGGCAAGTTCTCGCGGGTGGCCGAGCGCGGCTACCAGTGGGTCTGGCGGCGCTACGAGGCCAGCCTCGACTGGGCGCTGGCGAGCAAGGCGCTGGTCATGTTCATCCTGGTCGCGGTCATCGGGCTGAACGTCTACCTGTTCGCCGCGGCGCCGAAGGGCTTCTTCCCGCAGCAGGACACGGGTCAGCTGAGCGGCGGCTTGCGTGCCGACCAGAGCATCTCGACCAAGGCGATGGGCGAGAAGCTGCGGCAGGTGATCGACATCGTGCGCAAGGACCCGGCCGTCGCGACGGTCGTCGGCTTCACCGGCGGCGGGCGTGCGGGCGGCGGCTTCATGTTCGTCAACCTCAAGCCGCTCGGGCGCGGCGAGGGGCAGCGCACCGACACCGGCCTGGCGGTGATCGCGCGGCTGCGGCCGCAGCTCGCGCGCGTGACCGGCCTGTCGGTGTTCCTGAACCCGGTGCAGGACGTGCGGTCCGGCGGCCGCTCCAGCAACTCGGCCAACCAGTACACGCTGAAGAGCGACAACATCGCCGACCTGCGCAGCTGGGCCAGCAAGCTCGCCGACGAGCTCAGGCTCCAGCCGCAGCTCACCGATGTCGATTCCGACCAGCAGGAGAACGGCGTGCAGACGGTCGTCAAGGTCGATCGGGACGCCGCCAAGCGCCTGGGCGTCAGCTCGAGCGCGATCGATTCGGCGCTCTACAACGCGTTCGGGCAGCGCCAGGTCGCGACGATCTACACCGAACTGAACCAGTACCACGTGGTGATGGAGTGGGCGCCCGGCTACACCACCAGCCCGAACGCCCTGGCCGACATCTACGTGCCGGCCACGCGCATCGCCGCGAGCGACGGGCAGGCGGTCGAGAGCACGACGGCGTCGACCGGCACCACGGCCGGCACCACCGGCGGCACGGCGAACGGCACCGCGTCGTCGTCGACCGCCACCGCGGTGTCGGCCAACCCGGGCGTGCGGGGCGCGTCGACCGGCAGCGTGCTCGCCAACAGCGTGACCAACCTGGTGCCGCTGGCCACGCTCGCGCGCTTCGTCGAGGAATCGACCGCGACCTCGGTGAACCACCAGGACACCGAGCTCGCGACGACGATCTCGTTCAACCTCGCCGAAGGCGCGACCCTCGACCAGGCCCGCGAGGCCATCCGCACCGCCGAGGCCAACATCGGCATGCCCACCAGCGTGCGCGGCGCGTTCGCCGGCAGCGCGGCCAGCGCGCAGCAGTCGAACAGCCAGCAGACGCTGCTGATCGTCGCCGCGATCGTGGTGATCTACATCGTGCTCGGCGTGCTGTACGAGAGCCTGGTGCACCCGATCACGGTGCTCAGCACGCTGCCCTCGGCCGGCGTCGGCGCGGTGCTGGCGCTGCTGATGTTCAAGATGGAGTTCTCCATCATGGCGTTGATCGGCGTGTTCCTGCTGATCGGCATCGTCAAGAAGAACGCGATCCTGATCATCGACTTCGCGCTCGAGGCCGAGCGCGCGCGCGGCCTCAGCCCGCTCGAGGCGGTGCGCGAGGCCTGCCTGCTGCGCTTCCGCCCGATCCTGATGACGACGCTGGCCGCCGCCCTGGGCGCGCTGCCGCTGGCGATCGGTTTCGGCGAGGGCTCGGAGCTGCGCCAGCCGCTCGGCATCGCGATCATCGGCGGCCTCATCGCCAGCCAGGTGCTGACGCTGCTGACCACGCCGGTCGTCTACCTGCTGCTCGACAAGCTGCGCCGCCGCGGCGCGGACGAGCGCCACCTCAGTCGCGGCATCGACCCGACGCCGACCCCAGCGAACGCGCCATGACTTCACCCCTGCTCGTGCTCACCGTGACCGCTGCGGCGCTGCTGACCGCCTGCGCCGCCGGCCCCGCCTACCGCCCGCCAGAGATCGCGGCGCCCGCCGCCTTCAAGGAGGCGCCGGCGGCAGATGCCGGCTGGTTCCCGGCCGCGCCGGCGGACACGCTCGACCGCGGTCCGTGGTGGGAGCTGTTCGGCGATGCCGAGCTGAGCCGCCTGGCTGCGCAGGTCGAGGTCTCGAACCAGAACGTCGCGGCCGCGGTCGCCGCGTACGCACAGGCGCAGGCGCTGGTCGCTCAGGCGCGCGCCTCGCTGTTCCCGCAGATCGGGCTCGACGGCAGCGCACAGCGTGTCGGCGGGCGTGGCGCGAACAGCACCGGCAGCAGCTTCCAGCTCGGCGTCGGCGCGAGCTGGGCGCCGGACGTGTGGGGCGCGCTGCGCCTGGCGGCGCAGGGCGCGCAGGCGAGCGTGCAGGCGAGCGCGGCGGATCTGGCGGCAGCGCGCCTGTCGGCGCAGGGCGAGCTCGCGATCAACTACTTCTCGCTGCGCGACGCCGATGCCGAACTCGAGCTGCTGCGCCGCACCGTCGCGGCCTACCAGCGCGCCGTCACGATCACGCAGAACCGCTACACCGCCGGCATCGCTCCGCGCACCGACCTGCTGCAGGCGCAGACGCAGCTGGCCAACGCGCAGGCCGACCTGGCCAGCCTGACCGCCACCCGCGCGCAGCTCGAGCATGCGATCGCGGTGCTGATCGGCAAGGCGCCGGCAGAGCTCGCGATCGCGCCGGCCAAATGGAAGCTCGCCGTGCCGGCGGTGCCGCTGGTCGTGCCCTCCGAGCTGCTGCAACGCCGGCCCGACATCGCGTCGGCCGAGCGCGCCGTGGCCGTCGCCAACGCCAACATCGGCATCGAGCGCTCGGCGTACTACCCGAGCTTCGGCCTGAGCGCGTCGCTCGGCAACTCGGCGAGCCGGGTCGGCGACCTGTTCAATGCGTCGACGACGCTGTGGTCGCTCGGGTTGTCGGTCGCGCAGACGCTGTTCGATGCCGGCGCCACGCGCGCCAGGGTGCAGGGTGCCGAGGCCGCGCGCGACGCCGCCGTCGCCCGCTACCGCCAGACCGTGCTGACCGCGTTCCAGTCGGTCGAGGACCAGCTCTCGGTCTCGCGCGCGCTCGCCGAGCAGGCCGAGTTGCGCAGGATCGCGTCCGAGGCCGCCGACCTGACCGAGCAGCAACTGCTCAACCGCTACCAGGCCGGGCAGGTGAGCTACACCGAGGTCGTCAGTGCGCAGGCCTCCGCGTTGAACGCCCGCCGCACGCTGGTGCAGCTCGCGGCCAACCGGCAGGCCTCGGCGATCGCGCTGATCCAGGCGCTGGGCGGCGGCTGGCGCGTGGAGCCAGCCCCCGGGGCAAGACCCTAGGCCGGGCACCACCTGGCTCGGTCAGAATTCCCCGCTGTTTCTCGGAGCCCTCGATGGAAAAGACCTGGTTGAAGCAGTACCCCGCCGGCGTGCCGGCAGAGATCGACGTCGAGCAGTACCCCTCGCTCGTCGCCCTGTTGGACGAGAGCTTCAAGAAGTACGCCGGCCGCATGGCGTACAAGTTCATGGGCAAGACGATCACGTTCGCGCAGGTCGACGAGGCCTCGCGCGCGCTCGCCGCCTACCTGCAGGCGCAGGGCCTCGCCAAGGGCGACCGCGTCGCGATCATGATGCCCAACGTGCCGCAGTACCCGGTCGCCGTGGCGGCCGTGCTGCGCGCCGGCTATGTCGTCGTGAATGTGAACCCGCTCTACACGCCGCGCGAACTGGAGCACCAGCTCAAGGACTCAGGCGCGAAGCTGATCATCATGGTCGAGAACTTCGCGACCACGCTGCAGCAGGTGCTGGCCGCGGTGCCGACCAAGAAGATCGTGATCACGGCGCTCGGCGACATGCTCGGCTTCCCGAAGTCGCAGATCGTCAACTACGTCGTGCGCAAGGTGAAGAAGATGGTGCCGGCGTACAGCCTGCCCGGCGCGGTGCGCTTCAACGCCGCGATCTCGCAGGGCCGCGGCAAATCCTTCAAGCCGGCGAGCGTCGGCCCGGACGACATCGCGGTGCTGCAGTACACCGGCGGCACCACCGGCGTCAGCAAGGGCGCGGTGCTGCTGCACCGCAACCTGGTCGCCAACATCCTGCAGGCCGAGGCGTGGTACCAGCCGGCACTGAAGAAGATCCCGGCCGGCCAGCAGATCGTGACCATCTGCGCGCTGCCGATCTATCACATCTTCGGATTCAACACGAACATGATGCTGGCGATGCGCATGGGCGGCGCCAACATCCTGATCGCCAACCCGCGCGATCTGCCGAGCGTCTTCAAGGAGCTGAAGGGCGAGACCTTCCACAGCTTCCCGGCCGTCAACACGCTGTTCCAGGCGATGGCCCACCACGCCGAGTTCGGCACCGTCGACTGGAGCGGGCTGGTGATCTCGGTCGGCGGCGGCATGGCGGTGCAGAGCGCCACCGCAAAGCTCTGGCTCGAGAAGACCGGCTGCCCGATCGTGGAGGGCTACGGCCTCTCCGAGACCTCGCCCTCGGCCACCTGCAACCCGGTCGACAGCACCGCGTACAGCGGCAACATCGGCCTGCCGATGCCCAACACCGAGCTCAAGCTGCTCGACGACGACGGCAACGAGGTGCCGATGGGCACGCCGGGCGAGATCGCGATCAAGGGCCCGCAGGTGATGGCCGGCTACTGGCAGCGCCCCGACGAGACCGCCAAGGTCATGACGCCGGACGGCTTCTTCCGCAGCGGCGACATCGGCATCGTCGACGAGCGCGGCTACTTCAAGATCGTCGACCGCAAGAAGGACATGATCCTGGTCAGCGGCTTCAACGTCTACCCGAACGAGGTCGAGGACGTGGTCACGCAGATGCCCGGCATCCTCGAATGCGCGGCGGTCGGCATCCCCGACGCCAAGGCCGGCGAGGCCGTCAAGCTGGTGATCGTGCGCAGCAACCCCGCCGTGAGCGAGGCCGACGTGCGCGCCTACTGCGAGGCCAACCTGACCGGCTACAAGCGCCCCAAGGTGGTCGAGTTCCGCACCGAGCTGCCCAAGACCAACGTCGGCAAGATCCTGCGTCGCGAACTGCGCGACAAGGCTTGATAGTGATGCCCGTCACGCTTCGTGTCGTCGAGTCGACGATGCGGGGCCGTGCGGCACGTCTCCCTTTGTCGCTGCTGATACATTCACGCTGATCGTCCGGCCCCTGCGGGGCGGATGGAGTCGTCGATGAGGCATCACCGTTGATCTGGGTCAAGACCGAAGCAGGGCGAACTGAAATCCAGGCGCGGGCGCTCGTGAAGGAGCGCGCGCAACGCAACCTGCTGCTCGTCATCGACGGGATCAAGACCGAGGAGATGCTGCTCGCGAACCTCGCCGGCATCAGTGCCGACGATTTCGCCGCGCTGCAATCGCTGGGGCTGATCGTGCCGGTCGCCCCGCCGGCGGGCCGCTCCGGTGCCGCACCTGCCAACCGACCCGCCGCCGGCGCGCCCGCCGCGCCGGCCGAGGCGGTGGTGCTCGACTACGCGCAGTTCACGGCCACGCTGACCCAGATGATCTCGAAGGAGCTCGGCCTGCGCGGCTTCGTGCTGACGCTGGCGGTCGAGAAGGCCGGCACGATCGAGGAACTGCAGGCCGTCGCGCAGCGCACGCTGACGCAGATCGCCGAGCGCAAGGGCGAGGCGGTGGCCGCCGCCGCGCGCCGCGCGCTCTACGGCGGCTGAAGCGCGCCGCCGCGCTTCCCATCCCCTCGCCCGAACCTGCGGGTCACGCAGCACCGATGTCGCGCCTGCCGGTGGCCATCGTCAGCGCGATGCACGAGGAGCTGCGCGCGCTGCTGCCGCTGCTGCGCGATCCGCAGTCGGTCCGCCTGGCCGGCCGCGATTTCCATCAGGGCACGGTCCACGGCCAGCCGGTCGTGATGGTGCTGTCGGGCATCGGCAAGGTGGCCGCGAGCACGACCGCGGCGCTGCTGATGCACGAGTTCCAGGTCACCGAGCTGGTCCTCACCGGCGTGGCCGGCGGGCTGCGGCGCGGGGTCAAGGTCGGTGACGTGGTCGTGGCGCAGCAACTGCTCCAGCACGACATGGACGCCTCGCCGCTGTTCCCGCGCTTCGAGGTGCCGCTGACCGGCCGCTCGCGCTTCGACGTGCATGCCGGCCTCGCGGACGCGCTGGCGGCGGCGTCGCAGCGCTGCCTCGACGCGGCCGCCGCGTTGATCGGCAGCGCGCACCTGCTGGGCTTCGACATCGCGGCGCCCCTGGTGCACCGCGGGCTGATCGTCAGCGGCGATCGCTTCGTCGCCAGCGCCGCGGCGAGCGACGAGCTGCGGCTGCTGCTGCCGCAGGCGCTGGCCGTCGAGATGGAAGGCGCGGCGGTCGCGCAGGTCTGCGCCGATTTCGAGCGGCCGTTCGCCGTGCTGCGCACGATCTCCGACCGCGCCGACGACAGCGCGCATGTCGACTTCACGCGCTTCATCGACGAGGTCGCGAGCGTCTACACCCGCGCCATCGTGGTCGACTGGCTGCAGCACCGCGGCCGCGGCTAGGCGCGCCCGCGTGAACGCGTTCCGACCGCTGTGGCGTGCGCTGCGCGCGCTGCTGCTCGCGCTGGCGGCGCTGTGGTTCTTCCTCGAGGAGTTCGGCTGGCAGCCGCTGGCCGCGTGGCTCGGCCGCCTGGCGCGCTGGGGCCCGTGGCAGCGCATGGAGGCGCGCATCGCCGCGCTGCCGCCGCGGCCGGCGCTGGCGCTGTTCCTCGTGCCGGTGCTGGCGCTGCTGCCGGTCAAGCTGGTGGCGCTGCAGCTGCTCGGAGCGGGGCACGCGGTGTCCGGTCTCGCGGTGATCCTGGCCGCGAAGCTCGTCGGCACGGCCATCGGCGGGCGCCTGTTCGTCCTGCTGCGGCCGCAGCTGATGACGCTGCGCTGGTTCGCACGCGCGCTGGCGTGGTGGCGCCTGGTGCGGCGCCGCGTGCGCCACGCGCTGCAGGCCTCGGCAGCCTGGCAGGCGATCCGGCAGGCCGCCCATCGTTGGCGTGTCCGTTGGCGTGCGCTGCGCCTTCGCGGCGGGGCCGATGCACGCGGGCGCTGACGGCGGCACGTGCCGGCGCCGCGGCGGGCGCGCACCACGCTGAGGCACACTTGGCGCATGCCGCCCCGCCTGTTCATCGACCCCCCGCTGCCGGCGTCCGGCGAGACCTTCGTGCTGCCCGCAGGCCCGGCGCGCCATGTGCAGGTGCTGCGGCTGCAGCCGGGCGCGCCGCTGACGCTGTTCGACGGCCGCGGCGGCGAACACGCCGCCAGCGTCGTGCAGATGGGGCGCAGCGAGGTCACCGTGCTACTGGGCGCGCACGCCGCCCTCGACCGCGAACTGCCGCTGCCCGTCACGCTCGCGCTCGGCATGCCGGCGAACGAGCGCATGGACACCGTGATCGAGAAGGCGACCGAGCTCGGCGCCGTCGCCGTGCAGCCGCTGCTGTGCGAGCGCTCGGTGCTGCGGCTTTCCGGCGAGCGGGCGCTGAAGAAGGTCGCGCACTGGCAGGGCGTGGCGCTCGCCGCGAGCGAGCAGAGCGGGCGCACGCGCGTGCTGCAGGTCGCGCCGGTGCGGTCGCTCGGCGAATGGTTGCGCGAGCTGCCCGCGGCGGACGAGCGTGCGCGCTGGTTGCTGAGCTTCGACGATGCGAAGCCACTCGCGTCGCTCGCCGCCCCGCGCGCCGGCGTGCTTGCGCTGAGCGGCCCCGAAGGCGGGCTCTCGCCAGCGGAGGAAGCGCTCGCGCGCGCCGCCGGCTTCGTGCCGGTCTCGCTCGGCGCCCGCGTGCTGCGTGCCGATACCGCGCCGCTGGCGCTGCTTGCCCACCTCTCGATCGTCAGCGCATGAACCTGCGCCTGCTGCTGCTCACGTTCTGCCAGGGCCTGTTCCTCACCAACAACGTCACCTTCATCGCGATCAACGGCCTGGTCGGGCTGGCGCTCGCGCCGACCGCGTGGATGGCGACGCTGCCGATCACCGGCTACGTGGCCGGCGGCGCGTTGTGCGCCGGGCTCGTCGCGAAGCACCAGCGCGCGTGGGGCCGCCGGCGCGCGTTCCAGGCCGGGCTGGTGGTCGCGATGCTGTCGAGCGCGCTGTGCGCGTATGCCGCGGTGTCGTCCAACTTCTGGCTGCTGGTCGCGGCCACGGTCCTGGCCGGCTACTACAACGCCAATGCCGGGCTGTACCGCTTCGCGGCGACCGAGATCGTCGCGCCGGCCTTCAAGGAGCGCGCGATCTCGTGGGTGCTGGCCGGCGGCATCCTCGGCGCCGTCGCCGGGCCGAACCTGGCGAGTGTCACGCGCGACGTGCTGCCGGTGCCGTTCGCGGGCGCGTACGCGGCGCTGGTCGGCGTGGCGCTGCTGGCGCTGGTGACGGTCTCGTTCATCGAGTTCCCGCCGCTGCCCAAGCCCAGCGCCGCGGCGCCCGGCCGGCCGCTGCGCGAGATCGCGCGGCAGCCGGTGTTCATCGTCGCCGTCATGGCCTGCGCCCTCGGCTACGGCGTGATGAACCTGCTGATGGCCGCGACGCCGATCGCGATGGCCGTGTGCGCGCACCCGTTCGCCAACACCGCGCTGGTGCTCGAATGGCACGTGCTCGGCATGTTCGTCCCGAGCTTCTTCACCGGCTCGCTGATCAAGCGCGTCGGCTGCCTGCCGGTGATGGCCGCGGGCGTCGTGCTGAACGCGGTGTGCATCGCCATCGCCCTGGCCGGCGTGGAGCTGATGCACTTCACGGCCGCGCTGCTGGCGCTCGGCGTGGGCTGGAACTTCCTGTTCATCGGCGGCACCACGCTGTTCACCCAGGCCTACCGGCCCGAGGAGAAGACGACCGCGCAGGCCGCGATGGACACGCTGATCTTCACGACGATGGCGCTCACGTCGTTCAGCTCCGGCGCGCTCGTCACGACCAGCGGCTGGACGCTGCTCAACCTCGGCTCGATCGCGCCGGTGGCGCTCGCCGGCCTGGCCATCGGCTGGCTTGCGCTGCAGCGCCGCGGTGCCCAGAATCAGGCTCCAACCTGAGGAGTGCTGAGATGAGTCTGCTTGATACGGTGATCGGTGCGCTGGCCAACGCGCAACCCGGAGCGCAACCGCCGTCGGCCGGCGCCACGCACGGCACCGCCGGCTCGGTGCTGCTGAGCACCGTGATCGCGATGCTGGCCAACGGGCAGCAGTCGCAGGGCGCGGGCGTCGGCGGGCTCGGCGACCTGATCGGCCGCTTCACGCAGGGCGGCATGGGCGACGTGATCGGCTCGTGGATCGGCAGCGGCCAGAACGCGCCGATCTCCGGCGACCAGCTCTCGAACGTGCTCGGCGCCGACACGATCGGCCAGATCGCCGCGCAGCTCGGCCTGTCGAACGGCGACACCGCGAACCAGCTCTCGCAGATGTTGCCCGAGGTCGTGAACCGGTTGACGCCGAACGGCCAGGCCCCGAGCGGCGGCCTCGGCGACGACGTCGGCGCGCTGCTCGGCCAGCTGACCGCGCGGCGCTGAGGCGGATCGAGCGGCGTTCAGTTCGCGATTTGGCCCAGGACTGAGCTGGACTTGCGTTGTATCCCATGTGATACAGTTGGACTGAAGTTCGCCAGACACCCGAGTACCAGAAGTGGTTCTCATCGTTGAAGGATCGAACGGCACGCGCTCGCGTGGACATACGAATCCGACGCTTGTCGCTCGGAAATCTGGGCGTCGTCGAACCGGTCGGGGAAGGGGTCTCCGAACTGAAGATCGATCACGGGCCGGGCTACAGGGTCTATTTCGTTCAGCACGGGGGCCACTACGTGTTGCTGCTCGCCGGTGGCGACAAATCGACCCAGGCGCGCGACATCAGGAACGCCAAGCTGCTGGCGCGCAAATACGCGGAGTGAAAGAGATGACCAAGTCAAGCATTCGCACCTGGGATCCCGCTGAACACCTTCAGTCCGATGAAGACATGGCGGCTTACCTGCAGGCGGCGCTGGAAGAAGGCGATGCCTCTCTCTTCGCGGCCGCGCTGGGGGATATCGCCCGCGCAAAGGGGATGTCGCAGCTCGCACGTGAGACGGGTCTTGGAAGGGAGAGCCTCTACAAGGCCCTGTCCCCGACGGGAAACCCCGAGTTCTCCACCATCTTGCGAGTGATCGGCGCGCTCGGCCTGCAGTTACATGCCACGCCGGCCATGAAGGAGACCGGCTGACCGCGCGGCGCTAGACCTTGCTGCGGGCCGAGCCCGCGATCAGGTCGAAGCGGAACAGGCGGCACTCGATCGGCCCGTTCCACATCGGCACGCGGCGCGACTCCTTCAGGCGCATTGCGCTCGGCAATTTCATGTCGGGGCTGAGCACGTAGGCGGTCCAGCCCGCGGGATGCTGCGTGTAGGCGCGTTTCCAGTGCGCCGCGAGGCGCGGGAAGAAGTCGCTTGGCGTGTCTCTGTCCTCGGCCGATTCGCGCGCCGCCTTGCCGCCGACCTCGATCCGCTCACCGTATGGCGGGTTGATCATCAGCGTGCCGGGCAGCTCGGCCGGCAGGTCCGGCGCGGGGCGCTCCAGCGCGTCGCCGCCGTTGAACGTGATCGCGTTCGCCACGCCCGCGCGCTCGGCATTGCGGCGCGCGAAGTCGACCATCCGGAACGACACGTCGCTCGCGTGGATCGGCACGGCGCTCGCGTGGATGCGCGCCGTGGCAAAGCTGCGCAAGCGCTGCAGCTCGGCGCGCTGTTCGTCGCCGATGAACGGCAGCAGCCGCTCGAAGGCGAAGCGCCGCTTCAGGCCGGGCGCGATGCCGCAGGCGATCTGCGCGGCCTCGATCGCGATCGTGCCGGAGCCGCAGCACGGGTCGTGCAGCGCGCCGCCGGCCTCGGGCGTGCCGCGCCAGCCGGCGGCGGCGAGCATCGCGGCGGCCAGCGTCTCCTTCAGCGGCGCGTCGCCCTTGTCCTCGCGCCAGCCGCGCTTGAAGAGGGACTCGCCGGAGCTGTCGACATAGATCGTCGCCTCCAGCTCGCCGAGGTGCAGCACGACCTGCAGGTCGGGGTGGCGGGTGTCGACGTTCGGGCGTTCGCCGGTCGCGTCGCGCAGCAGGTCGCAGACGGCGTCCTTCACGCGCAGCGCGGCGAAGTTCAGGCTCTTCAGCGGCGAGCGGTGCGCGGTGGTGTCGACCCGCAGCGTGTGCTCGGGCGTGATCCACTGCGTCCAGTCGACGCTGTGCGCGAGCTCGTAGACATCGTCCTCGACGCGGTACGAGCCGTGCGCCACCTCGATCAGCACGCGCTGCGCGAGCCGGCTCTCGAGGTTCAGCGTCATCACCTCCAGCGGATCGCCTTCGAGCGCGACACCGCCACGCGTCTGGTGCACGCGCGCCTTCGGCAGGATGCGCTCGATCTCTTCGGTGAGCAGCGCCTCGACGCCGGCGGCGCAAGGAAGGAACAGTGGCAAGGGCATTACATCGCCTTGCGCAGTTGCGTCGGCGCGATCTTCAGCGCGTCGCGGTATTTCGCGACCGTGCGGCGCGCGACCTGGATCCCCTGCTCGTCGAGCATCTGCGAGATCTGGCTGTCGCTGAGCGGCTTGGCCGGGTTCTCAGCGGCGACGATCTGCTTGATCAGCGCGCGCACCGCGGTGCTCGACGCGTTGCCGCCGGCCTCGGTGTTCAGCGACGAGCCGAAGAAGTATTTCAGCTCGAAGGTGCCGAACGGCGTGTTCATGTACTTGGCGGTCGTCACGCGCGAGATCGTCGATTCGTGCAGCCCGAGCTCGTCGGCGATCTCGCGCAGCACCAGCGGCTTCATCGCGATCGCGCCGTGGGTGAAGAAGTTCTTCTGGCGTTCGACGATCGCCTGCGAGACGCGCTGGATGGTGTCGAAGCGCTGCAGGATGTTCTTCATGAACCAGCGGGCTTCCTGCAGCCGCGAGTTCAGCCCCGCGCCGGCGCCGTTCAGCGCGTCGGGCGCGCTGCGCGAGCCGGGGCCGCGCTGGGCGCGGATCGCGTTGGCGTAGAGGTCGTTGATGCGCAGCTTGGGCATCACGTCGGGGTTGAGCGTGACCTTCCAGCCGCGGCCGGCCTTCTGCACGATCACGTCGGGGATGATGATGTTGGCTTCGGCGCGCGCGAACTGGCGGCCGGGCTTGGGCTCGAGCGCCACGATCAGCGCCTGCGCCTCGCGCAGCATGCCCTCGTCGGCGCCGGTGACAGCGCAGAGCTTCTTGAGATCGCGCCGTGCGAGCAGGTCGAGGTGCGACTTGCACACGATGATCGCGATCATCTGCGCCTCGCAACGCGGCCGGGTGCGCAGCTGCAGCGTCAGGCACTCGGCCAGGTCGCGCGCGCCGACGCCGGTCGGCTCCATGCTCTGCAGGTAGCGCAGGCCGCATTGCAGGCGTTCGAGCAGTTCCTCGCGCTGCTCGGCATCGTCGCCGGCGAGTTGCGCGGCGATGTCCTCGAGCGGGTCGTCGAGGTAGCCGTCGTCGTTCAGCGACTCGATCAGCACCATCACCGCGGCCGCATCGGTCGCCGACAGGCGAAGACTGGAGAGCTGCTCGCGCAGGTGGTCCTGCAGGCTCGGGATCGCGGTGTCGCGGTCGGCGCCGTCGAAGTCGTCACCGTCCGGGCTGGCGCTGCTCTTGCCCGGGGTCTCGCGGATGCCGTCGAAATCCTCGCGCTCGGTGCCGTTCTCCCAGTCGTCGCGCTCGGTCGCGCCGAACTCGGCGGCGTCGATCGGGGCGGCGGCCTCGTCGCCGGAGCCGACGCCGTCACCGCCGCTTTCGGCAGCGCGCTCGGTCTCGCGCTCGCCGACCCGCTCGGCCGCCGTCGTGCGCTCGACCAGCGGCTCGAACGCGGGCCCTTCTTCGCCGTCGGTCTCGAGGAACGGGTTCTGCTCCAGCATCTGCTCGACTTCCTGGTGGAGTTCGAGCGTGGAGAGTTGAAGCAATCGGATTGATTGCTGCAGCTGCGGCGTCAACGCCAGGTGCTGCGACAGTCGGAACTGCAGTGTCGGCTTCATGTCAGCCTACATGCGGAAGTGTTCGCCGAGGTAGACCTTGCGCACGTCGGCGTTGTCGACGATCTCGGTCGGCGTGCCCTCGGCCAGCACGCGCCCCTCGCTGATGATGTAGGCGCGGTCGCAGATGCCCAGCGTCTCGCGCACGTTGTGGTCGGTGATCAGCACGCCGATGCCACGGTTCTTCAGGAAACCGATGATCCGCTGGATCTCGATCACCGCGATCGGGTCGACGCCGGCGAACGGCTCGTCGAGCAGGATGAAGCGCGGCTGCGTCGCCAGGGCCCGTGCGATCTCGACACGGCGCCGTTCGCCGCCCGACAGCGCGGGCGCCGGCGAGGCGCGCAGCTTGTCGATCGACAGGTCGTGCAGCAGGCCGCCCAGCAGCTCCTCGATCACGGCCGGCTTCAGCGCCTTGCCGTTCGCATCCACCTGCAGTTCCAGCACGGCGCGCACGTTCTCCTCGACCGTCAGCTTGCGGAAGATCGAGGCCTCCTGCGGCAGGTAGGACAGGCCGAGCCGCGAGCGGCGGTGGATGGGCAGGCGCTCGATGCGCTCGCCCTCGATCGTGATCTCGCCGGCATCGGCCCGCACCAGGCCGACTATCATGTAGAAGCTCGTCGTCTTGCCGGCGCCGTTCGGCCCGAGCAGCCCGACGACCTCGCCGCTGCGCACCGACAGGTGCACGTCCTTGACGACGGTGCGCGCGCCGTAGGATTTGCGCAGCCCGGAGGCTTCGAGCCGGTGCTCGCGAACGGCGTTCGGGTCCAGGCCGGAGACGGTCAACGCTTGTCCTTCGCGGGCGCGGCCGGTGCGGGCGCCGAGGCGCCGAGCGCCGGGCTGGTCTTGAGCGGGGCCGAGGCGGCCATGGCGGCGGCGGCCTCGATCTCGGCGGCGGCTTCGCTGCCCGGGCGTGGCGTGATGACCGAGGTGATGCGGCCGCCCGGGTTCGCGGCGGTCGGCTTCGCGCCGCCGGTGACGGTGGTCTTCTCGGTGGTGGCGTCGTAGGTGATCAGGTTGCCGGCGATCTCGCTCGCCGGCGTGGCGCCGCGCAGCTGGCGCAGCTGGGCGTTGTTGACGAAGCGCACCACGTTGGCCCGGCCGTCGAACTCCAGGCGCTCGGCCTCGCCCTCCCAGTACTCGTCGACGCCGTCGCGCTTCTGGCGGAAGGTGGCGGGCTTGCTCGCGCTGCCCAGCGCCACCGCGGTGTAGTAGCCGCTCGGCAGCTCTCGCACCTCGACCCGGCCGGCGCGGATCACCATCGTGCCCTGGCTGATCACGACGTTGCCGTCGTAGGTCACGACCTGCTGGCGGGTGTCGATCGTGCCTTCGCGGTCGGCGGCGATGTTGATCTTCTGCAGCCGGTCGTTGCGCTCCGCGCGCGCCTCGGGCGCCGCCAGAACCAGGATGGCGGCGCACAGCAGGCCGACCGCGAGGCGGCCGGACGATGGGTGGTGGGTGGAGTGGGTCATAAAGGGCATGAAACTTGCAGGCCATTCTAGCCGACGTGGTTCCATGCCCGGCGCCCGCGGCACCCTGTTTCGATCCGACGGATCAGGGGCGCGGCGCGAGAAATACCGCTTTCGGCGCCCCGACAAGCGTCGGGGCGCGGCCGGGCATCAGCTGCTCAGGCATTCCTTCATGAACGCCTTGCGCTCGTCGCCCTTGGTGGCCTTGGCCTTCGGGTCGGCGTTGCAGGACTTCATCTTGTCCTGCTGGGTCACCTTCTTGGCGGACAGGCAGGTCTTCATGAAGGCCTTGCGCTCGTCGCCCTTCTTGTCGGCGGCGTCCTTGTTGCATTCGGCCATCTTGGACTGCTGCTTGCCCATGGGCGCGCTCGCCGCCTTGGCCATGTCCGGGGCTTCCTTGTGGGTCGTCGCGAAGGCGGAAGTCGAGAGGCAGGCCACGGACAGGGCCAGAACGGTCATCAGGTTTTTCATCGGGGCTCCTGGGGAGTCATTGAGGGGCAGGGTGCCGGCGGCATTGAAGCATGGGCCCGATGTGCCAGCAAGCCATCAACGCCGGCGCCTGTCTCGCGGTGGACACGCGGGCCGATGCGACGTGATCGCGGTGTCTACAGGATGCGTCGCGGGTGCGCGAGCGCCTCGTGCGCCACGTGCAGGCGGCGCACCAGCACGCGGATGAACGCCTCGTCGAACAGGTGCTTGCAGCCCGGGCTGACCTGCACCAGGGTGTCGGGCGTGAACGAGATCGTCGTCGCCGGCTCGCTGACGAGCACGTCGGTGCTGTGCCGCTTGAGCTCGGGGTTGGGTGCCAGGTAGGCCATCTCGCCGATCGACGTGCCCGGGCCGAGCTTGGCGACGCGCTTGCCGTCGCGGAACACCTCGACCTCGCCCTGCGCGAGGATGTGGAAGCTGTTGCCCTCCTCGCCCTTGCGGTACAGCGCGTGGCCGAAGTGGAAGCGCTGCCATTTCGCGCGGTGCACCACCTCCCACAGCTCGACGTCGCCGAAGCTCGAGAAGAAATCGAGCGTGCGCAGCAGGTTGAAGCGCTCGGAATCGAGCACGCCCTGCAGCTGCCCGCGCGGCACCTGCTGGTTGGTGATCAGCGCCGACAGCGCCTGCGCGAACTCCTCCCAGTTGGCGTAGCGGTCCTCCGGCCGCTTGGCCAGCGCGCGCTGGATCGTCGCGTCCAGCCCGGGGCTGACGCCATCGCGCAGCGTG
This sequence comes from Pseudomonadota bacterium, assembly GCA_040384825.1. Taxonomy (GTDB): domain Bacteria; phylum Pseudomonadota; class Gammaproteobacteria; order Burkholderiales; family Burkholderiaceae_C; genus LMDS01. Next base: position 17,233 of record JAZKIO010000009.1, read on the forward strand.
GTCAGCGAGGCCGGCCTGACGTGGTAGATCTGGTGCATCATGGCCGACTGCACCTGCGCGTCGAACGGCGGGCGGCCGGCGATCAGCTGGTAGAGCACGGCGCCGAGCGAGTACATGTCGGCGCGGCAGTCGAGCGTGCTGCCGTCGAGCTGCTCGGGCGACATGTACGCCAGCGAGCCGACCCGGTAGATCTGGGTCGTGTCGGCCGACAGGTTCAGCACGCTGCCGAAGTCGCTGATCTTCACGTCCGTGACCACGCCGTTGGTCAGCACCGCCAGCAGGTTGGCGGGCTTCACGTCGCGGTGGATCAGGCCCTGGCGGTACACGTAGCCCAGCGCCATCGCGCACTTGAAGCCGATCTCGACCACCAGTTCCAGCGCGATCAGGTTGTCGGCCCGGCCGAACGGCCGCAGGGTGCTGCCGGGCACGTATTCCATCACCAGGTAGGGCGCGACGGGGTCGGGCACCGCGTCGAAGATCTGCACCACGTTCGGGTGGTTCAGGCGGCCGACGAGCGCCGCCTCGGCCGCGAAGAAGCGCTCGGAATAGCGCTCGGCGGTCGCGTCGCCATGGGCCGTCGGGCGCACGCGCTTGATCGCCACGTCGATGCCCTTGAAGCCGTCGTGGCAGAGGAAGACTTCCGCGGTCGCGCCTTCGCCCAGGCGCCGCAGCACCCGGTACTTGCCGATGTGGCTCGGCAGCGCGGGATCGTCCGGCGGCATGGCGGAGAAGGGCGTCGGAACGGTTTTCATGGGCGGTCGGAAGGGCGCATCTTCGCATCGGCGCGGGGCCGGCGCTCGGGCGAACTGGCGGGCAATGTGCAACCAATCCCGCCACGTCACCCCCGTAGAATCGTCCGATGATCCAAGCCAAGCAGGACCTCATCGACGCGCTGGGCGCGGCGATGGCAGAGGTCGCGCCGGGGAGCACGCTCGCCCCGGCCTTCGAATCCCCCAAGCAGGCCACGCACGGCGACCTGGCCTGCACCGCCGCGATGCCGCTCGCCAAGGCGCTGAAGAAGAACCCGCGCGAGATCGCGACCGCGCTGGTCGAGGCGCTGAACCGTCAGCCCGCCGTGCAGCGCTGGGTCGACGCGCTCGAGATCGCCGGCCCCGGCTTCATCAACCTGCGCCTGAAGGCCGCCGCCAAGCAGGCGATCGTGGGCGAGATCACCGCCGCCGGCGTGGCGTTCGGCCGCCAGCCGGCCAAGGCCGACAAGGTGCTGGTCGAGTTCGTCTCGGCCAACCCGACCGGGCCGCTGCACCTCGGCCACGCACGCCAGGCCGCGCTCGGCGACGCGATCTGCAACCTGTTCGAGACCCAGGGCTGGCAGGTCAGCCGCGAGTTCTATTACAACGACGCGGGCGTGCAGATCGCCACGCTCGCCAACTCGGTGCAGGCGCGGCTGCGCGGCTTCAAGCCCGGCGACGCGCAGTGGCCCGAGTCGGCCTACAACGGCGAGTACATCGCCGACATCGCGGCCGATTTCCTCGCGAAGAAGACCGTGACCGCCGACGACCGCGCGTTCACCGCCTCAGGCGATGTGGACGATCTCGACGGCATCCGCCAGTTCGCCGTCGCCTACCTGCGCCACGAGCAGGACCTCGATCTGCAGGCGTTCGGCGTGCGCTTCGACCACTACTTCCTCGAATCGAGCCTGTATTCCAGCGGCCGGGTCGACGACGCGGTGCAGCGCCTGGTCGCCGCCGGCAAGACCTTCGAGGAAGGCGGCGCGCTGTGGCTGCGCACCACCGAGTACGGCGACGACAAGGACCGCGTGATGCGCAAGTCCGACCAGACCTACACCTACTTCGTGCCCGACGTCGCCTACCACCTGCAGAAGCACGAACGCGGCTTCACCAAGGCCATCAACATCCAGGGCGGCGACCACCACGGCACGATCGCCCGGGTGCGCGCCGGCGTGCAGGCCGCGAACCCGGCCGTGCCGGCCGGCTATCCCGAGTACGTGCTGCACAAGATGGTCACGGTGATGAAGGGCGGCGAGGAGGTCAAGATCTCCAAGCGCGCCGGCAGCTACGTGACGCTGCGCGACCTGATCGACTGGACCAGCCGCGACGCGGTGCGCTTCTTCCTGCTCAGCCGCAAGGCCGACAGCGAGTTCACCTTCGATGTCGACCTGGCGCTGAAGCAGAACGACGAGAACCCGGTGTTCTACGTGCAGTACGCGCATGCGCGCATCTGCTCGGTGATCCGCAATTTCACCGAGCAGGGCGGCACGCTCGATGCGGCGCCCGACCTGGCGCTGCTGACGGCCCCCAGCGAAGCCGCGCTGATGCTCAAGCTCGCCGAGTTCCCGGCGATGCTGGCGAACGCCGCGGCCGGGCTGGCCCCGCACGACCTGACCTTCTACCTGCGCGACGTGGCCGGCGCCTTCCACAGCTACTACGCCGCCGAGCGCGTGCTGGTCGACGACGCGGCCCTGGCGCGCGCGCGCATCGCGCTGCTGGTCGCCACCCGCCAGGTCATCCGCAACGCGCTCGCGGTGCTCGGCGTCGACGCGCCCGAGCGCATGGACCGCGACACCGAATCCCGAGACAAGCTGGAAACCGCATGAGCAGCAGCAGCCTTCCGAAGAACAAGCAAGGCGCCGGCGTGGCCGCGCAACGAGGCGGCTTCGCCGTGGGCCTGATCATCGGCCTGCTGATCGGCCTGGCGCTCGCGCTGGGCGTCGCGCTGTACGTGACCAAGGTGCCGATTCCGTTCGTCAACAAGGTGCCGCAGCGCACCGCCGACCAGGACGCCGCCGAGACCCAGAAGAACAAGAACTGGGACCCGAACAGCCCCCTGTACGGCAAGAACCCGGCCAAGCCCAACAGCGCGAGCGGCACCGTCGCGCCGGCGCTGCCCTCGGTGGCGACGCCGCAGCCCGGCGCGCTGCCGGCGCCGGCGGTGACGGGCAGCGTCACGCCGCCGCCGCCCGCGACGCGCGCCTCGGCACCGGCGGCCCGCGCGTCGGCGCCGGCCAGCACGCGCGACCCGGCGGCGATCCTGGCCGACAAGGCGCCGCCGCCGGCCCCGAGGATCACGACCTCGGCGGCCTCGGCCGCCGGCGGCGGCGCCGACCCGTTCACGTATTTCGTCCAGGCCGGCGCCTACGGCCGGTCCGAGGACGCCGAACAGCAGCGGGCCAAGCTCGCGATGCTGGGCCTGGAAGGGCGCCTGACCGAGCGCGAGCAGGCCGGCCGCACCGTCTACCGCGTGCGCGTCGGGCCTTTCGACCGCAAGGGCGACGCCGAGGCCGCGAAGGCCAAGCTCGGCGATGCGGGCGTCGAATCGGCGTTGGTGCGGGTCCAGCGTTGACGTCCGCGGGCATCGGGCCTGAACTTTGCTGATTCGTCCGGGTCGCTCCGGAGCCTTCCCCTTTCATCACCTCACCGGCAACGCCCCATGAAACGTCGCGATTTCTCGACCTCCCTGCTCGGTGCCGGCGCCGCGGCGCTGGCCTGGCCCGCTCTTGCGCCCGCCCAGGGCGGGCCGGTCGAGGGCCAGCACTACGTGCGCTTGAGCCAGCCGGTGGCCGTGTTCGCCGAGGCCGGCAAGATCGAGGTGATCGACTTCTTCCGCTACGGCTGCCCGCACTGCCATGCGTTCGAGCCCGCTCTCGATGCGTGGGCCAAGCAGCTGCCGGCCGACGTGGCCTTCCGGCGCGTGCCGGCCGCGTTCGGCATCGCCGGCTTCGTGCCGCACCAGCGCATCTTCTACGCCCTGGAGAGCCTGGGCCTGATCGCGACCGTGCACCGCAAGGTGTTCTACGCCATCCATGCCGACCGCCTGCGGCTCGACCAGCCGGCCGAGATCTCGGCGTTCATGACGAAGAACGGGGTCGACGCCGCCAAGTTCATGGAGGCCTACGACTCGTTCGCGATCCAGGCCAAGCTGCGCCAGGCCGACCAGCTCGTCGCCGGCTACAAGATCGACGGCGTGCCGGCGCTCGGCATCCAGGGCCGTTTCTTCACCTCGGGCACGCTCGCCGGCGACAACCCGCGCGCGCTGGCGGTCACCGATTTCCTGGTGCAGCGGCTGCGCAAGCCCAGCTGATCGCTGCCCCCGGCGCGCCCGCCGCGACCGCGCTGAGGTTTGACGTGGATCACGCCCAGGCGGCGTCGGCGGGGCGATCATGGTGACGCTTCAGGAGCGCCACATGATTCAGAACGTCGGGTCCGTCGATCGCCTTGTCCGCATCCTCGTCGGTGCGTTGCTCATCGCCGCCGCGCTGTTCGGCGTCATCGGCGCCTGGGGCTGGATCGGCATCGTGCCGCTGGCCACCGGCCTGTTCCGCGTCTGCCCCGCCTACCTGCCGTTCGGGCTGAGCACCTGCGCGGTCAAGCCCGGCCAGCAGAAGCCGTGAACCGGCGGCGCCGGCCGCTCACTTCAGCGCCGGCGCGCGCTTCCAGTACGCGGCGTCGCCGTAGCTGTGCTTCAGGAAGTCGATCCACAGCCGCACCCGCAGCGCCAGGTGCTTGGCGTGCGGGAACACCGCGTAGATGCCGTTCGGCGGCGCCGCGAACGCATCCAGCACGCTGACGAGCTCGCCGCTCGCCACCTCCTGCGCCACTTCCCACGCCGAGCGCCACGCCAGCCCCAGACCCGCCGAGCACCACGCGTGCAGCACCTGGCCGTCGGTGCAGTCGAGCCGCCCCGTCGGCCGCAGGTGGATCACCTCGCCGTCGACCTGGAACGCCCAGCCGCGCGTCTGGCTGGCGTCGCTGCTCAGGGCCAGGCACTCGTGGCGCGCCAGGTCGCCCGGGTGCAGTGGCGTGCCGGCGCGCTTCAGGTAGGCCGGCGTGGCGACGCACAGGCGCCGGTTGTCGGCCAGGCGCACGCTGACGAGGGTGCTGTCTGGCAGGTCGCCCACGCGCACCGCGCAGTCGAAGCTCTCGTTGACGATGTCGACCACGCGGTCGGACAGGTTCAGCGACAGGCTCACCTCCGGGTGCAGCGCCAGGAAGCGCGGCACCAGCGGCGCGACATGGCGACGCCCGAAGCCGGCCGGCGAGGTGATGCGCAGGTGCCCGCTCGCCTTGACGCCGCCTGCGCTCACACTGGCCTCGGCATTGGCCCAGTCGGCCAGCAGGCGCTGGCAGTCCTCCAGGAACGCGCTGCCCTCGTGCGTCAGGCTGATGCGGCGCGTCGTGCGCACCAGCAGCTTCACGCCCAGGCGCGCTTCGAGCGCGTCGATGCGGCGCCCGATCACCGCGGGTGCCACGCCCTCGGCGGCGGCCGCGGCCGTCAGGCTGCCGCGCGTCGCGACGGATGCGAACGATTCGATCTGCTTGAGCTTGTCCACGATCCAGTTCGATTAGGTGTGATTCAGTCATCAATCCAGCGATCGCATGGTACTTAATGCCGGTGGGCTTATCGAATAGATTCTCGTCATGGAGAAGCCTGCCCCCGTCACGCGCCCGCGCGCCGTGCTGTTCGACGCCTACGGCACGCTGTTCGACGTTTACAGCGTCTCGCTGCTGGCCGAGCAGCTGTTCCCGGGCTACGGCGAACGCCTGAGCGTGCTCTGGCGCGACAAGCAGATCGACTACACCCGGCTCACCTCGATGAGCGGCCAGTACAAGCCGTTCTGGGAGCTGACCCGCGCCGGCCTGCGCTTCGCGGCGCTGCGGCTCGGCCTGGACATGAGCGCCGTCGCCGAGGACCGGCTGATGAACCAGTACCGGCACCTCAGCAGCTTCCCGGAGAACCGCGAGGTGCTGGGCGAGCTGAAGGCGCGCGGCATCCCGGCCGGCATCCTGAGCAACGGCGACCCGGAGATGCTCGGCGTCGCGGTCAAGAGCGCCGGCTTCTCGGGCCTGCTCGCGCACGTGATCAGCGTGCACGCGCTGAAGAAGTTCAAGACCGATCCGGCCACCTACGCGCTCGGCACCCAGGCCCTGAACTTGCCTGCGAAGGACATCCTGTTCGTGTCCAGCAACGGCTGGGACGCGATCGGCGCGAGCTGGGCCGGCTACACCACGCTGTGGGTCAACCGCGCCGACCTGCCGCTCGAACAGCTCGACACGACCCCCACCCGCATCGGCACCAGCCTGCGCGATGTGCTTTCCTTTTTCGATCAACCAACCGCTGCATGACCATGACCGATCGCACTCCTGTCCACGGCCTTCAAGTCGCCACCTCGCTGCACCGCTTCGTGGAGGAGCAGGTGCTGCCCGGCACCGGCATCGACGCCGGCGCGTTCTGGAAAGGCTTCGACGCGATCGTGGCCGACCTGGCGCCCAAGAACGCCGCGCTGCTGGCCGAGCGCGACCGCCTGCAGACCGAGCTCGACCACTGGCACAAGAAGCACCCCGGCCCGATCAAGAACCCGGCCAAGTACCAGGCCTTCCTGACGAAGATCGGCTACCTCGTGCCGGTGCCGCCGGTCGTCAAGGCGACGACGAAGAACGTCGACGCGGAACTCGCGCTGCAGGCCGGCCCGCAACTGGTCGTGCCGATCACGAATGCGCGCTACGCACTCAACGCCGCGAACGCGCGCTGGGGCTCGCTGTACGACGCGCTGTACGGCACCGATGCGGTCCCCGAGACCGAGGGCGCTGAAAAAGGACAGGGCTACAACCCGGCGCGCGGCGCCAAGGTCATCGCCTACGCGCGCCACGTGCTGGACCGCACCGCGCCGCTCAAGAAGGGCTCGCACGTCGATTCGACCGGCTACCGCGTCGAGGGCGGTGCGCTCGTCGTGACGCTCGCCAACGGCACGACCAGCGCGCTCGCGAAGCCGGCCCAGTTCATCGGCCACCAGGGCAGCGCGGCGGCGCCGTCCGGCGTGCTGCTGCAGCACAACGGCCTGCACCTCGACCTGCGCATCGACCGCGCCACGCCGATCGGCCAGACCGACGCGGCCGGCGTGTCCGACCTGATCCTCGAATCGGCGCTGTCGACCATCCTCGACCTGGAAGACTCGGTGGCGGTGGTCGACGCCGACGACAAGGTCCAGGCCTACGGCAACTGGCTCGGCATCCTGAAGGCCACGCTCACCGAAGAGGTGAGCAAGGGCGGCAAGACCTTCACGCGCGGCCTGAACGCCGACCGCGTCTACACCGGCGCCAAGGGCGACGAGGTCCGGCTGCACGGCCGCTCGCTGCTGTTCCTGCGCAATGTCGGCCACCTGATGACGAACCCGGCGATCCTGTGGGGCGTCGAGGGCCGCGAGATTCCGGAAGGGATCATGGACGCGGTCATCACGACGACGATCGCACTGCACGACCTGCAACGCCATGGCGCCAACGGCATCGTCAACTCCCGCAAGGGCTCGGTCTACATCGTCAAGCCCAAGATGCACGGCCCGGCCGAGGTGGCGTTCGCGAGCGAGCTGTTCGGCCGCGTCGAGCAGCTGCTCGGGCTGCCGAAGGCGACCGTCAAGCTCGGCATCATGGACGAAGAGCGCCGCACCAGCGTCAACCTGAAGGCCTGCATCGCCGCCGCCAGCAGCCGCGTGGCCTTCATCAACACCGGCTTCCTCGACCGCACCGGCGACGAGATGCACACCGCCATGCAGGCCGGCCCCATGCTCCGCAAGGGCGACATGAAGGGCAGCGCCTGGATCGCCGCCTACGAACGCAACAACGTGCTCGTCGGCCTGAGCTGCGGCCTGCGCGGCAAGGCACAGATCGGCAAGGGCATGTGGGCCATGCCCGACCTGATGGCCGCGATGCTGGAGCAGAAGATCGCGCACCCGCGCGCCGGCGCCAACACCGCCTGGGTGCCGAGCCCGACCGCCGCGACGCTGCACGCGCTGCACTACCACCAGGTCGACGTGGCGGGTGTGCAGAAGTCCCTGGAGAAAACCGACGCCGCCGCCGTGGCGCCGGAGCTGCTCGAAGGCCTGCTCACCGTGCCGGTCGTCAAGAAGGCCAAGTGGACCGATGCCGAGCGCCAGCAGGAGCTCGACAACAACGCCCAGGGCATCCTCGGCTACGTGGTGCGCTGGATCGACCAGGGCGTCGGCTGCTCCAAGGTGCCCGACATCCACAACATCGGCCTGATGGAAGACCGCGCCACGCTGCGCATCAGCAGCCAGCACATGGCGAACTGGCTGCTGCACGACGTGGTGTCGAAGAAGGACGTCAACGCCACGCTCAAGCGCATGGCCAAGGTCGTCGACAAACAGAACGCCGGCGACCCGCTGTACCAGCCGATGGCGGGCCGCTTCAAGGAATCGGCCGCCTACCAGGCCGCGCACGACCTCGTGTTCAAGGGCCTGTCGCAGCCCAGCGGCTACACCGAGCCGCTGCTGCATGCGTGGCGGTTGAAGGTCAAGGTGGGCTGATGCGCTGAGCGGAGCAGACCGAACAGATCGATCCAGGGGTTGGAAAATCAAGTCCTTCTTAAGTCGTTGATTTAACTGAAGTTTCCAGGGTGTCCGGTTTCTTTATCCAACCTGCTTGGATAAAGATCTCCGGCGCCTCAGGCGCTCGCATCGTCATCCGCTTCCTGCAGTAAGCTGGGCTGTTCATCCGCCACATTAGGCTTTCGATAAGCCGCATTGCTGCGTGCGCGCCCCGCCAGAGGTTCTAGCAAACCACGATCCACCCAGCCCCTGAGCATCTTCGATGCTCTCAGCGTGTCGGTCCCCGCGATCCCGCACACGTCGGCATTCGCAATCGGCCCGTTGCGGTCGATCCAGTCACTCACCTCGACCCAAGCGGGCGGGCGCTCCTCATTGAGCAGCGTGACTGCAACACCCTCCACCGCCCTCTCCAGCGTTTGCCGGTACTGCGGCGGGTACAGGTGAGCCGCCGCCATCTCGCCAAACATCATCCGCACGCCTTCGCCGTCGTCAATGTTCGGTGGTACGGGAAACTCGCGCAGGTTCTGCGCCACCAGCGGATTACGAGACTTCGAACGCGCCTTCTCGATGTTGGCAGGCGTGATCGTGCCGGGCAGCGCACCCGGGCTTTCGACCGTGATGCGGTCATCGAAGATGCGAATAACGATGTCGCGGTTGAGGCGGTAATCACGATGAATCACCGCGTTGACGATCGCTTCCTTCACTACGCGCTCGGGATACTTGTGGCGCGTCTTGAAGCCACTGCTCGCCAGCGTGAGCCCTTGCGCCAACTCATTCAGCACCGTGCGCACTGCGGCGTCGATCTGCTCGATCAACGGCCCGCGAATCGTCGTCGGAGGCTTGCGCAGATTGGGCGTCGCGCCGGAGCCGACTTCCTTGCCGGCGTAGACCATCAGCCGAATGTCGGCTCGCGTGCCGAACGCTGCCAGCAAGCTACCCGGCTCCTCAGCGAACAGCAGCACCGCCGCGCGGCGCGGTTGCACTTCGTCCCCGGCCGCCCCCTTCACCACATCTGCAAGACCGATCCGCGTCAAGCGTTCCGCCATACTGCCCGCGCGCATGCCCCGGCTGCTCACGAAACTGTGCCATGTCGCCGTGTCCAGCAAGTTCATGGGCACCGCGACGGTTTCACTCTCGGCGCTGCGCTCACCGCGTCGGTACGAGAGGTCGGTGATCTCGACCGCGCCCAGTTGCCTGTTGCTCGCATCTCCGCGTGCCCACGTGCCACCGTCGACGACAGAGTGCACTCGCTCGCTCTTGCCGACCCGCACCAGCGCGACATGGCCGGCATGGCCTTCGCGCAACATGCAAGGCAAGCGGAAGATGGCGATGGTATCGATCGGCGGATTGAGGTGCGTGCGGCACTTGCGCTGCAGCTCGTCGAATGCTTCAGGGTTCTCTTGCATGCCCCACAGCCGCTGCTGCGGCCTGTCGGTAGTCTTCGCTTCCCTGGGGTCGCCGATGCCCACCACCAGCATTCCGCCCTCGGTGTTGGCAAAGGCGCAAATGGTCTCCAGCATCTTGGCCACTTTGCCCGCACCGAGGCGCTTGAAGTCGAGTGTCTTGGACTCGGGCAATTGGAGCAGCGCCGCGAGGAGAGCGGGCGCCTGCTCGGCGGGGAGGTCAATCATCGGTTTCATCGCGGCGGCACGGGTTGCAGGAGATTCTGGCCAACGATTTCCCAATTGCGGCGACCTATTGTGCGGTCTCACAGTTCCGCGGAAGTGACCCGGAGGCCGCTGCACAATGGATCGCGCGTTTCGGCGCGCCCCGCCACGCATGACCGACACCGATCCCCACCCCCACTCTCGCGCCGGCCTCGCGCAGCGCTTCGGCCCGCGCTACCGCTGGCTGGTGCTGCTGACGGTGATGATCGGCACGATGGCCTCGATCATGGCGTCGACCATCGTCAACGTGGCGGTGCCCGACATGAGCCGCGTCTTCGGCCTGGGCCAGGAGCGTGCGCAGTGGTTGTCGGCCGGGTTCATGGCCGCGATGACGCTGTCGATGCTGACCACGCCGTGGCTGCTGCACCGCTTCGGCTACCGCCACACCTACATCGGCATGGTCCTGCTGCTGCTCGCCGGCGGCGTGGTCGGCGGCCTGAGCCCGTGGTTCGAGCTGGTGCTGGCGATGCGCGTCGCCGAGGGCCTGGCCGCGGGCGTGCTGCAGCCGATCCCGGCGATCATCGTGATGCACGCGTTCGACCGCTCCGAGCAGGGCAAGGCGATGGGCATCTTCGGCTTCGGCGTGGTGCTCGCGCCGGCGATCGGGCCGAGCGTCGGCGGTGTGCTGGTCGAGTGGTTCGGCTGGCGCTCGATCTTCTTCGTCGTGGTGCCGTTCTGCCTGGTGGCGCTGCCGCTGGCGCGCCGCTACCTGCCGATCAGCGCGCCCGGGGGTGGCCCGGCGGACCGGCACGGCGCGCGGCTCGATGTCGTCGGCCTCGCGCTGATGGCGATCACGGTGCTCTCGCTGCTGAACGGCATGGTGCAACTGCACGGCGCCTCGGTGGCGACGGGCTGGGCGCTGCTCGCGTGCAGCGCCATCGCGCTGGTGGGGTTCATCGCGCACCAGCGTCGCGGCGCCCGGCCGCTGATGGCGCTCGGGCTGTTCGCGCAGCGCAACTTCGCGCTCGGTGGCGTGGTCGCGTTCATCTACGGCATGGCGCTGTTCGGGTCGACCTACCTCGTGCCGGTGTTCATGCAGATCGCGCTGAACCTGCCGCCCAGCCAGGCCGGTGCCGCACTGCTGCCGGCCGGCATCGTCCTCGCGCTGACGATCCCGATCGCCGGCCGCCTCACCGACCGGCTGCCGTTCGGTCGCATCGTCGCGTTCGGCCTGTCGCTGCTCGCCGCCTCGTTCCTGCTGATGGTCACGGTCGGGCCGGCGAGCTCGCTGTGGTGGATCGTCGCGTGGGCGGTGGTCGGGCGCATCGGCCTGGGCTTCGTGCTGCCGTCGCTCAACGTCGGCGCGATGCGCGGGCTGCCGGACACGCTGATCTCGCAGGGCGCGAGCACGATCAACTTCATGCGCCAGCTCGGTGGCGCCGTCGGCATCAGCCTGGTCGGCATCGTGCTCGAATGGCGCCTGCAGGCGCAGCCCGGCGCCGCGGTGCGCGCATTCCACGAGACCTTCGTGCTGATCGGCCTGCTCACCGCGTGCGCGGTGATCGCCGCGCTGCGCATGGGCGTCCCGGGCCGGCCTTCGGTGCCGCCCACCGCCTCCTAGAATCGCAGCGCTTTCCTCCCGGTCCTTCGCGCGCTCATGAACCTCGGCATCGATTCCCTTCCCCGCGCGTGTGACGTGCTCGTCATCGGCGCCGGCCCGGCCGGCGGCAGCGCCGCGCTGGTCCTGGCCCGCGCCGGGCTCGACGTGGTGCTGGTCGACCAGCACGCCTTCCCGCGCGACAAGGTTTGCGGCGACGGGCTGATCCCCGATTCGCACCACGCGCTGCGCAAGCTGGGCCTGCTCGACGAGGTGCTGGCGCAGGCGCAGGCCAGCGGCTTCGTCGGCTGCATCGGGCCGCGTGGCGGCCGCATCGACGTGCCCGGCGTGCTGGCGGTGCTGCCGCGCAAGCAGCTCGACCTGATCGTCTGCCGCGCCGCGGTGGCGGCCGGCGCGCGCATGTTCGCGCCGGTGCGCTTCACCGCGCCGATCGAGGAGGGCGGCGTCGTCGTCGGCGCGCAGCTGCACCACGGCGAGGTCACGCGCGAGGTGCGGGCGCGCTGGGTGCTGCTGGCCACCGGCGCGGTGCCGCAGGCGCTGCTCGCCGCGGGCATGTCGATCCGCCACACGCCGAGCGGCGTGGCGCTGCGCGGCTACGTGAAGAACGACGCGATGGTCGGCCGCATCAGCGCGCTCGAGGTCGTCTGGCACCGCGCGCTGACGCCGGGCTACGGCTGGATCTTCCCGTGCCGCGACGGCGTCTTCAACATCGGCGTCGGCATCGCCGACAGCCACACCGAGCACAAGGGCGGCAAGCTGACCAAGCAGGAGGTCAACCTGCGCCAGGTGATGAGCGATTTCCAGTCCGCCTACGAACCCGCCCGTGCGCTGATGCAGGGCGGCACGCTGCTCGGCCCGATGAAGGGTGCGCCCCTGCGCTGCACGCTCGAAGGCGCGCGCTTCACGCGGCCCGGCCTGCTGGTCGTCGGCGAGGCGGCCGGCAGCACCTACTCGTTCACCGGCGAGGGCATCGGCAAGGCCTTCGAGACCGGCATCCACGCGGCGGAGGCGATCCTGGCCGGCGGCGTGCGGCCCGAGGCCGCGGTGCGCGCCGACTACGAGGCCCGCCTGCACGCGCTGAAGCCGCGCTTCGCGCTCTACCAGCGCGCCAATGTCGTCAACCGCCATCCGTGGCTGTTCGACCTGGTGATCTGGCGCGCCCGGCGCAGCCCGCGCATCCTGCGCCGCATGAGCGGCGTGCTCGAGGAGACGAGCAACCCCGGCAACCTGATCAGCGTGAAGGGCTTCGCGCGGCTGTTCCTCGACCGGCGCTGAACAAGGGCCACGACGATGTGCCAGCTCCTCGGCATGAATGCCAACACGCCGACCGACGTGATGTTCAGCTTCACCGGTTTCGCGACGCGCGCCGAGGAGCACAAGGACGGCTTCGGCATCGCGTTCTTCGAAGGCGCCGGCGTGCGCCTGATGGTGGACGCGCAGAGCGCGCGCGAGTCGCCGGTGGCGGAGATGGTGCGGCGCTTCCCGATCCACAGCCAGAACATCGTCGCGCACATCCGCAAGGCGACGCAGGGGCAGGTGACGCTGGCCAACACGCATCCGTTCGTGCGCGAGCTCTGGGGGCGCTACTGGGTGTTCGCGCACAACGGCGACCTGAAGGGCTTCGCGCCGCGGCTGCACGGCGCGTTCCGCCCGGTCGGCGAGACCGACAGCGAGCGCGCGTTCTGCTGGCTCATGCAGGAGCTGGCGAAGGCGCACGCCAGCGTGCCGACGATCGCCGAGCTGAGCGCCACGCTGCGCGAGCTGGCGCCGGTCCCGGCCGCGCACGGCACCTTTAACTTCATGCTGAGCAACGGCCAGGCGCTGTGGGCGCATTGCTCCACCCACCTGCACCACCTGGTGCGCCAGCACCCGTTCACGCGCGCCTCGCTGCAGGACGAGGACGTGACGGTCGACTTCGCGGAGCACACCTCCGCCCGCGACCGCGTCGCCGTCATCGTCACCGAGCCGCTGACCCGCGACGAGGCCTGGACGGCGTTCGCGCCGGGTGAGCTGCGGGTGTTCGTCGACGGCGCGCCGCAGCCGTTCTGAGGCGCGGCGGACCGGGGACGGACCCGGTTCCCGAGGGTCGCGGCGCGGGTGAAATCGGGCACACTGCGCGATCCCCGGATGCCGCGCACCGCGCGCCCGCCATGCCCACCGCCCTGATCGCCGATGACGAGGAGGCGCCGCGCGCGCAGCTGGTCGCGGCGTTGTCCGCCGGCTGGCCGGATCTGCGCATCGTCGCCGAATGCGTCAACGGGATCGACGCGTGGGACGCCTTTCTCGAGCACGAACCGGCGGTCTGCTTCCTCGACGTGCGCATGCCCCGGCTCACCGGCATCGAGGTCGCGCAGCGCATCGGCGCGCAGGCGCGCGTGGTGTTCGTGACGGCCCGCGGCGATCACGCGCTCGCCGCGTTCGAGGCCGGCGGCGTCGACCACATGCTCAAGCCGATCGAGCCGGGCCGGCTGGCGCAGACCATCGACCGCGTGCAGACGCGCCTGGCCGCGCCCGACGCCGACACCGGCGACCTGCAGCGCCTGTTGACGCGGCTGGCCGGCCAGGTCCGCAAGCCGGCGCCGCTCGACGCGGTCCACGTCGGCGCCGGCAAGGAGACGCAGTGGCTGCCGGTCGAGCGGGTCGTCTACTTCGAGGCCGACAGCCGCTACACCCGCGTCGTGTGCGACGGCCCCGAGGGTGACAGCGATCGGGTGATCCGCACGCCGCTGAAGGAGTTGAGCGCGCAGCTCGATCCCGCGGTGTTCTGGCAGGTCCACCGCTCGGTCATCGTCCAGCACCGGCACATCGCCGGTGTCGAGCGCGGCCCGGGCAGCCTGCTGCTCCGCCTGCGCGGCCGCTGCGAGAAACTGCCGGTCGCGCGACACTTCCAGCCTCTGTTCCGCGACCGATGAACCACCGGCCGCGGCCCGAACGACCACCGAGCCACCAACCCACCCCTCCATGACGACCCCCGCCACCCCGGTCCCGCGCTTCGACACCTTCTACCGCCACGACGAGCTGACCCGCCTGCTCTTCGACTACGCCGACGCCCACCCCGCGCTGGTCTCGGTCGCGTCCATCGGCAAGAGCTTCGAGGGCCGCGACATCTGGGTCGCCACCGTCACCAACACCGCCACCGGCCCGGACACCGACAAGCCCGCGTTCTGGGCCGACGGCAACATCCACGCCGCCGAGCTGACCGCCAGCACCGCGGTGCTGTACTACCTGCACCAGCTGGTCACCGGCTTCGGTGCGGACGACCAGGTCACCCACCTGCTCGACACGCGCGTCGTCTACCTCTGCCCGCGCCTCAACCCCGACGGCGCCGAGCTCGCGCTCGCCGACCGGCCGCGCCATATCCGCTCCAGCACGCGCCGCTACCCGTACGACGAGGACCACATCGAGGGCCTGACGGTCGAGGACATCGACGGCGACGGCCGGGTGCTGTTCATGCGCATCCCCGACCCGCACGGCGGCTACAAGAAGTGCGACCGCGACCCGCGCCTGATGGTGCCGCGGCGTCCCGGCGAGTTCGGCGGCGAGTACTACCGGCTGATGCCCGAAGGCTCGCTGACCAATTACGACGGCCTGACGGTGCAGGTCAACAAGGACCCGGAGGGCCTGGACCTGAACCGCAACTTCCCGGCCTTCTGGCGCCAGGAGTTCGAGCAGGCCGGCGCCGGCGACTACCCGACCAGCGAGCCCGAGGTCAAGGCGATGGTCGACTTCGTGCTCGCCCACCCGAACATCGGCGCCGCGATCAGCTATCACACCCACAGCGGCGTGATCCTGCGGCCGATGGGGACCATGAGCGACGACGACATGATCCCGGAGGACCTCTGGTCGATCAAGCGCTTCAGCGCGCTCGGCACCGAGCTGACGGGCTACCCCGCGGTCAGCATCTGGCACGACTTCAAGTACCACCCCAAGGAGACGATCGGCGGCACGCAGGACTGGCTCTACGAGCACCTGGGCGCGCTGTTCTGGGTGGTCGAGCTGTGGGGCCCGAACAAGGCCGCCGGCATCACCGACTACAAGTGGATCGACTGGTACCGCGATCACCCGGTCGAAGACGACCTGAAGCTGCTCAAGTGGAGCGACGAGCAGTGCGGCGGCGACGCCCACCCCGACTGGCGCCCCTTCATGCACCCGCAGCTCGGCGCGGTCGAGATCGGCGGCTGGGACAAGATGAACTACTGGCGCAATCCGCCGCCGCAGCTGCGCGAGCGCGAGGTCGCGCGCTTCCCGGCCTGGATGAACCAGATCGCGCTCAGCCTGCCCAAGCTCGAACTGCTGCGCACGGAGGTGCGCGCGCTCGGGCCGGACACCTGGCGCATCCGCTTCGCGGTCGGCAACGCCGGCTGGCTGTCCGCGGCGGTGACGAAGCGCGCGCTGGCGCGCAAGGTCGTGCGCGGCGTGATCTTCGAGATCCACCTGCCGCCGAACCAGCCGAAGGTGTCGCTGATCGGCGGCAAGCCGCGCGTCGAAGGGCCGCACCTCGAAGGGCACGCGCCGAAGGCGTCGCTGCAGGCCTTCCTGCCGAACCGCGAGGTCACCGGCGACCGCGCCGTCGTCGAGTGGGTGGTGCGCGCGCCCCAGGGCACGCGCCTCGCGCTGACCGCGCGGGCCGAGCGGGCCGGCGTGGTGCGCACCGAGGTCGTCCTCGACTGACGATGTCCGCGGCCCCGGCGCCGCGGCGTGCTCCAATCGCGCAAACAACCAGGAGCCCTTGCCCATGAATCCCCTCAAGTTGGTCGCCATCGTGTTGATCGTCGCCGGTGTCCTGGGGTTGGCCTACGGCAGCTTCAGCTACACCAAGGACACCACCGTCGTGAAGCTCGGGCCGCTCGAGGTCTCGGCCAAGCAGAAGGAGACCGTCAACGTGCCGATGTGGGCCGGCGTCGGCGCCATCGTCGTCGGCGGGCTGCTGCTGGTGCTGGGCGGCAAGCGCGGCTGAGCCGTCGCGCGGCGCGATTGCCCCCGGGGCCGGGTGCGGCATCGCGCCCGCCGCGGGCGAGCAGCGCCGCGGGGTGGTCAGATCGGGCCGTCCCGACCACCGGAGCGTGCGATGAACCTTCGTCTCCTGCTGGCGCTCGCCGGCGCCGCGATCTGCCTCGTCCCGGCGGCGCATGCGGCCGACATCTACCGCTGGGTCGACGACGCCGGCAAGACGCATCTCTCCGACACCGTGCCCCCGAAGTACCGGGCGCGCGCGACCCGCGTCGACTCCGCCGCCTACGAACTCACCCCGGCGCAGCGCGCGATCGCCGAGGCGCGCGCGCGTCAGGCCGGCGGCGCGCGGCCGGTGCCGGCGGCCTCCGCACCCGCACCGGCGGCGACGCTCGGCGGCGCGCCGGCCGGGGCGATCGGCGCGGCCCCGCGGCCGGTCGCCAACGACACGAGCGACTGCGCCGGCTGGCAGCGGCGCTACACCGAGAGCCAGGAATGCTTCGCGCAGTACAAGATCGTCAATGGCGCGACCCGCCCGGAGGGCTTCCGCCAGTGCACGGAAGTGCCCGATCCGGCCAGCCAGTGCGGCTTTCCGCGCACGCCATGAGTCGGTCGTCCTCGTGAGTGCCGCGGCGACGCGCTAAGCTCGCATCCTCTTTTTTCTCACGCGCAGGAGTGGCCGGCATGGACCCGCAGAACCTTCGGATCGTTCCGGTCTTCTCGATGGACGATCAGGCCTGGATGCGCCGCTCGTCGCTCACGATGCCGAAGTTCTGGCAGGGCCACACCGTCGCGCCGCTGGTCGGCGACGTGCTGCGCATCGGCGGCCGCCAGTTCGCGGTGCAGGGCCGGGTCTGGGAGCAGGACGGCAACGGCCCGCTGCTGCGGCTGTTCCTCAGCAGCGGCCACGCCGAGAGCGACACCGTCTTCGGCTGATCGGCGGGCCCCCGCGCAGTGGCCCAGCACCTCGCCCTGGTCTCCATCGTGGTGCGCGACTACGACGCGGCGATCGCGTTCTATGTCGGCACGCTCGGCTTCACGCTGGTCGAGGACTCGGACGTGCCCGCGCAAGGCAAGCGCTGGGTCGTGGTCGCGCCGCCCGGCCCGGCCGGCGGCGCGCGGCTGCTGCTGGCGCGCGCCGCGAACGACGCGCAGGCGTCGCGCATCGGCGACCAGACCGGCGGGCGCGTGTTCCTGTTCCTCTACACCGACGACTTCTGGCGCGACTACCGGGCCTACGTCGAGCGCGGCGTCGTCTTCGTGCGCGACCCGGTCGAGGAGCCGCACGGCACCGTCGCGGTGTTCCGCGACGTCTGTGGCAACCTCTGGGACCTGCTCGAGCCGCGGGGCTGAGGCACCGCGACGCCGTCAGTCGCCGAGCTCGGTGCTGGACGCGCTGCGCGGCAGCACCGGCGCCTCGTTGAGCGCCGCCTGCCAGACCCTCTTCGGCAGGAAGGTGCGCAGCTGCTCGATCGCGCGGTCGATCAGCGCCGGGTGCAGCTCGTGGCCGATACCGGGCAGCACGTCGGCGGTCACGTCGGCGCCGAGCTCGACCAGCGTCTGGGCCGAGTCGACTGCCGCCGCGGCCGGGATCACCGTGTCGGCCAGGCCGTGGAGCAGGTGCACCGTGGTGTCGAGCGGGGCGTGGGCCGGGGCGGTGGCATGGCGGCCGGCGAACGCCAGCACGCGGCCGGCGAGCAGCGGCTCGGCCTGCACCGCCTCGAGCGCCATGATCGCGCCCTGCGAGAAGCCCGCCAGCGCGGTGCGTTCCCAGGCCATGCCGAAGCGCAGTTGCAGCGCCCGCACGGTGGCGACGAAGCCGGGCAGCGCGGCGGCCACGCGGGCCGGGCGGTTCTGCTCGTCGACGCCGCGGACCGAGAACCACTGGTGGCCCGGGCCGCCGCCCGGGACCGCGTCGAACGGGTCGGGCGCGTTCAGGCACAGCACCGCGGCCTGCGGGTAGGTCTGCACCAGGCGACGCGCCAGCGGCACCATCGCGTCGGCGGTCGCGCCGACGCCGTGGAACAGCAGGTACAGGAGCTCGGGTTCGCCCGATTCGGGCAGGTGGGCGAGGGCGGATGTGGTCATGTCGCGCAGCGGTCGTGATGTCGTCGACGCCAGTGGAACACGAGTGCGCCGGCCCGTCCGGACGCCCCGCGAAATGCCGCAGAATCGGGCCGCCCCGAAGAACCTGGAGACCGCGTGGAGCTTTCGATCAACGGCCAGACCCGCACCCTGCCGGACGAGGCCATCGACCCGGCCATGCCGCTGCTGTGGGCGCTGCGCGACGTGCTGGGCCTGACCGGCACCAAGTTCGGCTGCGGCGTGTCGGCGTGCGGGGCCTGCACGGTGCAGGTGGACGGCCAGGCCGTGCGCAGCTGCGTCACGCCGCTGGCGGGCATGGCGGGCAAGCGCATCGTCACGATCGAGGCGCTGGGCAGCGCCGCGGCGCCGCACCCGCTGCAGACGGCCTGGGTCGAGCACCAGGTGCCGCAGTGCGGCTACTGCCAGAGCGGCATGCTGATGGCGGCGGCCGCGCTGATCGCCGCGAAGCCGAACCCGAGCGACGCCGACATCGACGCCGCGATCACCAACATCTGCCGCTGCGGCACCTACCCGCGCATCCGCGCGGCGATCCGCAGCGCCGCGGCGGCGATGCGGCCGGCTGGCCCGACCCGGCTCGCGCGCACCCGGCCATGAAGCGCCGCACCCTGTTGCTGAGCGGCCTGGGCGCCGCGGGGGCGCTGGTGGTCGGCTGGGGCGCGCTGCCGCCGCGCAGCCGGCTCGGCAGCGCCGACTCCTTGCCGGTCGTGCCGGGCGAGATCGGCCTGAACGGCTGGATCCGGATCGCCGAGGACGGCACGGCCGTGCTCGCGATGCACCGCAGCGAGATGGGGCAGGGCGTGCACACCGCGCTGGAGATGCTGGTCGCCGAGGAACTCGACCTCTCGCTCGCCAAGCTGCGGCTGGTGCAGGCCGGGCCCGAGGCGCTGTACGGCAACGTGGCCGGCTTCGTCGCGACGCTGCCCTTCCACCCGGCCGATTCGGAGGCCGGGCACGAGACCGCGATGGTCCGCTCCGGCCAGTGGATGGTCGCCAAGCTCGCGCGCGAGCTCGGCATCAACATGACGGGCGGCTCTTCGACCGTGGCCGACGCGTGGGACGTGCTGCGCCTCGCGGCCGCCACCGCGCGGGCGCAGCTGCTGGGCGCCGCCTCGCTGGCGTGGAAGCTGCCGGTCGCCGAACTGGGCGTGAAGAACGGTGTGATCAGCCACGCCTCCGGCCCGCAGGGGCACTACGGCCTGTTCGCGAAGGCCGCGGCCGCCACGCCGCCGGGCGACGTGGTGCTCAAGGCGCCGAAGGACTGGACGCTGATCGGCACCGCCGCGCCGCGCATCGACCTCGCCGCCAAGATCGACGGCAGCGCGCGCTTCGGCATCGACGTGCGCCTGCCCGGCATGGTCTACGCGGCCGTGCGCCACAGCCCGATGCTCGGCGGTGCGCCGGGCGCGGTGCGTGTCGAGGCGGCGATGGCGCTGCCCGGGGTCGAGCGGGTCGTGCGGCTCGGGCCGGTCGCCGGCTCGACCGCGGCGCTCGCGGTCGTCGGTCGCAGCACCTGGCATGCGCAGCGCGGCGCGCTGGCGCTGCAGGTCGAGTGGCAGGCGCCGCCGGCGGGCACGGTGTCGAGCGCGGCGATCGCCGCCGCGCTGGAACGCACGGCCCGCAGCGCAGCCGCAGAGGGTGGCGGCACGACCTTCCATAGCCGCGGGGACGTGACTGTCGCGGTCAACGCCGCGGCGCGCCAGGTCGAGCAGCTCTACAGTGCGCCCTATCTGGCCCACGCGCCGATGGAGCCGATCAACTGCACCGCGCGCGTCGCCGACGGCCGGGTCGAAGTCTGGGTGCCCACGCAGGTGCCGGGCGCGGCGCGCGAGATCGCCGCGCGGGTCGCCGGCGTCGCGCCGGAGGCGGTGACGGTCCACGTCACCTACCTCGGCGGCGGCTTCGGGCGCCGGCTCGACGTCGACGTGGTCGGTCAGGCGGTGCGCATCGCGATGGAGACCGGCGGGCGGCCGGTACAGCTCGTCTGGTCGCGCGAGGAAGACCTGACGCACGACTTCTACCGCCCGGCCGGCGTGGCGCTGCTGCAGGCCAGCCTGGACGCGACCGGCATGCCGACATCGCTGCGCATCACCAGCGCCGGCGACGCGATCACGCCGCGCTGGATGGCGCGCAGCCTGCCGGCGCTCTCCGGCCCGGTCGACATGCCGGACAAGACCGCGGCCGAGGGCCTGATCGACCTGCCGTACGGCATCGCGAACCAGCGCATGGCGCATGTCGCCACACGCAGCGGCGTGCCGGTGGGCTTCTGGCGCTCGGTCGGCCACTCGCACAACGCGTTCTTCTCCGAGGGCTTCATCGACGAGCTCGCGCAGGAGGCGAAGCAGGACCCGGTCGCGTTCCGCCTCGCGCTGCTCGCCGCCGCGCCGCGCCATGCGGCGGTGCTGCGGCTCGCGGCCGAGAAGGCCGGCTGGGGGCAGCCTCTGCCGGCCGGCGTGGCGCGCGGCGTGGCGCTGCACGACAGCTTCAACAGCATCGTCGCGCAGGTGGTCGAGGTCTCGATCGAGGGCGGTCGGCCGCGGGTGCGGCGCGTGGTCTGCGCGGCCGACGTGGGCACGGTCGTGAACCCGGGCATCGTCGCGCAGCAGATGGAGAGCGGCATCGTGTTCGGCCTCAGCGCGGCGCTGTACGGCCGCATCGACATCGACGCCAGCGTGGTGCGCCAGACCAACTTCCCGAACCACCCGGTCGTGCGCCTGGCCGAGACGCCGCGCATCGAGACCCACCTGGTGCCGAGCACGCGCTCGCCGGGCGGCGTCGGCGAGCCGGGCACGCCGCCGATCGCGCCGGCGGTCGCCAACGCGATGTTCGTGCTCACCGGGCGGCGCCTGCGCACGCTGCCCCTCGTGGCGTGAGGGGCGCCGCGCGTCCAGAATGACGTTTTCCTTCGCTGCCGACCGAGACCTGCCATGACCCCCGAAGCGCCCCTCCTGACCAGCCAGGTCGTCGTGCAGGTCTGCCTGTTCCTGATCGCGGCGATCGCGCTCTTCGGCGGTGCGCTGCAGTTCGTGCTCGGCCAGCCCGACACCACGCCGCGCCTGGACAACGTGCACCGCTTCATGGCTGGCGTGTACTTCTCGACCGGGCTGATCGCCCTGTGGGCCGCGCTCACCGTGCGCGAGCAGGGCACGCTGGTCTACCTGCTCGCGTTCGGCGTGCTGCTGGCCGGCCTCGGCCGGCTGGTCTCGATCGCGAAGGTCGGGCTGCCGAAGCCGGCGGCCGTCTGGCTCGCCTACCTGATCCCCGAGCTGGTGCTGCCGGTGGTGCTGGCGTTCGCCCACCACCGCACCGGCTGATTCGACCCCGAACCCCATGCATCCCTTCGATACCGCCACCCTGCTCGAACCCCTGTCGGACGGCCGCTTCCGCGGTCGCACCAGCCCGGCCTACGCGAACATGGTCGGCCCGTTCGGCGGCGTGACCGCCGCGTGCGTGCTGCAGGCCTGCCTGATGCACCCGGCCCGCCAGGGCGACCCGGTCGCATTGACCGTCAACTTCGCCGCGGCCCTGGCCGACGGCGAATTCGAGCTCGTCGCGCGGCCGCTGCGCACCAACCGTTCCACCCAGCACTGGGCGATCGAGCTGTCGCAGGGCGGCGAGGTCGCGGCCAGCGGCACGGCGGTGTTCGCGCTGCGCCGCGAGACCTGGTCGGCACCCGAGGCCGCGCCGCCGGCCGACATCGCGCCGCCCGACGCGCTGGTGCGCGCGCCGACGATCGGCCGGCCCGCGTGGACGCGCCACTACGACATGCGCTTCGCGCACGGCCCGATGCCCGAGGTCTTCGACGCGGCGCACCAGCCCGACTCGACCACCCACGTCTGGCTGCGCGACGAGCCGCCGCGGCCGCTCGACTTCGCCTCGCTCGCGTCGCTGTGCGACACCTTCTTCCCGCGCATCTTCGTGCGCCGGCGCGAGATCACGCCGATCGGCACCGTCTCGCTGACCACCTACTTCCATGCCGACGCGGCGATGCTGGCGGCCCAGGGCGAGCACCACGTGCTCGGCACGGCGCGCGCGCTCAACTTCCGCAACGGCTACTTCGACCAGAGCGCCGAGGTCTGGGGCCGCGACCGGCAGCTGCTCGCGAGCAGCCACCAGATCGTCTACTACCGGGCCTGAGCCCGCGCGGGCACCAGCGCCGCGAGCGTGCGGCGCAGCTTGCCGGCGTCGATCGGCTTGGTGAGGAAATCGTTCATGCCGGCGTCCAGCGCCTCGGCGCGCTCGGAGACCAGCGCCGCGGCGGTCAGCGCGACGATCGGCAGCACCTCGGGCGGGTAGTGGCGGCGCAGTTCGCGCGCCGCCTCGTGTCCGCCCATCACCGGCATCTGCACGTCCATCAGCACGGCGTCGAAGGCCTGGCCGTCGCGGGCGGCCGCGTGCACCGCGTCGACCGCCTCGCGGCCGTCGTGCGCCTGCGCCACGCGCACGCCCCAGTGCTCGAGCATCGCCACCGCGATCATCATGTTCACCGGGTTGTCCTCGACCATCAGCACGCGCGCGTCGGCGAGCAGCGCGATCTCGTCGGCCTCGGTGCTGGCCGAGGGCTGCGTCGGCGCGCTGCGCGGCAGCGGCAGGTCGGCCCAGAAAGTGCTGCCCGCGCCGGGCGCGCTGTCGACGCCGACGCTGCCGCCCATCAGCTGCGCCAGCTCACGGCAGATCGACAGACCCAGGCCGGTGCCGCCGAACCGCCGCGTCGTCGACGAGTCGCCCTGCGAGAACGGCGTGAACAGCCGCGCCTGGGTCTCGGCGGCGACGCCCGGGCCGGTGTCCGACACGGCCAGCCGCACGGCACCGCTGGCCCGCACGCCGGCTTCGATGCGCACATGGCCGCGCTCGGTGAACTTGAGCGCGTTGGTGATGAAGTTCGACAGGATCTGGCGCACCCGCACCGGATCGCCGCGCACCACGGCCGGCACCGGCTCGTCGATCGCCAGCAGCAGCGTCAGGCCCTTGACGGAGGCCAGCGCGTCGTAGGCGTGGTGCACCGCCTTCAGGGTCTCGCGCAGGTCGAACGGCGTGTCCTCGAGCGCGATCTTGCCGGCCTCGATCTTCGAGACGTCGAGGATGTCCGACATGATGCCGCCCAGCCCCTCGGCGCTGTCGATGATCTGCGCCAGGTACTGCTGGCGCCGCGCTTCGGGCAGATCGGGCTCCATCGCCAGCCGCGCCAGGCCGAGCAGGCCGTTCAGCGGCGTGCGGATCTCGTGGCTGGTGTTGGCGAGGAACGCGCTCTTGGCCCGGCTCGCGGCCTCGGCCGCGTCGCGCGCGGCGGCCAGCGCGGCGTCGAGGCGGCGCCGTTCGGTCACGTCCTCGGCGATCCAGATCGTGCCGCCGTCGACCGGGTCGTTGCGGTCCACGACCTGCGCCAGCAGGCGGCTCCAGAAGCGGCTGCCGTCGCGGCGGCTGACGCGGCGTTCGACCTCGAACGGCTGGCCGGTCGCCAGCAGCGGGCCGGCGAGTTCGCTGATCTCGCGGTAGTCCCGGTCGCTGGCCCAGACCACCGAGCCCGGCTCGCCCTGCAGCGTGCCGGCCGGCCAGCCGAACATGCGCTCGAAATACGGGTTGGCCTGCACGAAGCGGCCCGCGCGCGTGAAGGCGATGCCGATCGAGGCGCGTTCGAGGATCGCGGCGTGCTGCAGCCGGGTGCGCTCGCTCTCGGTCACGTCGCGCGCATTGACGACGAGGTAGTCGCGCCGGTCCATCTCGAACCGCCCGGCCCCGAGCAGCATCGACACCTGCACGCCCGACTTGGTGGTGAACGCGGCCGGCATGTCGAGCACGGTGCCGTCGCGGTCGAGCCGCGTGAGCAGGAGGCTGGCCTGGGCCGGATCGGCCCACAGGCCGAGCTCGGCGCCGGTGCGGCCCACGACCTCCTCGGCGCGGTAGCCGGTGACGCGGCAGAACGCCGGGTTGACGAGCGTGTAGCGCCCCGTCTCCATTTCGGTCAGCGCGATGCAGTCGGGGCTGGTCGCGAACAGGTGCGAGAGCATCGCCTCGCTGCGCCGCAGCGCGCCTTCGGCGGCCTTGCGCGCCGTGATGTCGAAGAAGATCGAGAGGTTGGCCGGCCCGCTGACGGTGTCGACCCGCACCGCCGTCGCCTGCACGCTGAGCGGCCGGCCGTCGACCGCGCGGAGCTGGAAGTCGGCCACCGACAGGCCGTCGCCGAGCGGCATGGCCTCGAGCTGCGCCAGGCGTTCGCTGACCCGCTCGCGCTGGGCGCCCGGCGGGTGCAGGGTCAGGATGTTCATGCCATTCATCGCCGCCGCGTTCGGGAAGCCGAACAGCCGGGCGGCGGCCTCGTTGGCATCGAAGATCACTCCGCGCCGGTGCAGGAACAGCGGCGACGGCGAGCGCGTGAACAGCTCGCGGTAGCGGGTCTCGCTGGCCGCGACGGCGCGCTGCACCCGCATCTCCTCGGTGACGTCGCGGGCCACGCCCCAGTAGCCGCTGAACGCGCCGTTCTCGTCGAACTTGGGCTCGCCGCTGACGCTGACCGTGCGCAGCTGGCCGTTGGGCTCACGGCGCCGCGCCAGCACGCCGCTGAACGGGCGGTGCGCTTCCAGGTCGGCATGGTGCGCGTCGAGCTGTTCGTCGCTGAGGCCCATGCGCCGCGGGTCCCACGGCGGTGACTCGGCGATGCCGGGCTCGGCGACGTCGGCCGTGACGCGGGCCACGCGCGTGAACTGGAACTGCCGGTCCTGCTCCCAGTACCAGTCGGCGGCGATGCGCAGCAGGCCGCGGAAGCGCTGCTCGCGCTCCTGCGCCGCGCGCATGTAGTACTCCAGAACATGCGCGATCAGCGTGCCGCCGGCCACCGCACACGTCAGCATCAACGCCTGGTACAGGAAGCCCAGCGTCAGGGGCGCCGGCGGCTGGGGCGGGGTCGTGATGCCGGTCGCCTCCAGCCAGGCGAGGAGCAGCAGCTGCGCCACCGCGAAGCCGCCGAGCGCCATCGCCCAGCGCATCCCGGTGAGCGCGCCCACCGCGAAGACGATCAGGATGCAGAACCCCATCACCGGGCTGTGCAGGCCGTGGCCGAGCCCCGCGGCGACGCAGCCGCTCAGGAAGATCGCCAGCATCGCCGTGGCGAACATGTTGCGTCGCACCTTGAAGTCGGGGCGCGAACTCATGCGCGCCATCACGGCGGCGAACAGCGCGAAGCCGCTCAGTCCGGCGACCAGCCCGACCCGCACCCACAGCGGCAGGCCGGGCGGCAGCACGCTCAGGATCGCCGCGCTCGCCAGCGTCGCCGCGGCGATCGTGCCGAAGAAGAACCGA
The DNA here is from genome assembly GCA_040384825.1 of Pseudomonadota bacterium. GTDB lineage: Bacteria > Pseudomonadota > Gammaproteobacteria > Burkholderiales > Burkholderiaceae_C > LMDS01. Next base: position 43,124 of record JAZKIO010000009.1, read on the forward strand.
CCGATGATCCACGCGGCGGAATCAGCCAGTCGAGCGTCAGCCGGGAGGATCGTGATCATTCGGGGGGTGCCGTCAGCGCTCCCGGATGTTAAGAGCCGAGGCGCGCCCGCGACGCGCAATCTGAGGGGCATTCGGTCATTTGACGGGCCGCCATCCGACAACTGTCCGACACCCCGCCGCCTCAGTGCGCGGGCCGCGCCGCGTTGAGCTCGGTGCGTGCATCCAGGGCGGCGCTGCGGGCGGCCTCGGCGAAGTTGTCGCCGCGGCTCGCGTACAGCACGGCGCGCGACGAACTCACGATGATCGGCGCGCCCGGGCGCCAGCCGGCGCGCACCGTGGCGGCCGCATCGCCGCCCTGCGCGCCGATGCCCGGGATCAGCAGCGGCAGCGTCGGAGCCAGTTCACGCACGCGTTCGATCTCGGCCGGGAAGGTGGCGCCGACCACCAGCGCCAGCTGACCGGAGCGGTTCCACGCGCCGGCCGCGAGCCGGGCGATGTGCTCGAACAGCTTGTCGCCGTTCGGCAGCGTCTGGGCCTGCAGGTCGGAGCCGCCCGGGTTGGAGGTGCGGCACAGCAGGATCGCGCCCTTGCCCTCGTAGGCCAGGTAGGGCTCGATCGAATCGAAGCCCATGAACGGCGACAGCGTGACGGCGTCGGCGCGGTAGCGCTCGAACACCTCGCGCGCGTACTGCTCGGCGGTGCTGCCGATGTCGCCGCGCTT
>JAZKIO010000010.1:0-4888 GCA_040384825.1 Pseudomonadota bacterium
GTTCGCGGTGACGATGCTGGCGCCGCTCGCGCACGGCGGCAGCCTGGCGATGCCGCCGAAGTTCTCGGCCGCGCGCTTCTGGGAGCAGGCGGCCGGCTGCACGTGGATCAACCTCGTGCCGACGATGATCTCTTACCTGCTCGAAGGCGAGACGCCGCCGCGCGAACAGACCGCCGGCATCCGCTTCTGCCGCAGCGCCTCGGCCGCGCTGCCGCCCGAGCACCACCGCGCGTTCGAGGCGAAGTTCGGCATCGGCATCATCGAGACGATGGGGCTGACCGAGACCGTCGCGCCCTCGTTCTCGAACCCGCTCGACGCGCCGCGCCGCAAGCTGGGCTCGGTCGGCCGCGCCTCGGGCTGCGAGGCGCGCATCGTCGACGCCGCGCTGCAGCCGGTGGCGGACGGCACGACCGGCGAGCTCGCGATCCGCGGCCCGAACGTGATGCGCGGCTACTACAAGAACGACGAAGCGACCCGCGCCAGCTTCACGCCCGACGGCTGGCTGCGCACCGGCGACCTCGGTCACCGCGACGCCGACGGCTTCTTCTTCGTCACCGGCCGGATCAAGGAGTTGATCATCAAGGGCGGCGAGAACATCGCGCCGCGCGAGATCGACGAGGCGCTGCTCGCCCACCCCGCCGTGCTCGACGCTGCCGCGGTCGGCATCCCCGACCCGCACTACGGCCAGGAGATCATGGCCTGCGTGGTGCTGCGCGAAGGCGCGGCCTGCAGCGAGGACGAGCTGCGCGCGTTCTGCCTCGAGCACCTCGGCCGCTACAAGACGCCGAAGCGGCTGCGTTTCGTGACCGAACTGCCGCGCGGGCCGTCGGGCAAGGTGCAACGGTTGAAGCTGCTCGAGCTGCCCGACTGACGATCAGCTCGCGCGGTGCGCAGGCCCGTTCAATCGGCGGCGCGCTGTGCCGCCCGCGCCTCTTCCTGAAGCCGCAACACGCGCCGTTGCACCTTGCCGGTCGTCGTCATCGGCAGCGCGTCGATGAACTCGATTTCCTTGGGGTACTCGTAGGGCGCGAGCTTGCCGCGCACGTGGCGCTGCAGTTCCTCGACCAGCTTCGGCGTGCCTTCGAACCCCGGCGCCAGCACGACGAAGGCCTTGACGACCGCGCCGCGCTCGGCGTCCGGCTTGGGCACGACCGCGGCGTTCGCGACCGCGGCGTGCTTGACCAGGCAGTTCTCGATCTCGCTCGGGCCGATGCGGTAGCCGGCGGCCTTGAACACGTCGTCGCTGCGGCCGTGGTACCAGAGGTAGCCGTCGGCATCCATCACCGCCATGTCGCCGGTGCGGCACCAGCTGCTGGCCGGGTCGCCGGTGAACTTGGCGCGCGTGGCGGCGTCGTTCTTCCAGTAGCCGAGGAAGAACACCGGGTCGGGATCGCCGTGCACGTCGCGGCGGTGCAGCGCCACGTCGCCGGGCGTGCCGCGCGGGCACTCGTGGCCGGCGTCGTCGATCACCGCGACGCGGTGGCCGGGGTACGGGCGGCCCATGCTGCCGGGGCGCGCCGGCCACTGCGCGTGCGAGTTGCCGACGATGTAGTTCACCTCGGTCTGGCCGAACATCTCGTTGACCGGGACGCCGAGCGCATCGCGGCACCACGCGAACACCGCGTCGCCGACGGCCTCGCCGGCGCTCATGATCGCGCGCAGTTGCAGCGCGTAGCGTTCGCGCGGCGCGGGCACCGCCTTCATCATCGCCTTCAGCGCGGTCGGGAACAGGAAGGTGTGGGTGACGCGGTGGCGCTCCATCAGGCCGAACGCGGTCTCGGGCGAGAAGCGGCCCTGGTAGCCGACGATGGTGCGGCCGAAGTACAGCGTGGGCAGCAACGCGTCCATCAGGCCGCCGGTCCACGCCCAGTCGGCCGGTGACCAGAAAACCGAGTCATCCTGCGGAAACCAGTTCTGGCTCGCGACGAAGCCGCTGAGGTTGCCGATCAGCGCGCGGTGCGGGATCAGCGCGCCCTTCGGCGGGCCGGTGGTGCCGCTGGTGTAGATCAGCACGGCGGCATCGTCGCAGGCGGTCTTCACGGCGGTGAAGGTGGCGCGTTCGTCGGCGCAGACGGCCGTCCAGTCCAGGTCGCCCTGCCCCTGCGCGCCGCCGACCGCGATCACCGTGCGCAGCGCTGCGCACGCGGGCCGCGCCTCGCGCAGGTTGGCGATGCCGCTCTCGTCGACGAGCGCGATGCGCGCGTCGCTGTCGTTGAGCCGGTACTCCAGCGCCTCGGGGCCGAACAGCATCGACAGCGGCATCGCGACGGCGCCGAGCTGGTAGATCGCGATGTGCGCCACCGCCGTCTCGATGCGCTGCGGCATCACGATCGCGACCCGGTCGCCGCGCGCGACGCCGAGGCGCTTCAAGGCGTTCGACAGGCGGTTCGCCTCGCGCTGCAGGTCGCGGTAGGTGCAGGACGCCTGCCGCCCGTCCTCGTGCTCGTGGCGGATCGCGATGGCCTGCGGCGTGTCGCGGGCCCAGCGGGCGCAGCAGGCTTCGGCGATGTTGAAGCGCGCCGGGACATGCCAGCGGAATTCGCGGTGCAGTTCGGCGTAGCGGTCGGTCATGCGGAGTCGGCCATCGCGTGCAGCGCGTCGCCGGTCACCCGGCAGATGCGCCAATCGGGCATCACGGTCGCGCCCATGCCCTGGTAGAAGCGGATCGCGTTCTCGTTCCAGTCGAGCACGCTCCATTCGAAGCGGCCGTACTGGCGCTCGGTTGCCAGCGCGGCGAGCCGCTTCAGCAGCGCGCGGCCGATGCCGGCGCCGCGGTGCGCGGGCTTGACGTACAGGTCTTCCAGGTACAGCCCCGGCTGCGCCAGGAAGGTCGAGAAATTGGTGAAGAACAGCGCGAACGCGACGACCTCGCCGCCCCGCTCGGCCACCAGCGCCTCGGCCGCCGGCCGCTCGCCGAACAGTTGCGGCCGCAGCTTCTCGGGCGTGACCTGCAGCAGGTGCGTCAGCTGCTCGAACTCGGCGAGGTCGCGGATCAGCTGGACGATGGCGCCGACGTCCCGCAGTTCGGCGTTGCGCAGGGCGAACGGGAGGGAAGCAGGCAGGTCGGAAGGCAGGGCGGGCGTCATCGCGGCATTCTCGCATCGGCTGTCGCGGCGCCGACAGCGCGCAGCCGCCGCGCCGCGTACAGTGCCGCGCATGACGACGACAGCCCTCGCTTCCAACGACTACGCCGTGCGGCGCCCCAGCCGCAGCCGCTTCATCACCGTGCGCGGCCTGCGCCACCACGTGCTCGAATGGGGCGACGCCTCGATGGTCACGCCGGAGCGTCCGCCGCTGCTGATGCAGCACGGCTGGATGGACGTGGCGGCGTCCTTCCAGTTCGTCGTCGACGCGTTGCCGAGCGACCGCCACGTGCTGGCGTTCGACTGGCGCGGCTTCGGCCTGACGGATTCGCCCGCGACCGACACCTACTGGCTGCCCGATTACCTGGGCGATCTCGACGCCGCGGTCGACCAGTTGTTCTTCGATGCCGCGCCCGACCGGCCCATCGACCTGCTCGGCCACAGCATGGGCGGCAACGCGGTGATGCTCTACGCCGGGCTGCGCCCGCAGCGCATCCGCCGGCTCGTCAACCTCGAAGGCTTCGGCATGCCGGCGACGAAACCCGCGCAATCGCCGAAGCGCATCGTGCAGTGGCTGGACGAGCTGAAGCAGCCGATGGCGCTGCGCGACTACGCGACGCTGGCCGAGGTGGCCGCGCGCCTGCGCAAGACCAACCCGCTGCTGCCGCCGCAGCGCGCGGCGTGGCTGGCGCAGCACTGGTCACGGCAGCGTGCCGACGGCCGCTTCGAGATCCTTGGCGATCCGGCCCACAAGCGCGGCACGCCGACGCTCTACCAGCGCGACGAGGTGCTCGAGACCTGGAAGCTGATCACCGCCCCGGTGCTGTGGGTCGAGGGCGACCAGACCGACATCTCCGGCTGGTGGGGGACGCGCTACACCAAGGCCGAGTTCCACGAGCGGCTCGACGTGGTGAAGCAGGTCGAGCGGCACACGCTGTCGCCGGCCGGGCACATGCTGCACCACGACCAGCCGGAAGCGCTGGCGCAGCGGCTCGAGGCCTTCCTGGGCGCCTGACCCGAGGCTGCGGCGCGCAACGTAAAATCGCGCGCTTCGAGCCGCCCAGGCTCCACCTCACGAAAGCTTTCCCCATGGACGTCGAACACATCAATGCCATCGGCAACTCCCTGGTCGACCTGACGAAGCGCACGGTCGATCTCCGGGGGTATCTTTGACTACGATCGCAAAGCACTGCGACTGAACGAGGTCAACGCCGCGCTCGAGAACCCCAAGGTCTGGGACGAGCCGAAGCGCGCCCAGGAGCTGGGCCGCGAGAAGCGGACGCTGGAGACGGTCGTCGAGACGATCGACCACCTCACGAGCAACCTGTCGGACAACACCGAACTCTTCGAGATGTCGAAGGAGGAAGGTGACGACGCCGGCCTCCTCGCGATCCGCGACGACGCCGCCAAGCTCGAGGAAACGGTGGCGCAGCTCGAGTTCCGCCGCATGTTCAACAACCCGCTCGACCCGAGCAACTGCTTCATCGACATCCAGGCCGGTGCCGGCGGGACCGAGGCCTGCGACTGGGCCGGCATGCTGCTGCGCCAGTACCTGAAGTACGCCGAGCGCAAGGGCTTCAAGACGACGATGGAGGACGAGACCGCGGGCGACATCGCCGGCATCAAGAGCGCCACCATCAAGGTCGAGGGCGACTACGCGTTCGGGCTGCTGCGCACCGAGACCGGCGTGCACCGCCTCGTGCGCAAGAGCCCGTTCGACTCGGCCGGCGGGCGCCACACCAGCTTCGCCAGCCTGTTCGTCTACCCCGAGGTGGACGACACGGTCGAGATCGAGATCAACCCGA
>JAZKIO010000011.1:0-12654 GCA_040384825.1 Pseudomonadota bacterium
GCGCGCAGCGCGCTTCGTGATCTGACTCGCCGCGGTTGTCCGAGTGCAGTGAGCGAAGCGAACGTAGCGAGTTCTGCGGCGCGACCTCGGACCGAGCACCGGAGCGGAGTCGATGCGCAGCATCGACCGCCACCGGATGAGCCCCTGCCGGGTGCCGCCTGCCGCGACGCGCTCGACCTATCGACCCATCAACCGATCACAAGATCAACCCGCCACCAACCGCCGACAAATTTCGACAGTCACCGGCGCCTGATTCATCGTGTAGAAGTGCAGCCCCGGCGCGCCACCCGCGATCAGGCGCTCGCACAGCTCGGTGACCACGTCGATGCCGAAGGCGCGGATCGACGCGGTGTCGTCCATGTAGCCCTCCATCTTCAGCGCGATCCAGCGCGGGATCTCGATGCCGTCGCGGGCCGCGAACTGCGCGATCTTCGCGAAGTTGTGGAACGGCATGATGCCGGGCACGACCGGCGCGGTGGCGCCGAGCTTGGTGGTCGCCTCGATGAAGTGGAAGTACGCGTCGGCGTTGAAGAAGAACTGCGTGATCGCCGAGTTCGCGCCGGCCTTGACCTTGGTGACGTAGTGCGCGAGGTCGCGCGCCGCGTAGCGCTGCTCGGGGTGGTACTCGGGATAGGCCGCGACCTCGATGTGCCAGTCCGGCCCCTGGGTCTCGCGGATGAACGCCACCAGGTCAGCGGCGTAGCGGAAGTCGCCGCCCAGGTGCGTGCCGCTGGGCATGTCGCCGCGAAGCGCGACGATGCGGCGGATGTTCTGCGCGCGGTAGGTCGCGAGGATCTCGGTGAGACCGGCGCGCGTCGAGCCGACGCACGACAGGTGCGGCGCAGCCTCGAAGCCGGCCGCGGCAATCGCCGTCACGGTCGCGAGCGTCTTCTCGCGCGTCGAGCCGCCCGCGCCGTAGGTGACGCTGAAGAACTCGGGCGCGAGCGCGCCGAGCTCCTGCACGACGCCCTTGAGCTTCTCGTCACCGATCGGCGTGTTGGGCGGGAAGAACTCGAAACTGATGGGGACCACTCGGGCTGCCGTCATGGCGCCTCTCCTCAAGCGGGCGCTGCAGCAGGGCAGGCCCAGACAAAGAATTCTCGATTGCCGTCGCCACCGGTGACGGTGCTGGCAAAGTAATCGCGCACGGTCAGGCCGAGCGCCTCGCACGCCTCGCGGATGCGCTTCTCGACGCGCGGGTAGGCCGACTCGTGCTTCACGAGCCCGCCCTTGCCGATGTCCTCCGGCTGCAGCTCGAACTGCGGCTTGACCAGCAGCACGGCGTGACCGGCCGGCGCGAGCCAGGTCGCAATCGTCGGCAGCACGTGGGTCAGCGTGATGAAGGACAGGTCGGCGACGACGATGTCGAACGAATGCGGCGGCTCTTCCAGCTCGAACGCCGAGCCGCTCACATCGCGCGCGTTCAGCCCTTCGTGCGTGACCACCCGCGCATCGCCCACGAGCGACGCCGCGAGCTGCGCGCGCCCGACATCGAGGCCGACCACGCGCGCCGCGCCCCGCTGCAGCAGCGCATCGGTGAAGCCACCGGTGCTCTGGCCGACATCGAGGCAGTTCAGGCCGGTCACGTCGACGCCGCACTGCGCCAGCGCCGCGTCGAGCTTGAGCCCGCCGCGCGAGACGAAGCGCAGCTCCGCATCGTCGGTGACCTCGATCTGGCAACCGTCGGGCAGCTCCTCGCCCGCCTTGCGCGGCACGGCCCAGCCCTTCGGGCCGAGCCAGCGCACGGCGCCCGCATCGATCAGCCGCTGGGCGGCCGATCGCGTGGGCGCGAGGCTGCGCTGCACCAGCAGTTGGTCAGCGCGCACCGATCAGTACCGGTAGGTATCCGGCTTGTACGGGCCCTGCTTCGGCACGCCGATGTAGGCAGCCTGCTCGTCCGTCAGTTCGGTCAGCATCGCGCCGACCTTCTTGAGGTGCAGGCGCGCGACCTTCTCGTCGAGGTGCTTCGGCAGCACGTAGACCTTGCCGATGTCGTAGCTGTCCGGGTGCGAGTACAGCTCGATCTGCGCGATCGTCTGGTTCGCGAAGCTGGAGCTCATCACGAAGCTCGGGTGGCCCGTGCCGCAGCCCAGGTTCACCAGGCGGCCCTTGGCCAGCATGATGATCTTCTTGCCGTCCGGGAAGGTGATGTGATCGACCTGCGGCTTGATCTCGTCCCACACGTACTTCTCGAGCGACGCGATGTCGATCTCGTTGTCGAAGTGGCCGATGTTGCAGACGATCGCCTGGTCCTTCATCGCGGCCATGTGCTCGTGGCGGATGATGCCCTTGTTGCCCGTGGTGGTGACGAAGATGTCGGCCTTGTCGGCGGCGTACTCCATCGTCACGACCTTGTAGCCTTCCATCGTCGCCTGCAGCGCGTTGATCGGGTCGATCTCGGTGACCCAGACCTGCGCGCTCAAGGCACGCAGCGCCTGCGCCGAGCCCTTGCCCACGTCGCCGTAGCCGGCCACGACCGCGACCTTGCCGGCGATCATCACGTCGGTGGCGCGCTTGATGCCGTCGACCAGCGACTCGCGGCAGCCGTACAGGTTGTCGAACTTGCTCTTGGTGACGCTGTCGTTGACGTTGATGGCGCGGAACGGCAGCGTGCCCTTCGCGCTCATCTCCTTCAGGCGGTGCACGCCGGTCGTCGTCTCTTCGGTCACGCCGATGATCTGCGCGGCCTTGCGGGTGTACCAGGTCGCATCGACGGCGAGCTTCGCCTTGATCGCGGCGTACAGGCAGGTCTCTTCTTCGCTGGTCGGGTTGGCGATGACGGATTGGTCCTTCTCCGCTTTCTGGCCCAGGATCATCAGCAGCGTCGCGTCGCCGCCGTCGTCCAGGATCATGTTCGGGCCTTCGCCTTCCGAGCCCTTGGCGCCGAACTCGAAGATGCGGTGGGTGAAGTCCCAGTACTCGGCCAGCGTCTCGCCCTTGTGCGCGAACACCGGCGTGCCTTCGGCCACGAGCGCGGCGGCGGCGTGGTCCTGCGTCGAGAAGATGTTGCACGAGGCCCAGCGGACGCTGGCGCCGAGCGCCTGCAGCGTCTCGACCAGCACGGCGGTCTGGATCGTCATGTGGATGCTGCCGGTGATGCGCGCGCCCTTCAGCGGCTTGCTCTTCGCGAATTCCTCGCGGATGGCCATCAGGCCGGGCATCTCGGTTTCGGCGATCTTGACTTCCTTGCGGCCCCAGGCGGCGAGGGAGGGATCGGCGATGGCGAAGTCAGCGGTGGGTTTGAGAACGGCGTTCATATCGGGCTCCAGGAATTGAGGAACCCGCACGCGAGACTTGGGGGAAAGTTGGAACTCACCCACGAGGTCGAATCGTGCGGGTGAGCGCAGTTGCAATTCAAATTCCGAGCCTGGGGACGCTCGCTGGACTAGATCAGCGGCGGGCCTTGCAACGCTCCTCGGAAAGTGGACGGATTGTAGGCGACCGCAGCGCGCCGCGCAAAAGCCCTGTGCAAGACTCGCGGGCATGAGTGTGACTTCCACCCGCCCCTGGGCCGAACTGCCGGACGCCGACGCGCGCCGCGTGCGCGGCGTGCTGACCGACATCGACGACACGCTGACCACCGCCGGCGCGATCACGCCGGAGGCGCTCGACGCGCTCGGCGCGTTGCATGCCGCCGGCCTGCCCGTCATCGCGATCACCGGCCGCCCGATGGGCTGGAGCGAGCCGTTCGCGCGCGCCTGGCCGATCGACGCGATCGTGGCGGAGAACGGCGCGGTGGCGCTGTTCCGCGAGCCCGGCGCGCTCGCGATCGAATACGCGCAGGACGCCGCCACGCGCCGTCACAACGCGGCGCGGCTGCGTGAAGTCGCGGCGCAGGTGCTGCGCGAGGTGCCGGGGGCGACCCTCGCGCAGGACAGCCCGGGCCGCGTCACCGACATCGCGATCGACCACAGCGAGTTCGCGCACCTCTCGTCGGCGCAGATCGAAGCGGTCGTCGCGGTGATGCGCGCGGCCGGCATGAACGCGACCGTCAGCTCGATCCACATCAACGGCTGGTTCGGCGACCACACCAAGCTGAGCGGCGCGCAGTGGATCGTGCAGCGCCTGCTGGGGCGCGATCTGGAGATCGAGCGGGCGGACTGGGTCTACGTCGGCGATTCGACCAACGACCAGCTGATGTTCGGCCACTTCCCGCTCAGCGTGGGCGTCGCCAACCTGATGGCGTTCGCGGCGCAGCTGACCACGTGGCCGGCCTACCTGACGGACGGCGCGCGCGGCGCCGGGTTCGCCGAGGTGGCGCGCCGGGTGATCAGCGCGCGGTGATCAACGGGTTCATGGAAGTCATCGTCGCCGGGCCGAAGATCGTCGCGAACGCCACGTCCTTGGCGTCGCGCCCGGTGGCGATGCGGATCAAGTCCTCCGGCGGCGACATGCGCGTCGCGTCGAACAACACCCAGCGCCCGCCGAGGTAGGCCTCGAAGATCGCGTGGAAATCCGGCGGCGGCTCCTCGAAGCGCGCGTAGCCCACGACCAGACGCGCCGGGATGTTCAGCGCGCGGCAGAAGGTCACGCCCAGGTGCGCGAAGTCGCGGCACACGCCGGCGCGCTGCACGAACACGTCGCGCGAGGTGGTCGTCGCCTGCGTCGAGCCGATCTGGTAGGCCACGTTGTCGTAGATCCAGTCGACGATCGCCTGCACGCGCGCGTGGCCGGGCGGCAGGTCGCCGAACTGCATCTGCGCCGCGCGGCCGAGCAGGTCGGACTCGCAGTAGCGCGTCGGGTTCAGGTTGTGCAGCAGCTCGTCCGGCAACTCGGCGATCGGCATCTCGCCGGCGTTCAGGTCGACCTCGACCGGCCGGCGCTCCACGCTCGCGCGGTAGTGCAACTCGACCGGGCCGGCATCGGCGTGCAGCCGCAGGAAGCGGTGGCCGACGCTCGGATCGCAGTACACGTGCTGCTTCAGCGGCGGCGTGACGACGAGCGATTCCTCCAGCACGCGCTGGTCCATGCCGTCGAGCGCATGGATCTGGAACAGGAAATCGGTCGGGCCGTTGACCTGGTAGGCCAGCGTGCAGTCGACGTCGAAGATGCGCGCGGCGGTTGCGGCAGGCGCAGGGGCGCGCGGGGTCGGGGCGGCGGCAGCGGCCGGCGCGTCGGGCGTGAGGGTGTCTGACATGGGGGTGAGCGGTGAGGCGGAAGCTGAGCCGCTATTGGATCGTGCCGGCCGCTCCCTCGCCAGCACCGCAGCACTCGACACGCGGTAGGACAAGAGCGCATGGCGCGTCCACAACGGTGCGCACCGCGCTTGTGCAAGACTGTCCGTCCACGCCTCACCGCAGCCCCGATGACCACCGACACCGCGAGCGCCGCCCCCGATCATTCGACGCTCGTCATCGCCGCGGCGCTGGCGCTCGCCGCCGCGGTGTCGCTCGGGCTGGCGCGCTTCTCGTATGCGCTGCTGCTGCCGCCGATGCGCGCCGATCTCGGCTGGAGTTACACGGTGGCCGGTGCGATGAACACCGTCAACGCTGCCGGCTACCTGGTGGGCGCGCTGCTCGCGCCGGGCTGGCTGCGGCGCTTCGGCGCGCGCCGTGCGCTGCTCGCGGGCGGGTTCGGCTCGGCGCTGCTGCTCGCCGCGCACGGGGCGGTGACGTCCGATGCCGCGCTCTACCTGCTGCGCGGACTCACCGGCGTGGCGAGCGCCGCCACCTTCGTCTCCGGCGGGCTGCTCGCGGCGCAGCTGAGCAACCGCGCACCGTCCGGTGCGGCCGCGCGCGCGCCGAGCGCCGGGCTGGTGCTCGGCATCTACTACGGGGGCACCGGTGTCGGCATCGTGATCTCGGCGCTGCTGGTGCCGCCGCTGAGCGCGCTGCCCGGCGCGCACGCGTGGCAATGGGCGTGGGTCGCGCTCGGCGCGGCGGCGCTCGTCGCCACCGCCATCACCGGGCACGTGACGCGCGGCCTGGCGCCGGCCGCGGCGGTGCGCGGCGGCGCCTCGGCGCCGTTCCGCTGGTCTCAATTCGGGTGCGGGCTGGCTGCGTACTTCTGCTTCGGCCTCGGCTACATCGGCTACATGACCTTCGTCGTCACGCTGCTGCGCGAGCAGCAGCTGAATGCGACCGCGATCACCGTCTTCTATGCCCTGCTGGGGCTGGCGGTGCTGGGCTCGTCGTTCGTCTGGGCCGGGCTGCTGCAGCGCGAGCGCGGCGGCGGCGCGCTGCGGCTGCTGAACGCGCTGCTCGCGGTCGCGACCGTGCTGCCGGTGGCGAGCGCGCACCCGGTCGCGGTGTTCGCCTCCGGCGTGCTGTTCGGCGGCGTGTTCCTGTCGGTGGTGGCCTCGACGACCGCGCTGGTGCGGCACAACCTGCCGGCAGCCGCGTGGCCGGCCGGGATCGCGGCGTTCACGATCGTGTTCGCGGCCGGGCAGATCGTCGGCCCGACGCTGGTCGGCTGGGTCGCCGACGGCACCGGCGGGTTGCGCGGCGGGCTGGCCTGTTCGGCGGCGGTGCTGCTGCTCGGCGCGCTGATCGCCTGGGGGCAGAAGCCGCTGGCGGCCGACGGGCGGCCGGCCTGAGTCAGTCCGCCAGCCCGAGGAAGCCGCGCAGCCGATCCACCTCGTCGCCGAGCGCGCTGCGAAAGGCCGCGTCGCGCGGCGCCTTGCCGCCGACGTAGCCGAACTGCACGTCGAGCGCCCCGCCCCGCACGCCGGCATTGGCCCAGCCGATCACCCGCTCGTGCCACAGCAGCGGCAGCGCGTAGTAGCCGAGCTGGCGCTTCGGCGACGGCGTGTAGGCCTCGAAGCGGTAGGCCCAGCCCCAGAAAAGCTCGAAGCGGCGCCGGTCCCAGACGACCGGGTCGAACGGCGTGAGCAGCCGCACCTGCTCGTCGGGGCGCCAGCGCGACGAGGCCGGCTTCTCGTCGGCCGGCCAGTACCAGTCGACGCCATCGACCCGCTCGCGCGCCAGCCGCTGCCGGGCGCGCGCCAGCGTGCCGGCGCGCTCGCCGCGCCACTGCGGCGCGCCGACGCCGAGGTGGCTGATCAACTGGCCGAGCGTGGCGAACGGCAGCGGCGCGTACTTGGCCACAACCAGGTCGACGAGCGCGTCCATGCGCGCCGCGGCGGTGTCGACGTCGGGCGCGGTCGCGTCGCCGCTGCGCACGGCGTAGACGCGCGTGCCGCCGTCGCGCCGCGCCACGCGCAGCAGGCCGCGGTAGTGCATCTCGTCGAGCAGCTGCGTGCTGGCGTTCGACGAGCCGCCGAACCAGTTGACGGCCTTGCCGTGCGCGAAGTGCGCGTCGACCGCGCGCGGGTGCACGGCGCCGTGGGCGCGCACGAACTCCAGCACCGCCTGCGCCTGCTCGGCGCGCGCCGGCGTCCAGGCGCGGCGCGGCGCACGGGGATGCATCAGCGCGTGGTGGGCGCGCGGCAGGAAGCCGTAGTTGACGAAGAAGTCCTCCTCGATGCCCAGGCGCGCGTAGCGGCGCTCCAGGTCGCCAGCGCGGTAGTCGACGACGCGGTGGCGCAGCGTCAGGTCCTGCGCGCGCGCCGGCGCGCGGATCGGGTCGGCCTGCACGAAGCCGAGCCGCGTGATCGCGCGGCCCAGCGTGGTCGGCTTGAACAGCGTGCGGGCGATCGCGTAGCGGCGCAGGTGGTCGAGGGTGAGCGGCATGTGCCGATGATGCCGAATCGCCGCCACCAAAGCCCCGCAGCACGACGCTAACGCCTTCATAACGCCGCCGGCGCTACGGTCGCCGCGCACCCACCTGCAAGAATCAGCGCCATGCCCCTGACGCCGTCCGGTCCCGCCGCCGTGCCGTTGCCCGTCGCGGAGATCGCGCGCCTGGCGCTCGCCGGCGTGGCCACCGTGCAGTGCGCCGGCGCGGGGCCGCTGCCGCTTGCGCCGCGCGACGCCGCACTGCTCGCCTGGCTCGCACTGGAGGGTGCCACGCCGCGCACCCGCCTGGCGCAACTGCTGTGGCCGCAGAGCGCGCCCGAGGCGGCGCGCAACGCCTTGCGCCAGCGCCTGTTCCAGCTCAAGAAGCTGCTCGGCGTCGACCTCGTCCTGGGCACGGCCGTGCTCGCACTCGCGCCGGGCGTCGTGCACGACCTGCAGGATGCCGACGACGTGCTCGCCGAGGTGCCCGACGATGTCGGCGCCGCTACGGCGAGTGGCTCGCGCAGCAGCGCGCCCGGCGGCGCGTGCGCATGCGCCAGTCGCTGGTCGAGTTGTGCGACATGGCCGAGCAGGCCAACGACCATGCCGACGCGCTCTCGCATGCCGGCGAACTGCTCGCACTCGAGCCGCTCTCGGAGGACGCGCACCGGCGCGTGATGCGCCTGCACTACCTGGCCGGCGACCGCGCCGCCGCACTGCTCGCGTTCGACCGCTGCGAGCGGATGCTGAAGGACGAGATCGGCGCGCGTCCGTCGGCACCGACGCTCGCGCTGCTCGACACGATCGTCGCCAGCGAGCGCCTGATGGCCGGGCCCGACCGGCGCCTGCCGGCATCGGTGCTACGCCCGCCGCGCCTGATCGGCCGCGATGCCGAGCTGCGCCGCGCCGGCGCCGCCTGGGCGGCCGGGCAGATCGTCTGGATCGTCGGCGAGGCCGGCATGGGCAAGACCCGGCTGCTGCAGGAGATCGTCGCGTCGCGCCCCGGCGGGCTGATGGTCTCGGCGCGGCCCGGCAATGCGGTCGTGCCGCATGCGGCGCTCGCACGGCTGCTGCGCGCGGTGGTCGAGCGCGTGCCGCAGGCGCTGGCGCTGGCCGCCGCGCCGCGGGCAGACCTGGCGCGGCTGCTGCCGGAGATGGCGCTGCTGCCCGCGGTCGTGTCGGCCGGCACGCCGGCCGGGCGGCAACTGGCGGCGCAGCGCGGCGCGGCCGAGCTGCTGCGCGCGGCGCACGCGGCCGGGCTCGAAGCGCTCGCGCTCGACGACCTGCAGTTCGCCGACGAGGCCAGCCTCGAGATGCTGGCCGCGCTGGCGGGGCCCGATGCGGCCGTGCCCGGCCTGCTGTGGGCGTTCGCGCAGCGCCCCGCCGAGGGCGAGGACGATGGCCGCCCGGGCACGCTCGCACGCGTCCACGACACGCTGCTCGATGCGCAGCGCCTGCAGCCGCTGCGGCTCGCCGCGCTGGGTGTCGAACAGCTGGAGGCGCTGGTCGTGTCGATGGCGCTGGAGGGCGTCGACGCCGGCGCGCTCGCCGGCCAGCTGCACCGCCACACCGGCGGCAACCCGCTGTTCGCGCTGGAGACGCTGCGACAGGCGTGGGTCGAGGGCCGCGCCAGCGGGCTCGACGTGCTGCCGCGGCCGGTCAGCGTGGCGCGGCTGATCGAGCGGCGGCTGGTGCGCTTGTCGAGCGACGCGGTCCGGCTCGCGCGCTGCGCGGCCGTCGCGGGCCAGGACTTCTCGATCGCGCTGGCCACCGCCGTGCTCGCCGTGCCGGTGCTCGACCTCGCCGACGCCTGGAGCGAGCTGGAGCGCGCGCAAGTGCTGCGGGACGGCGCGTTCGCGCACGACCTGATCTTCGAGGCGGTGCTCGGCTCGGTGCCGCAACCGATCGCACGCCACCTGCACGGGCAGATCGCGCAGTTCCTCGCGGCGCACGGCGGCGAGCCCGGGCGGCTCGCGCTGCACTGGTCGGCGGCCGGGCAGTTCGCGCCGGCCGGCGCCGCCTTCCTGCGCGCCGCCGAGCGCGCGCGGCACGGCGTGCGCGTGCTCGACGCGGCCGCGCTGCTCGAGCGCGCGGCGCAGGCCTTCGAGCAGGCCGGCGACGGCCCGGCGCGCTTCGACGCCTGGTTGCAGCGCGCCCAGCTGTTCACCGCGTTCGAGTTCGGCGAGCTCGCGCTCGCGGCCATCGACGTGCTGGCCACGCTCGCGCAGTCCGAGCGCGAGCGCCTGCGCGTGCTGGACGCGCGGCTCAAGCTGCACGAGATGCACTTCGAGACCGAGCCGGTGATGGCGCAGGCGCCCGCCGCGCTCGCCGCGGCGCGGGCGCTCGGCGATCGGCCGCTCGAGATCGCCCTGGCGCTCACGCTGGCCTACACGCTGAGCGGCCTGCGGCGCGCGAAGGAAGCGATCGCGCTGCTCGAACCGCAGGCGGACCACGCCGATGCGCTGCCGACGTTGGACCTGCGCTTCGACTTCTGGATGGCGTTCGCCTATGCGCTCGACTACGGCGACCGCCTGCGTGACGCGCTCGGCGCGTGGGACCGCGCGCTCGCGCTGCCCGGCATCGCGACGCGCGGCGACCTGGTCTGGCAGGCGATGTCGAACCGCGCCGCCACCCTGGCCAAGATGGGCCAGGTGCAGGCCTCCGCCGAGGTCGCCGAGCAGGCCTTGCGGATGGTGCTGAGCGCCGGCGACGTGCCGCGCGTGCGGGCGATGCAGACGCAGGCGACCGTCGCCCACCGGCTGCGCGACGCCGGCCGCTACGGCGAGGCGCTGGCGATGCTGGAACAGGCCCACGCGGTGTTCGAGGCGGCGCAACTCGGCGGCGACCTGGCGTTCACCGAGCATGGCCTGACGGTCGTCTACCAGCACCTCGGCCAGCCCGAGCGCGCGCAGCCGCTGCTCGCGGCGCCGCGCCCGAACGTCCACCCCGGCATCACCATGATGCGGCTGGTGCACCGTGCCGACGTGCTGCGCCAGCTCGGCGGCGACGGCCGGCCGCTGTTGCGCGAGGCGCTGCAGGTGATCGCCGACCCCGCCGACATCTACCACCGCATGGCCACGCTGCACGCGACCTGGTTCGTGCCGCCCGACGAGGGCGAGGCGCTGGCCGCCAGCCTCGCGGTCTGGGCGACGGCCCGAGAACGTCTCGGCGTGGCGCTCGCCGGCCACGTGCGCGCCGCGGCGTGCGGGCTGGCGCTGGCCGCTGCGGCGCGCGCGCAGCCGCACGTGGAGGCCGCGCTCGAGCTCGCGCTCGACCACCAGCCCTACACGTTCTACCTGCCCGAGCTGTGGCTGGTGGCGGCACAGGTGTTCGAGGCCGTGGGCCAGCGCGCCGACGCGCGCCGCGCCGCGCGCACCGGCGTCGACTGGGTGATGGCGGTGCACGACGCGCACGTGCCGGAGGCGTTCCGCCACAGCTTCCTGCAGCGCAACGAGGTCAACCGCGCGCTGCTGGCGTTGCCGCCGCGCCTGGGCTGAACGCGGTTCGGACCTTCAGCGTGTCAGCGCGTGCGACGGCGGCGGGCCAGCCACGCCGTCACGCCCAGGCCGCCGAGCATCAGCGCGTAGGTCGACGGCTCGGGGATCGGCGGCGTGGTCGCGTTGAAGGCGGTCACGCGCAGGTTGTCCATCGCCCAGGACTCGTCGTCCAGCGACTGCAGGCCCACGCCTTCCATCCAGAACTCGATCGTCACGCCCGACCCGCTGTGTGCGAACTGCTGGAAGCTCGGGTCGGCGCCGAGGTCATAGGCGCTGTCGCGGTAGAAGCCACCGGGGCCGCCAAAGCCGAGATCGAGCTTGCGCGCCAGCTCGACGCCGGCCGGCGCCGCATACGACTGGATCTGCGAGTCGGTGGCGTTCGCGAACGACTCGCGGAAGCGCGTGACGCCGTCGATGTCGATGCGGAAGTAGTCGCCCGACGGGAAGCTGCCGGTGCCGTCGAGCGAATCGATCGCGGCGAACAGGAACTGCACGCTGAGCGCGTCGTGGGTCGGCAGGCCGGCCAGTGTCAGCGTGACCTTGTTGGCCGTGGCGCTGCGCAGGAACTGCCCGCCGAACACGTTGCCGGCCGGGCCGAGGCCGGCGTAGCCCTGCACGCCGGTGAGCAGCGCGGTGCCGGGGTTCAGCGCGGCGGGCGGGCTGCTCTCGAAGTCACTGGAAAAGACGAGCTGCGCGTGCGCGCTGCCGGCGACAACGAGCGCTGCGGCCGCGACGAGTGACGGGATGCGGAAAGTCATGGCGAACTCCTGAGCGTGGTGGGTTGGACCCGGCCACTCTAGGAAGCCCGCCGTTATGCGCGCGTTAGGGCGCCGCCTGGTCCGGCCGCAGCGTGCCCGTGCGGCTGGTGAACAGTGCCTTGCGTTCCGGCGTGAGGTGCAAGGTCAAATGCACCAGCAGTCCCATCGATTCGAGGAACTTGACGCCGGTGATCACGTAGCCGAGCTTGAGCTTGGCGATCAGCACCGCGTTGTTGGTCGCGACATGGTTGGAATCGATCTGCGCGCCGCCGCGCGCGCGAACTGCCGCCTCCATACCGGCCAGCAGCCGCGTGTAGACGCCCTGCCGGCGATAGGCCGGATCGACCGCCGACATGCCGATGTAGAAGTTGACGCCCTCGAACCAACCGCGACTGGCGCCGATCAGGCGCTCGCCATCGAACGCGCCGATCCGCAGGCGCTCGGGCTTGGGCTGCGAGTCGCGCAGCGCTTTCCGGGCGCTCGAGACCTCGGGTCCATCGAGCGCCTCGAAGTAGCGCTGCAGCGCGGTGTCACCGAAGATCGGCTCGACGAGCGCCGCCAGGGCGGCCTCGTCGAAGGTCTCGACCTGCCTGATCTCGACCATCGACCCGTCGCCTCTCCTTTAGAGCCCGGCTGCAGCGCGCAGCGCGGCGGACTTGTCGGTCTTCTCCCACGAGAACTCCGGCTCCTCGCGGCCGAAGTGGCCGTAGGCGGCCGTCTTCTCGTAAATCGGGCGCAGCAGGTCGAGCATCTGGATGATGCCCTTCGGGCGCAGGTCGAAGT
>JAZKIO010000012.1:0-143855 GCA_040384825.1 Pseudomonadota bacterium
GTCGATCCCCCGAGGGGATGCGGGCCGGCCGAGGTCCACGAAGTGGGCCTCTTCGGGGCCCATGGCGGCCCCGCGCTCGTCCCGCGAGCTGTCCCGGTGACGAGTCGCGAACAGCGCGACGCGCTCGTCCGCGCGATGCCCTGGGTCTTCGTGCTGATCTGGAGCACCGGGTTCATCGTCGCGCGCTACGGCATGCCGCATTCGCCGCCGCTGACTTTCCTCTCGATCCGCTACGGCCTGTCGCTGCTGTGTTTCGTCGTGTGGGTGCTGTGGGCCGACGTGCCGTGGCCGCGCGAGCGCGCGCAATGGGGACACCTCGCGGTCGTCGGCACGCTGCTCCATGCGGGCTACCTCGGCGGCGTGTGGGCGGCCGTGAAGGCCGGCATCGGTGCGGGCACCGTGGCCTTGCTGGTCGGCTTGCAACCGGTGCTGACGGCACTGTGGATGTCGTGGAGCACGCGCGGCAACGGCGATGGTCACGGCCGCGTGCTGCCGCAGCAATGGCTCGGCCTCGCGCTCGGCCTCGGTGGGCTCACGCTGGTCGTGTGGCACAAGCTCGGCGGTGGCGAGGTGACGCACTGGAACCTGGCGCTGGCGATCTTCGCGCTGTTCAGCATCACGATCGGCACGCTCTACCAAAAGCGCCATGTGGCGCCGTGCGACGTGCGCAGCGCGAGCGCAATCCAGTTGCTCGCGGCGCTGGCCGTCAGCGCGCCGCTGGCGCTGCTCGAGGCCGAGCCGGTCGCGTGGGACCCGCAGATGATCGGCGCGATGGCGTGGTCGGTGCTGGCCCTCACGCTCGGCGGCAGCTCGCTGCTGTACCTGCTCATTCAGCGCGGTGCCGCGACATCCGTCACGAGCCTGATGTACCTCGTGCCGCCATGCACCGCGGCGCTCGCGTGGCTGTTGTTCGGCGAGGCGTTCACATGGAGCATGGCACTCGGCATGGTGCTCACCGCCAGCGGTGTCGCACTCGTCGTGCGAGCGCCTTCGCGCGCCACTTGATGCAGCGCAATAACGCAGCCCGAACCCCGCGCGCGCGAGGTCGTGTCAAGCGAGAAAGCACGTGCTTCCCCTCGAAGAAGCGGGCGTCGATTACGAATAGAATCCGCTTCCGCGCTTGACACTGAGTGAGGGCGCGGCTGTAATCGTTTGGAGCTGCCGCGTCAGCGCACACGCTCCGAACACCCACCCGAATTCTTCGTGAAAAACCTTTAGAGGGGGAATGGCCCGTGAACAAATCCGAGTTGATCGAGCACATCGCCAAGCAGGCCGACATCTCCAAGGCAGCGGCAGCCCGCGCCCTGGAAGCGGTGATCGGCGGCGTGAAGACCACGCTGAAGAAGAACAACACTGTCTCGCTCGTCGGCTTCGGCACTTTCAGCGTCGGCAAGCGTGCAGCACGCAGCGGCCGCAACCCGCGCACCGGCGCGACGATCAAGATCAAGGCGGCCAAGGTGCCGAAGTTCCGTCCCGGCAAGGCCCTCAAGGACGCGGTGAACTGATCGGTCCGCGGCCATCGCGCACCAGGTTTCCGGGTGCTTAGCTCAGTTGGTAGAGCGGCGCCCTTACAAGGCGTAGGTCGGGGGTTCGAACCCCTCAGCACCCACCACCCTGACGGCACCACGGTTCAGCCGCACGACCCGGGCGATACGCCCCGCAGGCTCGGCTAGAATCGCAGCCGCCACCCAGCCAAAGGCGAACCTCGGTTCGCCTTTGTTGCATCTGGGTCGCGGGTTGCACCGACGCACAGTGCGTCGAACTCATGCGCCCGGTCCATCGAGATCGGGCCGCCGTTGACAGAGGCTTTCGATGTTTGAATTCTTCCGCAAGCACACCTGGCTGCTGCAGATCGTTCTGGGGTTCGTGATCCTCGCGTTCGTGGGCGGCGGCGTGTACGAGGGCTACGGCAGCTTCATGGGCGACGACAACGCCACCGTCGCGAAGGTCGATGGCCGCAAGGTCACGCGCAACGAGTGGGAGCTCGCCCAGCGCGAGCAGATCGACCGTGTCCGCCAGCAGATGCCCAATGTCGACCCGAAGCTGTTCGACACGCCGGAGATGAAGCGCCAGTCGCTCGACGCGGTGGTGCGCGACCGCGTGATGCTCGCCGCGGCCGACAAGCTGCACCTCGCGATCACCGACGATCGCCTGCAGCGCCTGTTCGCCACCGATCCGCAGTTCGCGTTCCTGCGCAACCCGGATGGCAGCGTCAACAAAGACGCGCTGTCGGCGCAGGGCATGTCGTCGGAGATGTTCGCGCAGCGCCTGCGGCAGGATTTCTCGCAGCGCCAGGTCGCGGTCGGCATCACCGGCACCGTGACCGCGCCGCTGGCCGTGACGGCCGCCGCGCTGGACGCGATGTTCCAGCAGCGCGAGGTGCAGGTGCAGCGCTTCGCGACCAAGGACTCGATCGCCACCGTCGCGCCGACCGATGCCGACATCGAGAAGTACTACAAGGATCCGGCCAACGCCGCGCAGTTCATGGCGCCGGAGAGCGAGTCGATCGAGTACGTGGTGCTCGACCTCGAGTCGCTGAAGAAGGGCGTGGTCGTTTCCGAGAAGGAACTGCGCGAGTACTACACCGCCAATGAGCGCCGCTTCACGACGCCGGAAGAGCGACGCGCCAGCCACATCCTCGTGAAGGTGGATGCCGGTGCCTCGTCGGCCGATCGCGCCAAGGCGAAGACCAAGGCCGAGGGCCTGCTGGCCGAGGTCCGCAAGAACCCGGCCTCGTTCGCCGACGTGGCGCGCAAGAATTCCGATGACCCGGGCTCGGCCGAGAAGGGTGGCGATCTGGAGTTCTTCGCGCGGGACGGCCTGGCCGCCAAGCCGCTGGAAGACGCCGCGTTCAAGCTCAAGCCGGACGAGATCGGCGAGCTGGTCGAGAGCGAGTTCGGCTACCACGTCCTCAAGCTCACGGCGGTGCGCGGCGGCGACAAGAAGCCGTTCGAGGCCGTCAAGGCGGTCCTGGAGAACGAGGTCCGCACGCAGCTCGCGCAGAAGCGCTTCTCCGAGGCGGCGGTCGAGTTCACGAACACGGTCTACGAGCAGCCCGACAGCCTGAAGCCGGTGGTCGACAAGCTGAAGCTCGAGCTGCGCACCGCCGAGAACGTGAAGCGCGTGCCCGCGCCGGGCGCCACCGGCGTGCTCGCCAATCCCAAGTTCCTCGACGCGCTGTTCGGCACCGACGCGGTGCGCAACAAGCGCAACACCGAGGCGATCGAGGTCGCGGCCAGCACGCTGGTCTCGGGCCGTGTCGTTAAGCACGAGCCCGCGCGGCAGCTGCCCCTGGCCGACGTGAAGGCCGGCCTGCGCGAACGCCTGATCGTGGTCCAGGCCGCCGCCAAGGCGCGTCAGCTCGGCGAAGCTCGTCTAGCCGAGCTGCGTTCCGCGCCCGCGACGGCGATGGCCGAGCCGCCGGTGACCGTCTCGCGCGCGCAGCCGCGCGAACTGCCGGGCGCACTGGTCGATGCGGTACTGAAGGCGCCGGCCGCCAAGTTGCCGGCCTTCGTCGGCGTCGATCTCGGCGACCAGGGCTACGCGGTCGCGAAGATCGTCAAGGTGCTGGGCCGCGACCCGGCCACCGCCGATGCAACGCGTGCGCAGGCGCAGTACGCGCAAGCGTGGGGCGAGGCCGAGGCGCAGGCGTACTACACCGCGCTGAAGAGTCGCTTCAAGGTCGAGATCCGGCCGAGCGCGCTGCCCACCGGCAGCAGCGACGGCGCGTCGGCGCCCGCCAAGTAGGCCGCGCGCGGGACCACTCGCGTACAGACATGAAAAAGCCGGGCACTGGGCCCGGCTTTTTCATTTGGATCTGGGGTGGCTGATGGGGCTCGAACCCACGACAACAGGAATCACAATCCTGGACTCTACCAACTGAGCTACAGCCACCGTAGAGCCGACGATTATAGCGGAGACGCGGGCTACCAGCGCGCGGACAGGTCGCGAATGACGACCCGGCAGCTGATGCCGTTCGGCGTGACCTCGCGCCACTCCACCGTGCCGCCGAGCTGCTTGACCCGCTTGCGCACACCGCCCAGGCCGAGGCCGTGCGACCAGGCGCGCGGGTTGCGGCCGACGCCGTTGTCGCTGATCGTCAGCTCGATGCGGTCGTTCTCGAGGCGGAAGTCGATCTCCAGGTGCTGCGCCTGCGCGTGCGTGATCGCGTTGCTGACGAGTTCGCGAAGGATGCGCGTCAGCGCCGACCAGTGCACCACCGTGAGCAGGATGTCGTCGTCGAACACGAAGGTCCACTTCAGGCCGACATGCGCCGCGGTGAGGCGGTGGGTCAGGTCGGACTTCCATTCCGCCGCGGCGTGCGAGAGCCGGTGGTTGGACGCCGCGAGGCCGCGCGTCAGCGTCTTCAGGTCCTGCAGCGTGTGGCGGACGT
Organism: Pseudomonadota bacterium; assembly: GCA_040384825.1. Taxonomy (GTDB): domain Bacteria; phylum Pseudomonadota; class Gammaproteobacteria; order Burkholderiales; family Burkholderiaceae_C; genus LMDS01. The sequence continues at coordinate 4,394 of JAZKIO010000012.1, forward strand.
AATCCTCCATCTCGGGCGACTGGGCCTTGTACATCAGCGTCAGCAGGCGCGCGCCGATGTCGTCGTGCAGGTCCTGCGCGAGGCGCAACCGCTCCTCGCTGCGGCCCTGCTCGACGGCCTTGTCGAAGTGCACGGCGCGCCGCAGCTGCTCGACCACGCGGTCGGTGAGACGCGCGTCCTCCGAGGTGAACAGGCGGCGCCCGCGCTGCGCGAACCGCACCAGCACCGAGCCGCGCGGCGTGGTGTCGCCGCCGAGCAGCGGCACCGGCACCAGCATGCTCGAGCCGTCGCGCGCGACCCGCGTCTTGTCGGTGCGGCGCTCGACGGCGTTGACTTCGAGCGGCTCGAACAGATCGGCCAGCAGCTGGGAGAGCAGGGCGGGCGTCCGCTCGGGCTGGACCTCGACCTCGCGCGCGATGCGGTAGAGCTGCTCGAACATGCGCTCGGTGGTCTGCATGCTGTTGCCCATGAGCTGGGCCAGGATCCAGTGGCGCACGCCGGTGTAGACCGCGAGCGACAGGAACAGCGACAGGGTCAGCGAGCCGAACTGGCCGAGCCCGAACACCGACACGAACAGGAGGTCCAGCGAGGTCGCGACCGTGCTGATCGCCGCGAGCAGCGAGAACTCGCGCATGAAGCTCTGCGACTTCGCGAGGAAGGGCACCAGCAGCAGCAGCGACCCGAGGAAGACGTACCACACCAGCGAGCCGATGTCGGCGACGTTGTGGGTGAGCCCGGGATGCCGGTCGGCCGCGGCCAGTGCCACCGTGAGCAGCGCCCAGGTGGCGACGGTGACGATGCCGAAGCGGCGCAGCACGATCGCGAACGGATGCGGCTCGATCTGGTACGACCAGCTGAGCAGCCCGATCGCCGCCAGCCCGAGCGCGACGACCGCCCCCTGCGTCCACCACCAGGCATGGCCGACGACGCCGGCGCCCACGCCGATCGCCAGCCCGATCGCGAGCGCCCAGCCGGCGAGCGCCATCCAGCCCGAGCCGGGCAGGCGGCGCGGGTGCAGGCAGGCGGCATTGATCATCGCGGCCGCGGTGCACAGATCGAACGCCGTGCGCACCGGGATGTTCAAGGCGGCGAACGGCGACGGCAGCCCGAAATCGAAGGCACTCTCGACCGCGATGAACAGCAGGTTGCCGCCCTGGCAGAAGGTCATGGTCGCGTAGACCGCGTTGCGTGCCGACAGGGTGGTGAGCAGCACCGCCGAGCCCGTCAGGATCAGCGCGATGGCGAACAACGTCAGCGCAACGGTGAGGAGCGGCAGCCGCGACCAGCCGCGCGGCTGCGGTGCCACGGTCGCGCGGGTGCCGTCGGCAAAGAACAGCCTGACCTCGGGCTGCGCGAGGATGGCCGACATCTCCTGCTGCAGGCGCTGCTGGCGCAGGCGCTGCGCATCGTCGATCACCCAGCGCGGCGCGCGCTGCAGCACCAGCGCATCGTTCAGCGCGACGGTGCCGGTGCCGCCGATCGCGCCTTTCAGCACCTGGCCCACGTGGCCGCGCAGCGCGGGGTCGTCGCTTGCGACAAGCGTGATCCGGCCGGGCGCCTCGACACGCCAGTTGGCGTCGAGGTAGGGCGCGGCGGCGAGTGTGCGCAGCAGCAGCAGCGCGCCGACCACACACACGGCGCCGATGAGCATCAGCAGCCACAGCCGCCAGCCGGTCCAGTGCGCCGGCGAGTTCGCCTTGTCGGACGCGCGGTCGCTCAGGGAGGCATCGAGTGCGGAATCGCCGATCGGGCCCGGGATCCCCGTCCACGTGGGCGAGGTGAGCCCCGGCCAGGTGTTGTTCAGCCCGGGGATGCGCGGCCGATCGGTGCCTTCATGCGCCACGGCATCGAGCTCAGACCAGCCCTTGCTTGCTGGCCAGTACCGCCGCTTCGGCGCGGCTGGACACGTTCAACTTCTTGTAGATCGACTTGATGTGGTCGTTGACCGTGAACCACTTGATGCCCATCAGGTTCGCGATCTCCTTGATCGTGAAGCCCTTGCTCAGGTACGTCAGCACCTCGCTCTCGCGCGGCGTCAGGCGCTCGTGGTCGAGCGGCGCGCCGCGCCCCATCGGCACGGGGCGGCTGCTCTGGAAGCCGGAGGAGAGCGGGACCGGTCCCGATGTCGGCGCCGGGCCGCCCGCAGGGCCGTGGCGGAAGTGGGTCAGCAGGCGCCGCGCGATGGCCGGCGACAGCGGCGGCTGGCCGCGCACGATCTTCTGCAGCTCCTCCACCAGCACCTCGAACCGGTCTTCCTTCAGCAGGTAGCCGTCGGCACCGCATTGCAGTGCCGGGAAGAGGTGGTCGTCGTCCGAGTAGAGGGTGGTGACGATCTTGGTCGCCGGGTAGGCGCCGAGCTCGGCGAGCAGCTCCATGCCGTTGCCGTCCGGCAGTTCGAGGTCGACGAGGATCAGCTTGAACGGATCGACAGCGGCCACGTCGGCACGGACCGGGCCGATCTGGCGGCGCGCGGTTTCGAGGTCGCCGGCTTCGGTGATCACGAGCGCATCGCTGAAGCTCTCGCGGACGACCCGGGTCAGAAAGCTTCGCGCGACCGGGTTGTCCTCGACGATGAGTACCTTGACTGGCATCTCGATCCGCCCTCGTTGTTGGTGTACGTGTGATCGAGTTCGATGGTAGCGCAACCACCCGACCACGCCGTCCCACGAAACAGACGGTTCAGGGGTTCGTCATCACCAGCTTGCCGCGCACCTGGCGGCTGGCCATGATCGCGAACGCGTCGAGCAACCGGTCCATGGGCAGCCGCTGGTCGATCACCGGCTTGACCTTGCCCTGTGCGTACCACTGCGCCAGCTCGGCCAGCGCGGCCGCGTTGGCCTGGGGCTCGCGCCGCGCGAAGTCACCCCAGAACACGCCGACAATCGACGCGCCCTTCAGCAGCGCCAGGTTCCATGGCAGGGCCGGGATGCCGCCTTGCGCGAAGCCGACGACCAGGTAGCGCCCGCGCCACGCGATCGAGCGGAACACCGGCTCGGCCAGGTCGCCGCCGACCGGGTCGTAGACCACGTCGGGGCCCTTGCCGTCGGTGAGCGCCTTGATCTCGTCGCGGATGTTGCCGCTGCTGTAGTTGATGGTCGCGTCCGCGCCCAGCGATTTGCACAGCTCGCACTTCGCGTCGCTCGAGGCGGCCGCGATCACGCGCGCCCCGACCGCCTTGGCGATCTGGATGGCCGCCGTGCCCACACCGCCCGCCGCGCCGAGCACCAGCACCGTTTCGCCGGCCTTCAGGGCGGCGCGGTCGAGCAGCGCGTGGTGCGTGGTCGCGTAGGTCAGCACGAAGGCGGAGGCGTCGTCGAACGGGAACCCGGCCGGCAAGGGCATCGCCAGCGCGGCCTTGACGATCGCATGCGTGCCGAAGCCCCCGGTGCCGCCGAAGGCCGCGACCGGATCGCCGACCTTCAGGTGCGTGACGCCCGCGCCCACCGCCTCGACGACGCCGGCGTACTCGGAGCCCGGCACGAACGGCAGCGGCGGCTTCATCTGGTACTTGTTCTGCACGATCAGGATGTCGGGGAAGTTCAGGCTCGCCGCCTTGATCGCGACGCGCACCTCGCCGGCCTGCGGCTCGGGCGTCGGCAGTTCTTTCCAGACCAGGGCGTCGACGCCGATGGGGTTCTCGCACAGCCAGGCATGCATGGTGTCTCCTCGGAGTTCTGAAGTTGCGCGGGATGATACGCAGCGAGGCAAACCCCCTGCGTCACCCAAGTGACGTGTCCATACAATTGATCCATGCGCATCCTCATAGCAAATGACGACGGTTATCTCGCCCCCGGCCTCGCGGCCCTCGTCAAGGCCTGCGAAGGGCTCGGCGAACTCGACGTGGTGGCCCCGGAGCAGAACGCCAGCGGCACCTCGAACTCGCTCACGCTCGGCCGGCCGTTGAGCGTGCACACCGCGACCAACGGCTTCCTCTACATCAACGGCACGCCGTCCGATTGCGTGCATCTGGCGCTGACCGGCGTGCTGCCGAACCGGCCCGACCTGGTCGTCTCCGGCATAAACAACGGCGCCAACATGGGCGACGACACGCTCTATTCGGGCACGGTCGCCGCGGCGATGGAAGGCTTCCTGTTCGGCATCCCCGCGATCGCGTTCTCGCAGGTCCAGAAGGGCTGGGGCGATCTCGACGCCGCGGCGCGGGTCGCGCGTGGCGTGATCCAGGCGGTGCTCGCGAAGCCGCCGTCGCGCACGCCGTACCTGCTCAACGTCAACATCCCGAACCGGCCGGACGCCGACACCTTGCCGCGCCTCGTCACGCGGCTGGGCCGGCGTCACGCGAGCGAGCCGCTGATCGCCCAGACCAGCCCGCGCGGCGACACGATGTACTGGATCGGCCCCGCCGGCGATGCGCGCGAGGCCGGGCCCGGCACCGACTTTCACGCCACCGCCAGCGGCCACGTCTCGATCACGCCGCTGCAGGTCGACCTGACCGAGCACGCGGCCTTGCCCGACTGGTCGCGCTGGCTGGATCAGGCAGGCGCATGAGCAGCGGGGACAAGCGTGCCGCGAAGTTCCCGCTGCGCCTGAACGAACTCGGCTCGCGCATCAAGGTCGCGCGCACGCCGTTGATCCCGGTGGCAGCGCCCGCGCTGACGACCGCACCGAAGCTGCAGGCCACGGCGGCCGCGGCGCGCGCGGTGCTGCGGCCGCAGCGCCTGGTCGAGCACGCGCATGCGGACGCCGCGCGGCGCGTCGCGCCCTCGGGGCTCGGTCTCGATTCGGCCGACGTGCGGCGCCGCATGGCGCAGCGCCTGCGCACGGCCGGCGTGTCGAACGACGTGGTCCTCGAGGCGATGGCCACGGTGCCGCGGCACCTGTTCGTCGATGCGGCGCTGGTCACGCAGGCCTACGAGGACACGAGCCTGCCGATCGGGCACGGCCAGACGATCTCCAAGCCCTCGGTCGTCGCCCGCATGATCGAGCTGATGATGAACGGCGCCAACGCGCGCGCGGCCGGCTCGCTCGGGCGCGTGCTCGAGGTCGGCACCGGCTGCGGCTATCAGGCCGCGGTGCTGGCGCAGTTGTCCAAGCAGGTGATCTCGATCGAGCGCCTGCGCCCCCTGCACGACAAGGCGCGCGATCTGCTCGCGCCGTGGCGGCCCGCCAACCTGCGCCTGGTGTATGGTGACGGCATGCGGGGGCACCCGCCGAACGCGCCGTACGACAGCATCATCGCGGCCGCCGGCGGCGACGCCGTGCCCCCGGCCTGGCTCGAACAGCTCGCGATCGGCGGGCGCCTGGTGTCGCCGGTCCGTCAGGCCGGCTCCGATCGGCAGGTGCTGATGGTGGTCGACCGGACCGAGCAGGGTTTCGAACACAACGCCTACGAGGCGGTGCACTTCGTCCCTCTAAAATCGGGCATGGTTTCAGGATGACGATGAACAAGAACGAGTGGGTGATGAACACGAGGTGGACGGGCGCGCTGGCGCTCGTCGGCGGCGCGCTGCTGGCGGGCTGCACGAGCGCGCCGAACCGCGCGCCGGTCGAGGACCGCGTCGCCGGCCAGAGGGCACCCGTGGTGGCGACGGCCCCGGTGCCCGCACCGGTCGAGGCCACCAAGCCGCTGCCGGGCGCGGAGAACGCCGGCAAGCCCGGGTACTACACCGTGAAGACGGGCGACACGCTGATCCGCATCGGCCTGGAGAACGGGCAGAACTGGAAGGATCTCGTCAAGTGGAACACGATCGAGAACCCGAACATCATCGAGGTCGGCCAGGTGCTGCGCGTGCTGCCGCCGGGTGTCGATCCGAACGCGGCGTCGAGCAAGCCGATCACGACCGCCCGCGTCGAGACCCGGCCGCTCGACCCGAAAGCCGCGGCATCGGCCGCGAGCGGCGCGGCCTCCGCGCCGACGCCGGTCGTGGCAGCGGCCGCGCCGACCCCCGCACCGGCCGCCTCGCCACCGCCTGCGCCGATCGCGCGGGAAGGTGACGACGACGTCAACTGGGCCTGGCCCGCGGCCGGCTCGGTCGTCGCCCCGTTCGACGAAGGCAAGGTCAAGGGCCTGGTGTTCGCGGGCAAGGCCGGCGACCCGGTGCTCGCCGCCGCCGACGGCCGCGTCGTCTACGCCGGCTCGGGCCTGCGCGGCTACGGCAACCTGGTGATCCTGAAGCACAACAACACCTACCTCACGGCCTACGCGCACAACCAGGCGTTGCTCGTCAAGGAAGACCAAAGCGTGCGCCGCGGCCAGAAGATCGCCGAGATGGGCTCGACGGATGCGGACGGCGTGAAGCTGCATTTCGAGATTCGTCGCCAGGGCAAGCCGATCGATCCGGCGCGCCTGCTGCCGCCGCGCTGACGGGCCGGTGCACGGGGAATGACGCGATGGCCAGAAAGCGCACCCCGCTCGATGGCCGCGCGCTCGATGCGGCGCCACGGTTCGATCCGGCGATCGACCCCGCGCCGCCCGCAACGCCCGCACCGCACCTGAACGGCGCGGCCGCGCTGTCGATGCCGGGTGTCGGCACCGCGGTCGACACCGCCACCGATACCGCGGCAGATGCCGCGGCCGATCCCGACGCCGAGCCCTCGGTCGACGACGTGCTCGGCGCGATCGCCGCGGAGCCGGTCGAGATCGCGCCCGGCGAGGCCGAGAGCGGCAACACGCTGCAGACCTACCTGCGCGAGATCCGGCGCGCGCCGCTGCTCACGCCTCAACAGGAGTTCGAGACCGCCACGCGCGCGCGTCAGGGTGACTTCTCCGCCCGCCAGACGATGATCGAGCACAACCTGCGGCTGGTCGTCAGCATCGCCAAGAACTACCTCGGCCGCGGCCTGCCGATGACCGACCTGATCGAGGAAGGCAACCTCGGCCTGATGCACTCGATCGGCAAGTTCGAGCCCGAGCGCGGCTTCCGCTTCTCGACCTACGCCTCGTGGTGGGTGCGCCAGAGCATCGAGCGCGCGATCATGCACCAGGCGCGTCTCGTGCGGCTGCCGGTGCACGTGGTGCGCGAGCTGAACCAGGTGCTCAAGGCACGGCGTGCCCTCGAGGCGCAATCCGCCAGCGCCGGCCACAGCGACCGGCCGGTGCGGGTCGACGACGTCGCGCTCGCGCTGGGGCGGCCGGTGCGCGAGGTCGACGCGCTGTTGAAATTCGCCGAGCAGCCGACCTCGCTCGATGCGCCCATGGACCGCGGCGTCGCCGACGGCAGCGGCGATTCGGTGCTCGATGGCGTCGCCGACGACGGCGCCACCGACCCGATGAGCCTGACCCTGAGCAACGAGGTCGAGCTGCTGCTCAACCACGGCCTCGACGAACTCAACGAGCGCGAACGCGAGGTCGTCGCCGGGCGCTACGGCCTGGGCGACCGCGAGCCCGAGACGCTCGAGGTGCTCGCGGCCCGGCTCGGCCTGACGCGCGAGCGCATCCGCCAGATCCAGCAGGAGGCCCTGCTCAAGCTGCGCCGCCGCATGCTGCGGCAGGGCGTCGACCGCGACTCGATCTTCTGACCCGCGCCCGATGCCCGCGCCGACGCTGACGCGCCGCATGGCGGCCCTGCTCGAGGACATCCGCCGCGCGCAGCGCCCGCCGTTCCACACGATGACGCCGGCCGAGGCGCGGCGCTCGTACGACGCTGCGGCCGAGATCCTCGAGCTGCCGCGCGCGCCGCTGGCCCGCGTCGAGGAGCTGGCGCTTCCGGCCAGTGACGGCACGCCGCTGCCGGCGCGCCTCTATGCCGATTCACGCGCGACGGGATTGCCGGTGCTGCTGTACCTGCACGGCGGCGGCTTCACGATCGGCAGCCTCGAGACCCACGACAGCCTGTGCCGCCAGCTCGCCTTGCGCAGCGGGGCCGCGGTCGTCGCGCTCGACTACCGGCTCGCGCCCGAACACCGCTTCCCGGTCGCCGTGGACGACGCGTGGGCCGCGATGCGGTGGCTCGCCGCGCACGGCGCGACGCTCGGCCTGGACGGCACGCGCCTGGCCGTCGGCGGCGACAGTGCCGGCGGCACGCTGGCCGCGGCCTGCGCCCTGCACGCGCGGGACATCGGCCTGCCATTGCAGTTGCAGTTGCTGATCACGCCAGGCACGACGGCCTTCGCCGACACGCCGTCGCATGCGCAATTCGCGAGCGGTTACCTGCTCGAGGCCGAGAGCATCGCGTGGTTCTTCGACCAGTACATCGAGCGCGCTCAGCGCCGCGACTGGCGCTTCGCGCCGCTCGAAGCCGACTCGCTCGACGGCGTGGCGCCGGCCTGCGTCGTGCTCGCCGAATGTGATCCGCTGGTCGACGAGGGCGTGGCCTATGCGGATCGCCTGCGCGCGTCCGGCGTGCCGGTCGAGCTCGAACTGGCGCGCGGCGTCACCCACGATTTCATCAAGCTCGGCCGCGTACTGCCCGAAGCCGAAGCGGCGCAGGCGCTGATCGGCGCTTCGCTGCGTGCGGCGTTCCGCGTCACCAGCAGTCGATGAACCGTCGCCCGCCACGCTGAGGCGCGGTGAGCGCCGCGGCGTCGAGCCCGCGCACGATCCAGCCGCGGGTGTCGGCCGGGTCGATCACCGCGTCGATCTCCAGCACCTCGGCCATGTTGATCGCCGAGCCGTTGTCGTACTGCTGCCGCACGAGCTGCTGGTACAGCGCCTCGCGGGCGGCGGCGTCCGGGGCGGCGCCGAGCTCCTTGCGGTAGCCGAGCTTGACCGCGCCTTCCAGGCCCATCGCGCCGAACTCGCCGGTCGGCCACGAGACGCAGAACACCGGCGCGTCGAAGCCGCCGACCGCCATCGCCTGCGCGCCCAGGCCGTAGCCCTTGCGCAGCACGACGGTGAAGCAGGGCACCTCGAGGTGCGCGGCGTTGACGAACAGCCGGCAGGCGTGGCGCACCTGCGCCTCGCGCTCGGTTTCGGGGCCGACCATGAAGCCCGGCGTGTCGCACAGCGACAGCAGCGGCACGCCGTGCGCGTTGCACAGCTGCATGAAGCGCGCCGCCTTGTCGGCCGCCGGCGGGTCGATGGCGCCGCCCAGGTGCATCGGGTTGTTGGCGAAGATGCCGATCGTGCGGCCCTCGATCCGCGCCAGCGCGGTGATCATGCCGGCGCCGAAGCCGGCGCGCAGTTCGAGCACCGAACCGGTGTCGGCGAGCGCCTCGATCACGGCGCGCACGTCGTAGGCGCGCAGGCGGTTCTCGGGCACCAGCGTGCGCAGCCGCCGCGCATCGGCGGCGGGGCCGGGCGGCACGCGGCCCTGGAAGAACGCCAGGTAGCGGCGCGCAGCTTCCACAGCCTGCGCCTCGTCGTCGACCAGCACGTCGAGCACGCCGTTGCGCCACTGGTCGGCCGACGGGCCCACGTCTTCGGGCGCGAACACGCCCAGGCCGCCGCCCTCGATCATCGCCGGCCCCCCCATGCCGAGGTTGCTGGCGCGGGTGCCGATCAGCACGTCGGCGCAGCCCACCAGCGCGGCATTGCCGGCGAAGCAGCGGCCGTGCACGATGCCGACGACCGGCACCTTGCCCGAGAGCGCCGCGAAGTCGGTGAAGGTGTGGTTGTTCAGGCCGGCCACCAGCGCGTGATCGGTGTCGCCGGGGCGGCCGCCGCCGCCTTCGGCGAACAGCACGGTGGGCAGCCGCAGCTTGTGCGCCAGGCCGAGCATGCGGTCGGTCTTGGCGTGGTTGCGCATACCCTGGGTGCCGGCGAGCACGGTGAAGTCGTAGGCCATCACCACGCAGCGCGCGCGCTCGGGGCCGAACAGCGCGGCGTTGACCGTGCCCAGGCCGGTGACCATGCCGTCGGCCGGCGTGTTGGTGACCAGGTCGTCGTGCGCGCGGCGGCGCGACTGGGCGGCGATCGCCAGCGCACCGTATTCGTCGAACGAGCCGGCGTCGCACAGGTCGGCGATGTTCTCGCGCGCGGTGCGGCCGCCGCTGGCATGGCGCCGGTCGACGGCGGCGCCGCGGTTCGCGTCGAGCGTGAACGCGGCGCGGTCGATCACCCGCTGCAGGTCGGGGCGGATCGCGTCCAGGTCGACCACGTCGTCGCTCGCGGCCTGGGCGTCCTGCGCCTCCAGCGGTTCGAGCACGAGCAGCACGTCGCCTTCCTCGACCAGCGCGCCGGGCACGGCGCAGACCTCGTGCACCCGCGCCCGCGTCGGCGCGCGCAGCAGGTGCTCCATCTTCATCGCCTCGACGACGATCGCGTCAGCGCCCGCGGCCAGCTCGGCTCCCGCGACGGCCGCGCAGCTGACGACGCGCGCGGCCATCGGCGCGCGCAACGCGACGAAGCCGTCGGGCACCGGGTGCTCGTGGCGGCGCGCGCGTTCGGCCGGGCCGGGCTCGGCGGTGTCGGCATCGGTGTGCGCGGCGAGCTGCGCGTGCAGCGTCGGCCAGGTCGATTCGAGCCAGCGCGTGTGCAGCGCCTGTTGCGCCACCGCCGGATCGGCGGCCAGCGTGCGCAGCAGCGGCAGATTCGTGGCGACACCCTGCAGTCGGCATTCCGACAACGCGCCGCGCGAGCGCCGCAGCGCATCGGCGAAGTTCGGACCGGGGTGGCTGACGATCAGCTTGGCCAGCAGGGTGTCGTAGTGCGCCGAAACCGCGGCGCCCTGGACCGCGTGCGTATCGACGCGCACGCCCGGCCCGCTCGGCCAGTCGCAGCGCGTCAGCCGGCCACTGGAGGCGCGCGCCTGGCCGTCGGCATCCAGCGTCTCGGCGTTGATGCGCCACTGGATCGCGTGGCCGCGCGGCGCGGGCGGCGCGGCCGGGTCGAGCCCGAGGTCGGCCAGGCGCTTGCCGGCCGCGATCTCCAGCTGCAGTTGCACCAGATCGAGACCGGTGACGACCTCGGTGACCGTGTGCTCGACCTGGATGCGCGGGTTCGCCTCGATGAAGACGAACGCCGAGCCGTCGACCAGGAACTCGAACGTGCCGAGGCTGCGGTAGCCGCTGGCGCGTGCCAGCGCCAGCGCCGCGCGCGTGAGCGCCTCGCGCAGGGCAGGGGTGAGCGTCGGGCTCGGCGCGATCTCGACCAGCTTCTGGAAGCGCCGCTGCAAGGTGCACTCGCGCTCGCCGAGGGCGATCACGTCGACGCCGTCGCCCAGCACCTGGATCTCGACGTGGCGCGCGTTCGCGATCAGCCGTTCGGCGTACACCTCGCCGACGCCGAACGCGGCGCGCGCTTCGGCGCTGCAGCGCGCGAACGCTTCGGGCAGTTCGGCCGGCTCGAGCACGCGGCGCATGCCGCGACCGCCACCGCCGGCCACCGCCTTGAGCATCAGGCCGCATTGCGGGTCGGCGCGTCGCTGCTCGGCGAAGAAGGCCTGCAGGGCCGGCAGGTTGGCCGCCGCGGTGCCGGCCAGCACCGGCACGTCGTGCGCGATCGCCAGCGCGCGGGCGCGGGCCTTGTCGCCGAAGGCCGTGAGCTGCTCGGGCGTCGGGCCGACGAAGCGCAGGCCCGCGGCGGCGCAGGCGGTCGCGAAATCGGCACGCTCGCTGAGGAAGCCGTAGCCGGGGTGCAGCGCGTCGCAGCCCATGCGGCGCGCCGCGTCGACCACGGCGACGATGTCGAGGTAGGCCTGCGGCCCGCTGCCCGGCAGCGCGATCGATTCGTCGGCGAGGCGCACGTGCAGCGAGTGCACGTCGTCGGCCGCATGCGCGGCGACGGTCGGGATGCCGAGGTCGCGCGCGGCCCGGGCGATGCGGACCGCGATCTCGGCGCGGTTGGCGATGAAGAGTTTCACAGTCCGAGCACCTGTTTGGCGATGATGTTGCGCTGGATCTCGTTGCTGCCGCCGTAGATCGACATCGCGCGGCGCCAGAAGTAGTTGGCCGGCGCGCCGCCAAGGCTCGCGTCCAGGCTGCTCATGTCGCCATCGCCGTGCAGCAGCGCGGCGTCCACCCGGTGACCCTGCGGGCCGGCGGCCTCGAACAGCAGCTCGGTGATGCGCTGGCCGATCTCGGTGCCGCGGATCTTCAGCGCCGAGGCCAGCCCCGCGCCCGGCGAACTGCCGCTGCCCATCGCCGACAGCGCGCGCAGAGTGTTGACCTCCAGCGCCTTCAATTGCGCCTCGACGGCCGAGACCTTGGCGCGAAACAGCGGGTCCTCGATCAGCGGCCGACCGCGCGAGTGCACGGTGCGCGCCATGCGGTGCAGGCGGCGCATCGCGAAGGTCGAGAAGCCGATGTTGGAGTTCTCGACCCGCTCGTGTTCCAGCAGGAACTTGGCATACGTCCAGCCCTGGCCCTCTTCGCCGACCAGGTTTTCCTTCGGCACCTTCACGTCGGTCAGGAACACCGAGTTGAACGAGTGCGTGCCTTCGAGCATCGGGATCGGCTGGACCTCGACGCCGGGCGACTTCATGTCGATCAGCACGAACGAGATGCCCGACTGCGGCCGCGCCTCGCGGCTGGTGCGCACCAGGCAGAACATCCAGTCGGCATGGTGCGCGTAGGAAGTCCAGATCTTCTGGCCGTTGACGAGGTAGTGGTCGCCGCGGTCCTCCGCGCGGGTGGCGAGCGAGGCCAGGTCCGAGCCCGAGGCCGGCTCGGAGTAGCCCTGGCACCACCACACCGTCGAATCGCGGATGCCCGGCAGGTGCTGCGCCTGTTGTGCCTCCGAGCCGAAGTTGAAGAGCACGGGGCCGACCATGCGCGGCCCGAACGGCTGGATCGTCGGGCAGTTCAGCTCGGCGCTGATCGTCTCGAAGATGTAGCGCTGCACCGCGCTCCAGCCCGGCCCGCCGTGCGCGCGCGGCCAGGTGTAGGCGTGCCAGCCCTGGCGGCCGAGGATCTGCTGCCAGCGCATCGTGTCGTCGCGCGTCATGTGCAGGTCATGCTCCACGCGCTCGGCGATGTCGCGCGGCAGGTTCGTGCTGATGAACTCGCGCACCTGCTGCGCGAACGCCTGTTCCTCGGTCGAGAACGCCAGTTCCATGAGAGTCACTCCCGGCCGCCGGCCGTCGATTGCAAGTTGAATTGAACGCCGCCGATCATCACCCGGTGGCCGTCGACAACGCAGCCGCGGTTCCGCGCCGCGTCGACGATCGCGGCGCGATCGGCCACGGCCAGGTCGATGCCGGCCAGGCCCTCGCCGCGGCCATCGGTGGCGGCGATGAAGCGCAGTGTCGCGTTGTCGACCGGCACGCACCATTCTCCGTCGACCGCGACCGGCTCGCGCTGCAGGATCTGCGCCCAGCGCGCCGCCAACCGCGCCGGGTCGTCGCCCTGCAGCACCGCGCCGGTGATCGCGGTCACGCGGTCGGTGCGCACCGTGTCCTGCCAGTGCGGACCGGCCGGCCAGTAGGCGCCTTCGATGTCGGCATTGCCCCGGGTGGTGTTGATCTCGAGCAGCGCACCGCCGGTGTCTCGCGGGTGCAGTTGCGCGCCTTCGTAGTCGCCGAGCGCGAGCGGCGCCGCGATGCGCACGCCGATCTCGGCGACATGGCGGCGCCAGCGCGGCAGCTCCTCGCTGTCCAGGATCACCATGTAGCCGCCGTCGCCGCCGCGGCGCTGCAGGTAGCGGCCGGCGGTCGTGCCCTCGGTCACCGGCGCCACCACTTCGATGAAACTGGTGCCGAACGGCATCAGCGCGTTGTGCAGGCCGAACTGGCCGACTTCGGGGTCGCGGTGGCAGACCGTCACGCCGAACACCTGGCACAGGGTGTCGACGACCGGGTCCAGCTTCTCGGCGACGAGGCAGAGCTGGCGCAGGCGCAGGAACATCGGAGGTCTCCTTGTGGTCGTTCTGTTCAAATATGATATAACAAATACAACAAACAACCGACTGCCCGACGCCATGACATCGCTCGAAGGTTTGCGGATTCTCGATCTCTCCCGCTACATCGCCGGGCCCTACTGCGCCATGATCCTCGGCGACATGGGGGCCGAGGTCGTCAAGATCGAGCCGCCGGGCGAGGGCGAGTACGCCCGCTGCGCGCTGCCGGCGGTGGGCGACACCAGTCTCTACACCTTCATCGTCAACCGCAACAAGCGCAGTCTCGCGATCGACCTGCGCCAGCCGGACGGCCTGGCCGTGCTGCGCGAGCTGATCGCGCAGGCCGACGTGCTGGTCGAGAACTTCCGCCCCGGCACGATGGAGAAGATGGGCCTCGGCTGGGACGCCGTCCACGCGATCAACCCGCGGCTGGTGATGACGCGCATCTCCGGCTTCGGCCAGGACGGGCCGCTGGCGAACAAGCAGTGCTTCGACGGCGTCGCGCAGGCGATGAGCGGGCTGATGGACCTGACGGGGCAGGAGGGCGGCCCGCCGACCATGATCGGCTCGTTCATCTGTGACTACTCGACCGGCATGTACGCGGCGCTCGGCACGCTGGCGGCGCTGAATGCGCGCCATGCGAGCGGCGTCGGCCAGATGGTCGACGTCTCGCTGCTCGAAAGCGCGGCGTCGATGCTGATGACGGCGATCCCCGAGCAGCTGCTGTTCGGCACGACGATGACGCGCCGCGGCAGCCGCGACCGCTACGTGGCGCCGTCCAACACCTTCGAGGCCGGCGACGGCCGCTACGTGCTGATCGTCGGCGGCGACGACAACATGTTCCCGCGCCTGGTGCGCGCGATGCGCCGGCCCGAGCTGCTCGACGACCCGCGCTTCGCGACGATGGCGGCGCGCCGCGACCATGTCGACGCGATCGAGGCCATCGTCGCCGCTTGGATGAAGGAGCACCCCGCCGACGCGCTCGTCGCCATGCTCGAGGCCGAAGGCCTGCCGTGCGCCAAGGTGGCCACCATCGACGAGGTGGTCGACAACGAACAGCTGCGCCACCGCGGCCTGGCCGAGATCGAGCACCAGGGCCGGCGCGTGCCGATGCAGGGCGTCACGATGCACCTGTCGGGCACGCCGCTGTCGATCCGGCGGGCGATCCCTCAGGTCGGCGAACACAACGACGACGTGCTCGGCCGCTGGCTGGGCTACGGCACCGAGCGGGTGCAGGCGCTGCGCGAGGCGCAGGTCCTTTGAGCGACCTCAACCCATCAAGACAGGAGACGACACCATGACCCCCGAACTGATCGAACGCCTCGACGACGGCGTGCTGACGCTGACCCTCAACCGCCCCGAGCGGCTCAACGCGCTCACGCCGACGATGACCGACGCGCTGCTCGCCGCGCTGCGCCGCGCCGTGGTCGACAAGGGGGTGCGCGCGGTCGTGCTGACCGGCGCAGGCCGCGCCTTCTGCGCCGGCGGCGACGTCAAGTCGATGGCCGCGGATGAAGAGGCGAGCCAGACGCTTGAGAGCCGCACCCAGACCCTGCGCGAGCACATGGAGTGCGCGCGCCTGCTGCGCGAGATGCCCAAGCCGACGATCGGCGTCGCACGCGGCGCGGTCGCGGGCGCCGGGCTGTCGCTGGCGCTGGCCTGCGACCTGCTCGTCGTGAGCGACACGCTGAAGATGACCTCGGCGTTCGTCAAGGTCGGCCTGTCGGGCGATTTCGGCAGCACCTGGTTCCTGACCCAGAAGCTGGGGCCGCGGGCGCGCGATTTCGCGCTGCTGTCGCCGGTGCTGAAGGCCGACGAAGCGGAGCGGCTCGGCCTGGTCAGCCGCGTCGTCGCCGACGCCGAGCTCGACGCCACGGGCCAGCAGATCGCGCGCGGGCTGGCCGACGGCCCGTCGATCACGATCGCCCACATCAAGGCCAACCTGAACGCCGCCGAGCAGGGCTGCACGCTCGCGCAGGCGCTCGACCACGAGGCGATCCGCCACATCCGCTGCGGCATGACCGAGGACCACCTCGAGGCCGCGCGCGCCTTCGTCGAGAAGCGCGCCCCGAAGTTCAACCACCGCTGACCCGCAGGAGACTCTTCATGGACAGCTTTTCGCTCGCGGGCAAGACCGCCATCGTCACCGGCTCGTCGCGCGGCATCGGCCGCGCGATCGCGCTCGCCTACGCCCGCGCCGGCGCCCGCGTCGTCGTCACCAGCCGCAAGGCGGACGCCTGCAAGGCCGTCGTCGACACCATCGTCGGCGCCGGCGGCCAGGCGATTGCCGTGCCCTGCAACATCTCCAGCAAGGAGCAGATCCATGCCCTGGTCGACCAGACCGAGGCGGCGTTCGGCCCCGCCGACGTGCTGGTTTGCAACGCGGCGGTGAACCCGTACTACGGGCCGATGTCGCAGATCCCGGACGACGCGTTCGCCAAGGTGCTGGACGTCAACATCCGCTCCAACCTGTGGCTGGTGAACCGCGTCGCGCCTGGCATGGCCGAGCGCCGCAACGGCTCGATCGTGATCATCAGCTCGATCGCCGGGCTGACCGGCTCGCGCGTGCTCGGCGCCTACGCGATCTCCAAGGCGGCCGACATGCAGCTGGCCCGCAACCTCGCGCTCGAATGGGGCAAGCAGGGCATCCGCACGAACTGCATCGCCCCGGGCCTGGTGCGCACCGATTTCGCGAAGGCGCTGTGGGACAACCCCAAGACGCTGGAAGCCGCGCTCGCGTCCAGCCCACTGCACATGATCGGCGAGCCGGAGGACATCGCCGGCGCCGCGCTGCTGCTCGGCAGCGATGCGGGCCGCTTCATCACCGGTACCACCATCGTCGTCGACGGCGGCGCGACCGTCGGCGGCGAAGCCTGAAGGACACGACGATGACGACCAGCTACGAACAGATCGCGGTGTCGGTGGCCGATGCGGTGCTGACCATCACGCTCAACCGCCCCGACAAGCTCAACGCCTGGACGCACCGCATGGAGGCCGAGATGCGCGCCGCCGTCGACGCTGCCGCGGCCGACCCGGCGGTCCGCGCGATCGTCGTGACCGGCGCCGGGCGGGGCTTCTGCTCGGGCGCCGACATGTCGATCCTCGAAGCCGGCGCGGCCGGCAACGTCGACACGGCCGAGACACCGCGGGCCGCGACGCCGACCGCCACCGGCATCGGCGCCAACTACGCCCACCGCTTCAGCTACCTGCTGCAAGTGCCGAAGCCGGTGTTCGCCGCGATCAACGGGCCGGTGGCCGGCATCGGCCTGTGCATGACGCTGTTCTGCGACTTCCGCTACATGGCGCCGGCGCAGAAGATGACGACCGCCTTCGCCAAGCGTGGCCTGATCGCCGAGCACGGCGCGTCGTGGATGCTGCCGCGGCTGATCGGCGTGACCAACGCGATGGACCTGCTGTTCAGCGCCCGCACCATCGCGACCGAGGAGGCCGCGGCGTTGGGGCTGGTGCGCAGCCTGCCGGGCGAGGGTTTCCTCGGCGCGGTGCAGGCGATCGCGCGCGACATGGTCCACGCCGCGTCGCCGCGCTCGATCGGCGTGATCAAGCGGCAGGTCTACGACAGCCTGTTCCAGTCGCTCGACGAGGCGTGGCAGCGAGCCGATGTCGACATGGTCGAGTCCTTCGCCAGCGATGACTTCCGCGAAGGCGTGGCGCATTTCATGGAGAAGCGCGCGCCGGCGTTCACCGGCCGTTGATTCCCCTCTTCGGGAAACCCCGGGATGGTGAAAACGATATAACATATCTGCTGTGAAGTGTGTCATTGACAACCCGAAAGAGGCCAGGCCATGGAAGACAACCCGCTGACCCGCGAGAGCCTCAACGGCCAGGCGTACGCACGCCTGTGCCGCGATCTCAAGGCCGGCCGCTTCGCGCCCGGCGAGAAGCTCAAGCTGCGCGATCTGGCCGCCGAGATGGGCATCAGCCCCACGCCGGCACGCGAGGCGCTGGCGCGGCTGATCTCGGAGCAGGCGCTCGAGCAGGTCGGCCACCACTCGGTGCGCGTGCCGGTGATGGACGAGGAGCGGCTGCGCGAGGTGCGCGACCTGCGCATGAACCTCGAAGGCGAGGCGGCCGCGCGGGCCGCGCAGTTCGCGACCGCCGACGACGTGGCGGCGCTGGAGGCGATCCATGCCCACATGGCGGCGCTGCGCGAGGCGGGCGACAGCACCGCCGCGCGCTTCGAGGCGGAGCGCTTTCACATGGGCGTGTACCGGCTCGCGCGCATGCCGGTGCTGCTGCGCATGGTCGAGGGCCTGTGGCTGCAGTGCGGGCCGCTGATGAAGGCGCTCGACAGCCACCCGATGAGCGACGCCCGCAAGCAGCACCCGCACCTGACCGTGCTGCGCGGGCTGCGCCGCGGCGATGCCGAATTGGCGCGGCGCGGCATCCACGAGGAGGTGGAGCGCACGACCGAGCCGATCCTCGCCTACCTGCGCGAGCAGGCCGCCGCGCCGGCGCCGCGCACGCGGGCCGCGCGCACGGCGGCCTGAGCGTCGTCCTCAGGGTTTGCCCTCGCATGCACGTGCGCGATGCACCTGCATGCCTGCAATTGATTGGACGACCCCCTGCCATCTGAGTAAGGTCCGGCCTTGATCGACGTCGCGGGCGACGGGCCGGTACAGGCCTCGCACCCGCCGCATGCGGTGCCAGGGCCACCGTGACTCGGAGACAGGCGCGAATGACGATCTACCGACACGGCCGCCGGCCGCTGCACGACTACCTCCGCCACCACGCGCGCACCACGCCGCGCAAGCCGGCGATCGTCTGGTACGGGCGCCGCATCAGCTACGCCGAGCTCGACGACCTGAGCGACCGCTTCGCCCAGTGCCTGCGCGAGCGCGGCATCGGGCAGGGCGACGTGATCGTGCTGTTCATGCACAACTGCCCGCAGTTCCACGTCGCGCAGTTCGGCGCGCAGAAGCTGGGCGTGATCGTCAGCCCGTGCAATCCCGCTTCAAAGGCCTGGGAGCTCGGCCATCAAGTGCTGGAGGTCGACGCCGCCGCGATTGTCTGCGGCGACGAGCTGCTCGACGTCGTCCAGGAGTCCAGCCTGGTGCGCCGCGTCGAGCACGTGTTCGCGGTCGACTACGGCGCGATGCTGCCGCAGGTCATCGCGATCGACGTGCCCGACAGCGTGCGCATGCCCGGCGAGCCGGCGCCGCCGCGCCCGGCCTTCGCCACCGACTTCGACACCTGCGTCAGCGATGCCGACCCCTGGCGCGAGGACGTGGCGATCGACCTCGACGACGTCGCGCTGATGGCCTACACCTCGGGCAGCACCGGGCTGCCGAAGGGCGCGATGCTCAGCTACGAGGCCGCGCTGTACAAGGCGGCGGTCAGCGCCGACGGCTTCGGCGTCGGCGCGGACGAGGTGATCCTTTCCGAGACCGCGATGCACCACATCGCCGGCATGGTGACGGGGCTGGTACTGCCGGTCTACACCGGCGCCACGGTCGTGCTGCTGCAGCGCTTCGACCCGCTCGCGGTGCTGCAGGCGATCGAGTGTTGCAAGGTCAGCTGGTGGTACACGATGGCGCCGTCGCTGCCGGTCGTGATGGGCTGCGACGAGGCCGCCAGTTTCGAGCTGCGCTCGCTGCGCCAGACCGTCGCCACCAGCTTCGGCCTGCAACTCACCGAGGCGCTGGCGGACCAGTGGCGCGCCTTCACGCGCACCGCGTGCGTGGTCTACGAGGCCGGCTACGGGCTGTCGGAGACCCACACCTGCGACACCATCATGCCGCGCGAGGCGATCCGCTGGGGCACCAACGGCAAGCCGGTGGCGGGCGTCGAGCTGCGCATCGTCGACCCCGACAGCGGCCTCGAGCGCCCGACCGGCGAGCACGGCGAGATCCTGCTGCGCAGCCCCGTGCGCTTCAAGGGCTACTGGCGCCGCCCCGAGGCCACGCAGGAGGCGCTGCTCGACGGCTGGACGCGCACCGGCGACATCGGCGTCGTCGACGAACTCGGCTACCTGACCTTCCTCGGCCGGCGCAAGGAGATGCTCAAGGTCTGGAGCTACACCGTGTTCCCGGAGGAGGTCGAGGCCATCCTCGCCACGCACCCCGACGTGCGCCAGGTGGCCGTGGTCGGCGCGCCCGACCCGAACTGCGGCGAGGCGCTGCACGCCTACGTCGTGCTGCACGACGCCTGCGCGACGGCCGCCCACCGCGACGGCGCGCACGAGACCGAGGCGCGCCTGATCCGCTGGTGCATGGCGCACATGGCGCACTACAAGGTGCCGCGCACCGTGGTGCTGCGCCACCATCTGCCGGCCACCTGCACCGGCAAGCTGCTTCGGCGCATGCTGAAGAGCCCGGCCGCGTCGGCGCCGGCCTCGCTGCGCTACGCCTACCGCTGACAGCCGGCAGCCGGCCTCAGACCGGCGAGAACAGCCCCAGCGACACCGCCACCAGCGCGGGCTTGTCCTCGCCCTCGATCTCGATCGTGTTCTCGGTGCGCAGCAGCCAGAAGCCGTCGGCGCGCAAGTCGGCCGAGAGCAACTTCATGTGGTTGCGCACCCGCGCGCCGGCGCGCACCGGCGCGATGAAGCGCAGCTTGTCCATGCCGTAGTTGACCGACTTGCGCGCCTTCAGCCCGGCGAGCAGCTCGTAGGTCGTGATCGGCAGCAGCGACAAGGTGAGGAAGCCGTGCGCGATCGGCGCGCCGAACGGGCTCTCGCGTGTGGCGCGGTCCACGTCGATGTGGATCCACTGCCGGTCCTCGGTGCAGTCGGCGAAGGCGTCGATGCGCAATTGCGGCACGTCGACCCAGGCCGAGGTGCCGATGGGCTGGCCGACGAAGTCGGGCAGGGTCTCGAATGACAGTTCAGGTGTGTTCATGCCGTCATCTTGCCTTGGCGGTCGCGGCGCCGGCAAGCGCGGCGCATGCAGATTGTTCATCGCCCGCATGCGGGGTTTCGATGCGGTCGGGCAGGGCGGGCCGCACGATCCGAAGCTCATCTTTGCGCGCACAGGAACACCCACGTGAACGGACGCTACGACACCCGCGACGGCATCGCCGTCGTCTGCATGGACACCCCGCCGGTCAACAGCCTCGGCCTGGCCAACCGCCGCTTCATCGCCGATGCGATGGAACGAGCACTCGGCGACGCCGCGGTGCGCGCGGTGGTGTTGACGGGCGCCGGCCGCGGCTTCTCCGGCGGTGCCGACATCCGCGAGTTCGGCGCGCCCGAGGCGATGGCCGAGCCGCACCTGTTGAACCTGATCGACCTGATCGAAGGCGCCGACAAGCCGGTCGTCGCCGCGATCCACGGCGTCGTGATGGGCGGCGGGCTGGAGCTGGCGATGGGTTGCCACTACCGCGTGGTCGCGCCGGGCACGCTGGTCGCGCTGCCCGAGGTCAAGCTCGGCCTGCTGCCCGGCGGCAGCGGCACGCAGCGGCTGCCGCGCCTGCTCGGTGTCGAGCGCGCGCTGAACATGATCGTGACCGGTGACCCGGTGAAGAGCGAGGTGCTGTGCGCCGTGCCGGGCCAGAAGCTGTTCGATCGTCTGGTCGAGGGCGATCTGCTCGCGGCCGCCTGCGCCTTCGCGCACGACGTGGCCGGCGTGCGCCCGCTGCCGAGGGTGCGGGCCATGCAGGCCAGCCACCCGAATGCGGCGGCCTACTTCCAGTTCGCGCGCAACACGATCCGCGCGCGGGCACCGCAGTACCCGGCGCCGCTGCGCAACGTCGACTGCGTCGAGAAGGCGGTGACCGCCCGCTACGAGGACGGCCTGGCCGAGGAACGCGCCGGCTTCATGGCGTTGCTCGACACGCCCGAGAGCAAGGCGCTGCGGCACGCGTTCTTCGGCGAGCGCGCCGCGGCGCACATCGCGGACGTGCCGGCCGACACGCCGCGGCGTCCAATCGAGCGAGTCGCCGTGGTCGGCGCCGGCGCGGTGGCGCAGGACATCGCGACGAGCCTGCGGAACGCCGGCGTTCAGGTCACCGTGTTCGAGGCCGGGCCGCTGGCGGGCGAGGGGGTGCGCGGCGCGGACCTGGTCGTCGATGCGGTGCCGGAAGACCTGGCGGCCAGGGAGAGCGTCATCCGCCTGCTCGACGAAATGGCCCGGCCCGGCGCGATCCTCGCGTCCGGCACCGGCACGCCGGACCTGAACCGCCTTGCCGCGTCCACCCGTCGGCCGCAGGACGTGGTCGGCCTGCAGTTCCAGGGCGCGGGCCTGATCGAAGTCGTGCGCGGCGCGCAGACCGCGCCGGACGTGCTCGCCACCGTGATGGCGCTCGCGCGTCGCCTCGGCCGCACGGCGGTGGTCTCGTACGGCGGCGGGGCGTCGATCGGCAGCCGACTCTCGCAGGCGTACGCGCGCCAGGCCGGGCGGATGCTGGCGGAGGGCACCACGCCGCGGCAGATCGACCGGGCGATCGAGCGCTTCGGCGTCGCGAGGGGGCCGTTCCGCGACGCCGCACCGCAGCCCGCAGTCGCGAAGGTGCCGCCGCGCCAGTTGACCGACGACGAGATCGTGCACCGCCTGGTCTATGCCCTCGCCAACGAAGGCGCGCGCCTGCTCGACGAGGGCGTGGCCGCGCGCGCCAGCGACATCGACATGGTCTTCCTCGCCGGCCACGGCTTCCCGCGCTGGCGCGGCGGGCCGATGTGCTACGCCGACACGCGCGGCATCTTCGAGATGATGCAGACGATGCGCCGCTTCGCGGCCAACCCGCACGACGACGCGGCGTTCTGGCAACCGGCGCCGCGGCTGGTGCGCCTGCTCGAACAGGGCAAGACGCTCACCTGAGGGCGGTGGGCCGGGCGGCCACCAGCCGGAACGCGATCGACAGCCACTGCAAGGAGCCGGCCGCGGCGTCGACCGGCAGGCCGAGCTCGCGGGCGCTCGCGAGCACGGCGGCAGCGTCGTTCGCGACCAGGTCGACCCCGGCCACGCCTTCGGCGTCGTCGTCACCGCACACCGCGAAACGCAGCCACGTGCCGCCCAGGTCGAGCTGCGGCGTGCCGGCCGCGTCGCGGCTCACCGGGGCCTCGCAGATCTGCGCCCAGTGCGCGGCCATGCGTTCGGGCGCGCGGGCGCGCAGCTCGATCGCCGCGATCGCGCCGATGCGTTCGGTGCGGACCGCGCTCTGCCAATCGGGGCCGGCCGGCAGGTAGGCGCCGTCGGTCGCGCCGCCGACTTCGGTGGTGTTGAACTCCAGCATGCAGCCGCCGGTGTCGCGCGGGTGCAGCTGCAGCGTGCGGAAGCCGGGCAGTTCCAGGTCGGTGACCACACGCAGGCCGAGCCGATCGACATGCGCGCGGCGCCGCGGCAAGTCGGCGCAATCGGTGACGACGATGTAGCCGCCGCCGCCCGGCCGGCGGCTCAGGTAGCGCCGCGCCGGCGCGTCGGCCCGGATCGGCGCGCACAGCTCGATGAAGTGGTGGCCGACCGGCAGCACCGCGTTCTCGATGCCCCAGCGCGCGACGATCGGGTCGCGGTGGGCGACCGCCAGGCCGAACAGGCGCTGCAAGGTCGACAGCCCCGGTTCGAGCGTCGGCGCCATCAGGCACAGATGGCGGAACCGCGGCGCGTTGGGGCCAGCCATCGCGCTACAGGTACTTCGCCAGTTCGAGCTTGCCGATCTGGTTGCAGTGCACCTCGTCGGGGCCGTCGGCGATGCGCAGCGTGCGCGCCATCGCGTACGAGTAGGCGAGCGGGAAGTCCTGCGACACCCCGCCGCCGCCGTGCGCCTGGATCGCCCAGTCGATCACCTGGCAGGCCATCTGCGGCGCGGCGACCTTGATCATCGCGATCTCGCGGCGCGCGTCCTTGTTGCCCACCGTGTCCATCAGGTGCGCGGTGTTCAGCACCAGCCAGCGGGTCTGGTCGATCAGGATGCGGGCGTGGGCGATGCGCTCGAGCGTCACGGTCTGGGTCGCGACGGGCTTGCCGAAGGTCACG
Source organism: Pseudomonadota bacterium (assembly GCA_040384825.1). Classification (GTDB taxonomy): domain Bacteria; phylum Pseudomonadota; class Gammaproteobacteria; order Burkholderiales; family Burkholderiaceae_C; genus LMDS01. Next base: position 27,995 of record JAZKIO010000012.1, read on the forward strand.
CGCTGGTTGACGCGTTGGCACATCGCCTCCAGCGCGCGCTCGGCCAGCCCGATCAGCCGCATGCAGTGGTGGATGCGCCCCGGCCCGAGCCGGCCCTGCGCGATCTCGAAGCCGCGGCCCTCGCCGAGCAGCATGTTGGTGGCCGGCACGCGCACGTCGACGAAATCGACCTCGGCGTGGCCGTGCGGTGCGTCGTCGTAGCCGAAGACCGTCAGGTGGCGCATCACCTTGACGCCGGGTGTGTCCAGCGGCACCAGGATCATCGACTGCTGGGCATGGCGGTTGATGTTCTGCGGGTCGCTCTTGCCCATGAAGATCAGCACCTTGCAGCGCGGATCGTTGGCGCCCGAGGTCCACCACTTGCGGCCGTTGATCACGTACTCATCGCCCTGGCGATCGATGCGAGCGGCGATGTTGGTCGCGTCCGACGAGGCCACCGCCGGCTCGGTCATGCCGAAGCCGGAGCGGATCTCGCCGTCGAGCAGCGGCCGCAGCCAGCGCGCCTTCTGCTCGGGCGTGCCGTAGCGCTCCAGCACCTCCATGTTGCCGGTGTCGGGCGCCGAGCAGTTGAAGACCTCGGGCGCCCACGGCACGCGGCCCATCAGCTCGCACAGCGGCGCGTACTCGAGGTTGGTCAGCCCGATCACGCTGCTGTCGCTGCGCCGGCCGTGCACGCCGTTGGCGGTCGGCGGGAGGAACAGGTTCCACAGGCCGGCGGCGCGCGCCTTGGGCTTGAGTTCGTCGATCACCGCGGTCGGCTGCCAGCGGTCGCCCTGCGCCACCTCGTCGTAGAAGCGCTGCTCGTTGGGAAAGACATGCTCCTGCATGAAGTCGTCGACACGCTTCATCAGGGCCCGGGTGCTGGGGGTGTAGTCGAAGTCCATGGTGTCCCGTCGTTGGTGGTTTGGAAGGAGAGAGGAGGGCTCAGCGCGTCGTTCGCTCGACCTGGCGCCAGCCGAGTTCGGCAAGTTGCCGCGCCTGCCGGCCGGCATCGAGCGCGTGCACGCTGGCGGCGTTGCCGGCCAGCGCGCGGCCCATGATTCCCTGGGCGATGGCCGCGGCGCGGAATAGGTTGAAGGCCATGTAGAACTCCCAGGTGACCGGGTCGACGGTCGGCAGGTTGCGGCGCGCGCAGTAGCTGGCCAGGTAATCGGCCTCGGCCGGCAGGCTGCGTGCGGCGAGTTCGCGCGGCGTCAGGTGGCCCAGGCCGCGGAACGGCGGCGGCAGGCGCCAGGCCATGCAGTGGTACGCGAAGTCGGCGAGCGGGTCGCCGAGCGTCGAGAGCTCCCAGTCGAGCACCGCGATGCAGCGCGGCTCGGTGGCGTGGAACACGAGGTTGTCGAGCCGGTAGTCGCCGTGCACGATGGTGCTGCGGCCGGCCGGCGGCAGGTGCGCCGGCAGCCACTCGATCAACCGGTCCATCGCAGCGATCGGTTCGGTCTCGGACGCGCGGTACTGGCGCGTCCAGCGGTCGAGCTGGCGGGCGACGTAATGGCCGGGGCGGCCGAAGTCGGCCAGCCCCACCGCGTCGACATCGACATCGTGCAGCGCCGCTTGCACGCGGTTCATCTCGGCGCAGACCTGCAGGCGGTCGGCATGCGACAGCTCCGGCAGCGCCGGGTCCCAGAGAACGCGGCCGTCGATGAATTCCATCACGTAGAACGCGCTGCCGATGACCGCATCGTCCATGCACAGCGCGTGCACCCGCGGCACCGGTACGCCCGATCCCTCCAGGGCCTTCATCACGCGGTACTCTCGGTCGACCGCGTGGGCCGAGGGCAGCAGTTCACCGGGCGGCTTGCGGCGCACCACGTAGCGCTGCGCGCCGGCCTGCACCAGGAAGGTCGGGTTGGACTGGCCGCCGTTGAACTGCGCGACCGTGAACGGCGCCGTGTCGGTGGTCACCTCGCGGGCGAAGAAGTCGCGCAGCGCGGCGCTGTCGAAGCCGTGGCGCGGCTGGACCGGCGAGGTGCCGGTGAAGGGCCCGGCGGGCGCGGCGGCGGCGTGTCTCATAGGTGAATGCCGCGTCGCAGCGCGGGTTGCATGATGGACTGACGAGGCCCGCGAGCGTAAGAGCGCGCCGGCCTCGCAGCCAATGAATGCTTGGAATGGGAGTGGATGCAGACCATGCATATCTCGCGCGTCGATCTGAATTTGCTGGTCGTGTTCGACACGATCTACACCGAGGGCGGCATCACCCGGGCCGCCGAGAAGCTGCACCTGACGCAGCCGGCGATCAGCCACGCGCTGGGCCGGCTGCGCGACATGTTCAACGACCCGCTGTTCGAGCGCCAGGGCTACAAGATGGTGCCCACCGCGATGGCCAAGCGCCTGATCGATCCGCTGCGCGAGTCGCTGCAGCAGCTGTCGGTGCTGCTCAACGACACCGAGGCCTTCGATCCGGCGAGTGCGAAGAAGCGTTTCGTGATCGGCCTGCGCGACTACATGGAGTCGACGTTGATGTCGCGCCTGATGCAGATCATCGGCGCCGAGGCGCCGCAGGCGGAGGTGTCGAGCGTGCGCGCGAACCGCCGCAGCCTCGAGAGCGAGCTGGCTGCCGGGACGCTCGATGTCGCGGTCGACGTGCTGCTGCCGGTGTCGCCGTCGGTCAAATTCACGCGCGTCAACGTCGACGGCATGGCGGTCGTCGCACGGCGCGGCCACCCGGCGGTCACCGACGCGTTCGACCTCGACGCCTACCTCGCGCAGCAGCACATCCTGGTCACCTCGCGCCGCCAGGGGCCGGGGTTCGAGGACTTCGAGCTGCGCCGCCTCGGCGTGCAGCGGCGCATCGCGCTGCGCTGCCAGTTCTACTTCGCGGCCTGCCGCACGGTGTCGCAGACCGACCTGCTGCTGACGATGCCCGAGAGCTACGCCCACATCGCGAATCGCCAGTTCAACAACCAGGTGCTGCCGTTCCCCGCGGCGCTGACGCCGATGGACGCCTACATGTACTGGCACGCGAGCACCGACAACGACGCCGCGAACCGCTGGCTGCGCGACGCGATGCTGCGCGCCTACGCGATGTAGACCTTCCGTTCTCGTCCTTAGGGTTTGCTCCAGTGATGCGGCATCCCGGTCTGCGCGCAGAATGCAATCTGTTATAACAGATGACGAATTCGGCAGTCGGCCGGATTCGCGCGCACCAGGAGACACACGATGACGGTCACGAGACGGACACTGATCAAGGGTGCTGCCGCGGCGGCGACGCTGGGTGCAGGGCGCTTCGCGAGCGCGCAGACCGGGCCGATGAAGATCGGCCTGATCCTGCCGATGAGCGGCATCGGGGCCGACGCGGGCGCGGCCTGGCACGCCGGCGTCAAGGTGGCGGCGGAGCAGTGGAACGCGGCCGGCGGCCTGCTCGGGCGCCCGATCGAGATCGAGGTGCGCGACGACAAGTTCAGCAGCGCGGGCGCCGTCGCCGCGGCGCGCGAGCTGGCGGGCGCCGGCATCAACCTGCTGATCGGCGGCTCGCAGTCGCCGATGGCGCTGGCCACCGCGCCGATCCTGCCGGAGCTCAAGTCGGTGATGGTCGCGCCGTGCCCGACGGTGATGTCGCTGACCCACGAGGGCATGCAGAAGAATTTCTTCCGCCTGTCCTGGAACGCCTACATCGCGTTCGCCGGCATCGGCAACCTGCTGACCGAGAAATTCAAGGAAGTCGAGACCTGGTCCTGCCTGGTGCCCGACAGCGAGAACGGCCGCGACATGGCGCGCTATTTCACGCTCGGCGCGCAGCGCGCCGCGGCCAAGGCCGGGCGGCAGGTCAAGGTGCTTGACCCGATCTTCGCCAGCCTGAACAAGGCCGACTACCGGGTCGAGATCAACGGCCTGATGAACGCGCCGTCGCAGGGCCTGTTCGTCGGCCTGACCGCCGCGCCCTGCATCAGCCTGTTGCAGCAGGGCCGCGCGGTCGGCATGGACAAGAAGTTCAAGGTCATCGGCGATGCCGGCACCGAGCTGCTGATCGCCAAGGCGATGCAGAAGTCGCTGCCGCCCAACCTGTGGAGCATCAGCTTCTGGGCGCCGGGGCTGGAGGCGACGAAGAAGTACCCGCTGAGCCAGCCGCTGCTCGAGGGCTACGCCAAGATCACCGGCGACCGCAACCCGGCCGGCATCATCCACTCGAGCCACCGCGCTGCGCTCGGCCTGTTCAACGGCATCAAGAAGGCTCGTTCGACCGACACGATGGCGGTGATCGCCGCGCTCGAAGGCCTGGACTTCGACACCGCGATGGGCCCGTACCACATCCGCAAGGAAGACCACCAGGGCCTGGGCAACGCCTACATCGCCAAGGTCGGCGTGATGGACGCGGCGCCGGGCTACGGCATCGTCGATGCGGTGGTGTTGAACGAAGCCGAGGTGGCCGAGCCGCCGACCCCAGGCAAGAAGTTCGAGATCTGAGGGCGCGGCCATGATCAACGAGCTGATGTTCGCCGTGTTCAACGCCGGCGCGTTCGGCATGGCGATCTTCCTCGTCGCGGCCGGGCTGACGCTGATCTTCGGCCTGCTGCGCCTGCTCAACATGGCGCAGGGCGGCTTCTTCATGATCGGCGCCTACACCGCCTACTCGGTGATGGGGCGCGACGTGCAGTCGCTGGGCCGCTTCCTGCTCGGCGTGGTCGCGGGCGGCGTGGTCGTCGCGCTGCTCGGGCTGATCACCGACCGGCTGGTGCTGCGCCGGCTGCGCAATGTCGACCCGCACTACGTGCTGATCGCGACCTTCGCGATGATGATGGTCTGCACCGGCGTCACCAAGCTGGTCTGGGGCGTCGACTTCTTCGCCGTCAACCCGCCGCCGGGGCTCGACCAGCCGCTCAGCCTGCTGGGCATGTACTTCTCGACCTACCAGCTGTTCGTGATCGGCGCCGGCGTGGCGGTCTACGGGGTGCTCGAGATCGCGATCCACCGCCTGTGGTTCGGCAAGCTGATGCAGGCGCTCGCCGCCGACCCGTGGATGTCGGGCGTGATGGGGCTGAACGTGTCGCTGGGCGTGGCGATCAGCGTGATGGTGAGCTTCCTGCTCGCCGGGCTGGCCGGCGGTCTGCTGTTGCCGAACCAGAGCCTGTCGACCGGGCTGGGCGATTCGTACCTGATGTACGCCTTCTTCGCGGTGATCATTGGCGGCCTCGGCAACATCCGCGGCGCGTTCATCGGCTCGATCGTGCTCGGCCTGGTGCAGAGCCTGAACACCGTGCTACTGCCGGCGCTGCCGGGCATCGCGGTCTACGTGGTGCTCGCCGGCTTCCTGCTGTGGAAGCCGAACGGCCTGTTCCCGCAGGTCGGCTCCTCGGCCGAGGCCACCGACAGCCACGGCCATGGCGCGCTGCAGGCGCCGCGGCTGCCGCGCCCGGTGTGGCAGGTGCTGGGGGCGATCACGGTGGTGCTGCTCGCGAGCCTGCCATGGTGGGCCGGCGCGGGGCCGATCTACGTCGTCGGCACGGTGCTGATCCAGGTCGTGTTCGCGCTGTCCTGGAACATCCTGTTCGGCTACACCGGGCTGGTCTCGTTCGGCCACGCCGGGTTCTACGCGATCGGTGCGTATGCGGCGGCACTGGCGCTGAAGAACGTGGCCGGCGTGCCGTTCCTGGCCGTGCTGGCCGGCGCCGCGGTGCTGGGCGCGGTGACGGCCTGGCTGGTGGGCGTGCTGGCGCTGCGCCGCATGACCGGCGTGTTTCTCGCGGTGCTGACGGTGGCGCTGGCCGAGGCATTGCGGCTGATCATCGGCTTCAGTTCGGTGCTGGGCCGCGAGGACGGGCTGACCGACATCCCGCGGCCGAAGCTCGACCTGCTCGTCACGACGATCGACATCTCGTCGGCCAACGGCTACTACGGCTTCCTGCTGGGCATGGCGGTGCTGATCACGGCGCTGCTGTGGTGGGTGCTGCACAGCGGTTTCGGTCGCACGCTGCAGACGATCCGGCAGGACGCCGATCGCGCCACCTTCATGGGCACCAACGTGGCCGGCTACCGGCTCGCGGCGTTCGTGCTGTCGGGCAGCGTGGCCGCCGTGGCGGGCGCGATGTACGCGCCGTGGGCGCGCATCGTCACCGTCGAGGAGGTGCACTGGTTGACCTCCGCCCAGCCGATGCTGAACACCTTGCTGGGCGGCGTCAGCTCGTTCTGGGGGCCGGTGGTCGGGGCCGGGCTGTTCGCGGCGATCACCTATTCGACGCGCACGCTGATCGGCCTGTCGGAGCTGATCGTCGGCGGCGGCCTGCTCGCGATCATCCTGCTCGCCCCGAACGGCGCGGTCGGCATGTGGCGCGCGCTGGAGCAGCGGCTGTGGCCGCGCGCGGCGGCGGTGCCCAAGAAGGTCGAGCCGGCGTCGCCGTTGCGCACGGAGGTCGCCTCGTGAGCGCGCTGCTCGAGGTGGCCGATCTGCGCAAGGGTTACGGCCCGATCGAGGTGCTGCGCGGCGTCAGCATGAGCGCGGCGGCGGGCGAGGTGTTCGCGATCATCGGCCCGAACGGCGCCGGCAAGACGACCATGTTCAAGGTGATGACCGGTGAGCTGCCGTGCACCGGCGGATCGATCCGCTTCCACGAGCGCGACATCACGCAGATGCCGGCCCACGAGCGGGTGCGCCTTGGCTTCGGCCGCACCTTCCAGGTCGCGCGCGTGTTCCACGATTTCAGTGTGCTGGAGAACGCGATCGCCGCGGTCGAGGCGCGCCGCCGCCACACCGGCGAGCCGATGGGCTCGCGCTGGGCCTGGGCACCGGCACCGGCGGTACGCGACGAGGCCATGGGCCTGCTCGCCGATGTGCGGCTCGACGGCCTGGCGGGGCAGGGCGCGCGCTTCCTGTCGCACGGCGACAAGAAGCGGCTCGAGTTCGTGATTGCGCTGGCCGGTCGCCCGACGCTGCTGATGCTCGACGAGCCGACCGCCGGCATGTCGCCGAGCGACCGCAGCGAGATCGCCCAGCTGATCTCTCGCATCCAGCGCGAACGCGGCATCACGGTGGTGATGACCGAGCACGACATGGACGTGGTGTTCGGCCTCGCGCAACGCATCATGGTGCTCAACTACGGCGAGGTCGTCGCCAGCGGCAGGGTCGACGAGGTGCGCGCGAACCCGAAGGTCCGCGAGGTCTACCTCGGCAAGGAGATGGTCGGTGCTTGAGATCGCCTCGCTCGACGCCTTCTACGGCGACAGCCACATCCTGCACGGCGCGAAGCTCGCGGTCGGCCGCGGCGAGCGCGTCGCGCTGCTCGGCCGCAACGGCGCCGGCAAGTCGACGCTGCTGAAAAGCGTGATGAACGCCGGCCCGCGCACCCGCGGCCGCATCTCGTTCGAAGGCGTCGACCTGGCCGATGCGCCGCCGCACCGCCGCGCCCGCCTCGGCCTGGCACTGGTGCCCGAGGACCGGCGCATCTTCACGCACCTCACGGTGGCCGAGAACATCGCGATGGCGCGCTACGGCAGCTCGCCGCAGCGGCCGGCGGTCGGCGTGGCCGACATCGTCGCGCGCTTTCCGATGCTCGCGCCGCTGCAGCAGCGCTACGGCGGCCAGCTGAGCGGCGGACAGCAGCAACTGCTCGCGGTGGCGCGTGCGATGGCCGCGAACCCGAGCCTGCTGCTGCTCGACGAGCCCACCGAGGGCCTGGCCCCGGTGATCGTCGAGGAGATGGCGCGCGACGTGGTGCGCAGCTGCGAGGAGCGCCAGGTCGCGCTGCTGCTGTGCGAACAGAACATCTGGTTCGCGCGCCGCTGCACCCGCCACGTGCTGGTGATCGACACCGGCCGCATCGTCTTCGACGGCGACTGGGACGAGTTCGACCGCCAGCCGCAGATCCAGCAGCGCTACCTCGCGCTGTGACGCCATCCTGAACCGAGAGCATTCCGAATGGACCTCCAGTACTCCCCCGAACAGACCGCGCTGCGCGAGAGCGTCGAGCGCTTCGTGCGCGACGAATACGACTTCGCGCGGCGCCGCAAGCTCGTCGCCAGCGCGCTCGGCCACGACGCGCGCTGCTGGCAGCAGTACGCCGATTTCGGCTGGCTCGCCGTGCCCTTCAGCGAGGACGACGGCGGCATCGGCGGCGACGCCACCGACGTCGGCATCGTGATGGAAGGCGTGGGCCGCGGGCTGCTGCTCGAACCGTACCTGGCCAATGTCGTACTCGCCGGCGGGATGCTGAGCCTGCTCGGCAGCCCGGCGCAGAAGGCCGAGTGGCTGCAGCCGATGATGGGCGGCGAGCGCAAGCTCGCGCTCGCGCACGCCGAGCCCGGTTCGCGTTATGAAACCTCGCACTGCGAGACCACCCTCACGCGCCAGGGCGACAAGCTGGTGCTGAATGGCCGCAAGTCGCTGGTGCTGGGCGGCGACGCGGCCGATGCCTTCATCGTGATCGCGCGCAGCAGCGGGGCGGTGGGTGACGCTGCCGGGCTGACCGCGGTGTGGGTCGCGGCCGATGCGCCGGGCCTCACCGTGCGCCGCTATCCGACGCACGACGGCGCACGCGCCGCCGATCTGAGCTTCGACGCGGTCGGCGTGTCGGCGCAGCACGTTATCGGCGCCGAGGGCGCCGCCCACGACGCGCTCGAACTCGTGCTCGACCGCGCGATCGCCGCGGTGGCCGCCGAGGCGGTCGGCGCGATGAGCGCGCTGGTCGACATGACGCTCGACTACCTCAAGACGCGCAAGCAGTTCGGCCGCGCCATCGGCACCAACCAGGCGCTGCAGCACCGCATGGTCGACATGCACATCGCGCTCGACGAGGCGCGCTCGATGGCGCTGTACGGCGCGCTGATGCTGAAGGAGCCGGATGCTGCGGCGCGGCGCAAGGCGCTGTCGGCCACCAAGATCGAGATCGACCGCACCGCGCGGCTGGTCGGCCAGGAGGCGGTGCAGCTGCACGGCGCGATGGGCGTGACCGAGGAGCTGGCGGTCGGCCACTACTTCAAGCGCCTGTCGATGATCGGCGTGAGCTTCGGCGACGCGTCGTGGCACCTGCGGCGCCACGCGCTCGCCTGATCGAACGAACGGAGAACGGTTTGGAGCTCAGTCTTTCCCCGTCGGAGCAGGCTTTCGCGAAGGAAGTCCGCGCGTTCATCGAATCGCGCCTGCCGGCCGACATCGAACGCAAGGTGCGCGAGGACCGGCACCTCGACCGCGACGACTACATGCGCTGGCAGCAGGTGCTGGGCGAACGCGGCTGGTTCACCGGCAACTGGCCGGCCGCGGTCGGCGGCCAGGAGTGGACGGCTGTGCAGGGCTACATCTTCAACACCATCGCCGGCGAGCTGAACTGCCCCGAGCTGCAAGTGTTCGGCCCGTCGATGGTCGGGCCGGTGCTCTACACCTACGGCACCGAGGCGCAGAAGGCGCAGCACCTGCCTTCGATCCGCGACTCGTCGGTCTGGTGGTGCCAGGGCTACTCGGAGCCGGCGTCCGGCTCGGACCTGGCCTCGCTCTCGACCCGCGCCGACGACGCCGGCGACGACTACATCGTCAACGGCCAGAAGATCTGGACCTCGTACGCGCACTGGGCCGACTGGATCTTCTGCCTGGTGCGCACCAGCCGCGAGGCGCGCCAGCAGTCGGGCATCTCGTTCCTGCTGATCGACATGAAGACGCCCGGCATCGAGGTGCAGCCGATCCGCATGCTGGACGGCACGCATTCGCTGAACGCGGTCTTTTTCACCGACGTGCGCGTGCCCAAGGCCAACCGGATCGGCGAAGAAGGCCTGGGCTGGACCTACGCCAAGTTCCTGCTCGAGCACGAGCGGGTCGAGAACGCGAACCTGCGCTTCATCACGCAGGAGCTGCAGAAGCTCAAGCGCATGGCGCGGCGCGTGCGCTCGGGTGCGGCTGCGGGTTCGGGTTCGCTCGCCGACGACCCGCTGTTCCAGGCCCAGCTCAGCGCGGTCGAGGCGCAGTTCAAGACGCTCGAAATGGGTGTGCTGCGGCTGCTCTCGAACATGCAGGCGGGCGTGCCGGCCGGGGCGGGCGCGTCGTCGTTCATCAAGGTGCGCGGCACCGAGATCGCGCAGAAGGTGCTCGAGCTGGCGCTTACCGCCGCCGGGCCGGACGCGCAGCCCTACCAGCCCGAGCTGCTGTTCACCGATGCCGAGGTGGCGCCGATCGGCCCGCTCGACGCCGTCACGCCGGCATCGAGCTACTTCTGGCGCCGCGCGATGACGATCTACGGCGGCAGCACCGAGATCCAGAAGAACATCATGGCCAAGCACGTGCTGGGGTTGTGATGGGCGGCGCCATCGACTATCTGCAAGGCGAGAAGCCGCTGCACGAGTACCTGCGCGGTCACGCCCGCGCCCAGCCCGACAAGGCCGCCATCGTCTGGTACGGCCGCGCGATCAGCTACGCCGAGCTCGACGCGGCCAGCGACGCCTTCGCCGCCGAGCTGCAGCGCATCGGCGCGGGCCGCGGCGACCGGGTGGCGCTGTTCATGCAGAACTGCCCGCAGTACGCGATCGCGCATTTCGGCATCCAGAAGATCGGCGCGATCGTCAGCCCCTGCAGCCCGATGTTCAAGGCGCACGAGTTCGCCTACCAGGTCGGCGATCTCGGCGCCAAGGCGATCGTCGCCGCCGACCACCTGGTGCCCATCGTGATGGCGGTGCGCGAGCGCGTCGCCGCCGCGCAGGTCTACAGCGTGCGCTATGCCGATCTGCTGCCCGAGGTGCCGACCCTGCGCGTGCCCGACGACGTGGCCGCGCGGCGGCCGACGCCCGAGGGCACGCTTGATTTCGGCGCGGTGGTGCGGCGCCCGGTGCGGCCGAGCCCGGTCGCGCTCGACATGGACGAGGTCGCGCTGATGACCTACACCTCGGGCACCACCGGCATGCCGAAGGGCGCGATGCTGACCTACCGCAATGCGCTCTACAAGACGGCGGTCGGCGAGGCGATGTTCCGCATCCGCGGCGACGACGTGCTGCTCGCGGTGGCGCCGCTGTACCACATCGCCGGGATGATCTGCGGCGTGACGATGCTGGCCTACACCGGCGCCACCGTGGTGCTGCTCAACCGCATGGACCCGCTCGCGGTGCTGCAGGCGATCGACGCGCACCGCGTGACCTGGTGGTACGCGATGGCGCCGATGCTGGTGGCGGTGATGAACGAGCCCGACGCGGAACGCTTCGACCGCTCCACGCTGCACACGACGATGGGCACCAGCTTCGGCATCAAGCTGACCGAGGAGCTGGCGCAGCGCTGGAGCGCCTTCGCCAACGGCTGCCTGGTCTACGAGGCCGGCTACGGCCTGTCGGAGACCCACACCAACGACGTGCTGATGCCACGCGACGACGTGCGCTGGGGCACCAACGGCGTGTGCGGGCAGGGCGTCGAGCTGCGCATCATCGATGGCGACGGGCGCGAGGTGCCCACAGGCGAATCCGGCCAGATCATCGTGCGCAGCCTGGGCGTGTTCAAGGGCTACTGGAACAAGCCCGAGGCGACCGCCGAGGTGCTGAAGGACGGCTGGGTCCACACCGGCGACATCGGCACGATCGATGCCGACGGCTACGTCACCTTCATCGGCCGCGTCAAGGAGATGATCAAGGTCTCCGGCTTCAGCGTCTTCCCGGAAGAAGTCGAGGCGATCCTGATCCTGCACCCGGATGTGGCGCAGGTCGCGGTGATCGGCGTGCCCGACGCCGACAAGGGCGAGGTCGTCAAGGCCTTCATCGTGCCGCGCGAGCCCGGCCGCTTCGACACCGCGGCGCTGCTCGCCTGGGCGCGCGAGAACATGTCGCATTACAAGGTGCCGCGCGCGATCGAGCTGATCGACGCGATGCCCGCCACCGGCACCGGCAAGATCCTGCGGCGCCTGCTGCGGGACCGGCCGGCCGCCTCGACCATGCCAGCGCCCACCACCGGAGACCCGCCATGAACCGCCTTCGCCTCGCCCTGTCCCGTTCGACCTGGAGCCGCATCGCGGCGGCCGCCACCCTGGCCGGCGCCGCCGCGCACGCCGGCGCCCAGGACGCGACCCTGAAGATCGCCGTGATCGACAGCTTCTCCGGCCCGTTCGCGGCGATCGGCCAGGCGATGCTGGCGCATTTGCAGATCTCGGCGGCGCAGATCAACGCGTCCGGCAACCTGAAGGGTGCCAAGTTCGAGATCATCGACTACGACAGCAAGGTCTCGACGCAGGACAGCCAGAGCGCGATGCAGGGCGCGATGGACCGCGGCGCCACCATCATCCTCAGCGGCGGCTCCGGCTCCGCGGTGATCGCCGGGCTGGTCGACGTGGCCAACAAGCGTGCCCAGCGCGACCCGCAGAACCCGGTGATCGTGATGAACTATTCGGCAGTCGACCCGGACCTGACCGGCAAGAACTGCAGCTACTGGTACTTCCAGGTCGAGGCCAACACCGCGATGAAGATGAAGGCGCTGTCGTCCTACGTGGCGAAGCTGCCCGAGGTGAAGAACGTCTACCTCTTCAACCAGGACTACGCGCACGGCCGCCAGTGGGCCCGCTACGGCCGGGAGATGTTCACGCAGACGCGGCCCGACATCAAGATCGTGGGGGAGGAGTACTTCCCGATCGGCCGGGTCAAGGACTTCGCGCCCTACGTCTCCAAGATCAAGGCGGCCGGCGCCGACACCGTGATCACCGGCAACTGGGGCCCCGACCTCAGCCTGTTCTACCGCGCCGCCGCGGACGCCGGCCTGAACCTGCGCTTCTTCAACCACACCGCCGGCGCGCAGCCCGGCATGGTCACGACGGCGTCGATCGCCGGCAGTGGCCTGGGCCAGTTGACCCACGTGACCGAGTGGCACGCCGGCGAGGCCAACGTGCCGCAGGTCGATGCGCTGATCCAGCAGTACGCGGCCAAGACCGGCGGCAAGGAGTTCCTGGCGCCGCGCTTCGACCTGACGCTGCGCTTCATCGCCGCGGCCGTCAACAAGGCCGGCTCGACCGACCCGATCAAGCTCGCCAAGGCCATGGAGGGCTTGGCGATGGACACGCCGATCGGCCCGGTGCGCATGCGCGTCGAGGACCACCAGATGCTGATCCCGCAGGTGGTCAACACGATCGCGCCGGTCGACGGCAAGACGGTGAGGGTCGGCGTCGAGGGCACGAAGTGGGGCTTCCGTACCGACGCGCGCTTCACCGGCGAGAACGTGGCGGTGCCCTCCGAGTGCAAGATGGTTCGGCCCTGAGTGGCGGCTCGCGTGTCGCGTAGTAGCCTTGCGGCATGAACCGACGCGACTTCAAACACTTCGACCGCCTTCGGGTGCGCTGGGCCGAGATCGACTCGCAGAAGATCGTCTTCAACGGCCACTACCTCATGTACTTCGACACCGCCGTCGCCGGCTACTGGCGCGCGCTGGCGATGCCGTATGCGCAGACGATGGAGCGGCTCGGCGGCGACCTCTACGTGCGCAAGGCCACGGTCGATTACCTCGCCTCCGCGCGCTACGACGACATGCTCGATGTGGGCATGACCTGCGCGCGCATCGGCACGTCGTCCATCCTGTTCAGCGGCGCGGTCTTCCGGCAGGACGAACTGCTGGTCACCGGCGAACTCGTCTACGTGTTCGCCGACCCGCACACGCAGAAGTCGAAACCGGTGCCCGACGCGCTGCGCACCGTCCTCGGTGCCTTCGAGGCCGGCGAGCCGATGGTCGAGGTCCGCGTGGGTACCTGGGACGCGCTGGGTGCGGAGGCGCGGGCGATCCGCACCGAGGTCTTCATCGAGGAGCAGCGCATCCCGGTCGAGATGGAATGGGACGAGGCCGACGCCGGCTGCCCGCACGCGCTCGCGACGAACCGCTTCGGCCTGCCGCTGGCGACCGGCCGGCTGCTGCAGGAGGCGCCGGGCATTGCGCGCATCGGCCGCATGGCCGCGATCCAGACGGTGCGCGGCAGCGGGGTGGGGCGCGCGGTGCTGGACGCGCTGATGCAGGCCGCGCGCGAGCGTGGTGATCGCGAGGTGCGGCTGCACGCGCAGGTCAGCGCGCAGGGGTTCTACAGCCGCGCCGGATTCGCGCCGATCGGCGCGGTGTTCGAGGAAGCGGGGATCGCGCACATCGAGATGGCGCGAGCGCTCTGAAAGGCCTCAGACGATCAGCGTCGGGCTGCGGCGGCGTCGGCGATCGGGCGGCGGCTTGAGCAGGCTGCGCACGCGGGTGCGCGGCAGGCGCGAGTCGGCCTCGTCGACCGCCTCGTGCTCGGAGACGAGCCCCGGCTCGACCGGTGCATTGGCGTCGTCGGCCAGGTAGCGCGGCGGCCAGTTCTTCAGCACCGCGCGGCGCAGCAGCTCGACCTCGCCGCTCGGCGCGAAGCTGCGTTCGTAGATGTGCGTGACAGGAGCGCGGCCGATCTTCTCGGTGATGATCAGCGTCGAGCAACGCGTGCCGTAGGCGTGGTCCGGCGTGCGGATGAACGCGGGCGAGAGCTGGCGCTCCAGATCGAGCGGCACACCGGTCTGCGGCAGCGTGTCGTCGGCCGCGACCGTGCGGTCGGCCAGCGCCTCGAACAGGCGGGTGGCGAGGTCGTCGGCGTTGGTGGTGGCGCTCATCGAGGCCTGCACCTGCGCCTTCAGGGCCGTCACCTTGGGCCACGGCGCGTCGAGCCCGCCGTTCGACAGGCCGTAGATGCCGCGGTCGAGCCGCCGCGGGTGCTGCCCGGTGTTGGATCCCCAGAAGCACTCGCCACGCAGGAAATCCGCGGCGATCAGGTTGAAGCCGTTGTGGCCGGACAGCGCGGTGCGCATCCAGAAATCGCCGGTCTCCTCGCCGCCGGCCAGCCAGTCGGTGACGATGCGGCCGCGCGACGGCGCATCCGCCTCGGGGCCGCGCGGGCCGCGCACGTTCGTCAGCAGTGCGAGGCGGCCCTGCGCTGTCAGGCCCATCCAGGTGCCACCGGACTGGAGATCGCGCCCGCCGAGGATCGGCGGCTCACCCGGCCGGGCTGTCCACCAGGCCAGGCGTGCGGTCTCGCGGTTGAAGAATTCGTCCCGGTTGGAAGCGATGACGAGCGGAAAGCGGCGACTCTGGTCGATCGCGAGAGCTACGAGACACATGCGGTGAACACCTCGGTGTGACGTGGCCCGTCGAGCAGCGGCGCCAGCACGGCGGCTTGTGCGGCGATCGCGGATTCGAGTTCGGCAGTCACGCCGGCGGGCTCACGCATGGGGTCGGTCGAATACGTTTCCATCCAGGTCTGCTGGCCGTCGATGCCCGTATCGGAGCGGCGCAGCAGGCGGGAAATCAGTGGCGGGTATTGCTGGCGCAACTGCGCCTGGAACCCGATCACGAGCGCTTCGGCAGCCGCTGCGTGGATCGATCGAAGGCGATAGTAGATGAACAGTTCGCGCATCGTGGCCATGCCGGCGGATGCCCCGCAAGCTCGTGTGAATTGTTAACGATTGTGGGCCGCGGGGCCACGAACCGCTCAGGCGAGCAGCGCTGCCTCGCCGGGCAAGGGGTAGGGCAGGTCGACGCGGTGCAGCGCCGGGCCGTCGGCGCCGCCCAGGTGCAGGCTGCCCGAGTCGAGCGCCGCCAGCTTAACCTCGACCAGCACGGCGCTGCCCGGCACGTCGCCGAGCGCCGCGGCGTTGACGACCATGCCGGCCGGTTGGGCCGGATCGTCGCTGTGGAAGACCTCCTGGCCGGCACCGGCCGCTGCGTCGACCGAGAACGGGAACATCCGCCGCTTGATCGTGCCGCGGTACTGGCTGCGGGCCACCACCTCCTGCCCCGGGTAGCAGCCCTTCTGGAAATCGACGCCGCCGACGACCTCGTAGTTCAGCATCTGGGGCACGAACTGGTCGACCGTGATCGCCTCGATCACCGGGATCGCGCTGCGCACCTCGAGCAGGCGCCAGGCGTCGAGGGTGGCTGCGGGCGCGGCCGTGAGCGGCTCGGACGCCGGCTGCGCGAGCAGGGCGCGCGGCACGCCGTCGACATCGGGCAGGCGCACGACGCTGGCGCCGTCGGACGCGCGCCGGCCCCAGACCGGCAGGTCGGCGACGAGGCCGGCGGCGCTGTCGCCCAGGGCGCCGAGCAGCCGCCATTCGCCGCCCGCGTCGGTGAGCTTGCACTGCGCGCGCATCACGAACATCGACAGCCTCTTCAGCGTGGCCGGCAGCACGCTCGCGTGGCAGGCCATCAGCAGGTCGTCGGGTGCGAGTTGCCACACCACGAAGCTGGCCTGCAGCCGGCCCTTGGCGGAACAGAAGCCGGCGAGGCGCGCGCGGTCCGGGCCGAGGGCCGCGACGTCGTTCGTCAGCTGGCCCTGGAGGAACTTCACGGCATCGGCGCCGCGGGCGCGCATCAGGCCCCAGTGGGCGAGGGCGACGACGCCCTCGAAGATCGGTTGCTTGTCCATGGCCGATTATCATCAGCCCCCATGATTCTTGTCTCACCAGGGCTACGGCGCCGCGGCGTCGCGTGCGGTCCGTCCAGCCGATGAAGTGGTTGCGCGCGTTGGTGATTCTGGTGTTGCTGGCCGCCGTCGGCGTGGGCGGCTTTGCGTTCTGGTGGCTGAACCGGGCGCTGCCGCTGAACGCCGAGTCGGTCGAGCTCTCGATCGAGCCCGGCACGCCGCCGCGCGAGATAGCGCAGGCCTGGGTCCAGGCCGGCGTGCAGGCCTCCCCGATGCTGCTGTACGAGTGGTTTCGCTGGTCCGGCCAGGCGCGCAAGATCCGCGCAGGCAGCTACGAGATCGGCCCGGGCACGACGCCGGTGGCGCTGCTCAACAAAATGGTGCGCGGTGACGAGACGCTCGCGGTCGTGCGGCTGATCGAGGGCTGGACCTTCCGCCAGTTCCGCGCCGAGCTCGCCAAGGCCGAGGCACTGAAGCCGACCACCGCCGGGCTGAGCGACGAGCAGGTGATGGCCGCCATCGGCGCCGCCTCCGGCGTGGCCGCGGAAGGCCGGTTCCAGCCCGACACCTACGCCTACAGCAAGGGCAGCAGCGATGTCGCCGTGCTGCGCCGCGCCTACCGCGCGATGCAGAAGCGCCTGGACGCGGCCTGGCAGGAGCGCGCGCCGGACACGCCGCTGCGCAGCCCCGACGACGCGCTGGTGCTCGCGTCGATCGTCGAGAAGGAGACCGGTGTCGGCGCCGACCGCGGCAAGATCGCCGGCGTGTTCGTGAACCGGCTGCGCCTGGGCATGCCGCTGCAGACGGACCCGACCGTGATCTACGGCCTGGGCACGGGCTTCGACGGCAACCTGCGCCGGCGCGACCTGCAAGCCGACACGCCGTTCAACACCTATACCCGCACCGGCCTGCCGCCCACGCCGATCGCGATGCCCGGCCACGCCTCGCTGCTCGCCGCGGTGCGACCCGACCCGACCAAGGCGCTCTACTTCGTCGCCCGCGGCGACGGCAGCAGCGAGTTCAGCGAGACGCTGGCCGATCACAATCGCGCGGTGAACCAGTACCAACGCAAGAAGTGAACGGCGCGCGCTTCATCACCTTCGAGGGCATCGACGGTGCCGGCAAGTCGACTCATCTCGACGCCCTCGCGCTGCGCTTGCGCGAGCGCGGCGCCACGGTCGTGTGCACCCGCGAGCCCGGCGGCACGCCGCTGGCCGAGCGCGTGCGCGAAATCTTCCTGCATGAGACGGCCGACGTGCTGACCGAGGCGCTGCTCGCGTTCGCGGCGCGCCGCGACCACATCCGCAGCGTCATCGGGCCGGCGCTCGCGACCGGGCAGACGGTGCTGTGCGATCGCTTCACCGACGCGACCTTCGCCTACCAGGGCGGCGGGGGCGGCGCGCCCGCGGACGTGCTGGCCCAGCTGGAGACCTGGGTGCAGGGCGCGCTGCAACCCGATCTGACGATCTGGTTCGACCTGCCGGCGGAAACCGCCGCGCGGCGCCGTGCGCAGGCACGCGCCGCCGACCGGTTCGAGCAGCGCGATCTGGAGTTCTTCGAGCGAGTGCGGGCCGGCTACGCGGCGCGCGCGGCGGCCGATCCGGCGCGGTTCGCACGCATCGATTCGTCCGGCTCGCGCGACGCCGTCTGGACGCAGATCCAGGCGGTGCTGGAGGCGCGCGGGTGGTAGGCCCGGACGGCGCCTTGCCGCTGCCCTGGCTCGCGCCGCTGCTGCAGCGCACGCTGCAGGGCCCGCAGGCGCATGCGCTGCTGCTGCACGGCCCGCAGGGTGTCGGCCAGTTCGAGCTCGCGCTCACGATCGCCCAGGCCTGGTTGTGCGAGCGCGCGGACGCGAGCAGCGCCGCTACGCCGTGCGGCGTGTGCGCCAGCTGCCGCCTCGTGCAGTCGCACTCGCATCCGGATCTGCTGGTGCTGCTGCCCGAGGCGCTGCAGGAGCCGCTGGGCTGGTCCCAGGGCGCGGACGAGGAGGGCGCAGAACGGGCCGCCAAGAAGGCCGCGCCGAGCCGCGAGATCAAGATCGCCGCCGTGCGCCTGGCCGTCAACTTCGCGCAGACGACGACGGCGCGCGGGCGCGCCAAGGTGGTCGTGCTGCACCCCGCCGAGCGCATCAACCACGTGTCCGCCAACACGCTGCTCAAGACGCTCGAGGAGCCGCCCGGCGCGGCCCGTTTCATCCTCAGTTGCGCGGCGCCGGACGCGCTGCTGCCCACGATCCGCAGCCGCTGCCGCAGCCTCGCGCTGGCGTTGCCGCCGGCCGAACAGGCCAGCGCGTGGCTGGCCGGGCAGGGCGTGGCGGATGCGGCGGTGATGCTGGCGGCGACCGGCGGCCAGCCGCAGGAGGCGCTCGCCTGGATCGCCCAGGGCATCGACGGCGCGGCCTGGCTGCGGGTACCGGCCGCGGTGGCGCAAGGGCAGGCCGGCGCGTTCGCGAGCTGGCCCGTGCCGCGCCTGGTCGACGCGCTGCAGAAGGTCTGCCACGACACCCTGAGCCTGGGCGTCGGCGCCGCGCCGCGCTACTTCCCGGCCGCTGCGCTGCGCCGGGGCGCGGAGCCGGCGGCGCTGCATGCCTGGCTGCGCGAGCTCAACCGCGTCGCCCGCCACGGCGAACACACCTGGAACGCCGGGCTGCTGGCCGAGTCGCTGGTCCAGCAGGGGCAGCGCGCCACGGGCGGCGCGGCGGGCCGGCCGACCGGCGGCAGTTCGGTACACTCCGCGCCATGAGCGAACCGACGCCGCCACGCACCGTTCCCTCCGCCCTCGGGCCGGCCATCACGTCGGCACGCCCGAGCGTCATCCAGCTCGTGTTCCGCGAGAAGGGCGCGCTCTACGCCGCCTACATGCCGGTGTTCACCGACGGGGGGCTGTTCGTGCCGACGACGCGTGAATACCGGCTCGGCGAGGACATCTACCTGCTGCTCTCACTGCCCGACGATCCGCAGCGCTATCCGGTCGCCGGCAAGGTCGGCTGGATCACGCCGGCCAATGCCTCCGGCGGCCGCACGCAGGGCGTGGGCGTGCGCTTTCCGGCCGACGAGAAGACGCGCGGCCTGAAGCTGAAGATCGAGGAAGTGCTGGGCACCTCGATCTCGTCCGCGAAGCCGACGCAAACGATCTGAGGCCCCGCCGGTTCGCTGCTCGCCGCGAACCTCGCACCCGGGCGCCCCGCCACGCATGTACGTCGACTCCCACTGCCACCTGAGCTTTCCCGAACTGGCCGCGCGCATCGACGCGATCCGCGCCGACATGGCCGCCGCGCAGGTCGACCGCGCGCTGTGCATCTGCACCACCCTCGAGGAATTCGACGGCGTGCAGGCGCTCGCCGCGGCCTACGACAACTTCTGGTGCAGCGCCGGCGTGCACCCGGACAACGAGGGCGTCGCCGAGCCCTCGCTCGACGATCTGCTGACGCGCGCGCAGCGCCCGAAGGTCGTCGCGATCGGCGAGACCGGCCTGGACTACTACCGCCTGAACGGCCGCAGCATCGCCGACATGGAATGGCAGCGCGAGCGCTTCCGCATCCACATCCGCGCCGGGCGCGAGACCGGTCTGCCGCTGGTGATCCACACGCGCAGCGCGTCGGACGACACGCTGGCGATCCTGCGGGAAGAGGGCGGTGACAACGGTGTCTTCCACTGCTTCACCGAGACCGACGCGGTGGCCCGCGCCGCGCTCGACCTGGGCTTCTACATTTCGTTTTCCGGCATCCTGACCTTCAAGACCGCGCAGGCTCTGCGGGATGTGGCCGCGTTCGTGCCGCTGGACCGCTGCCTGATCGAGACCGACAGCCCGTACCTCGCCCCCGTGCCGCACCGCGGCAAGACCAACAGCCCGGCCTACGTGGCTTTCGTCGCGCAGCAGATCGCCGCGCTGAAAGGGGTGCCCGTCGAGACCGTGGCCGCCGCCACCAGCGCCAACTTCGAACGCCTCTTCAAGGTGCCGCCGCTCGCGCCGGCCCCAGCGTAAATTTCATGAATCACTTCAAGAACATCGTCTATCTCGTTATCGCGGTGGCATTTTCCTCTGCGCAAGCTGGCTCCTACGAGGACTTCTTCGTCGCCATCAAGAACGACAACGCGAGCCTGCTGACGGGCTTGCTGGACCGCGGGTTCGACCCCAACACGCGCGATCCCAAGGGTCAGCCGGGCCTGACGATGGCGCTGCAGGAGCGTTCGCCCAAGGTGCTGAAGGCGCTGCTCGAGCGTCGCGACATCGACATCAACGCGCTGAACCAGGCCGGCGAGTCGCCGCTGATGATGGCGGCGCTCAAGGGCGACCTGGCCAGCGCGCAGCAGCTGCTGGACCGCGGCGCGAAGGTCGACCAGGCCGGCTGGTCGCCGCTGCACTATGCCGCGACCGGTCCCGAGCCGCGCCTCGTGCAGTTGCTGATCGATCGCGGCGCGGCGATCGACGCGTTGTCGCCGAACGGCACCACGCCGCTGATGATGGCCGCGCAGTACGGCAGCGAGGACAGCGTCAGGCTGCTGCTCGAGCGCGGCGCCGACGTCGGCAAACGCAACGAGCGCGGCCTGCGCGCCGCCGATTTCGCCAAGCTTTCGGGCCGCGAGCCGGTGGTCCGCCGCCTGGAGCAGGCAGCGCCGCGCTGACGCGCGAAGTAGGAAGAAACCCGACAGCGCGTTTGGGGCGCCGCCCACTGGGGCGTCGACGGGCTCGGCCCTAGAGTGCAAGGCATCCGATCACTGGAAGGACTGCCATGACCACCGCTCAGACTGCCGCCTCCAATCCGTTCGCGCTCATGATGGACCCGGAGGCCGTGTTCGCCGCGCTGGCCAGCTCCGACCGCCTTGCGCGCCTGCACAGCCGCATCTGCCGTCCGCTGGACAAGCCGATGGTCGCCCAGCCGGACGGCGAGCCGCTGCCGTTCTACGGCGACACGCTGAACGACATCTCGGATCCGGTCGACGACTGAGCTTCCCTGTTTCGTCGACAATGTATATTATGTAAACTCACATCGCGGCCACGCCCCTGGCACCGCGACACCGACCGATGCCCTGACCTCAGGCCTCCGGATCGTCCATGAGTTCGCGAACCTCCTGAGCACAGCGGCAAGCTGCCGCGATCTTCGCGGCCCACTGCAGCGCGTCCTCCCGCGTGGGCACGGCGATGATGGAAAACCCGCCGATCACGGCCTTGGTTTCCGGCAACGGACCTGCGGACACCACGCCGTCCGTGCCGACGATGCTCGCGCGTTGCCGCTCGACGCCGCCGCCGTGGATCCACACGCCGGCCTGCTTCGCCTGACGAACCACTGCATGCGCCGCTTCGCCGACGGCGGGCCAATCCTCGTCAGGGATGTGGGCCATGGCGCCGTCGTCGAAAGAGATCAGGTAGCGGGTCATCGTGCTGCTCCAGTGTTCATCGAGTGTGTGTTCTTGAACGACGAACGAGGATGCCCGGATCGACGTCCGGCGCGCGCGGCGGCGACGACGCCGGCCCCCTAGAGCAGCGTTGCCTTTCCAACTGCCCTTGATGCAGACTCCGGCCAGCCAGAGCTCCATTCTCCAAGATGGGCATGAAGATCCTGATCGTCGACGACCACCCCATCATCCGTTTGGGCGTGAAGCAGTTGCTTCTCAACGAGTGGCCGGACGCCACGGTGCTCGAGGCCGACTCCATCGCGGCCGCACTCGGCACGTTCGGTCGCGAAGCGCCGGACGCGGTGGTGCTCGACCTGACGATGCCTGATTCCGATGGCACCGAAGGCGCGATCCGCATGCTGCGGGTGGCCGGTGACACGCCGATCCTGGTTCTCAGCGGCAACGCGGAGTCGGTGTACGCGTCCCGGCTCTTCGAGCTGGGCGTTGCCGGCTACCTGCCCAAGGACCGGGCCTCGACCGAGCTCGTGGTCGCGCTGACCCGTGTCCTCGACGGCAAGCGCTACGTGACGCCCGAGATGGCGGATGTGCTGGTCGACATGATGGGCCGGCGCGACAGCATGGCCCCTGAACATGAACGGCTGTCGATCCAGGAGCACCGCGTCATGCTGCTGATGGCGTCGGGCCGGACGCCGAAGGAGATCGGGCTCAGCATGCACCTTTCCGTGAGGACCGTCGG
The DNA here is from genome assembly GCA_040384825.1 of Pseudomonadota bacterium. Lineage (GTDB taxonomy): Bacteria > Pseudomonadota > Gammaproteobacteria > Burkholderiales > Burkholderiaceae_C > LMDS01. Next base: position 50,392 of record JAZKIO010000012.1, read on the forward strand.
CACCTACCGCGCACGGATCCTCGAGAAGACCGGCTGGAAGAACAACGTCGAGCTGACGAAATACTGCGTCAAGCACGGGCTCACCGTGGACGACTGAGGCGCTGTAGGCAATTCGCCTACAGCCGGTTCGTGGGATTGCACTCGGCGAAGTCGGGCCCTTTCGGACTTCGTCGGCGCCCTCGTCTTCCGACAACAAGGTCACCACTTCCACGTGTGACCATGATGCCCACCACGATCCGACTGCGCAGCTTCAGGCTCGTCCCTCTGACCCTCGCGCTCGCGCTGCAGGCGAACGCCGCCTTCGCCGCCAGTGCCACCGGCAACCTGACCGTCTCCGCGACCGTGGTCAGCGCCTGCTCGGTCTCCGCGGCCACCTTGAACTTCGGCAGCGCCATCGATCCGACCTCGGCATCGCTGCCGCTGGACACCAGCACGACGATGACCGTGATGTGCACGGCGACCACGCCGTACAGCATCGCGCTGAACGCCGGGGCGAATGCCGGCGGCGCGTCGAACTTCTCCTCGCGCGCCATCAAGAACGGCAGCCACACGCTGGGCTACCAGCTCTATCTGGACCCGACCCGGACGACCGTCTGGGGCGACGGGACGGCGAGCAGCCTGCTGCCGGGCGTCGGGATCGGCTCGAACCAGACGCTCACGCTCTACGGCCGCCTTCCCTCCTTGAGCGGTGCGGTGCCGGGCACTTACACCGACACGGTCACCGTCACCATCAGCTACTGAGGTCGCCCATGCATCCCCTTCTCCTCGCCGCCACCGTGGCCCTGGGCGTCTTGTGCGGTACCGCCACGGCGGCCGAGATCGGCGTCACGCCCGTCGCCGTGCACCTGGACAAGGTGACCGACCGCGCGACCGTGAGCGTCGTGAACAGCGGCGACGCGCCGGTGATCATGCAGGTCGAGGCCGTCGAGTGGAAGGCCGGCACCGCGGACGACAAGCACGTCGCGAGCGGCGACCTGATCATCAATCCGTCCGTCTTCACCGTGCCCGCCGGCCAGTCGCAGCTGGTGCGCGTGGGCCTGCGTCGCGCGGCGCAGGCGGACCACGAGTCCACCTACCGCATTGTCCTGAGGGAAGTGCCGGCCGCGCCGGTGCCGGGCGACGTGCGCGTGAGTGGCCAGGTGCGGGTGCTGATGGCGCTGCGCGTGCCGGTCTATGTCGCGCCGCCGACCGCGGTGCGCGATGCGCGCTGGGTGGCCACGCAGGCGCACGACGGCAGCGTCACCGCCAACGTGCGGAACGACGGCAACGTGCACGTGCGGGTCGGCGCGATCCAGTTGCGCTCGTCCGAGGGCGAACGTGTCGGCCCGGAACAGGGCGCGGCCGTGGTGCTGGCCGGTGGATCGCAGCAGTTCCGCCTGCGCGGCCCCACGAACGACCGCCGCCCGATGGTGCTGGACATCGCGACCTCCCACGGCACGCAGACGCTCAACGTCCTCGCCGCGTTGCGCTAGGCGCCGTCGGGCCCTCTGGATTGCATTCGGTGCGATGCGGTTTTCCTGCGCGAACGCGGCCCGCATCGGGTGGTGCCTGCTGCTGATGGGCCTTGCCGGCGGCGCCCTCGCGAGCCTGAGCGACAGCGCGACCGGCCGCGCCGAGCTGCTCGCGGTTCGCATCAACGAGGTCGACCAGCCGACGGACGTGCTGGCCGTGCGCCTGCCCGCGCACCGGATCGCGGTGCCCTTCGCGGCGCTCGCCGCATGGCGGCTGCGCGCGCCCGACGCGCCTTCGCTGCGCATCGACGGCCACGATCACGTGGACCTGGCGAGGATCTCCGGCCTGCACTGGCGCATCGACGACGCCAGCCAGACGCTGGTGATGCAGGTTCCGGCGGCCGCCTTCCTCAGGAACGACTTCGAGGTCGTGAGCCCGTTGCGTCCGGCGCAGGCCGTCGCCGGGCTGGGCGGGTTCGTCAACTACGACTTCTACTGGCAACGGGAGACGTCGAACGCCGGGGGCGAACGCCACGCCGTCGGCGGCGGGCTGATCGAAATCGGCGCGTTCAACCCCTGGGGCAACGGGCGAAGCAGCGGCGTGTGGCGCCGCGCCGGGTCGTCGAACGGCTACACCCGGCTCGACACGAGCTGGAACGTCGACATGCCCGACACGCTGAGCAGCCTGCGGGTCGGCGATGCCATCGGCGCGGGCGGCGCATGGGGTCGCTCGGTGCGCTTCGGCGGCGTTCAGTGGGCCACCAACTTCGCGGTGCAACCGGGCCTCGTCAGCTTCCCGATGCCGGCCGTGCGCGGCGAGGCGAGCATGCCCTCGGTCGTCGACCTGTACGTCAACGGCACGCACCAGCTGCAGGGCAAGGTGCCGCCGGGTGCGTTCGACCTGCCCCACATGCCGGTCGTCACCGGCGCCGGCCAGATCAAGATGGTGGTGCGCGACCTGCTCGGGCGCGAGCAGGTCATCGTGTCGCCCTACTACGTGAGCCCTGCCCTGCTGCGCGAAGGCCTGCACGACTTCGCGGTGGAACTCGGCGCGGTGCGCAAGGACTACGGGCTCGAAAGCCTGCACTACGGCCGCGCGATGCTGGTCGCGACCGATCGCCAGGGCCTCGACGATCGGTTCACGCGCGAACTGCGTGCGGAACTGCTGCGCGATCAGCAGACCGTCGGCATCGGCGGCGTCTGGCTCGTCAGGAACGCCGCGACCGTGAACGCCGCGGTGGCCGCCAGTCGCGGCCCGGTCGGTGCCGGCTGGCTGGCGGTCGTGGGCGTGGATCACCGCGGCGCGGACTGGAGCGCCGGCATCCAGGCGCAGCGGGCTTCGCGCCATTTCGCGCAGGTCGGGCAGGCCGAGCCCGGCCCCGGCGCAGACGCCGGACGAAACGTCCGCAGCAGCATCAATGCCAACTTCGCAGCCTCGGTGGGCGGCGGTGGCGTCGCCATCAACCTGCTGCAGCAGGCCACCTGGGACGGCCACGCGCTGCGCACGCTGAGCCTGAACTACTCGCGCGCCGTGGGCTGGCTGGGTCACCTGAGCCTGTACGCGAGCCGGACGACCGGCACGGCGACCGGGACGACGATCGGCATCAACCTGATCCAGTCCCTCGGCGGCAACGCGAGCGCCAGTGCCTCCAGCTGGCGCAGCCGCGAGAAGAATCCCGACGCGCCGGGATCGGCGCATGCGCCGGAGCAGCACGTGGTCCAGGTCCAGGGGACCGCCCCCGTCGGACCGGGCTTCGGCTATCAGCTCCTCGTGGAACGCGGCAGCTATCAGCGCCACAGTGCGGACCTGACCTGGCAGAGCGAGGCCATGGCCTTCGGCCTCGGCGCGGCGGCGGGGCGCAATGGCGCGGCGCAGCGCGCGAGCCTCAGCGGCGCCATCGCGCTCATGCCCGAGGGCGTTTTCGCCAGCCGACGCATCGAGGGCAGCTTCGCCGTCGTCCAGGTCGGGGACTACGAAGGTGTGCGCGTCAGCCGCGACAACCACCTGGTCAGCCGCACCGATCATCGAGGACGTGCGCTCGTCACGGGATTGCGCGGCTTCGAGAGCAATCGCATCAGCGTCGACGGGCAGGACCTGCCGCTCGATGCCGAGGTCGACGATCTGCATGTCGCCGTGGTGCCCGGCATGGGCAGCGGCGTGTCGGTGCGGTTCCCGGTGCGGCGCACGCGCGCGGCCACGTTGCGCCTCGTGACACGGGACGGTCAGCCGGTGCCGCCGGGCAGCGCGGTGCGCATCGGCGATGGCCCGCAGCAGTTCCCGGTCGGCTTCGAGGGGCGCGTATTCCTCGCCGGCCTGGCCGAGCGCTCGACCTTTTCCGCGACCTGGCCCGGCCAGGACTGCCGCGGCGAGATCGTGCTCGAGCAAGGCGCGGACTCGGTGCCAGAACTGGGGACCGTGCTGTGCCGATGATCGGCCTGTGGCGCCTGCTGCTCCTGCTCGCAGGGCTGCTGTTCACGTCGCAGGCCAGCGCGCTGTGCACGCTGGTCTGCAGCTGCACGGTCAGCACGACGGCCGTCGTCTTCTCGGCCCACAACCCGCTCTCCCCTTCGGCCAACGACATGACCGGCAAGGTGCGGGTGGATTGCGGCGGGGTCGCGGGCCTGGCGATCCCCTACACCATCGCGATCAGCGCCGGCACCAGCGGTTCGATGGCGGCGCGCCAGATGGCCTCCGGTGCGAAGCGCCTGTCGTACAACCTCTTCACGACCAACGGCCGCACCACCGTCTGGGGTGACGGCAGCGGCTCGACCGCCACGGTCGGCGGCGGGTTCGTGCTCGATCTGCTGGGCCTGGCGCCACCACACGACGTGACCGTGTACGGCCGCATCCCCGGCGCGCAAGGCGCGGTGGCGCCCGGGGCCTACACCGACACGCTGGTGGTGACGCTGACCTACTTCTGACCTGCTTCCCGAACTAGTCCGGAAGCGCGTCGCCGAGGGCCCGCATGGCCGCGTCGACCGCACGGGCGAGTTCGCGCTGCAGCACCTCGACGCTCACTCGCGCGTGCATTCCGAAGCTCTGCGACAGCAAGGCCTCTTCCACGGCGGTGGCGCTGTGCACCAGGCTGACCGCACCGAGCGCGCCCGCGGCACCGGCAATCTCGTGCACCCGACGCCGCAGCGGCTCGAGCTGGGCCGTCGTCGCGATGGCCAGGTACGCGCCGATCTCCGGGATGCCGTCGCGATAGAGCCGCACGAAATGCGCCAGGGCGCGGGCGTAGACCTCCCGGCTTCCACCGAAGAAGACCAATGCGCGCGCCTCGTCCAGCACCCGTGCCTGCATGAACGACTCCTGTCTCGATCCGGCCTGTCGCAGCATCCGCCAAAGATTCGTTCGCCGCAATAGATAGAAAAACTGACAAACGACACATCGTTCTGAAATTCCGTTTAAGGTCGGCCTGCGCGGCACCGCTCGATGGTCGCGTGATGGAGACCCCCACGGATGCAGGAATCGACATCGCCCCCGTCCCAGGCACTTCGGCCCGCTGTTGTTTCGGCCGTCGCCGGCCTGTGTGCCTTGATGGGTGCGATCGTTCTGCTCGGATGGGCTGTCGATGTGCCGGCGCTGAGGAGTCTGGTGCCCGGGGCCGTCGAGATGAAGGCCAACACGGCGCTGGGATTGCTGGCCGCATCACTGGCCCTCTGGTTGTCGTCCCGCGCGGTCGGGCGTCGCGGCTCTGCCGTTCGCGCGGCGTCGGCCTGGTCGGTGCTGGCCCTCGGCGCCGCGACCGCGAGCCAGTACGTGTTCGGATGGAATTTGCGCATCGACGAGGCAGTGGTCCAAGACACGGGCGCGGCCTACAACCAGATCAAGGGGCGCATGTCGCCGTACAGCGCGCTCGCGTTCTGTGCGCTCGGGATCGAGCTGATCGGCCTGACGCGGCCGAGGCTGGTCGCGCTCGTCCGGATCTGCGCGGGGCTGGTGAGCGCAGTGGGCGTGCTGTCGCTGGTGGGCTACCTCTGGAACGCGGCCGAGATCGTCACCGACCGCTTCGCGCCGCCGGTCGCGGCCAACACGGCCATCGCGTTCACGCTGCTCGGCCTGGCCACGCTGGGCCTCACGGCGCGCCCTGCCGCGTTCGCGGGCCGGGGCGCCGCTTCTTCACGCCTAGAAGGGCTGGTGCTGGGCGGGCTCGTGCCCACCGCGCTGCTGTTCCTCATCGGCGGGGGGCTGACCTATGAATCGGGCGCCGGGCTCGCGCGTGCGCTGGAGCGCGTGGCGCACACGCAGGAGGTGCGGGGCGTCATCGGCCGCTTGCGCTACGCGCTGGCCGACGCCGAGGCGGCGCGACGAAACGTCATCCTGACCGGCGACGACGCGTTCGAGCGCGTGCTCGCGGACGAAGCGAAGCGCGCGCGCGAGCATGTCGCCGCACTTCGTTCGCTGGTCTCGGACAACCCGGAGCAATCGGAGCGGCTCCGTGCGGTGGCGGCCAGCGTCGAGGGCCGCATCGACGCGCTCGCGCGCATCGGCGAGGTCTATCGCGAGTCGGGTCAGGACGCGGCTCGGCGCGCGCTCGGGCAGTACGTCCGCAGCGCGGCGGCCGCCACGAGCGAAGCCCTGCTCTCGGACATGGACCAGGCCGAGGACGCGCTGCAGCGGGCGCGGGTCCAGAAGGTCGAGGAGCGGCGCGTGCTGACCCTCGTGTCCCTGCTGGTGACGCTCGCGCTGCTGATCGGCGTGTTCGCGTTCCTGATCGGCAGCATCCGACGGGAGATGGCCGCGCGCTCGGCCGCCGAGGCGGCGCTGCAGGCCCTCAACGCGGAGCTCGAACGCCGCATCGCGGAGCGCACCGAATCGCTGGGCCACCAGCAGGCGTTCCTGCGCCGCGTGATCGATGTCGACCGCAACCTGATCTTCGCCAAGGACCGCGAGGGGCGCTTCGTGCTGGCCAACCAGGCACTCGCCCAGTCGCTCGGCACGACGGTGGAGGCGTTGATCGGGCAGACGGAGCGGGCCTTCGGCACCCGGCCCGAAGAGGTGACGGTGTACGAGCACGGCGACCGGCAGGTCATCGAGAGCGGCGAGGAGCTCGTCGTGCCGGCGGAGCGGTTCACCGACCCGGACGGCCGCGTGCGCTGGTTCACCACCGTGAAGCGGCCGATACGCGCGGTCGACGGCGCCTCGACCGTCGTGCTCGGCGTGGCCGTCGACATCACCGAGCGCATCGAGGCCGAGCAGGAGATCCGCGCGCTGAACCAGGACCTGGAGCGCCGGGTGGAAGAGCGCACCCGCGACCTGCGCGAGAGCAACGTGCTGCTGCGCCAGGCGCGCATCGAATCGGAATCGGCGACGCGCGCGAAATCCGCCTTCCTGGCGAACATGAGCCACGAGATCCGCACCCCCATGAACGCGGTGATCGGCCTGACGCACCTGATGCTGCGCGAGACCGGCGATGCGCTGCAGCGCGACCGGCTGGCCAAGGTGAGCGAAGCCGCGAAGCACCTGCTGCAGGTGATCAACGACATCCTCGACATGTCGAAGATCGAGGCTGGCAAGCTCTCGCTCGAGGAGATCGAGTTCTCGCTCGACGAGTACCTCACCAACGCCATCGGCATGGTCGCCACGAGCGCCCGGGACAAGCAGCTGGAGCTGATCCTCGACTCCGACCACCTGCCCGAGCGGATCGTCGGCGATCCCACGCGGCTTTCCCAGATCCTGATCAACCTGCTGTCCAACGCGGTGAAGTTCACCCAGTCCGGCTGGATCCGGGTGCGCGGGCGCGTCGAGCGCGAACTCGGCCAGCACATCGAGCTGCGGTTCGAGGTGCAGGACACCGGCCCCGGCATCGCGCTCGACCGCCAGGCCGACCTGTTCAACGCGTTCGAGCAGGCCGACACCACGATCTCCAGGCACCACGGCGGCACCGGCCTGGGCCTGGCCCTGTCGCGCCAGCTGGCGCGCGCCATGGGCGGCGATGCCGGCGTGCTGAGCGCGCCCGGCTCGGGCAGCCTGTTCTGGTTCACCGCCTGCCTGCCACGCGCGGCGGAAGGCCCGCGCCATGTCACGTCGGTGCACATCCTCGGCCGGCGCGCGTTGCTGGTAGACGACCTGCCCGAAGCCCGCGCCGTCATCGGCGAACGGCTGCACCAGCTGGGCCTGAGCGTCGACGCCGTCGACAGCGGCCCCGCCGCGGTGGCGCGGGCCGAGAACGAGGTCGCCCTCGGCCGGCCGTACGACCTGATGATGATCGACTGGCGCATGGAGCCGATCGACGGCATCGAGACCCTGCGCCGGCTGCGCGAAGCGCTCGGGGACGGCATCCCGCCGGCCATCCTCGTGACGGCGTTCGACGACCGCGCGCTCAACGCCCGGGCCCTGGCGAACGGTTTCCAGGCGGTGCTGCTCAAGCCGATCACCCACTCGTCGCTGCAGGATGCCCTGGCCCGGGTGCTGAGCAGCAGCGGACCGGCCGCGGCGGTCACGCCGTCGCCGGCGGCGGCGGAGGCCGTCGTGCGCGAACGCCACGGCGATCAGCGCGTGCTGCTGGCCGAGGACAACCCGGTCAACCGCGAGGTGGCCGAGTACCTGCTCAAGTCGGCCGGGCTGATCGTGGAATCCGCCTGGGACGGGGCGCGAGCCGTCCAGATGGCGCTCTCGCGTCACTACGACCTGATCCTGATGGACGTGCAGATGCCCGTGATGGACGGCCTGGAAGCGACCCGCGAGATCCGGGCGCGCACCGGCAACCGCACGCCGATCGTCGCGATGACGGCGAACGCGTTCGCCGAGGACCGGCAGGCGGCGCTGGACGCGGGCATGAACGACCACCTCGCCAAGCCCGTCGACCCGCCCCTGCTCCACGCGATGCTGCTGCGCTGGCTGCCGCTGCGCGAGCCGCCGCCGGCGGACGCCGGCGCATCGGGGTTCGGGCCGCTGTCGGCAGAAGATTTCCTGGTCAACGCCCGCGCGATCGAGGCGCTGGACATCGACGTCGCGACGCGGCACGTCGCCGGCCAGGCCACGGCGCTCGCCCGCGTCCTGCGGCGCTTCGCGCAGACCTACGCCCTCGGCGTGCCCTTCCTGCTGGACGCCAGCGGCGGGCCGTCGGAGACGCGCAAGCGCTGGCGCGCCGCGTGCCACTCTATTCGCGCTGCGCTGGCCGCGATCGGCGCGAGCGCGCTGCTGTCCGACGTCGAAAGGCTGGAGGCCGCGCTGTCGAGCGACGAACCGGATGCGGACGTGGGGCGCGCTGCAGCCGGGATTCATCACGGGGTGCAGCGGCTGGTGGGTGAGATGAATGAGCGCTTGAGATTCCTGCCGGATTGAATTCGCACGGCCGGCTCCCTTATTTTAGGGACGTCGGTTGCCAGTTCAGCTGCGTCTGCGAGGCCGTTGTGCAACATAGTCCGAGTCTCTGGCGTTCCGAGCCGGCCGGATTTGATCGGCGCATCCAAACCCTCGAGGATTCAAATGCTTCTTCAACTCCGAGCCATCGTCGGCAGCCTCGCGCTTCTCGCGAGCAGTGGTCCATCGGCACAAACGGCTGTAGTGCCCGCAGCGTCCCTGGAGAACATTTCGGACTGCGCGCTTCAGGGAAACGAGGTGTTCGTCTCGACGGGACAGGGCGCCGAACTGAGGCGCTACAAGTACCCGTGGGACTCGGCGATCGATGCGCTGTGCAACGCCAAGGGATTTGCAATCGCCGCGTCGCCGAAGTCGGCCCCCGAGGTCGTCAAGCCACTACTTCCCACGCCGGCGGCACCAGCATCCGGCTTGGCGGCCCGAAGTGCATCCGCTTCTGAATTCCCCGCGGATTCCGTTGCGATCAAGGGCGACGAGGTCAAGCGTGCACTGTCGGACAAGCGCTTCACTGTCGACCTTGCCGACCGGTCCAGCTGGAAGCTCGAGTACAAGGCGAACGGGTACTTCTTCGTCAACACAAGTGCGGGATTCAACGGTTCGGGCACCTGGAAGATTCAGGACGACAAAGTCTGCACGGACGGCAAGGGAATGAACGCGTCGTGCGGCGTGGTCCATCAGCGCGGCGACTCGCTCTTCATGAAAAGAAGTGCAACCGGAGAGATCATCGAACTTCGCCCTCGGTGACTGACTCTGGAGCCATGAGTCTGGTCCGCCGTCTTTCTGTAGGACCGGACCCGCACCCGCATCGCCTCTGCGCCGGCAGCATTTCCCTCCCTGCCGTTTCACCATCCCGGCATCACAGCTGGACAGGAGACCCACGATGGCGGACGACAAGTCGATGCGGGGCGGTCAGGACCGCACGCGGATCAACGTGAACGAAGACTACGAAGTGCGGCACTGGGCGAAGAAGCTCGATGCGACAGCCGAGCAGATCCGGGATGCCGTCAAGGCGGTTGGGGACCGGGCCGCCGATGTCGAGATGCACCTCAAGGGCAGCCACGCGACGACCAATGCGGACCAGGAGCAGCGCGGCGAGCGCAAGACGTCCGGGACCCCGTGACGCCGCCCGAGGTTCGCGTCGTCACCCAGACCGTCGATGCGTCGGCGGAAGCGGTTTATGCGTACGCGAGTGCCGTCGAGAACCTGCCGGCCTGGGCGTCGGGCCTGGCGACCGGACTGACGAAGGCGGGTTCGGACTGGTTCGCCGAATCGCCGATGGGCCGCGTCAAGGTGTCGATGACGCCGCTCAACGACCTGGGCGTGCTCGATCACGACGTGACCGTGCCGGACGGCACCACCGTTCACAACGCCTTTCGCGTCACGCCCGCCGGTGCCGGTGCCGTGCTCACCTTCACGCTCGTTCGGCAACCGGGTGTGGGCGACGACGAGTTCGAGCGCGACGCAGCACATGTCGCCAAGGACCTGGGCACTCTCAAGGCGCTGATGGAGCGTCGGTAGCGGGAGCGCCGGCGTCAGCCGCCCTCCCCCTCTCACCCGCGCACCGGCAACGCGTTCAGCGGAATGCGCAGGTAAGCGACGCCGTTGTCGTCCGGCGGCGGCAGGCTGCCGGCCCGCACGTTGACCTGGAGCGACGGCAGGATCAGCGTCGGCACGCCGAGCGTCGCGTCGCGTGCCTGTCGCCTCGCGACGAACTCGTCTTCGCCGATGCCGTCGTGGACATGGATGTTGTGCTCGCGCTGCTCGGCGACAGTCGTCTGCCAGTGCGCGCTGCGCCCGGCCGGCGGGTAGTCGTGGCAGACGAACACTCGGGTCGATGCGGGCAGGTCGAGGAGCCGCCGGATCGAGCGATACAGCGTGCGCGCATCGCCGCCGGGGAAGTCGGCGCGCGCGGAGCCCAGGTCGGGCATGAACAGCGTGTCGCCGGCGAACACCGCGTCGCCGACCACGTAGGCCAGATCGGCCGGCGTGTGCCCCGGCACCAGCAGCGCGGTGGCCTCGACGGAGCCGATGCGGAAGGTCTCGCCGTCCTTGAACAGGTGATCGAACTGGCTGCCGTCGGGCAGGAACCCGCGCTCGAGGTTGTAGAGCTTCTTGAATGTCGCCTGGACTTGGCAGATGTGCTCGCCGATCGCGATCCGCCCACCGAACTGCTGCTGCAGGTAGCGCGCTGCGGACAGGTGGTCGGCATGCGCGTGGGTCTCGAGGATCCACTCGAGCGTGAGCTTGCGGTCGCGCAGGTGGGCGCCGATCCGGTCGGCCGATGCGGTGCTGGTGCGGCCGGATCGCACGTCGAAATCGAGCACCGGATCGATGACAGCGGCACCGCCGGTCGAGTCGTCGCTGACGACATAGGACACGGTGCCGGTGGAGGCGTCGAAGAAGGCCTCGATGCTGATCGCGTTCATGTCGGCTCGCTGCGATGGGGTGGTCGCGCAGCGTAGCCGAACCCTGCCCGCTCAGGGGCAAGACATCATGCAGCGCTCAGAGCCAGACCCAGATGCGCCGCAGCCAGGCGGGCGTGCGGTCGGGCTTGGGACGGTAGTGCTGGCGCAGGATCTGGTGCATAGGGGCTCCTCGAATGAGGATACTGTATATCCATACAGTACCGTGTGCAAGGAGATCTGTGCTCGACCCGCCACTTCTCAAACTTCAGACGGTCGCGCTCGCAGCACCTGGTCATGAAACAGATCGCAGGTATCCGCCAGGTCGGCAGATTCGAGCACGTAGCAACGCAGGTGCGAGGCAATCTGCAGGGCGACGCCAAGGCCTTGATCCGCGTGTGCGAGCGCGTTCAGCGTCGTGGCGTACAAGCGGGCGCCCGCCTCCGCGGCACTGACCTTGCGCAACGCGGGTGCGGCTCGCTGCGGCTCGTATCGAACGAAAACGATCGACTCGATCGGGCAGACCGACAATCCGGACATCGCCGGGATCCCTTCCGCGCCGATTTGTAGGGTGCTCTCCAGATGCCGTACTCCCGACGGCGGCAAGGGCTGCGAAGCTGGAGGCTGGTCCTTGAGACTGAGTGCACGCGGATAGGCATGCACGCACAGGGTCGCCACGTCGATCGGACTCAGCTCATCGCTCAGGTAGTTGAAACCGCGATTCAGCAGACCCCAGGCGGTCGTCGATTTGCCGTTGCCCGAATCGCCTGCCAGCAAGTACGCCCGGCCGGCGTGCTCGAGCGCCGCGGCGTGTACGAAAAAGAGATCGGGTCGCACCCGCTGCAGAGCAACGGTCAGGTCGTGCTCCAGCTCGTGCACGACGGCACCCACCCCTTCGCACTCGAACAGTCGATTGCCCGGGCAGACCAGTGCAAACTGCTCTCCGCCCCTGCCTCGGACCTCGTAGATCAACGGTCGAACGGCACCGCTTTCAGCGTCGCGACGATCGATGCGCATGGCGGCGAATCTGAACGCCAGCAGGTCCGCCGCTTCGACGTCGTCGCACCGGATGGAAAACGAATGCCCCAGCGTTCTAAACCTCAGGTCATGAGGCATCCAGTCGGGCCCGGTCAGCGCAATCAAACGCTAGGCAGTTGGACCAGGCGACGACGGTGGCAACCCGGTCGTCGAATTCACATCGTTCACCGCCGACTTCCCGTGAGCCTTGTCCTTCTTGCCGCCCTTGCCCGGCTTTTCGGAACCCGACTTCGCGTACGAGGGAGCAGCCTGCAACGTCAGGATGGCCGGCGCGACATAGGCGGCCCGCTTGACGAACTTTCTCCGCGCTTCTGAAGATTGATCCATGGACCCTCCTTGGGGAAGAACAACGATCGAAGACATCCTTCTATCACTCGGGCGCCGACTGAGGGAGCAGACCGATGGATTCCAGCTCGGTAACCAGTGTTACTACATGCTGCAAGGCGGTCTCCCGGTCTACCTCATACGCAGCCGCCAGACATTCCGCAATTTCCGGTGGCGACTGGCCGCTATGTTTGAGTTGAAAGATGAGGCTGGCGGTCTCGTTCAACTTATGCACTCTGCTGGTGTGGGTATCGAGAGCGACGACCTCGCTGCCGAGCTGCCGCATCGTCACTCCATCGCGGAGGCCCGTCGGGGGATTGCTGGCCAATGTGCTACTCCTGTTGCAGCCCGGCGTTGTTCGAGAGGACGCATACCGCACCATCGACCCATGGCGTAGGGACATGAATCCGTGGCAAAGGCCGTTCCCCCTCGTGTCGCAGTTGCTGCGACACGCGGCGGGAACGGTGCGCGAGCTTCGGTTCGACCTGTTGGCCGATGCGGAGCGAGAGTTTCGCTGGGTATGTCAAGGCGGTCTCGGTCCATTGCTGTGGCACGTTTCGCAATCCACGGGTTCCTGGGTTCCGTCTCACTGGCATCCTCTGCTGCACGCGGCCGACTTGACGGCACAAATGTATTACAAGGACCTGGCCGACACGGCGATGCAGGTCATTCATGCAGCCAACGCCGTGGCAGCACCGGTCACCCTTCTGAAAGGCATCTCCGTCGCGGAGGAGATCTATCCGAAACCCCACCTGCGACCCATGGGCGATGTCGACGTGCTGGTACCGGGCAATGGTTATGCGGGCGTCGAGGCGGCGCTCCTGCAAGGCGACTACCAGCGACTGGACTTTCCCGATGTCGAAGGTCTTCAGCATGGCGCTCCCCTGGAGAACACCGAGCTGCGCACGCTCGTCGAGTTGCACACCGAGTTGTTCGGCTCGAATTCGCCGCTGCGACGGCCCGGGAAGATCTTGAACGCAGCGACGGTGGAAGTGCAGCACATCGTTCCGAGTCTTTTCCGCGGCCAACCCGTGAAGCGCTTGTCTGCGGAGTTCCCGTTGCTCTACATCGCCGCCTCGTGGTTCAACGATCTGACGCACTTTCCGCCGCACCCCAGTTTTCTCGCATCGCTGTTCGACGCTGTCTACCTGACGCGGCGCTACCCCGAGTTGCTGGACGACGACCGGATATCGACGGATGTCGACAACCCGTTCGCGCGTGCCTCGCTGTACGCGTTGCTGACCTACCTGCCGCGTTTCGGTGTCCGGAGCGTCTCGCCTCGACGCCTGGCCGCGATGCGCCGGGGGCTTTCGGTGGTGGGGCCGCTGGAGCTCCGCATGATCCACGGCATGCTCGATCACTGCATGGTCGGCGCTCGGGCGTGGAACTCGATGCTGCCGGTTCCCGTCCCCGGGCGTTACAGCGTGCGGCATCAGCTCGCCAAGAAGTCGACTTCGCTGTTTCACCGGGCCTGAGCAGCGGTTGTCGGTGATGTGGGTCAGTTGCGAATCCGCAATCGCCTGGGCCGCATCCGAGACACCATCCCGATGAGTTGACCACCCCTGCAACGTCCCGGCGGCGCTGCGAGCGAGCGTCATTGCGATGTTGGCTTCAGCGCTCGACTCCGTCGTCGCGCACGAGAGAAGTCGCAGATCAACCCAGGGCTTGCATGAGTTCTCCTGTCAGCGACCATGACCGCTTGACGATGATGCAGATCTGCCTCGAGCAAGGTCTGACGCAGCCGGCGGTGTTCGAGCTCGTGGTTCACGCACTGCCCCCGGAGAGCAATTTCCTCGTCGCGGCCGGGCTCGAGCAGGCCCTCGACTTCCTCAAGAATCTGTCTTTCTCCGAAACCGAATGCACCTGGTTGCGGGACCGGGGCGGCTTCTCGCCGCAAATGCTCGACCATGCGCGAACCCTTCGATTCGACGGCGATATCGACGCCATTCCGGAAGGCACGATCTTCTTTGCGGAAGAGCCCATTCTTCGCCTGACAGCGCCCTGGCCGATGGCGCAGCTCGTCGAGTGCCGATTGCTGAACCTGATCCATTTCGAGACCGTCGTCGCCTCGCGCGCGGCGCGGCTGGTCATGGCGGCGCGGGGGCGGACGCTGCTCGATTTCGGCCTTCGCAGCGCACACGGCAGCGAGGCCGAGATGCTCGCCGCCCGAGCCGCCTACCTTGCCGGATTCGAAGGCACCGCGACGGTCGATGCGGCTCGGCGCTTCGGCATTCCGGTGTTCAGCACGCTCTCGCTCGGATCAGGTGCCATCGATCCGGCCTCCCTGGTCTCGCTCGCCGGCGCGCTGCCCGAGCGCAGCGCACTACTCGCGGATACGGGGAACGTGGCGACACAGCCCAGGAACCTGGTCGAAGGCGCACAGGCGTTGAACCGTGCGGGACTCAAGCTCGCCGGCGTTCAGATCGAAGGGCTGGACCTCGCCAACCGCGCGCGGGCCGTGCGCACCCTCCTCGACGCGGCCGGTTTCGCCAAGATGCCGATCTGCGCGAGTGTCGATCTCGACGAGACGTCCGTCGAAGCGCTGACTTCGGACGCTGCGCCCATCGACGAATTCGGGCTGCGCGAGTGGTTGACAAACGAGGACGACGCCATGCGCATCGACGCGTGCTACGTCATGCGCCAGGTCGCCTCGCCCGACGCTTCCCACCCCGTCATCGACGCTGCCCGCACCGGGTTCGAGTGGATGGCGCCGCAGGAAGGACCCGTCGAGCACGCTGCATTGCTGCGACCCTTCATGCGAAACGGGCAGCGGGTCGGACGCCCGCAGACCCTGCTTGGATCACGCGAATACCACGCGCGACAGATCGCGCGTTATCTGAATCCCTTCGCGCCCTTCAACTCGCAACGCTGACGAGGTCGTGCAGGCGTCTGCCGCAGTGAAGGCGGCGTCATGAGCGGTCAAGGGACAGTCGCCGCGTTGACAGAACGCAATCGGACCGCCCTCTCGCTCCCTAGACTGGTTTGCAACCACCCGCGATCAATCGATGAGCACTCTCTCGTTAACCCGCTTATTCACCCAGCGCGCGTACGGCGAGATGGCCGAACCGCTCGGTCGGGAGACCTCGACCGAGGGCGAGGGCGAAGTCGAGGACTCCCCGGTTCGCGCCGTCGACGCATCGCCCGACGCGCTGCGCGAGTTCGGCGTTCGCCTGCATGCCTGGGACGACCTGCCGCGGGGCGACGCGATGATCGCGGCGGTGGCGCACCGCAGCTACCGCGAACTGACTGCCGAGGATCTCGCCCGCAAGGTCATTCGCAACGGCTGCTTCGTCGACGTGAAGTCGGTCTGCGATCGCCAGGCCCTGGAAGCGTGCGGCTTGCACGTCTGGCGGCTGTGATCTCGTGACACGACCGCGCGAGAACGAATCGATCATGCCCATCGCCCCCAGCACGACCCTCGGCAAGGACGTGCAGATCTTTCACCCGTCCCTCGTCAACCTGTACGGCTGCCGGATCGGTGACGGCACGAAGATCGGCACGTTCGTGGAGATCCAGGGCGGCGCGGTCGTGGGTGCGCGCTGCAAGGTCTCCTCGCACACGTTCATCTGCGAGGGCGTGTCCATCGAGGACGAGGTCTTCATCGGCCACGGCGTGATGTTCACCAACGACCTGGTGCCGCGCGCCACGGCCGCCGGCGGCGCGCTGCAGACGCCGGACGACTGGTCCCTGGCCCCCACCCGCGTGCGGTTCGGTGCCTCCATCGGCAGCAACGCGACCATCGTCGCCGGCGTCACGATCGGCCGCCATGCGCTGGTCGGGGCCGGCGCCGTCGTCACGCACGACGTTCCCGATCACGCGATCGTCGCCGGCGTTCCCGCCCGGGTGATGGGCGACACGCGCACGCATCAAGGGCGAGCCATGGACGCTCGCAGCACGACGACTGCAACAGGGGAGTAACGCTGTGATCAACATCGGAATCATCGGCTATGGATACTGGGGACCGAACCTGGTCCGCAACTTCGCCGAGACACCCGGCGCGCGGGTCGCGGCGGTCGCGGACCTCGACGCCGAGAAGTTGGCCATCGTCAACCGTCGATTTCCGTCGGTGACCACCACCACCGACTACCGCGAGCTCCTCGCCGACCCGTCGATCGACGCGATCGCCATCGCCACCCCCGTCTCGACCCACTTCGAGCTCGGACTGGCCGCGCTGCGGGCCGGCAAGCACCTGTGGCTCGAGAAGCCGATGACCGAAAGCGTGCGGCAGGCCCGCCAGCTCGTCGACGAGGCGGAAAGCCGTCAGCTCGTGCTGCTCGTCGACCACACGTTCATCTACACCGGTGCGGTCGCGAAGATGGCCGAGCTGATCAAGTCGAGCGAGCTCGGGCGCATCTACTACTACGACTCGATCCGCGTCAACCTCGGCCTGTTCCAGCGCGACGTGAGCGTGATCTCCGATCTGGCGGTACACGACTTCTCGATCCTCGACCACCTGCTGGGCGAGCATCCGGTGGCCGTCTCGGCGAGCGGCACCAACCACTTCCCGGGCACGCCCGAGAACCTCGCGTACGTGACGCTCTTCTACGAGTCCGGAACGATTGCGCACGCCAACGTGAGCTGGCTCGCGCCCGTCAAGGTTCGTCAGATCCTCGTCGGCGGCAGCAAGCGGATGATCACCTACGACGATCTCGAACCGAGCGAGAAGATCAAGGTCTACGACAAGGGGGTCGAGTTCACGGACGACCCGCAGAAGATCCAGGAGATGCGCGTCGGCTACCGGACCGGCGACATGTGGGCGCCAAAGCTCGCGGTGACCGAGGCGCTCGGCGTCGAGGGGCTTCACTTCGTCGACTGCATCGAGAACGGCAAGGTCCCGAAGACCGACGGGCACCTCGGCCTGCGCGTCGTCGAGTTGATCGAAGCCGCGAACAAGTCGATGCGCAGCAAGGGCGAGACCGTCTACCTCACCAGGAGCGTGGCATGATTCCATTCGTCGATCTCCAGGCCCAGTACCACTCGATCAAGCCGGAGGTCGACGCGGCCATTCTGGGCGTGCTCGAGAGCTGCCAGTTCACGCTGGGCAGCGAGGTGGCCGCGTTCGAGCGCGAGTTCGCCGCCTATTGCAGCACCGGTGAGGGCATCGGCGTGAACACCGGAACGAGCGCCCTCCACCTCGCGCTGCTGGCGGCGGGCATCGGCCCTGGGGACGAGGTGATCACGGTTCCCTTCACGTTCATCGCGACCGCGTCCGCCATCGACTACACCGGGGCCAAACCGGTGTTCGTCGACATCGATCCCCGCACGTTCACCATGGACCCTGCCGGGATCGAGGCCGCCATCACACCGCGGACCAAGGCGATCGTGCCGGTGCACCTGTACGGCCAGGCGGCCGACATGGATCCGATCCTCGAGATCGCGCGCCGCCACGGCCTCGTCGTCATCGAGGACGCGTGCCAGGCGCATGGCGCCGAGTACAAGGGCCGGCGCGTCGGCAGCCTCGGCGACCTGGGCTGCTTCAGCTTCTATCCCGGCAAGAACCTCGGCGCCTATGGCGAAGGCGGCATCGTCGTGACCGACCGGCCGGACTACGCCCGCACGATCCGCATGCTGCGTGACTGGGGTGCCGAGAAGAAGTACCACCATGTCCTCAAGGGATTCAACTTCCGCCTCGAGGGCATGGCCGGCGCGGTTCTTCGCGTGAAGCTGCGCTATCTCGAAGGGTGGACGGAGGCGCGACGCGCTTCCGCCGCGCACTACGACGCGCTGTTCGCGGGTTCGGCGGTCGCGACGCCCGCGGCCTGCGAGCGCAATCGCCACGTCTACCACCTCTACGTGATCCGGACCGACCGGCGCCAGGCGTTGCAGGAAGGCCTGGCCGCGCGCGGCATCCAGACCGGCATCCACTACCCGACGCCGGTGCACCTGTTGCCGGCCTTCTCCGAGCTCGGCCATCGGGTCGGTGACTTCCCGCACTCGGAACGTGCGGCGAACGAAGTGCTGTCCCTGCCGATGTTCCCCGAACTCACCGCGGTGCAGTGCGAGGAGGTGGCGCAGACCGTGCTGTCGCTGTGCAGCGAGCAAACACGAGCGTCGACGCAGCCGGCCGCGACGGCCGAGCAGGTCTAGGGACTGCCCCATGGCGCAATCGCTCTGCGTGCTCGGCGCCGGCGGCAACCTGCTCGACGTTCTCGACACACTCGATGCCATCAACGCTGATCGCATGATGTGGAACCTGCGAGGCGTGTTCGACGATCGCCTGCGGCCGGGCACCCTGCACCACGGCTTGGCGGTGCTCGGGCCACTGTGCTCGGCGCGCGAGCGCCACAACGGCGCCTTTGTGTCGTCGATCTGGAACGAAAAGACGTTTGTGGACCTGCCCTCGATCCTCGCAGGCTGCGGCATCGAAGAGGAACGCTTCGCCACGCTGATCCATCCGGCAGCGGGCGTGTCGCGGCGCGCACGTGTCGGGTACGACGTGCTTATCCACTTCGGCGCATCAGTCGCCGGGCAGGTCCTTGTCGGCAATCATGTGTCGATTGGACCGCGCGCCGTCATCGGCCACGACACGCGTCTGCGCGGCTACGACTGTGTCGCCGCTGGCGCGACGCTAAGCGGTGCCGTCGACGTCGGCGAGTGCTGCTACATCGGCAGCGCGTCGAGCGTGCGCCAGCAGTTAAAGATCGGCACGGGTTGCCTAGTGGGAATGGGCGCGGTCGTCGTCGACGACGTGCCACCGCACACAACCGTTGTCGGCAATCCCGCCCGGCCGCTCGAACGGCCGTTCGCCCATTCGAGGAACGCACACCATGCTGCCGTCGCTTGCACGACCCATCGCTGAACCCGGCACCGCAATAGCAGGCGACTCAGCTGATCCATTGCAGCAGTATCGCTACTCGTGGCCGCGCGAGCCGCTGGATGGCGACGCGCGCTGGCAATTCGATGCGCCTTCGGGAACCTACTCGCGCGAACTTGTTGAGACATCCGAGGAGTTGGCAAACGACAGCAGGTGGCCTGCGTTCTTTCCGTCACCGATGTGCATCGTCACTGCGTCCGATGGACAGCGCGTGGTGATTGAGCGCGAAGTCGGCGCCGCCATCGTCAACCGCTTTCCATACGTAGTCGCGATCAGCATCTGTCGTACGTCGTTGTCCGAACGGCATCACCCGCGCAACGTCTTCATGGACGTGCTCCAGCAAGGCCAAGTAGCCGCACTTCAGTTCCTGCCACCCGGCGCGGCGCTAGATGCGGCACTTGCTGCGATCGAACAGTTGCCGGACGGCCGTGCGACGGAGCGGGTCAGCCGATCAGGGTTGCGCCTGCACGAAGCGCCCGGCGGCGGCGCGCCCTGGCTCGATGACGCCTACTTGGTCTATGAGACGGCGCTGGTGCGCCCGCAGTGCGACTTCGACGGCAGGCCCATCTTCGGCACGCCATGGATCGACGTCGGCTCGCATCGCGTGTTCTTCCTTGAGATCCATTCAATCCGCTTGCGGCGCGACATTGCGCATGGGGAAAGCCTAGTCCATTGGCGCGCGCTGCCCCGCTGGGGGCCGCTCAGCAAGGATGCGCTGCCCCAACCGCGCGTTGCGACGTTGGCGTCGAAATATCAGAAGGGCTACCATCCGGAGTACGTCTTCCCAGCGCCCAATACGATCGCGTTTGAATACGATGAGATCGTCGACGGCATGGCGGTCAAGCACCTTCCGCCGCTTGCCCACGATCAGGTCGAGATCGACAACGATAAGGCGCGATGGCCGTGCTTCTTTCCCTCCAGTTGCGGTCTCATCACCAGCTATGGGAAAGACGGTACTGCGAACATCATGCCTTGCGGGTCGACCACGATCATCAGTCGCCATCCGATGATCGTTGCACCGTGCATCTCGTACGCGAGCATCAACGAACGGTACTCAGCTCGCCGATCGCTCGAATTGCTGCGGCAGCGGGGGCGCTTTGGCTGCAGCGTCCCATTCATCAACGACAAGCTCGTCGATGCCTTGAAGTACTGCGGCAACAATTCGCTGAGCGATGACTCCCACAAGGTCGCGAACAGCGGCTTCGAAATCGTATCGTCAGGCTACGGCCCGCGGATCACCGCAGCGCCGGTGCATTTCGATTGCAGCGTGATCGGTGAGATATCGCTAGGCACGCACGTCATGTTCCTCGGAAAGGTCGAGCGGATTCATGTCCGCGCAGACGTCACCCCAGCGAATCCGTTGGTCTGGTGTCCCTGGGCAAACGTGGCGTCGACAGGCACTTGACGCAGGCGGCTGCCTTATAACGCCGCGATTTCAGCCCGTCGAAAATCGGGTGCGGTTCTTAGTGCGACCGGCGAGGGCCCGGCCATCGCCGCCACATTGCGAGTGCCACCGGCAGCCGCTCTCGGCCTTCCCCACCCCTTTTAGCAGGCCCCGCCGGCGCAGGCTCATTTTTTCAGAACAGCCTGGTGGTGAACGACCAAGTCCGGTTGGCATTCATCGCATTGCCCGCCACGTCCTTCACCCGCGGATCCGTCGTCCCGCCCCGGATGGTGACGGTGTAGGTCGTGAGCGGCGACAGCGACGAGTTCGGGTTCAGCGTGACCACGCGTGACGTGGCGTTGTACGTCACCGTCGCGGCGATCAGCGTGTTGAACGAATTGCGCAGCTGGACGGTGGTGCCGTTGATCGTCGTGGCATTCATCGCCTCGCTGAAGGTCGCGGTGACGTTCACGCCCCGGCTCACGCCCGTCGCCCCGCCCTGCGGACTGACTGCCGTCACCGTCGGCGCGGTCGTGTCGGCCGAGACGGTCGTGAAGCTCCACACCCGCGCGGCAGCCATCGGGTTGCCGGCCACGTCCCTCACGCCGGTGCCGACCGTCATGGTGAACGTCGTCGAGCCGGCGAGTGCCGAACTCGGCGTCAGCGTGGCGATGCGGGTGGTCGCGTCGTAGGCGACCGTCGCCGCGACCAGCGTGTTCGCCGCATTGCGCAGCTGCAGGTTGGACGACGTGATCGTCGCGGCGTCCATGGCCTCGCTGAACGTCGCGGTCACCGTGGTGGTGCGGCTCACACCCGTCGCCCCGCCCTGCGGATTGACTGCCGTCACCGTCGGCGCGGTCGTGTCGGCCGAGACGGTCGTGAAGCTCCACACCCGCGCGGCAGCCATCGGGTTGCCGGCCACGTCCCTCACGCCGGTGCCGACCGTCATGGTGAACGTCGTCGAGCCGGCGAGTGCCGAACTCGGCGTCAGCGTGGCGATGCGGGTGGTCGCGTCGTAGGCGACCGTCGCCGCGACCAGCGTGTTCGCCGCATTGCGCAGCTGCAGGTTGGACGACGTGATCGTCGCGGCGTCCATGGCCTCGCTGAACGTCGCGGTGACCGTGGTCGTGCGGCTCACGCCCGTCGCCCCGCCCGACGGTGTGACGGTCGTGACGGTGGGCGCCGTGGTATCGCCCGCGACCGTGGTGAACGACCACACGCGGTCCGCCGCCATCGCATTGCCCGCCGCGTCCTTCACGCCGGTCTTCACGGTCGCGGTGTAGACCGTGGCCGCGGCCAGCGTGGCACTGGGCGTGAGCGTGGCCACCCGTGTCGTCGCGTTGTAGGCGAAGCCGGTCGCGACGAGCGCATTCGCCGCATCTCGCAACTCGAAGTTGGCAGCGACCATGGTGGTCGCGTCCATCGGCTCGTTGAAGGTCGCCGTCACGGTCGTCGAACGGCTCACCGCGGTCGCACCGGGCGCCGGCGTGACCCCGGCCACCGTCGGCGGCGTGGTGTCCGGGCCGCCGGACGGCGAGAACACGACATCGACCCAGTAGTTCGTGCCCTGGAAGGTCGCGTTCGGGAAGGTCGTGGTGGCACCGTAGGCGTACACACCGTTGCCACCGTTCGTGCCGTCGCGCAACGCGTGCAGTGGCGGGTTGTCGACGGCCGCCGTCGAGAAGCCGTTGTTGTCGCCGGCATAGCGCCCCACCGGCGCGAGGTAGGAGGCGACGTAGACCGTGTTCGCCGTGATCGCGACCGGCGTCGTGAAGTTGACCTGCTGCCAGCCCGATGCCGTTTCGTCGGTGAACGTGGCGGTGGCGAGCTGGGCGCCGCCGCTGGTCCACAGCGTGCCGATGTGCGTGCCGGTGTTGCCGCTGCCCTTGTAGAAGCGGATGCCGCTGATGACGCCGGCGACGTCGGCCGTGAACTTGACGCCGACGTTGACGGCCCCCGTGTCGGCCTCGCTCGCGTTGGCGGGCGCGGCCAGGGGCGAGAAGATCGTGCAGGGGCAGACCTGCGTACCCACCGTCACGGGTACACCGGCGGACGGTGTCTCCAGGTTGCCGCTGTCGTCCACCGAGCGCGACTTGATGACCGGTGTCGAAGCCGCCACCGGGGTCCACGCATAACTCCAGGCCTCGCGCCCGTTGGCGCGGTGCCAGGTGGCGCCGCCGTCGGTCGACACCTCCACCCCGCCGACCACGCCGCCGCCGGTGTCGGCTGCGGTGCCCGTGATCGTGAGCGAGTTGCCGCCCGTCACGGTGGCGCCCGATGCGGGCGATGTGATCGTCGACACCGGCGCCGCGACGTCGGTCGATGCTGTCGCGCCGACGAGCCCCGATTGCAGGGTGCCCGGCTGAACGCCCATGTCGGCGAACAGGTTCACGGTCGCCTGCTGCATGCGCGGGTCGGCCGCGGTGTTCCCGCGGTCGTGGTTCGCATCGAGCCCCCAGCTCCACTGGACCGTGCCCGCGCCGAACACGCGTGCGCCGCTCGGGTGCTTGTAGAGCGTCAGGCTGTGCGTGACGGTGCCTTGCCCATAACTGCTGCCGAAGTCGAGCAGCATGCCGTTCGAGGTGATCGCGGTGGTCGACATCCGGAACAGGCCCGCGGGCCTGAAGCCGTTGTCGA
Source organism: Pseudomonadota bacterium (assembly GCA_040384825.1). GTDB lineage: Bacteria > Pseudomonadota > Gammaproteobacteria > Burkholderiales > Burkholderiaceae_C > LMDS01. The sequence continues at coordinate 73,769 of JAZKIO010000012.1, forward strand.
GGTCGCTGTCCCACTCGTAGCCGAGGGTGCCGATCGGCAGGGTCGCCGTCTGGCCGCTGCCGAGCGCGGCGACGCTGGTGTTGCGCCACAGACGCATCTTGCCGTCGGCCGCGGGCACGGTGATCGAGTACGGCGTGCCGGTGTCGTTGTTCATGAAGATCGTGCCGGCGAGCGCGTTCTCCGGTCGGCCCCCGTCCGCCGGCGGCGAGAAGCGCGGGTCGCGCCAGGTGCCGGTCCAGGCAGCCGTCGGATCGATCTTCGCGTTGGCCAGCGTTTCCTTGTAGCTCACCAGCGTGCGGTGGGCCGTGCCGGTGCCGTCGATGCTGTTTTCCCAGCGCGTCTTCCAGAAGACCTCGTTGCCGCTGAAGAACGCGAGGTTCACGCCGGACGCGCGCGCGGCCTCGACGTTGGCGCGCTGCGTGCCCGACCAGTACTCGTCGTGCCCGACGGACAGGAAGGCCTTGTGGTTGAGGATCAGGCTGCCGAAGCGATCGGCGTCGACACCGGTGAAGTAGGTGACGTTATAGCCGTTGGCCTCGAGCCAGCGCACCATCGGGTACTCGGCGTTGAAGAGCCAGTCCTGCCCGTTCGCCACCGCGCGCGTCGTGAACGGCCGGTTGTAGCTGACCTTGTAGGCACGGCCCGCCGGCAAGCCGGTGTACAGGCTGTTGCCGCCGTACTCGTTGTAGGCCTGCCAGGTGGTGTCGGAGGTCTGGAACAGCACATCGGAGTTGCTGGCGTCGTCGCGTACGACGAACACGACGTGGCTCGCACCGCCGGTATCGGGCCGCACCAGGCGCGCGAAGTAGATGCCCGATGCCGCGTCGGCCGGGATCGCCCACGCGCCCGAGACTGCCCAGTTGCCGCAGTCGACGAGGCCGGTCGCGGCTTCCGTCAGGCAAGCGGGTTGTGACTGCGGCAGCGCCGCGGTCGGGTTGACGGTGGCCACCTTGCGCGCGCCCATCCCGCCGTAGTAGCCCATGCGGTAGATGTCGAAGCGGTAGGCCGCAGCCGTCGTGTTGACCTTGAAGCTGACGGTGCTGCCGCGGTTCACGCTGATCTGGGTGGCGAAGCCCTGCAGCGTCGGATCACCGGCGCCACTCACGTCCCACTCCGAGGGCGGGCTGCCGGCCAGGCAGTTCTCGGCGACGACCGGGTTCGACGGTGCAGCACACGTGCCGCCGGCCACGCCGGTCGTGAACGACCAGGCCGCGTCCGCCGCGAGCGCGTTGCCGGCCGCGTCCTTGACGCGTGGGTCGGTCGCACCGCCCTTCAACGAGACCGTGAAAGTCGTCGAGGCGGCGAGCGGCGCCGCTGGCACGAACGTCGCCGATCGGGTCGCCGCGTTGTACGACACCGCACCGGCCACGGGTGCGCCCGCGCCGGTGGTCAGCGTGAACGTGTTCGTGTTGAGCGTCGCCGGATCGATCGACTCGTCGAAAGTCACCGAGACGTTCGTGCCGAGCGCGACGCCGGTGGCACCGTTCGACGGCGCGTTGGCCACCACGGTCGGCGGCGTCGTGTCCGGCGGCGCAGGGCCGGCCGGCGTGAAGGCCACGTCGACCCAGTAGTTGGTCGCGTTGAACGACGAGGCCGGGAAGGCACTCGACGCGCCGTACGTGTAAAGGCCGTTGCCGCCGCCGCCGGTGCCGTTCTGCAGCAGGTGGATCGGCGGTTTGTCGACTCCGGTGGAAGCAAAAAAGGCGCCATCGGCCGCGTAGTTGCCCGCCGGCGCGAAGTACGACGCGACGTAGACCGTGTTGGCGGTGATCGCCACCGGCGTCGTGAAGTTCACCTGCTGCCACCCGGTGGCCGTCTCGTTGACGAAGGTGGCCGTGGCGAGCAGCGTGCCGGTGCTCGTCCACAGGTTGCCGATGTGGGTGCCGGTGTTGGTGCTGCCCTTGAAGAAGCGGATGCCGGTGACCGTTCCGTTGACGTCGGCAGTGAAGCGCACGCCCAGTTCGACGGCGTTGGGGTCGTTGACCGACGCGGTGGCAGGGGTCGCGGTCGGGGCGAAGCCACCGCACGGGCAGTTCGGGAACGTGATCGTGCTCGTCGTGAACGACCAGCTCAGGTCGGTCGCGAGCGCGTTGCCCGCGGCGTCCTTCACCCGCGGGTCGGCAGTGCCGCCGCGCAGGAGGGCGGTGTAGGTGGTCGACGTGGCCAGGGGCACGCTCGGGGCTAGCGTTGCGGTGCGCGTCGTCGCGTCGTAGGTGATCGTCGCGGCGACCATCGCACCGGACGCATCGCGCAGCTCGAAGGTCGCGGGGCCGATGGTCGATGCGTCCATCGCCTCGCTGAAGGTCACCGCTGGCTTGGCCGAGACGCTGACCCCTGTCGCGCCCGCGCTCGGCGACACCAGCGTCGAGAGCGGCGCGGTCGCGTCGGTGCCGTACGTCGCGCTGTAGCTCCCCGGTTCGGCCGGGAACATCGCGTACTCGACACCCTTGACGACGCTGGGCGTGAAGCCGACCGGCGTGCCCGCGCGCGTGATCCCGCTCAACAGGGCGTTGCCGGAGCGCATGGGCAGCATGCCCTGCAGGCCGACGGCGGCCGGGTCGCGCGTGACCGTGAAGCCCAGGGTGGCGCCGTTCCAGGCGAAGTTGCCGAACGACGAGGCATTGCGGCCGTCGAGCCAGGTCAGCATCTGGCGTGCGCTGACGATCGGCACGCCGCGCGCCTGCGCCGACGCGACGGTGGCGTCGGCCTCGGGCGACGAGACGGTGTCGGTGTGGGCATTGACGGTGTAGACGCCGTAGTAGCCCTCCGCGCCCACGGCGCGGTCGAGCAAGGTGTCGACGGTGAACGGGTACGCCTGGCCGGACTCGTCCGTCATCTGCGACACGACCTGGAAGACGTCCACGAGGGTGCCGTCGGGCCGCACGAAGCGCATCGGCATCGCCGACCCGGTGAACAGGCCCGGCACGTTGTTGACCCAGCCGGGCGGCCAGAAGTAGTACGACGTGTCGAGCCGGATGCCGTTGTTGAACTGGACCTCGGCGCCCGTGGTGGCATCGCTCCACGCGATGCAGTGGTGGCGCATCGTCGCCGGGCCGGTGAGGCCGGCGTACTTGGCGCGCCAGTCGGCGAGTTGGCCGCTATAGAACGATTCGAGCGACGGGCGGTCGAAGTTCCCGCAGTTCGTATTGACGTGCAGCCCGATCTCGAAGCCGTTGGCGGCGTACTGCGACGCCTGCGCGTTGCTGAGGGGCGTTCCGGTGTAAATGTAGGACGTACCGCGCACGCATTCCCAGTTCGCCACCGAGCAGCCGGCAGGGCTGGCCGCCGCGAACTGGTCGAAGCGGCCGGCGGTTCCGCCGTTGGCATGGTCGTCGCCGGTCATGACGACGACGGCCTTCTTGCCGTTCGGGAAGTACCAAAAGCGCGGCAGCGGCTTGCGGCTCGCGTTCATCTGGAGGATCAGGTTCGCCAGCAGGCGTTGCTGCTCGTCGGCCTGCGGGATCGCCACCTTGGTCAAGTCGATCCAGTCGGGCTGCGGGTCGCTCGCGGCGGCGCCGAAGAACTTGTCGTCCGAGCGAATCGGTGCGAAGCCGTCGCGCTCCTGCGTGGCCCAGGCCGGGTTGCCCTGGCGCGTCGTGACGACCGATTCGGCCAGGTCGAACGCGAACGCGGCGGCCTTGCCGCTGCCCACCGCATTCAGCGTCAGCGCGGGGCTGCCGGTGACCGCCGTGGCGGTGCTGTACAGCGTGGCCAGGCGCTGCGCCGTGCCGACGGTGTAGAGGTTCGCCGCGCCGTGGTACTGAAGGGTCTGGCCGACGATGCCGTTGCCGGGGCTCTTGCCGGTGTCGACGAGAAGGTAGGCGTTCGACAGCGTCGTGCCGGTGGAGGCGATGCCGAGCAGCCCGTCGAGCGAAGCGTCGGGTGCCATCGCGATCAGGTTGCCGCCACCGTTGACCCAGGTGCCGAACATCGACGCCTGGCTCGCCGCCAGCGGCATGCGGGCGAGGATGACCACGTCGTAGGCGGCGAGCTGGGACGGAGTGACGGAGCCGATGTCGGCCACCGTGAAGCTGTTGAGGCCCTCGGTGCGCAGGATCTCCGCGTAGAACTTCCCGTAGTTCGTGCCGGCGGTCGTGACGACCAGGATCGGCCCGCCCGGCCCCTGCGCAGGATCTCCCGCCGCAACCGCGGATGTGGCACCGAAGAGCCCACCGACGATCACTGCCGCCGCCAGCACCACTCGCGCGAACGCGGCCCGGATCCCTGCAAACTCGTTCATCGTATTTCCTTGGGTTCAGCCCTGCGGCGCGCTGGCCGCCGTCAGGTCTTCGCGCGCTTGATGGTCTTGGTCGAGACCTGTCCCTGGTCGTCGCCCACGAACAGCAGATTCGGGTCGAGCACGTCGAACGCGATCGAATTGACCGTGGTTCCGGGTGCCGTGAACTCCTGAGTCAATGCGCGCTGGGCCACGTCCCACACCGAGACAGTGCCGCCCGCCCCACCGCCGACCAGCACCTGGCCGTCGCGGCTGAAGCTCAACGCGCGGATCGCCGCGGGCTGCCCGCTCAGCGCCTGGACCTGCTGGCCGCTGGCGGCATCCCAGACGATGACCTTGCCATCCTCGCCGGCGCTCGCGAGCAGCTTGCCGTCGGGGCTGAACGCCAGCGCGTTGACTTCGTCGGCGTGCCCCAGCAGCACCCGCACGACCTTGCCACTCGCGGTGTCCCAGACGTGGATGCGCGCATCACCGCCGCCGCCGGCCACGAGCCGGCCATCGGGCGTGAAACTGAGTGCGTTGACGAAGTCGGTCGCGCCGCGCAGCACCCTGACGAGACGGCCGGTGGTCGCGTCCCAGAGCATCACGCGGGTCTCTTCCCCGCCGGCGGCCACCAGCGTGCCGCCGCTGTTCGAGGCCACCGCCCGCAGCCCGCCTTCGTGGCCCTGCATCGTCAGCGGCGCATCCCCTGCGCCGATGCGCCAGAGCCGCACGGCACTGTCGCGGCCCGCGCTGACGAGGTGCTGGCTGTCGGCACTGAACAGCAGCCCGGCCGTGGCCGATCCGCCGGCCGCCTTGAGCAGCTTCTTGAGCTTCAAGGAGCCGGGCTCGAGCACGCTGACGCTGCCGTCGGACGCGGCGAGCGCGAGCGAGCGGCCGTCCGGCGCCACCACGATCGAGGTGACGCCCTTGCGGTCGAGCGCCCTCGCCTTCGGCTTCTTGATGCCGAGTGCCTTCGCGGTCGGCGTTTCCGGCGCGGCCGCGGCCGTCACGGTGGACGCACTGCGCTCCTCGCGTGCGTCGTCGCCACCACCGCAGCCCACGAGGGTGAGGCCCAGGGTCATGCACGCCGCGAGGCCGCGAACGCGCAGGATCGGAACGGTGGCGGTCTTCATTGCAATTCTCCTGATCCTGACAAGGCGGAAGCGACGCGGGGCGCCGGGCTCAGCCTGCGTACTCGCCATAGCCGTAGGGCGCACGCGCCTCGTTCGACTTGTTCAGCACCGACATCACGAGCGGGCATCGCTCGAGTTCGGCCAGGGCCTGCGCGACGGCCCGGCACGGCGTGGCGCCGGCCTCGACCACCAGCAGCACCTGACCGACCCGCGAGGCGAGCACCTTGGCTTCGCTGGTGACCAGCAGCGGCGGCGCGTCGAAGACCACGATGCGGTCGCGCTCGGCGGCGGCCAGCGAGACCAGCAATGCGGCCATCGCGTCGCTCGCGAGCAACTCGGTCGAGACCACGCTGCGCTTCCCGGCGGGCAGGATCGACAGCTTGGGCACGTTGGTCTCGCGGACGAAATCGGTCCACGCCCTCTGGGGATCCGCCAGCAGGTCGAGCAGGCCCTCGTCGGCGGTGAACCCCAGGCGCCGCGGCAGTTCGCCGCGAATGACATCGGCATCCACCAGCAGCACCGAGGTGTCGATCTCGAGGGCGAGGCTCATCGCGAGGTTGATCGCGGTGAAGGTCTTGCCTTCGCCCGGCAGTGCGCTCGTCACCATGATCAGCGATAGCCTGCCATCGGCCGACTCGGCCCCCCTCGCGTTGCGCAGCAGTGGCCGCTTGATCTGGCGGAACTCCTCGGGAATCGACGATCCGGCATGGTGCGCACCCAGCCAGCCGAAGCGCCTCAGTGCGTCAAGATCGAGTTCGATGATCGGCCGGGCCGGCGCGATGGATCGGCCGACCGCCGAAGCGCGCGCGGCCGGGTGGATCGCCTCCACGCGCGGTGACGGCCGAGCGGCTGGCGCCTGCGTGGCGGCGGCAGCCCATGGCACCGTCAATCCGGCCTGTTCCAGTTGTTCGAGCCGCCGGGCGGCTTGTTCGATGATGCTCATGCCCGCCTCACTGCACCGGGGCTCGGGTGGCCATCCACATGGCCCACATGAGCTGGACGGCGATCAACAAGCCGACGAGGGTCACGAAGGACGGAACGCTGCCCGCCGCGGCCCCGCTCGCTGTGCCTTGCAGGGAAACCGAACCTAACACCGGCCGGCCCGAGGCCTGACGCAGCGCCGTGGTGTCCTCGAAGGTGGGATGCATCAAGTCCGCCAGCACGGCGGCGACCACCCCGGCCGTGAGCGACGCCAACACCGCCAGAACCGCGAAGTGGATGCGCGCCGGGAACACGGGCTGCGGGGCGGCTCTCGCGGGCTCGATCAGCCGGAACTCGGCGAGCTGCGACGACTCGTCGAGCCGTTCGCCGAGCGAGGCCGATTCGCGCCGCGCGACCAGCACCTCGTAGTTCTTGCGGATCACGTCGTAGTCGCGATTGAGTTGCGCCAGTTCCGCCTCGACCTGCGGCAGGCGACCTGCCAGCGCCCGCGTCTGGTCGAGCCGCGCCTGTTGCGCCCCGAGCTGCGAACGCAGCGATGCGACCAGCACCTCGTTCTCGGCCAGGGAGACGCGCAGCTTCTGGTAGACCGGGCTGGTGGCCGCCTTGCCCGTCTTGATGCCCAGCCGGCTCGCGGCCTCCTTGCGGGCGCGGTTCTCGGCTTCGATCTCGGCGATCGTGCGGCGCGTGCTCAGAACGTCCGGGTGCGCATCGGTGAAGCGGCGCAGCAACTCGTCGAGCCGGCGGCGTTGCTCCTCGAGGCGCGAATCGCCCTCGCCCCCTGCGCCGCGCGCCTGCAGTTCCGCAGGCAGTTGCGGGTCCTCGGATTCGAGCTCGCGCCGGTAGGTGTTGCGCGCCTGCTCCGCGGCGTTCAGTTCGACCCGCAGCTTGCTCACCTCCTCGCCGAGGGTGGAGATGCGCAGGAAGTAGTCCTGGTTCGAGACGCCCGACACGCCGAAATTGCGAACCTTGAAGTCCTTCAGCCGCGTCTCCGCCTCGGTCAGCTTGACTTCGTAGGTGCGGATCTGCTCGTCGATGAAGCGCGCGGCCTCCTTCGAATCCTGCTTCTTCGCGCCGGCGCCGGAGTTCATGAACAGGTCGACCGTCGCCTGCACCACGTTCTTCGCGTCGGCGGGCGACGGACCGCGGTAGGTGATCTCGAACAGGTTGTTCGACGCGGTCGGGACGATTTTGATCCGCTCCATCAGGCGCAGCGCGGTCGCCTCGCGCTTGGAGGGGTCGGCCTCGCCCAGGTTCAGTTCGGGGCGGTCCAGCAGCTTCTCGACGTTGGCGCGAGAGATCAGCGTGCGGGCGAGCATCGAGACCTGCTGGTCGATGTCCGGCTGATAGGTCAGGCCGGTCATCAACGGCTTCAGCACCGTCTGGGTGTCGACGAAGATCCGCGCGGTGGCCTGGTAGCGGTTGGGCGCGAACTGGACCGCCACCGCACCCGCCACGGCGACTGCGGTGCCGACGCCGAGCGCCAGCCAGCGCCGCTTGAGCACCTGCTTCGCGATGCGCCGAACGTTCGCGACGAACGACTCGATCGGGTTGTCCACTGGCGTACTGCCTTTCCGCGGACGTTGGAAGCAACGCCCCGGACTCGTTTGTATTGGGGGAGCCACGAACCACGTTTGCGAAAACGCAATGGGGTCCGGGATGCCTCACGCATCCTGCGGGGCAACGAGGTCGACTGACATGCCTGAAGCCCAAGCTGCCACCGTAACGCCGAGCCTGATGGAGCGGTCACCCGCGTTGCCCCAAGCCACGACCGATGGCAACGGTCGCCCTCGCCCGGCGCGCCGCCTCCACGCCGTGGCGTGGAATCGGCTGCATCAGGCCGCCGCCGACCAGGCGCGCCCCACGTTGCCCGCCAACGACTTTCTCAAGGACCTGCTGCGCGAAACGCGCCGTGCGGAGCGTTCACGCTCGCCGCTTTCGCTCGTGGTCTTCCAGATCGACGACGCGCACCCTGACGATCCGCGCTGCGCCGACCGCCTGCTCGAACTGCTGCACCGCACGACCCGCGAGACCGACGTCGTCGGCATCCTGCGGGACCACGCCGTCGCCGTGCTCTGCCCCGACACCGACGAAGCCGGCATGCGGGCCCTGCTGCGCAAGGTCGATGCGCAGGCCGACGGCCCGCCGTTCGACGTCGAGGCCGCCACCTACCCCGACGCGCTGTTCGACAGCCTGGGCAACGGCACTCGGCCGCTGCCGGCTGCCGCACCGTTTCTCGTGCGGGACGACGTGTTCCGCAGCAGTGGCACCTATCCGACCAAGCGCCTGTTCGATATCGTGATCGCCTCGCTCGCGCTGATCTTCTTCGCGCCGCTGATGATGGTGGTCGCCCTGGTGATCGCCACCACCTCGCGCGGGGAGGTGATCTTCCGCCAGGCCCGGCTCGGCAAGGGCGGCGTGCCGTTCACGTTCTACAAGTTCCGCTCGATGGTTCCGCGCGCCGACGACGCGATCCATCGCACGTACGTCGCGAGCCTGATCAACGGCGCGCCGCCCGCCAGCGACGACGGCTCCGGTGCGCCCTTCAAGCTGCAGCGCGACCCGCGCGTCACCTGGATCGGCCGCCTGATCCGCAAGACCAGCATCGACGAGTTGCCCCAGCTCTTCAACGTGCTGAAGGGAGACATGAGCCTGGTCGGCCCGCGGCCGCCGATCCCCTACGAGGCGGCGCATTACCAGCCCTGGCACCTGCGCCGCGTGCTCGACCTGAAGCCTGGCATCACCGGGCTGTGGCAGGTCGAGGGCCGCAGCCGCGTCACGTTCAACGAGATGGTGCGCATGGACTTGCGCTACTGCCGCGAGTGCTCGCTGGCGCTCGACATCCGCATCCTGCTCCGCACGGTGCTCGTCGTGGCGCGATGCGAAGGCGCGGTCTGAGGACGGGCCCCAGAGAGACCCATACCACCGAGGCCGACAGAACATGAACATCGATGGCGCACGCATCCTCGTCACCGGCGGGGCCGGACTGATCGGCTCGACCACCGTCGACCTGTTGCTGCGCGAGCACGATCCGCGACAGATCGTGATCCTCGACGACCTGGTGCGCGGCTCGCGGTCCAACCTGGCGCACGCCCTGAGCGATCCCCGTGTCTGCTTCGTCAAGGGCGACATCTGCGACGCGGCCACCGTGCGCGACGCGAGCGCCGGCATCGACTCCGTGATCCACCTCGCCGCGCTGCGCATCACCGCCTGCGCGGCCGAACCGCGGCGCGCGCTGCAGGTGATGTGCGACGGCAGCTTCAACGTGATCGACGCCGCACAGAAGGCCGGCGTCAAGCGCGTGGTGGCCGCCTCGTCCGCGTCGATCTACGGCCTGGCCGACTCGTTCCCGACCCGCGAGGACCACCACCCGTACAACGACGCCACCTGGTACGGCGCGAGCAAAGTGATGCTCGAGGGCCTGCTGCGCTCGTACCACGCGATGCACGGCCTGCCGTTCGCGGCGATGCGCTACTTCAACGTCTACGGCCCACGCATGGACATCCACGGCAAGTACACCGAGGTGCTGATCCGGTGGATGGAGCGGATTGCCGCCGGCCAGCCCCCACTGATCCTCGGCGACGGCCTGCAGACGATGGACTTCGTCTACATCGACGACGTCGCGCGCGCCAACGTGCTCGCGCTGCGAGCAGACACGCCCGCCGAGGCATTCAACGTCGCGAGCGGCACCGAGACCTCGCTGCGCGACCTGGCCGCGGCGCTCTCCGCGGCGATGGACCGCAGCGACCTGATACCGGTCCATGGCCCGGAACGCAGCGTCAATCCGGTGTCTCGCCGTCTGGCCGACACCACCAAGGCGGCGCGCCTGCTGGAGTTCGAGGCCCGCGTCGGGCTGGACGATGGCCTCAGGCGGCTGGTGCAGTGGTGGCACGAGGCTCGAGAACTCGAGGTGCACGCATGATCCCGATCGCCAAACCGGTGATGGGCGAGGCCGAGGCCGAGGCGGCGCGCCGCGTGATCCTGAGCGGCTGGATCACGCAGGGTCCGGAGGTGGCAGCATTCGAGAAGGAATTCGCCGAGTACGTCGGCGCACCCCACGCCTGCGCGGTGTCGAACTGCACCACGGCCCTGCACCTCGCACTGCTGGTGGCGGGCGTGAAGCCCGGCGATGAGGTCATCACCGTCAGCCACTCGTACATCGCCACCGCCAACAGCATCCGCTACTGCGGCGCGACGCCGGTCTTCGTCGACATCGAGCCCGATACGTTCAACATCGACCCGGCATTGATCGAGCCGGCGATCACCGAACGGACCCGCGCGATCCTGTGCGTGCACCAGATCGGCATGCCGTGCGATCTGGCGCGCATCGTGCCGATCGCCAGGAAGCACGGCCTGCCGCTGATCGAGGACGCCGCCTGCGCGATCGGCAGCGAGATCCGCTGGAACGGCGAGTGGGAGAAGGTCGGCAAGCCGCATGGCGATGTGGCGTGCTTCTCCTTTCATCCACGCAAGGTGATCAGCACCGGGGACGGCGGCATGCTGACGACGCGGCATGCGGACTGGGATCGGCAGTTCAAGCTGCTGCGGCAGCACGCGATGAGCGTGCCGGACACGGTGCGGCACGGTTCGGCGCAGGTCATCTTCGAGTCTTATCCGACCGTCGGCTTCAATTACCGGATGACCGACATCCAGGCGGCAGTGGGGCGTGAGCAGTTGAAGCGGCTGCCTGCCATCGTCGCAGAGCGCCGCATGTTGGCCGAGCGCTATGCGGAGTTGTTGGCGGACATTCCCGGCCTTGGTCTTCCGCCTGAGGCTGCCTGGGCGCGAAGCAACTGGCAGAGCTTCGCGGTTCGCCTGCCTGCCCTGATCGATCAGCGTTCAGTCATGCAGGCCATGCTGGATGCAGGCATCAGCACACGTCGCGGCATCATGTGCAGCCATCGGGAGCCGGCGTACCGAGACCAGTCCCTTGCGCACCTGCTCCCGCAGTCCGAACAGTCCCAGGATCACGTCGTTCTGCTTCCGCTCTATCCTGGACTGAGTGGCGAAGACCAGCGCCAAATCGCGCAGGCGCTGCGCCGCAGCTGCGCGTCGGCCGCGGGAGCGCTCGAGACACAGGCGTGGGATATTCGCCGGGTGGCCGGCGCCGTCCAGTGGCATTGACTGCAGGGAAGCCATGCAACTCGCGCAAGAGCCGCAGGCGGGACTGTCCGTCGTGACACAACAGCGCGATCACGACCGCAGTGAAGGGCCGCGAGTAGACGCCGGCAACAGCTACCGTCAAATACTTCGTTCGTCGGCCATCATCGGCGGCTCGTCGATTGCCAACATGGCGATCGGTCTCGTCCGCACCAAGGTCATGGCGATGATGCTCGGCCCGGCCGGACTCGGCCTCATGGGTGCACTGAACGCCGTCTCCGACCTGGCGCGTACCCTGGCCGAACTGGGCATCAACAATAGCGGCGTGCGACAGATCGCGGAGTCGGTCGGCACCGGCGACAACAGGCAGATCGCTCGCACGGTCATCGTTCTGCGAAGGGTGGCGGTGGTGCTGGGTCTGTTGGGCGCCGCCTTGCTCGCCATGTTCGCCAGACCGGTGGCGGCCATGACCTTCGGGAACGAAGAGCATGCGTGGGCGGTGGCGGTGGTGGCCCTGTCGATTGTCTTCCGGTTGGTTGCCGATGGGCAAGGTGCAATGCTGCAGGGGATGCGGCGCATCGGAGACATCGCGCGGATCAACGTCTTCAGCGCGATCACAGGTTCGGCGCTGGCGATCGTGCTGGTGTACTGGCTCGGCGAGCGCGGTGTCGCCCTTGCGCTCGTGGGGAGCGCAGCCGCATACATGATCACCTCGTGGTGGTACAGCCGGCAGGTGCGCGTCGAGCGGGTCACGATGTCCTTCAGCGAAGGCTACGAGGAGACCAGGGCCCTGCTTCGTCTGGGCCTCGCGTTCATGGCGAGCGCCCTGCTGACCATGAGTGCGGCCTACGCCGTGCGCATCATCCTCATCAACAGCCAGGGCCTCGAGAGCGCCGGGCTCTTCCAGGCGGCGTGGGCCGTGGGAGGGCTCTACGTGACCTTCGTCCTCCAGGCGATGGGGGCAGACTTCTACCCCCGGCTCGTGGCCGCGGCGAACGACCACGCCGAATGCAACAGGCTCGTCAACGAGCAGGCCATGGTGAGCCTGCTGATGGCCGGCATGGGCGTAGTGGCGACTCTGACCCTAGCGCCCCTGGTGATAAAGGTGCTCTATAGCGAGGGGTTCACGCCTGCGACCGAACTGTTGCGCTGGGTCTGCCTCGGCATGGCACTGAGGGTGATCACTTGGCCGCTGGGCTACATCCTCGTGGCCAAGGGCAAGCGGAGCCAGTTCGTCACGGCCGATCTGCTGTGGACCGTCGTGAACATCAGTCTGACCTGGGTGTGCGTGGAACGGTTCGGTCTCGTCGGCGCAGGGATGGCCTTCTTCGGTTCGTACCTCTTCCACCTCTGTGTGGTGTATCCGATGTGCCGCCGGGCGAGCGGCTTCCGCTGGTCGAGCGCCGCGGCCGTGACTGCCGTCATCTTCGTGTCTGTCATTGCGGCAGTTCATGCCGGATTTCTCTGGCTTTCCCCACCGATCGCGCTGGCGTTCGGTTTGGTCGCTGTGGTCGCGAGCACGTTGATATCGGGGGTCGCGCTAGGCCGACTGGTCTCGCCTCAGCGCATCCCGAAAAGATTGGCCTGGCTGCTTCGCTTTGGAGCTTACAAACAATGAGTTCGGTTGACGTTATCGTGCCTTGTTACAACTACGGCAAGTACCTGCGCCAATGTGTGGAGAGCGTCCTTGCACAGGAAGGCGTCGATGTCAGGGTATTGGTCATCGACGACGCTTCGCAGGACGACACCCCTGCCGTCGCTACCGATCTCAGCGCCAAAGATGCCCGGGTGAGCTACCGGCGACACGAAAGAAATCTGCGCCATATCGCCACTTACAACGAAGGCATCGAATGGGTGTCCGCCCAGTACTACTTGCTGCTGTCGGCGGATGACTTCCTCTTGCCGGGCGCCCTGCGCCGCGCGGCTGAAATGATGGATGCAGAACCTGCGCTTGGCTTCTGCTATGGCGCGGCTTACGAAGTCTTCCCGGACGGTCGACTAGAAAGAGCCCTGGCCGAATTCGCTCCGACAGATGGCGATCGATCCGACTCGATGGCGGGCAGAGCGTTCATCGAACTCTGCTGTCGGCATGGAAGCATGAACATTGTCTCAACGCCAACGGCTGTCGTTCGTACATCATTGCAGAAGCGCACCGATGGATACCGACCGGATCTGACGCACACCGGTGACCTCGAGCTGTGGATGCGATTGGCTGCCCACGCCAAGGTTGGCTATGTCGGCGTGCCACAGGCCACCTATCGCCGCCACGCATCGAATATGTCACTTGCTTACATCGGTGCAAATCGCATTCAGGACCTGCGGCAGAGAGAACAAGCCGTGAACTGGCTGATCCGAAGCTGTGCTCATATGCTTCCGGACGCGCATGCACTGCAACAATCGCTGCTGAAGCCACTCGCCTACCAAGCTGCAAGTTGCGCAAGCGTTTCACTTAACGCGGGCAGACCAGATGTCGCGGGCGAGTTCATCGATTTCGCAAAGTCTGTGTTCCCCGGTGTGGTTTTTTCGACCACGTGGCTCCGGCTCTCCTGCAAGAAGCTCATTGGTCGGCGCGCCTCTGGCGCCCTCTTGTCAGCGCGTGACGCGGTTCGCCGCATGGCCGGCTGAGCAGGAAGAGTGCGGTCGCTCAATATGTGCTCCGGTGGAGGCTCTCCTTGCAGCAGGTAGTCGTTCACTATCTGGACTCTTCAACGTTCCGCGGCGTCGAGCAAGTCGTGTTGATGCTGCTGCGCGGAACCGACCGACGACGCTGGAAACTCGTTCTGTACGTTCACGAGAACGATGGCATCGCCAGGCTGCTGTGCGAAGCCCGCGCGCTCGACGTGACCTGCCGCAGCGTAACGCGTCCCGAGGACGCCGCCGACGTGCGCAGCGATGGAAAGTCAGCATGACCGCCGGCTCAACTTCCGCTAACGACCTGGTCGCACCGCGCAGGCACACGCGAGTGCTGTCGCCACTTTTCGCGGCTGCTCAGTGGCCAGTCATCCCAAGAGCGCTCGCGTTCGTGCCGGCCTTCTCTGCAGCGACGCATCTCAATGACCCGCGAGCCCTCCGAACGAAAGTCACAGCATGAAGCCCATACCCGTACTTGTGACCGGCGGGGCCGGATATGTCGGCAGTCACGCTTGCAAGGCGCTGTCTCGCGCGGGCTATTTGCCCATCACCGTGGACAGCCTGGTGAGCGGCCATCGTGCGGCTGCCCAATGGGGGCCTCTCATCGTGGGTGACATCGGCGAGCCGGAAGTCTTGAAGGTCGCCTTCGAGCATCGACCCGTCGCCGTCCTTCACTTTGCTGCCTTCGCGTACGTCGGTGAATCGGTGCACTCACCGGACAAGTACTACCGCAACAACGTGGCGAACACATTGAATCTGCTTGACGCGATGCGGCAGCAAGGTTGCAGGCACATCGTGTTCTCGAGCACCTGTTCGACTTACGGAATTCCGGAGGCAGGCTTGATTTCCGAAGACCACCCCCAGCGCCCGATCAACCCATACGGTCGCAGCAAGCTGATGGTGGAGCAGATTCTTCGGGACTACGGACATGCCTACGGCATCGACAGCGTGTCGCTGCGCTACTTCAACGCTGCGGGTGCCGATCCCGAAGGCGATCTGGGTGAGGATCACGAGCCGGAAACACACCTGATTCCATCCGTCATCCAGTCCGCGCTCGGACAGCGCAGTCATGTTCAAGTCCTCGGGGCCGACTATCCGACGCCGGACGGCACGGCGGTACGCGATTACACGCACGTGACCGATCTGGCTGACGCGCACGTGTTGGCGCTCGGGCACCTCACTTCGGGAAAAGGTACCGCGGCGCTCAACCTCGGCACTGGCCACGGCCACTCGGTGCTCGATGTAATCGCCGAAGTCGAACGGGCCATGGGCGTGCTCGTTCCGCGCAGAGATGCCCCCCGAAGACCCGGGGATCCGCCAGTGCTGGTCGCCAATCCGGCGCTTGCGCGCGCCGTGCTCGGATGGGTTCCCAAGTACAGGTCGCTGGCGGACGTCGTGGGAACTGCCGTGATGTGGCACCGCTCGCGGCAAACCCTCGCGGCTTAGGCGGCGCACCGACGCGGTACCTTGCCTCGTGAAGGCGCCAGACGTGAAGTCATCGACAACGAGCGTGGGAGGAATCGAAATATGCGACGAGTTCTGGTAACGGGCGGGGCGGGCTTTCTCGGGTCGCACCTTTGCGACCGGCTGATCGAGCGCGGTGATGACGTCCTCTGCGTCGACAACTTCTACACCGGCAGCAAGCGCAACGTCGCCCATCTGCTCGGCCATCCGCACTTCGAACTCATGCGGCACGACGTGACGTTTCCCTTGTATGTCGAAGTCGATCGGATATTCAATCTTGCCTGCCCTGCGTCGCCGATCCACTATCAGAGGGATCCCGTACAGACAACCAAGACCAGCGTCCACGGCGCGATCAACATGCTCGGACTCGCGAAGCGGATCCGGGCGCGAATTCTCCAAGCTTCGACCAGCGAGGTCTACGGCGATCCCGAGGTGCACCCGCAGCCGGAAGAGTATTCGGGGCGCGTCAATCCGATCGGGATTCGCAGCTGCTACGACGAAGGTAAACGTTGCGCTGAAACCTTGTTCTTCGACTACCACCGCCAGCTCAGCCTGGAGATCAAGGTCGTTCGAATCTTCAATACCTACGGGCCGCGGATGCATCCGAACGATGGGCGCGTCGTCAGCAACTTCATCGTCCAGGCACTGCGCGGACAGGACATTTCGATTTACGGGGACGGGTTGCAAACACGCAGCTTCTGCTACGTCGACGATCTCATCGACGCGATGCTGCGAATGATGGACACGCCGGGCGATTTCACCGGCCCGGTCAACATCGGGAATCCGGGCGAGTTCACGATGCTCGAGTTGGCGGAGATGGTCATCGGGCTGACAGACAGTCGCTCGAAGATCATCTTCCGGCCCTTGCCGCCCGACGATCCCCGCCAACGAAAGCCCGACATTACCCTGGCAAAGGAAAGGCTCGACTGGGAGCCGATGGTTTCATTGGTCGATGGCCTGAAGCAGACGATCGACTACTTCCGGAAAGTCGTGGATCAATGAGCGCGCTCCACGAAGCGAGGCACCCCCCTGCGTCTGACAAACCTTGAAGCGTGGTCACGACCTCAATCATCATCGTCAACTGGGAGTCGAAAGACCTCCTGCGCAAATGCCTGCGTTCACTGGAACAGTACGAGCCCGGTCGCGAATACGAGATCATCGTCGTGGATTCGGGGTCGTTCGACGGTTGCGGCGAAATGCTCTCGCACGAGTTCGGTTACGTGAGATTCATCCAGAGTCAAGAGAACGTGGGCTTTGGAATGGCCAACAACATCGGTGTCCGTCACGCGCGCGGTAAGGTGCTAGTGCTGCTCAATCCCGATACCGAGCTCCTTCAGTCGACGATCGCGCCTCTGGTGGCATGCCTGAAGCAACTGCCGTTGGCCGGAATCCTAGGATGCAAGTTGCTGAATTCCGACCGATCGCTCCAGGTGACATGCGTGCAGCCCTTTCCGACAATTTCAAATCAGGTGTTTGACTCGGCATCGATGCAGAGGCGGTTTCCGCGCATGCCATTGTGGACAAGCGCCATCACCTACGACAACGAATCCGGACCAGTCGCTGTCGAATCCGTGATCGGCGCCTGCATGGTGATGAAAAAAGAGTGCTTCGAATCGATCGGGGGATTCAGCGCCGACTACTTCATGTATGCGGAGGACATCGATCTCTGCTACGAAACAAGGCGGATCGGGCTCCTCACCTACTATGCACCGCACGTTCAGCTGATCCACCATGGTGGCGGTAGCACCAAGAGCGCCAAGACCGGGCACAGTCGGTTCAGCAGCGTCCTGATGCGGCAGTCGGTCATGAGGATGATGCAAAGGCGCAGAGGACTGCTCTATGCGCTCGGCTATCGCATGGCAATGATTGTTGTCGCAGCGACTCGACTCACTGTCCTGTTGGCTTGGCTTCCCGCTGCGGCGGGCCGGCATCGTTCTCCTGCGTGGCGCGCTTCGGTAGCAAAGTGGATCGCAATACTGAGGTGGGGACTGGGAATGGAGGACTGGGTTGGGCAACGCCAGCCCATTGCACGCCAGAGTTCTGCGGCGAGGTCAACATGACTGTCACACCAGCCAAGCCATGCGTACCCTACATCGTCGTCTCACCAACTCGAAATGAGCGTGATTACCTGCCATTGACGATCGCTTCGATGTGCGCACAGTCGTGCAGACCAAGGCAGTGGTTGCTGGTGGACGATGGCTCCTCGGACGGAACCGCGGAGATCGTCGATTCCGCAGCTCGGGAGCATCCGTGGATTGTGGCCATCCATCGCCGTGACCGCGGCTTTCGACAAGCCGGGACGGGAGTCGTCGAAGCCTTCTATGCGGGCTACCAGGCCATCACCGCCCCGTGGAGGTACATCGTCAAACTGGATGGTGACCTCTCCTTCGCACCGGACTATTTCGAACGATGCATCGAGAAGCTCGAGTCCAATCGCCAACTCGGCATCGTCGGTGGCACATGCTCCGTCTTCAAGGGTGAGGATCTGGTCACGGAGTTCCCGGGAGAGCCTCAATTCCACGTTCGGGGCCCGACGAAGATCTACCGCCGGGAATGCTTCGAAGCCATCGGCGGTCTTGTCAAGGCGCCGGGATGGGACACGATCGACCAGATGAAGGCCAACATGCTCGGCTGGAAGACTTCGACCTTGGAGGACGTACCGATCGTTCATCACCGTTCGACCGGTCACGCCTATGGCTCGTGGTCGAACTTCACGAAGAACGGTTTGGCCAACTACATCTCCGGCTACCTCCCGTTTTTTATGCTGCTGAAATGCATGAAGCGCGCGATATCTCGTCGCTTTCCAAATGGGCTTCTGGAGAGCTGCGGGTTGTTTTATGGCTTTGCCCGAGCGTACATGACGCGCGCTCCTCGCGTGGCTGACGCCGCCCTCATCCGGTACGTGCAAGACCAACAGTGGCGCGCTCTGTCGTTTCGAAGCAGTCTCTGGCGTTGAATCAGGCTGGTACCGAGACTCCAGATGAACGCACTCGGCGCAGTCATTTTTACAGTCATCGCCGCGCTCCTTCTGCTCGGGAACCGCCGTATCGCACTGCTCGCGATGATGGCATCCGTTCTGTATCTTCCACAGCAGCAAGCCATCGAGATCGTCAGCGTCAACATGACCGGCATCCGCTTGCTCGAGTTGGTGGCGCTGGTACGGATCGTGTCTCGTGGCGAACTTTCCGCGATCGCCTGGAACAAGCTCGACTCACTGTTCCTGTGCGTTTACGGCTATACGCTTTCAGTCTTCTTGCTGCGATCCGATTCCGGGCAGTTCGAGGTCATCGGCGGCGCGGTGGATGCAACGCTTTGCTACTTCACGTTTCGTGCGCTGTTGCGCGAGCAGGACGACATTGCATGGTTTCTGCGCGCGCTTGTCGTGATCATCGTCCCGTTTCTGGTTCTGCTTTCGATCGAGTCGACCACCGGGGTGAACCCGTTCTCAGCGCTGGGAACGTGGCACTCCTGGGTCGAGCTTCGCGGTGGCCGCCCTCGCGTGATGGGGAGCTTTCGAAATCCTTCTCTGTTGGGGACGCTCGGCGCCGCCTTCATCCCGCTCTACATCGCCCAACTCGTTTCGGGCACCGCGAAGAAGTCGGCGGTGCTCGGGTTGCTGGCCTGCACCTACGTTATCTACGTGGCTAATTCCGGCGGGCCGCTCGGTGCTGTAGCGGTGGGAATATTGGGCTGGCTCTGCTGGGTGATGAGGGAGCGCATGTACCTGCTGAGAGGGCTGCTCTTGATCACCGTCTGTTTGCTCGCTGTGGCGATGAACGCGCCCGTCTGGTCCTTGATCGAGCGAGTCAGCTCCCTGAGCGGGGGAAGTGGCTGGCATCGCGCGCACCTGCTGACGATGGCTTATCGAGACATCGATCTATGGTGGCAGGCGGGCATGCCGGTCTCACAGACGCGCGACTGGTTCCCCTATGTGCTGGGATTGACCGACACAGCCGACATCACGAACACATTCCTGGATTTCGGCCTCAAGGCAGGATTGTCCGCGGCGATCCTGTTCATCTGCCTGTTGACGTTGGCGTACAGCCGTTTGGGTCAATCGATCAAGGCGTCCGAGAGCTTGACCAGTCAACGGCCTGCTCGCCTGATGCTCTGGGGTTTGGGCTGTACGTTGACCGTCCACGTCGCGAACTGGTTCAGCATCACGTACTTCGATCAGATCGCGGTCGTCTGGTACTTCCAACTGGCGGCGATATCGACGTTGTCCCATCGGCTACTGGCAGTCGACGCCTCTAGTGCTGATGCGAGAGAAGTCCGGAACAGAATCGCCACCCAATTGCCCGGCACGGCGCGTTACCCGGAGCTTCGGTGATTCAGTCCAGAGACTCGACCTTCATGATCGACAAGCCACTCGTCACCGTCGTCGTCTGCGTGTTCAACGCGGGGCACTATCTGCGCGAGGCTCTGCTGAGCATTCTCAACCAAAGCTATGCCAATTTGGAAATCATCGTTGTCGACGACGGCAGCACCGACGACTGTTTCTCACATGTCGCAGATCTGCATGATCCGCGTCTGGAGATCCTGCGACAGGAGAATCGCGGAAAGCCCGCCGCCATGAACGCCGCCTTGCGTCGCATGACGGGTGTGTACTACGCCGTTCATGACGCCGACGACATCAGTCACCCTGATCGAATTGCGCGTCAGCTGGATTGCCTCGTTCGGAATCCGCTCGTTGCCGGAGTGTTTTGCGGCTTCGATCTGATACTGCGCGATCGAAAGGTGGCACCAGTCTTCTCGGCAAAGGACGTGGACCGCTGCACTTGGGACATCGCCCGGATGCACATGCCCGGTCACGATCCCACGGCGATGTATCGCGCCAGTGCGGTGCGTGGCATCCAGTACGACGAGTCGTTGCCGATCGTCGAGGGATACGACTATGTCCTGCGCGTGGGGGAGCAGTTCCCATTGATGGTTCTCGGCGAATGCCTGTACTCCTACCGAGTGCACTGGAACACCGTGACGAAGCGCGATCCTTCGCATCGTTGCGAGATGCTGAGGCAGGCCGTGGCGAAGGTCCATGCAAGGCGGCACATTCCGCTCGATCCCGCCAATTTGCCACCGATGCCAGAGGCTCGTCGCGTGCGCAATCGGCTACGCGACAACGATCTGGTTTCGCATTTCATGGTGAGCGTTCTCGACTTGCGGCATACCGGGGAGTGGGTACGCGCGATCAAGGTGGCTTTCACTTGCATTGCGCTGCATCCCGCAGATCCCTACTACTACAAGCCGCTGGCCTATGCCCTCGGGCCCTTGGGTGTCATCGACACCTATCGCACGAACAAGGAGCTCGCGCTGCGAGCCCAAGTCGGTGCCTGACCAGTCTTCTAGAGACGACCGATTTCCATGAAACTCCCCAACCTCAGCTACATGGTCAAGATCGGACAGCTGCGCTACATCCAGTCCAGGTACGAATCTGGCGGATACAGGAGCCCGGACCACCTGTCTCAAGAGCTGCTATCGCCGGGGCAGATCGTGGGAGCTCATGTGCGAGGGGTATTCCGACTCGACCACCTCAGGCGCAATCCCTTCTACTATTACGTGCTCGCGCGCACGAAGTACTACGACGATGTCTTTTGCAAGGCCATCGAGCTGGGTTTCGACGCCATCGTGAACATCGGCTGCGGCAGCGACACGCGGGCGCATCGCTTTGCCGCTGAACTTCGGCGCGCGGGCTGCAACGTGATCGAGTGCGATCAGGCCACTGCGATCGAAACGAAGCGGCGACTCGCCGGACGTAAGTGGCCGGCTGACCGGGTTGTCTACCATGCCATCGATTTGAACGATTCGGCTTGGCCACAATTGGAGGCGACACTCCGGCCGTGGCGAATGGTGCTGGTCATGATGGAAGGCGTCAGCCCCTACATCGACCAGAACTGCTTCGCGGCGTTCCTGGACTTTCTTGAGCGCAACCTTCCCGCCAGGAGTCGGATTGCCTACGACTTCAAGCTGCGCGGCAGCGCCGATGACTTCGGGCGACAGGGCCGGACGATTCAGCCGTTCCGCCTGCCCGCAGACGAATCAGCGGTGATCGAGTTCCACCGTCGGCGAGGGCTGATCGTTGACCACTTCGCCCAAGGATCAGAGATGTCGCAGAAGTACCTTCCCACGCTTGAAAGGGCCGCTTTCCCATTCTTCACGGCTGATGCGCTGGTCCAACTTCGCATCGCGAGATAGCGGTCAGGGCGAGCTTCAACCGCGCCCGGCGAATGCGACCTCACATCGGATTGATACGAGCTTGAAAGGGAGACCTTATCGTGAACATTGTCGTTGTGGGTGGCGGACGAATGGGTTTGCCACTGGCGTGTGCGTTCGCGAAGAATGGTGCGTCTGTGACCGTCTGCGATATCGACGCGGCGCTAGTCGAGGAGATCAATTGCGGCGACTGCCCTTACGAGGAACCGGGACTCGCGGAGTTGATGCAAACGTTGCATCGGCGCGGAAACTTGCGAGCCTCGTGTGATACCACTGCCTCCGTGGCCTCGGCGCAGGCGATTATCGTCATCGTTCCGGCACACCTGACGGCCGATCGTGACATCGATCTCAGTATCCTTCACGCCGCGTCCGCAGCGGTCGGAAAGGGCCTGCGACGCGGCGCCATCGTGATTTACGAAACGACGATCGCGGTCGGCGGAACTCGCCGGCACCTGATTCCGGTGCTCGAAGATGAGAGCGGCATGAAGGCAGGTAGCGACTTTCTGGTCGCCTACAGCCCCGAGCGCGTCAAGGCAAACCTCGTGTTTGCGCGGCTCGAGCAGACACCGAAAGTGGTCGGTGGGCTCGACGCAGCGTCCTGCGCACTCGTGACGCACATGTATGCGACCTACCTGCGCGCACCCGTTCGGGATGTCGGCAGCCTCGAAGCGGCCGAAATGACGAAGTTGCTCGGCATGCTCTATCGAGACGTGAATATCGCTCTGGCAAACGAACTGGCGGCGTTCTGCGAATTGGCCGGCGTGGACTTCGAGCGGGTACGAGTCGCGGCAAACGAAGACGGAGAGGCCAATCTGCTCGTCCCGGGTATCGGCGTCGGCGGCCACTGTACGCCCGTCTACCCGTACTTCCTCACTCGCGAGTCGCGGCGGCTCGGGATGATGCAGCGCCTGTCCGAGGCAGCGCGGGAAATCAACGATCTGCAGCCGTCACGTCAGCTGGATCGCATCGCAAGATTCTGGGGCTCATTGGGCGGCCGACGCGTACATATTCTCGGTCTGGGTTTCCGGCCCAGCGTGAAGGTTGACACCTTCAGTCCGGCGTACGCCTTGCGGGACGATCTCCAGCAGCACGGCGCGATCGTGACGCTGGAGGATCCTTACTATTCCGAAGTCGAACTCAAGGCGCTTGGCTTTCAACCTGGCACTGCGCGCGACGCCGCGCTCGTCGTCCTGAACACTGCGCACCCGGAGTTCGGTGAACCCGACTTCGACGCATGGCGACGTGGCGGAGTTGAAGTCGTCCTAGACGGCCGCAACTTGTGGGATCAACGCAAAGTCGAAGCGTTGGACTTGCTCTACTTCGGGATCGGGCGATCCTGCCGCCTCGAGTTCGTGCGGCGCTGAGTTAAGACCAGCCCGACCCATGCCGCTCACGCTTCCAATCGTCGTGCGCTGTGCCGATTGCTTCGTCAATCGAGTTCGCTACGTGCTGGACACACTGCTGCTCGCGCGCGGCATCGACGCGGTCTATGTCGACGAGCCGCCCTCTGACGGTCCGTGGTTGCTTTACGCGCCGGTGAACGAGGCGATCCCGGTCGCCGCCACCTGTCTGGTCGTGGCGCACGACTCGGCCGCTTGGGCGATCTTCAATGGGTGTGCCCGGTTACTTCCCGATGCGTCAGCAAAAATCGATGGCATCCCGGTCGTCCTGTCGTCGGCGGTTTCGATTCGTTCGCAGCCTGGCCTGATCGCCTTCGACATCGTCGCGAATGCCTTCTACTTCCTGTCGTCATGGTCGGAGCGGGTGGGACCCGGCCCTCCTCGTCACCGGCACTCGTATCGTGACAGCGAGTTCGCGCGGCTCAACGTGCCACAAGACATCGTGGACCAATATCTGCGCCTCCTGCTCCATCAATTCGATCTCCGCTTCGGTGGGCTCGCTCGTCTGGCGCGGTCGACGTTTCGTTGGCCAGGTGGCGCGAGCTACGCCGTGGTCCTGTCCCACGATGTCGACTTTCTGCCGTCGGGCTGGATGGACATCACGAAGCAGGGGGTAAAGACCATCGCTCGCCACCTGATCAGGCAGCGCAGTCCAGGACAGGCGGCGACTGCAGCGCTCAACTTCGTCAAGACAACTGCTTCCGGTCGAGATCCCTACGGTTGCCTGCCCTATCTGCCGGCTCGGGAGCAAAGTCTCGGGGTGAAAGCTTCGTACCAGATCGCCGTGTCCAGACGCCATCCGCGCGATGTCAACTACGACGTGTATTCCGCTCGAACCCGCGACAAGCTGCGCGAGATTCTCGACTACGGCGCCGAGATCGGCCTGCACGGGAGCTACCTTTCAACCAGCCAGGAGGATTGGTATCTCGACGAGGTGCAAATTCTGTCCGAGCGCATTGTCCATCCGATCGGTTCGCGCCAGCACTATCTTTCGTTCGACTACGACGTGCTGTTCACTGCACAGGACAAGGCGGGCATTGCCTACGACATGTCAATGGGATACCCCGATCGCATCGGGGCGCGGTCCGGATTTTCGTTCCCGTATTTCCCCTATGACCTCCGCAACGACCGGCCTTACAGAGTGCTGCAGTTGGGCCTGGGTTTGATGGATGTCACGCTGCAGAGCTACATGAGACTGAGCGCCAACGACGCCTGGGGCAGGATAAAGGAGACGCTCGATTCATTGCGTGATACGGGTGGGTGCACATCCGCAGTGTGGCACCCGATCGTGTTCGGAGGAGCGCGAGACCCCGGATTCGACCGTCTCTATTGGCAGATGATCGACTACGTGCGTCAGACCAATGGCTTGGCAACGGACGGCCGCACGATCAACCACGAGTGGCGGCGCGCCGCCGTGCGATACAAGAGTTTCGCGCCGGCGAAGACGCCTTGATCCGTGAGAGAAACCGAGGGACAATCATGTTTGAACGTCAGGTCAACGCGGTGCGAAAGAGATGGCATTGGGTTAAATATCGCGATCGCCTCGAATCCGTCGCGACGATGGACGACTTCAAGGTACTGCTCGACGAGACGGACAACTCGATCTTTGCCGCCTACAAGGCGTGGGACCCGATCAGTCGAAAGGATGTGTCAGCCGTACTCGACGCCTTGTCGATCGACATCAACGGCAAGCGCTTTCTTGACGTCGGTCCCGGCTACGGATCGGCGCTCGACATCGCGCGCGAGCGCGGGGCCAGTGCGGTCGAGTTCGTCGACTACGACCCGTTCGTCTGCGCTTTCAACCGGATCAAGGGTCACACCGGATGGTGCACGGATGTGAGAACCAAGCTGTCCTCCATCGCGCCGCGCCAGTACGACTTTATCTGGCTCAAGGCGACGTTTTCGGCCAACCGGTTCATCGACCGGGAGCGGGGCCTCGGCATGCTCGGCTTCTACCTATACCCAAAGCTGGAGAGCATACTGACCGATGTTGATCGACTGCTGGCGCCAGGTGGAATTGCCGTCTTCTGCCCGCACTGGGACTTTTCCGGTACGCAACGTCGGACGCCAGATGTTCAGAACACCCCGGTAACGACGGCGCTGAAGCAGCAAGGCTACTTGGCACTGCCGTGGATTCCGGATCACCATATGGAGCCGATCTATCCGATCAGTTTCATCAAGACCACGCCAGGCGCGAACTGATGCCTTCCATACTGATGGTGGCCTATACGAACTATCGACGCGACCCCCGGGTCCGCCGCGAGGCCGAAGCGCTTGTCGAGGCAGGTCATCGTGTCGTCTTCTACGCCTGCAGGCAGACGTCCGAGCCGAATCGCGAAATCATCTCGGGTGTCGAGGTGATCAAACTGTTCAGCTTCCGGCACGGACGGAAGTCGGCTTTTGGCTATGTGGTCGACTATGCAAGCTTCTTCTTGCAAGTTTTCGCGCGCCTGACGGCGCATCCGAGGCGGTACGCGCTCATCCATGTCAACAACATGCCCGATCTGCTCGCGTTCGCGGCGCTGGGGCCAAGGCTTGCCGGGGTGCCGGTGATCTTGGACATCCATGACCTGATGCCCGAACTGGTGATGGAGAAGTTTTCCGGACGTGGCAATCGAATGCTGGTGTGGGGCTTGAAGTTGCAGGAGCGGCTCGCCGGCAAGTTTGCGACGCTTGTATTGACGGTGGAGGAACGCCTCAAGGAGATCCTGTCTCACCGCGGGTTGTCCCCCTCGAAGATCCATGTGCTGATGAATCTCCCCGACGAAGCGATCTTTCAGCGCGCAGAAGGTCCGAGCACCCGGCAGGCGACACGCTTCACGGTGATCTACCATGGCACGCTTGCGCGTCGACTCGGCTTGGATATTGCGATCCGTGCGGTGGCACTGGCTCGACCGTCGATTCCGGAGATCGAATTCCGCATCATCGGCGATGGCGAAGAACGAGGTGCACTCGTGGCGCTGGCACGCGAACTGGGGCTGGCCCATGCAGTCTGCTTCAGCGACGGCTTCGTCCCTGTCGACCGCATTCCGGCGATGATCCACGATGCCCACGTGGGCTTGGTACCTCTTCGAATCTCAGCCGGAACCGACATCATGCTTCCCACGAAGCTTCTCGAGTACGTCTATCTGGGCATCCCGTGCATCGTCCCGGAAACGACGACCATCCGACGCTACTTCGACCAGAAGATGGTGCGCTTCTTTCAGGCAGACGACGTCGATTCGCTCGCTTCGGCCATCGTTTTACTGCATCAGCACCCCGGAGCCCGGGTCGGCCTGGCAAGGGAATCCACCGCCCGGTTTGCGAACGTCTACCGATGGAGTTCGCAGAAGCTGGCTTACGTGCAGACCGTGGAACGCCTGCTGCGGCGCTGAGTTCACGCCCGCGACTTCACAGCGACGACACGAGACGCTCCGCAAGAGCCTTTTTTGGGTCCGCTGGCATGCGCTTTCGGATCAGATCCGCAGCGCTCTGGCCCATGTCGAACCATCGGTCACGTTGCGCCCAAGCTTTCTCCATCGCCTCTCCCCAGCAGTCGACAGTGGCAGCACGGCTGAGAAAGCCGTTGCACCCCTCCTGGATTTCGGAGAGTGCGCCCGCCACTGCAGTCGCCACCACGGGTCGCCCCAGCCACATGGCCTCCAGCATTGCAAGTGACATGCCCTCGTGTCGAGATGGCAGTGCGAGGATGTGATGCCGACGCCAGACTTCGGTCGGTGAAGCGAACCCTCCGAAGCGGATGTTCGAGAGGCCGCGTCGTTCGATCAACACGCGCGCGGTTGCCTCCCAAGGCCCGCGGCCGTAAATCGTCAGCTCCAGATTTCGTGCCCGCCACTCAGGGCGATCCAGCACGTCGATGAGCAGATCTTGCCCCTTGGCGAAAGGCTCGATACGTCCAACCACGGCCATTCGCCATGTGCCATCTTCCGCTGGCCACGGAAGCGATTCGTGCGGCGTCGCCGGCTGCAGCGGATTCCACACGACGTCCGTGTTCTGTGCGTCATACGCCGTCTGGACCCGAAACAAGCGCTCGTTCTCGCCCGAGACGAACAGCGCCGAACGCGCACTCTCGAAGTAGCGGCGAAGGCGTACCGCCGTCTGGTCGTCAGGCCAGACCGATTCCATGTTCGCCTGGCACAGCACGACATAAGGAATGCCCCGACGGCTGAGCAGTTCCAGCCAGGGCTGACCGTCGACACACCCGCCTTGAGAAACGAGCACGAGGTCCATGGACCTCCAAGCATTGCTGTGTGGAATGGGGTGCGGGACGGGAAGCTTTCGGATTCTCTTTCCCAGGTGTCCTGTCAGGGCCGTGAGAAACGCCGACCTCCACCCAAACCCTTGAATCTTGGCGCCCCGGTCTCTTAGAGCTGCCAACTGCGACGTCCAGCCTCGTACGGCGGGGTAGTAGACGCAGACGTCGTGCCCCGCATCGAGCAACTCGTGCGCGGCACCGTACCAGAGCTCCTCGCTGCCCGCCCAAGGCAGCGCGTTCATCGTCGTGACGATCCCGATCTTCATTCGATGCCCGACCCGTGAGAGTTGCCCTTGCGGTGATTCTGCATCGAAGCAAAGAAAAGGCCGGCGAGTTCATCGCCGGCCTTTCCGAGTCTCTAGAAATCGCTCAGTTGACGACGCGCAGGCTCACCGGTGGCGGAAGCTGCACTGCCGCGACTGCGGACCCCAGACCACCGGCTCCGAGCGCCCAATTTCCGGTCGCCGGACGATCCTCCAGCTGCGGATTTGGCCAAGTGGCACCCTTGGCAATCGCCTTCCCGTATGCGGCACCAAGATTGACGCCGCCCGTCAAGACCGGCGATGTCGAGAGGAGCGAGAAGTCATTGCCTGCGTAGTTGGTGAACTGCGGATTTACTCCGCAAATCTCGCCGATTCCGCCCGAACAGCTGGGGATGTTGGAGCCGAACCAAAGATTGTGGTCGCGCTTGACCGTCATGCCTCCGGTCAGCGTGGTCTGCCACTGCGTGTACACGATGTTGTTCTTCAGGTTCGCCACACCCGGCGCATTCAGATTGAACACGTTATTCGACGCAGAGCCTTTCGAAACCAGCGTGTTGTTGAAGATGTTGAAGACCACATCGGTCTGATTGCAGCAGGTCGCGATCCCATTTGCGGCACTGCCGCCGTTGAGTCCGAGAAAGACGTTGCTGTAAATGTTGATGGTGCCACGCAGCCCTTCGAGCATCATCCACGATCGGTCATTCGTCGCGTTCGAGTTCATGACGATCTTGTTGTAACGGATCGTCCAGTCGCCCGGCGGCCCACCACTGGCCCCGCCTTTTTGGTACGTCTGTATGGCATCGTTGTGCGCATAGCTGCCGCTGCCGCCCGCTCTCATCTCGAGGTAATTCCCCTCG
This sequence comes from Pseudomonadota bacterium, assembly GCA_040384825.1. Classification (GTDB taxonomy): domain Bacteria; phylum Pseudomonadota; class Gammaproteobacteria; order Burkholderiales; family Burkholderiaceae_C; genus LMDS01. The sequence continues at coordinate 102,240 of JAZKIO010000012.1, forward strand.
ACGACGACGTTCGTCGAACCCTCGGTGACGATGAGGTCGTTCTGGGTGTTGCCCAAATCCGCAGTCGTCTGCCTCAGGAAGTTGTTGGCAATCGTGATGTTCGATGGCAGGACGGCACCGTTGTACTGCGCCAGGAAGAAGGCCCCTCGAATGTTGTCCGCGTAGTTGTTAGCGACCACGCCGTTGGATCCGCCGACAATCGTGACCAACGTTCCCGCGTAACCGTCGACCCAAGTAATGTTCTGGACGTTCCACCACGATTTGTTAGCGGTGTTGACCTCACCTGAATAGGTCGCGCCACTTCCGTTGAGGACAACGGGACTCCCGCTCGCGCCGCTGCCTTGGAAGGTGAGATTAGTGGAGATGCTCCCGCAGAGCCTCACGGTGGTGCCGGCACCAATCTGGCTTGTGCTGACCCCCCAGTTCGAGCTGCTGTTGAACCACGACGCTGCACGCGCGTTGACGCAGCTCGATCCGTCAGCGCTGCCTTGTGCGCTTTGTGCCAGGTAGACCGAGGTCGCGGATGCTTCGGCCGATCCATACATTCCTGCCCCGAGCGCCAGGGCCAGGCAGACTGCAGCGGTATTGGACGTCACGCGCCGCTGCTCTTGGTTGCGCAGAGTGACGTACGCGGTTTTCAGAAATTTGCTAAACATAAGAGAGTCCCCATAGTGGTGTCGAATCGATCAACTGCAGGTGCGTTGTGACCTAGGGAATGAGCTTGCTCGCCTCGTTCGAGTACGCGCTTTCGTTGCCATTTGCGTCGATCGCCGTCACGGCAAAGTAGTACAGATTCTTCGACGTCAGATTGTTCACCGTATACGTGGTCGTGTTGCCGGTGGCGATCCCTGATCCTTTCGGCTGGAGATAGCTCCCGGAAGCGGTGCCGTAGTACAGGCGGTAACCGGAGACGCTCGGTGCCGTCGAGGCTGCCCATGCCAGCGCCACCGGTGCAGGTGCAGGTGCAGGTGCTGGTGCTGGTGCCGGTGCTGGTGCTGGTGCTGGTGCTGGTGCTGGTGCTGGTGCTGGTGCTGGTGCTGGCGCTGGCGCTGGCGCTGGTGCCGGTGCCGGTGCCGAAGTTCGCGCCTGGCAAGCCTTCACCGTTCCAGGCAGCGGATCCTTGCCGAAGAATCGGTTCGAGCACTTGCCCGTAGAGGTAACCGACTTCGTGACCCAGCTCGAGCCGGCCCCGTAACGCACAGTGGCGGTCCCCTTCACCGAGAAAGACTGGCCTTCCACCGCGACCTGTACCCACGATGTCGTCGCGGGTGCCGGTTCGGGTGCAGGCGCAGGTGCGGGTGCCGGTGCCGCCGAGTTCGACAAATACGCCGAGACCGGGGAATTTGCGTAAGTCGCACCGATCGCCCAGCTGGTGGGAAGGCCGGTGAGGCTGTTTTGTTGCGTGATGACGGTGGCACCGCCACCCGACGGGACATCGCGGAACTTCAAGTTGCCGTATCCGACGGGCGCCAGCACGGCGATCCAATACCGCGATTCGGCGCTGATGTTGACGGCGGTCAGACGGATTGCGTTCCAGGCTCCAGCCCGGGGGCTGTCGGACACTGCGCTCGTCAGCAACCGGCCCGGCGCGCCAGCGGCATCTTCATACACGCCGACAACGGCGCGCGTGGCCGTGCTGCCTGCATCGATGTAGACATTCAACGTGTCCGCGGAGCCATTGGCTCCGGCGGCAAACTGGAACGCTTCGGCGACGCCCGCAGGATTGGTGTCGACACCCCCCTGGATCACGTTCGAGCCGAGCAACAGCCCGGCGGTCGTCGGCGTGGCGGTGCCGCTGCTGACGGCCAACGCTTTGGCGGTGGGCTGTTCAGCCGTCTCTGAAAGAGCGGCGGTGTCGGTATCAGTGTCGGTCGGATTGGCCGAAGGGTCGCTGCCTCCACTTCCACCTCCGCCGCCGCACGCAGTGGCGAGGAACACGGTGGAGATCAAGGTGGAAAGCAAGGCTTTGCGATGCTTGGAGTGACTTTGCATAGTGCTCGATGAAAAAATAGATAAACCCAGCCCTTCGAGCGATCCGCTCGAAACGATGGAAGGATGCTTTGACTGGAGGGCGCGGACCGACGAAGTCGGTATGACGGTGAACCGTGGGCGTCGCTGCAGTGGTGTCCTGATAGAACTTCATCGGGACCATGTGGAACCGGCCTGCACTGCACTGGTTCTCGGCGCTATTGGGCACGAGCCGCCAATCGCCTCGATACAGGATGCATCCAGGGGCGTGTGCCGACAGTGCGCAGGTTTGCTCGCGCTTACGCGCCGTTAACAAGTCGCATCGAGCAAGCGGGCCTCGCAAGACTCGATTTGCACACGTTCGGTCAGCTGAAGTGACCGGCTTGGTTATCTATGCAACCGAATGCATATAAAGACTGCCGCAACGCGACAGAAAATTTACGGCTGAACACCGCATGTTAGGGATGTGAAGTGGACGCGGTTTGTGACAGTTCTCCGCAAACCCCGGGTCGAGACACTCCTTAATGCGCGAGCGGGACTCCCTCTGCCGGGCCGTCTTCGCCGTCGCCAGCGAGTTCTGCACCCAGTTCGGCAGCGGCTTCGGCGATGTTTGCGGCGGAGATTTCACCGCTGTCCGCAAGCCAGCCGCCCAACAGCGCCCGCGAGCACAACACATTGATGCGGCGCGGTATGCCGCCGGAGTGTCGATGGATGGACGCGAACGCCGCGTCGTCGAGCTGTGGCTTGTCTTGCCAACCGACCTTGCGCAGCCGGTGCTCCACATACCCTCGGGTCTCCGCCGCACTGAGCGGGCCGAGATGGCATGACGCGATCACGCGTTGCCGCAGCTGTTCCATCGCGCTCGAGTGCAACATCTGGCGCAGCTCGGGCTGGCCGACGAGAAAGGTCTGCAGGAGCGCCTGGTTGCCGAGCTGGAAGTTCGACAACATGCGCAGTTCCTCGACCTCCCGGAGGCCGAGGTTCTGCGCCTCGTCGACGATCAGCAGTGCGCGCCGCCCGCCAGCGGCCAGCGCGGTGAAGAACGCCTCCAGGTTGCCCAGCATCTGCGCCTTGGACGAAGCCGCCGACGGCACGCCGAAGGCCATGCAGATGGCCTGCAGCAACTCGCTGGCATCGAGCTGCGTGTTGACGACCTGGGCGGCGACCAGGTCAGCCGTGCCCAGGCCCTCCAGCAGCATTCGCACCAGCGTGGTCTTGCCAGACCCGATCTCGCCGGTGACGACGATGAAGCCCTCGCGCTGATAGACGCCGAACTTCAGGTACGAGAGCGCCTGGCCGTGTCCCTTGCTCGCGAAGTAGAAGCTCGGGTCCGGGCTGAGCTGGAAGGGTGGCGCGGTGAACCCGTAGTGGGATTCGAACATCGGTGCACGTTTCCCGGGGGGGCGGATCAGAAGCGGTGACTCATGCCGATGAAGGCAAGCGTCGCATCGTAAGGGTGTCGCCCGGCGACTGTCGTCGTGAACCGGGTGTGCTGGACACCCGCGGAAACCCCGGTTCGCGGCGAGATTTCCTGCAGGACGGACAGGCGCAGGCTGCGCTGTTCGCTGGTGTCACCGTCGCGCGCGCCCAGCCCCTCGATCTTCGACCATCGGCCGAGCACGGTCGCCGACGACTGTGGCGTGAGACGTCGACTGAACTGCGCGGAGGCACCGGTCTGTCGGCTGTCCGTGACCGAGACGATCGAAGCGGCGAGCGGGTCTCCGTCGCGGGTGAGCTGCCGCGTCGTCTGCGAGTAGAGAACCACCGAGGCGGCGTTGCGCGCACTCAGCCACGCCCAGGTGGCCTGAACGGTCGTGAGCAGCTGCGGGTAGTCGGCCACGATGTCGACGGCCTGCGCCGTGCGGGTGTCCAGGCCGCGGCTCGTGACCAGGTTGTCGACGACGCCGCTGCGCGTGGCGGCATCCGGGTAGCGCGTGGTCAGGATGGCGTCCAGGAAGTTGCGGACGTCGGTCCCCTGTCCCAAAACGCCGAGCGACGCCGATGCCAGCACGGGTTGCCTGCTCGCGCTCAGCGAGAACGACATCGACGGCATCCGGTGCCGGAACAAGAACGCTCCCGATGCCCCGAAGAAGCGGCGCTCCGCTTCGATCGACAACTCGGTGCGGGGCCCCGGCCGCCAACTCACCGACGCGCCGTACAGCGTGTCGGTGTAGTCGCTGAGTAGGAACTGGCTGCGGTCCCTACCAGCGACGAAGCCCAGCACGATGCTTTCCGAGACCGCCAGGCTGGCCCGCACCCGCCCGGTGTCGAGCGTGAACCGGCGGTCCGAATCACCGCTCGCCTCGCTCGTGAGGTGCGACAACTCGACCGCCGCGCCGAGAGGGACCGGCCGGCGCTCGATGCGTGCGAGCGTCCGGTTCGTCAGCAGGCGAGTCGAATCGCCGGCCGCGTTGGTGGTCAAGCCCACGTCGTGGCGCGCCAGGAAGGTGGTGTTCGGGAGGAACTCTCGCTCGATGTACGGGCTGAACCGGTAGCTGCCCTCGGTGCGCCCGTTCACGTTACTGCCCTCTTCGGCGAAGGCACCGAACGGATCGGCCTGCGATTGCCGCACCCGCGCCTGGGCGTCGAGGTAGACCCAGCGGTCCACCAACATCGACTTGAGGGACGCACGCACGTCGGGCAGCACGCCGCCCTGTCCCGTGCCGTTCGCATAGCCGAGCAGCGTCGCGGCGGCGTCGAGCTCGAACTCGAGCGCCGCGCTGCGCCGCGACAGCCGCACTTGCGGCCGCACGGAGAGGATCAGGTCGCCGCGCTCTTGCCCCCGTGCCGCGTAGGCGCCGTTGTCCGTGCCCGTGACCCGGCTGGAAATCTCGAACACGACCGGCGGCGGCTGCTGTGCACCGACCGCGGGCGCAGGGGGTGTGAATTGGCCCTGCACCGCCCCGGGGATCAGCGTCAGCGCGCTGCTCCAGAAGACCCCGACGGCCCCGCGCGCGAGACGCGATCGCGACAGCAGCATGTCGCTCAGAACCAGCTTTGCGGAACGATGATCACGTCACCCGGCATCATCGCCACATTGGCGGTGATGTCGCCGCGCTTGAGCAGGTCCTTCAGGCGAATGCTGTACTGCTTGCCCTGCTCCGCCCCGCGGATCAGCACCGCGCCGTTGCCATCCGCGAAGTCGGTCAACCCGCCCACCTGGATCATCACGTCGAGCATCGTCATGTTCAGCCGATAAGGCACGGCCTGCGTCTTGGCGGCCTCGCCGACGATGCGGATCTGGTCGGAGTACACGCCCTGGAAGCCCGAGACGACGATGCTGACGACCGGCTCGCGGATGTACTTGCCCAGTGCCTTCTCGACGTCGCGCGAGAGATCGGCAGGGTTGCGACCGGCGGCCTGCATGTCCTCGACCAGCGGCATCGAGATCATGCCGTCCGGGCGCACGGTGATCGTTGCCGACAGTTCGGGGTTGCGCCACACGACGACGTTGAGCGTGTCGAGCGGGCCGATCCGGTAGCGCAGGCTCGGCGCGTCGACCGCCAGCGGCGCCTGCGGATGCGGGGCCATCGACGAGCAGGCCGACAGTGCGCCGAGCGCCACCATCGGCGCGGCCACGACCGCCCGCCACTTGCCGGTGGGCCGACGCGCGGCACGTTGCGGTTCGAGGCGCCGCGGGGCAGACATGTACTTGTTCATCTGATCATCTCCGAAGGACAACAGAAGCCATTCGCCTGGGGCTCCGGCGTTGGGGGCATTTCGGATGAAGGCGGCACGCGTTCATCCCGGCGATGCTTCCACGGCGATCCGCAGCGCATCGGCGCCTGCTGCGCGTCGGCCCAGCCATCCGGCCAGGAATTCCACGATTCTCGGCGCGGCGTGACCGTCCCAGCGCGGCGGCGTGTCGATCTCGCGCCCACCGTTGAACGCGATCTGCCACACCGCGCGGGTGATCCGCACCACGCTCGTACCGGTCTCCTCGTCCTGCAGCCAACCGCCTTTCGCGGCCTGCCCGACATGCCCGGCGCCGAGCGAGATCGCCGGCACGTGCAGCGCCGCGGCCTCCTCGATGACGTCGAAGCAATCGGTCAAGGCACAGGTCGCGCCGCAAAGCAATCTCAGGAACCCGCCGTGGCCGAGCTCGTCGATGCAGGTCACCTGGCAACCCTCCAGCATGCGTGCGAGCCCGGGACGCTCGGTGTCCGCGCGCCGCATCGGCCAGACGAGCGGCAGGTCCCGGCTCACCTCGCGCAGCAGGGCCAACTGCTCGTCCGATCGGGCCGGCGCGGCGGCGGCGTCGCACGCCTTCAGTGCCACGACGCCGTAACCCAGGCGTTCGTTCTGGAGCGTTCCAGTGAAGGCGCCGAGGTCGCGCGACTCCGGATCGCGCATCTCCATCTGCAGCGCGAATCGCACCGCGTCGATGAGCGGATTGCCCAGGCTCACCGTGGAGGGTGCCGCGTCGGGCCCGGGCGATCGCCCCACAGGCTGGCATGAGAACCGCAGATCGGCGATCCGCGCGATCACCGCGCGCGGCGAGCCGGCGTCGAGCAGTTCGCCGACGCCTTGCGGGTCGCTGCCGACATGGACAACGGGCACCTCGCGTTCCCGGCAGATGAGCGCGCAGCACTCAGACGCCGCGTTTCCGTCGAACACGACCACGGCGTTCGGTTCGTAGCGAACGAGCGCCTCCTCGAAGCGAACCGACAGGTCGTTCAGCGAGAGTGGCCCCTCGGCGCTGCACGCGACCGGCTCGCTCACGAGGCCGACGAACCGGTGAAGCTTCCGGTTCAACTCCCAGGTCAGCCGACCGGTGGCGCTGAACAACCGCGGGGTCGGCAAATCGGCGCGGGCTTCGATGGCGTGAAGCAGCGGGACGACCTTGATCTGATCGCTGCGTCCACTCGCCACCAGCAGCAGGGAACCGCGTTCGGCCTGCGATGACGCGGTGACGCGCGCGGCATGGTGAGCGACGGGCCGCTCATGGGCCGTTTCCGCGCGCAGCGCACGGGCCACGGCCACGACGCAGGGCGCGTCGATGCGCGTCCCGCCTGCAAGCATCTGCGCGAGCAGGAGCCGGTTGGCCAGCACGTTGATGCGCCGCGGAACGCCATCGGTGAAGCGGTGGATCTCGTCGAACGCCGGTGCGTCGAAGGACGGCACACCCTCCCAGCCCACGATCCGAAGCCGATGCTCGATGTACCCCCGGGTCTGCTCAGGCCCCATCGTCCCCAGGTGGCACATCGGCTGGCCGAAGGTGTCCAGAACCGCTGCGAATGCGCGAGCGACGTTCGCGCGCAGTTCGGGGTGGCCCACGAGGCAGATCCGGAACTCCACCTGCGCTGCCGACGCAAGCTCGGCGAGCTCGGCCAGGCATCTCAATGCTTCCGGCGAAAGGTTCTGGGACTCGTCGATCGCGAGCAACGCCCGGTGTCCCTGCAATCCCAGGAAGCGCCGCCGCAGCGGCTCGCGGAAGTCCGAGGCCGCATCGCCTGTCGCCGTGGCACCGAACTGGAGGGCCACGGCCTCCAGCAGCTCGGTCGCATCGAGTTGCGTGCTCACCAGCTGCGCGACGGCGACACCCTGCACCCGCCACTCCTCGATCAGGGCGCGAAGCACCGTGGTCTTGCCGGCCCCCAGATCGCCGGCGATCACCAGCAGCGTACGCGGGTCGACGAAGATCCCGCGCATCGCGTCGATCGCGTCGGCGTGTCCTGCGCTAGTGAAGAGGAACTCGGGATCGGCGCTCAGCCGAAACGGAGGGGAACTCAGCCCGAAGTGCCGTTCGTACATGCCGTCACCGTGCTTCCACCGAATGCGGCGCTTGCCGTGGAGGGCCGCGCTACCGCCGCGCGCAAGGCACCGGCACAGGCCGCCACCCGAGAACGCCGCGCGCTTTGCGTCCTTCTCCGGAGCCGTCGTCGACCTGACGGCGCGCGCCTTGCGAGAAGGCCTGCAGCTTGGGGAGATCGAGAATCTCGACGTCGCGGTTGTCGACGTCGAGCAGTCCGCACTCCCCCATCATCTTGAACGAACGGCTGATCGTCTCGTGCGCCACGCCCAGGTAGCTGGCGATGTCGCGTCGGCTCATGCGCAACAGGAGTCGGCGTGGTGACTGGCCGTTGGCCGTCATGCGACGCGAGAGGTGCAGGAGAAAGCGCGCCAGCCGCATCTCAGAGGAAACGGCCGCCATGACGTCGGCCTGTTCGCTTTGCCGAGCCAGGGCACTGCTGAACAGCATGTGCAGTGTTCGCCCGAAAGCCGGCGTGCGCTCCGAATGCGCGAACAGATCGCGCACCAGGATCACGAAGGTGGTCGAGTCCTCCAGCGCGATCGCCGCGTTGGGGTGCCCTTCCAGGCACAGTGCGTCGATGCCGAGCATGTCGGTGCGACTCGCAAAACCGAGCACCTGCTCATAGCCGTCGTGTTCGGTGTGGGAGATCTTGAAAGAGCCGCTTCGCACGAACTGGACCGATTCCACCCTCGCGCCTTCGTGGAAGAGCGTCTCGCCGGCGCGCAGGCGCCGCACGGGCACCGGCAGGTCGAGCAAGTCGCCCAGGGGCGCATCCCGCGTGCCCATCAAGTTCATGACATCGGACATGGTGGACCACGTCGTCGACTTTGCGCTGCCGATCACAAACGGCGCGACGCCGTCGGTCGAGGCGAACTGGGCGGTGGCATTGCTCATGGGGTCGGAAAGCCTTGTGTACGGATGTTGGTTAGCGTGCCTCCGATGTCAGGCCCGCGCCATCAGGAGAGCGGTCGACATCGGTTCAGCGAGCGCCTTAGGGGCGACCGCGTTGCCCTTCCCCCAGGTTCGGAAAATTCCTAACCTGCATCCCTAACGCAATTGAAAGCTCGGCTCGCCGGCTCAGGTTCCCCACCCTCTACTTAGGGGGAGGAGAAAAACACATTTCATTGCATACTGATTGTGAATTTCTCGTAGCGCGCCGATGCCCGCGGCGAGTGGAAGCCCCCTATGCACGTCCGCCAATCTCGTGAGGTTCTCGGCGAGCGCCGCCCCTCGCTGGCGCGAGCCGGGCTGCCCCTGGTTCGACCTCAGCCGGACGCCGCGAAAGCGCCCCGGGACCTGTTGCTGGTCGACGATCACGCCATCATCCGCGAGGGCATCAAGCGGATCCTCGAGCCGATTGCGGCGCACTGGTCCATCACCGAGTCCGACTCGGCTTTCAAGGCCCTCGAATGCCTGCGCAAACGGGAATTCGCGCTTGCCATCGTGGACCTGTCCCTGCCCGGCATGCCCGGCCTCGAACTCATCCGCCGCATCCGGCTTCAGTACCCGAGCGTCGCGGTGATGGTGCTGACCATGCACGATGAGGAGCAATACGCGGTGCGCGCGTTCAAGGCCGGGGCAACGGGCTACCTGACGAAGGACAGCGCCACCACCGGTCTGCTCACCGCCGTCGAGAAGGTGGCTTCGGGCGGGATCTATCTTCCCCCTGGCTTTGCAGAGCGCGTCGTGCAGCAGGTGTGCGGGTTGGCGGAGAGTCCACGTCACTCGGCACTCTCCGACCGTGAACTGGATGTGCTGCAGCGCATCGTCGCCGGAGAACGGCTGACGGACATCGCGTCCACGCTGCATCTGTCCGTCAAGACGGTCAGCACGCACAAGGCACGCATCCAGGAAAAGCTGCAACTGGCCAGCACCGCCGCATTGATCCGCTATTCGATGGAACACCGGCTTTTCCGTTCCAACAACGCCGACCCCACGGAATAGTCGAGACGATCTTGCATCCGCTGGGCGATGCCCTGCGTATGACTCTCGCGCCACCCCGGTTCCCCCGGTTCTCAGATCGAAACGCTTGGCCCAGAGTGCAGGCCACCCGGTCTTTGAGTTGAGAGGGCCCGGCAGCCGCACTCATGACGAGTCGATCGAGGAGAACATGGGCGTTTCGAGTGTTCCTGCCGTCCAGCCTCGAGAGCCGCAGGCTCCCGTTGGCGACAGCACCGGATCGCCCTCACATGACGGCGATGCTTCGCTGCGGGCACTGTTGATGACACTGCCCGAGGCGGTTGTCGTGACTGTCGCCGACCGCGTCGAGCTCGTGAATCACGCGGCGCAACTGCTCTTCGGCGTCGATGAGGCGGCGCTGCTCGATCAACCACCCACACATCCGATCCACGCCGATTCGGCAGGCGCGGTGCGCGAGTACCTTGCGCTGCTGGGCAGTGGCGCTGTGCCCACGCCGCTCAGAGGCGTCCGTATCGCCCGCCCCGACGGCGAGCACCGTGTCGTGGAGATCTCGTGCAGTCTCGCGAACGGGCTGGGTCGAAACGCGAGCATTCTGGTCTTCCGCGACGTGACCGCGCTAATTCAGGCGCGCAGCGAGCTCGCCGCTTCTCGCGGCGAACTGCAACGGCTGCTCGCTGCGCGGGATCGAATCCAGGAAGCGGAGCGCCGCCGCATCGCACGCGAACTCCACGACGATCTTCAGCAGTCGCTGGCTGCCATCCTCATCGATGTGAACGCTGCCGCCCAGCGCTATCCCGTGCCCACGGAAGTCCGTTGGCTCCTCGACAACGCGGGAAGCCTGGCGTCTGCTTCGATCGAATCGACCCGACGCATCATCAACGACCTGCGTCCACAGATGCTCGAAGACCTGGGTCTGCTGCCGGCACTCGAGGCACTGGTAAATCAATTCCGCCGGAATTCAGGCATCGACTGCCAATTGCATGTGTGCGAGGAGTCGGGCAAGTCGGACGAGCCCATCTCGCCGCAGGTGGCCACCTGCCTTTACCGCGTGACCCAGGAAGGTCTTCGCAACATAGGCCGTCATGCCCAGGCCGACCGGGCCGAGGTGTCTTTCTCGCGCATGCGGCGTGGCCTGATCCTGCTCCGCATTTCCGACAACGGCCGAGGCATCCGGGCAGACGAACCCCGTCGCGCCGACTCCTTCGGCCTGATCGGGATGCGCGAGCGGGTGCGAGCGCTGGGTGCGCTGCTGCGGGTCGACAGCGGCCCCGGCGAGGGCACGACCATCCATGTCGTCGTGCCGGCGGCCATCGCCGCCATGGCGCCCGCCCTCGAAGTCGCCCACTTGCGCAAGATCCGCACGACGGCGCCGCCTTGAGCGTTCCTCGAGATTCCCGAACCGCGCATTGAGGTTCACGCGGGCAGAATGGCGCCCTGATGACGCTGCCCGACCTCTTCCACATCGCGTTCTACCGCTTCGTGCGGGTCGCCGATCCCGCGCAGGTCGCCGTCGTCGTGCGCGAGCTCGGCGACGGCCTGCGCGGCAGCGTGCTGGTGGCCGCCGAAGGCATCAACGGCACGCTCGCCGGGCCGGGCGCCGAGCTCGATCGCTTCGAGCGCGGGCTGCGCGGCGACGCCCGGCTCGCGGGCTTGTTCGACGGCCTGCAGTGCCGCCGCACGACCTGTGCGGTCACGCCGTTCGGGCGCCTCGCGGTGCATGTGCGCGCCGAGGTGCTGCCGCTCGGGGTGCCCGGCGTGGACGCCGTCGGACGGCGCGGCACCCAGCTCGATCCGGCGCAGTGGCGCGCGCTGCTGGACACGCCCGGCGCGGTGGTCATCGACAACCGCAACGCCTTCGAGTTCCGGCTCGGCCGCTTCCGCGGCGCGGTCGATCCGCAGGTGGGCAACTTCCGGGACCTGCCGGCCTACGTGGCCGCGCATGCCGCCGCGTGGAAGGCCGAGGGCCGCCCGGTCGCGATGTACTGCACCGGCGGCATCCGCTGCGAGAAGACGGCCGCGTGGTTGGCGGACGAATTCGGGCTCGAGGTCGCGCAGCTCGAAGGCGGCATCCTGCGCTACCTGGCCGAGGTGCCCGACGCGCAGCGCGACTGGCAGGGCGAGTGCTTCGTCTTCGACAACCGCCTCTCGCTGGACGCTGCATTGCGCCCCGGCCGCGCCACGCTGGCCGACGTCTACCGCAGCGATGTTCCGGACGAGGCCTGGCGCCTCGAGCGCGCGCGCCGGCTCGCCACCGCCGGCACCGCATGAGCGGCTCGCCGCTGCCGACGCGCGACGGCGTCGGCGCGAGTTGCGTGGTGCTGCCGGACGGTCCCTGGGCGACCGTCGCCGATTTCCTCGTCGAGCGCTTCGCGCGCGTGCCGCCGCAGGCCTGGGCCGAGCGCATCGCGGCCGGCCGGGTGGTCGACGCGGCCGGCCGTGCCGTGACCGCCGAGCGCGCGTTCGAGCGCGCGCTGAAGGTCTACTACTACCGCGATCCGCCGGCCGAGGCGGCGTGGCCGCAGGCCGAGACGATCGTCCACCGCGACGCGCACATCGTCGTCGCCGACAAGCCGCACTTCATGCCCGTCACGCCTGCGGGCCGGCACCTGCACCAGACGCTGCTGGTGCGGCTCAAGCGCAGGCTGGGTATCGAGACGCTGGCGCCGGTGCACCGGATCGATCGCGAGACGGCGGGGCTGGTGCTGTTCACGATCGATCCGGCCACCCGCGGCCGCTACCAGCGTCTGTTCGCCGAGCGACAGGTCGAGAAGCGCTACGAATGCATCGCGCCGTGGCGCGAGGCGATGCAGGCGCCGTTCGAGCATCGCAGCCGGCTGGTCGACGACCCCGCCCACTTCATGCGCATGGCCGAGACCGACGGCGAGCCGAACGCGCAGACCCGGTTCCGCCTGATCGAACGGCGTGGCGAGTTGGCACGCTACGAGTTGGTGCCGGCCACCGGCAAGCGCCACCAGCTGCGCGTGCACTGCGCGGCGCTCGGGCTGCCGATCGTCGGCGACCGCATCTACCCTGCCCTGCGGCCGGCGGACACCGACGACGTGGCCGACCCGCTGCGCCTCCTGGCCGCGGCGCTGTACTTCACCGATCCGGTGACGGGCGAGCCGCGCGCGTTCGAGAGCGCGCTGCGGCTCGACTGGCCGCGCGCCTGAGGCGACTCGTCACCAGTACCCGGTGCGGTCGTAGTGCCGGTAGATCTCGGTCTCCTGGGTGCGATCGGGTGGCCGGGTCGGGTCCCATTCGGGCGCGCTGCGGATCGCCTCCTGCGTCATGTTCACGACGACCAGGTTGTCGGCCCAGCTGACCTCCTTGATCCAGCCCGGCGCCACCAGCACCTGGTGTCCCGCGAACCAGTTGCTGGTGTCGACGACGAGGTAGCGGATCGCCCAGTCCGCGTCGTCGACGATGAAGCCCTGCACGTGGCCGATCTCGCCGTCCTGCGCCTTGATGTGGTAGCCGGCCACGTCCTTGCAGGAGCGCAGGTGCGGATCGTCGTCGGCGTGCTTGGCGGCGTGTTCCGCGGCCATCGCCCGCTCGGTCTCGAGCACCCCCACGCCCGACAGCGCGGCCGGCGGCGCCATGCCGGCCTCGGGCAGCATCATTCCCGGCAGCGCGCCGGTGCCCCAGATGCCGACGCTGTCCCAGTACGGCGCGTAGCCGTAGTAGCCCAGGTAGTCGGCCTCGTGCTGGCGCGAGACCGGCTTGTCGGTGTCGATGTCCGGGCTGTCGCGGACCTGCTCGCGCGTGATCGACACCGGCAGCACGCTCTCGGCGTCGTCCGGCCGGCCGATCGCGTGCGGCGAGACCAGCACCTTGCGGCTCATCAGCCAGGTGCCGGTCTCGACGACCAGGTAGCGCACGACCCAGCGGTCGTCGTCGAAGTAGAAGTCCTTGATCGAACCGACGTCGCCGTCGGTCGCGCGCAGGGCATAGCCTTGCAGATCCTTCAGGTGACGCAGCATGGGCTTCCCCTTGTCGTTCGGATGCCGACGAGTCTGGGCAGCCCCCCGCGGCCGGTCTGTCGGCAAGGGGGGGCGGGTCCGGTAGGAGCGGGCCTACGCGGCGATGGCCAGACTGGCGGGCGCCTCAGCGTAGTGGTCGAACTGCATCGCGTACTGCGCCCGGCCGGAGGTGATCGCCCGCAGGTGGCCGATGTAGCCGAACATCTGCTGCAGCGGCACCCGCGCGTCGACGACCGCGGCGTTGCCGCGCGGCGCCTGGCCGCGCACGCTGCCGCGCCGGCGGTGCAGGTCGCCGATCACGTCGCCAAGGTGTTCGGTCGGCGTGATCACCTCCACCGCCATCACCGGCTCCAGCACCTGCGGCGCGGCGCGCTTGGCGGCGTCGCGAAACGCCGCGGCAGCGGCCAGCTCGAACGCCAGCGTCGACGAATCGCGCTCGTGGAACGCGCCGTCGAGCAGCGTGGCCTCGAAGTCGACCAGCGCGAAGCCCGCGACCACGCCTGCCTCGGCCGCGCGGCGCACGCCCGCCTCGACCGCCGGCACGTACTCGCGCGGGATCGCGCCGCCCACGCTGGCGTTGACGAAGCGCACGCCCTCGCCGCGCGCCAGCGGCGCGATGCGCAGCGTGACCTGCGCGAACTGCCCCGGCCCGCCGCTTTGCTTGCGATGCAGGTGCGTGACTTCGGCGGCCTGCGTGATCGTCTCGCGGTAGGCGACCTGCGGCCGCCCGACCGACACGTTCACGCGGTGCCGCGCGCGCAGCTTTTCGACCGTCACCTCGAGCTGCAGCTCGCCCATGCCGGACAGGATGGTCTGGCCGGATTCGGCGTCCTGCCGCACGCGCAGGCTCGGGTCCTCCCGCACGAGCGCGTGCAGCGCCTTGCCGAGCTGCTGCTGGTCGGCCTGCGTGCGCGGCTCGATCGCCACGTCGATCACCGGCTCCGGGATCGCGATCTGCTCCAGCACCAGCGGGTGCGCACGGTCGGCGGCGCCATTGCCGGTCAGCGTGTGGCCAGTGAGCGTGTCTTTCAGGCCGACGACGGCCGCGATGTCGCCCGCCTCGATCAGCGCGCGTTCCTCGTGCTTGTCCGCGTGCACCTCGTACAGGCGCGAGACGCGCTCGGTCTTGCCGGTGCTGGTGTTCAGCACCGTGTCGCCGGCGCGCAGGCGCCCGCGGTAGACCCGCACGAAGGTCATCGTGCCGTGGTCGTCGGTGACGACCTTGAACGCGAGCGCAGCCAGCGGCCCGTCCGGGTCGGCCTCGGGTTGCGCCGTCTCGCCAGCGTACTCGCGCACCGTCTCGCCCGGCGCGGGCAGGTAGGCCACGACCGCGTCGAGCAGCGGCTCCACGCCGCGGTTCTTGAACGCCGAGCCGGCGAGCACCGGCACGAACGCGCCGGCCAGCGTGCCGCGGCGGATGCCCGCGCGCAGCTGCGCCGCCGAAGGCTCGTCGCCGTTCAGCCAGCCGGGCAGGAGGCTGTCGTCCTGCTCGACGATCGCCTCGACCAGGCGCGCACGCCAGCCCGCGGCCTGCTCGCGCAGGTCGTCGGGAATGGGTTCGATGCGCACCGGCTCGCCGGCCACGCCGCTCCACAGCAGCGCGCGCGGCTCCACCAGGTCGATCACGCCGCGGAAGGTGTCTTCCGCCCCGATCGGCAACTGCAGCACCAGCGGCTGCACGCCGAGGCGCTCGCGCATCATCTGCACCACGCGCAGGTAGTCCGCGCCGGTGCGATCCAGCTTGTTGACGAACGCCAGGCGCGGCACGTGGTACTTGTCGGCCAGCCGCCAGTTGGTCTCGGTCTGCGGCTCGACGCCGGCGACGCCGTCGAACACGACGACCGCGCCGTCGAGCACGCGCAGCGAGCGGTTCACCTCGATGTTGAAATCGATGTGCCCGGGGGTGTCGATCACGTTGATCTGCGCGCCCTGCCAGAACACCGTCGTGGCGGCGCTGTTGATCGTGATGCCGCGCGCCCGCTCCTGCGGGTCGAAGTCCATCGTGGTGTTGCCGTCATGGACCTCGCCGACGCGGTGGTTCGCACCGGTGTAGAACAGGATGCGTTCGGTGGTCGTGGTCTTGCCGGCATCGACGTGAGCGATGACGCCGATGTTGCGCAGCGCGGTCGCGCGGCGCGGGGTGGTCGAGGGGGTCTTGGTGGTGTTCATGCGAATCTCTCGGGTGCCTGAAGGCCGGAGCCCAGGCGAAGAGATTCGCGCGAGGCTCAGCCGCTGACTTGCGAAACGGTGATTGCCAGGACGGCGCCAAAGGGCGAGCGCAAGCTCCCCGCACTTCGGCGGGCCCGAATCGTGGCGATCAACTTGTCGAAGGTGCGGAAGGGACGCATGGTGGCGAGATGGGTTCGTCCGACATGAATTCAAGAACGATCGTTCAGGAATTCATCGCGGGAGCGGAGGATAGCGCAATGCGCGTGTCCTTGCCGGCCGCCGTCAGGTCGAACGCGACCCGCACCACGGTCGCGTCACCCGGGATGCGGCGCAGCTCGGCACCGAGCTGGCGGGCGAGCTGCTGCCGCCATGATCGAAGGCGAACGGCGCTGTCGCAAACGATCAATTCGCACGCCTCGCATTCCGCTGCGGCATGCGATCGGCTAGTACCGCCAGATCGTCTCGCCGTCGAGGTAGACGATGCGGCCGTCCTGGGTCTTCAGGTCCAGCCAGGTGTCGGTGATGTCCTTGCGGCCGACGGTCGCCTCGATCTGCGCCCAGCGCGTGAAGCGGCCCTGCTTCAATTGCTCCAGCAGTTTGGCCGCCCGCTCCGCGCCGATCCCGGGCAGCTCCTGCAGCGCGGTCATCGCGTCCGGCGCGCCCTGTCCTTTGGACTGGGGTGCGTTGAGGGCGAGTCGCTGCAGGATCGGCTTCGCGCCGTCGAGCGGGCCGTCCGGCGGCAGCACGTGATCGCGCGCCGCGACCGGCGGCGCGAAGCCGCCGGCCAGGTCGGCGTACTTCGAGCCGCCCTTGGGTGCGATCTCCCGGGCGGTGATCGTCACCGCCGTCGGCAGCGCGTTCTCCTCGGGGATCTTGCGGGTGCCGGCGTGGCCGCCGAACGTGAACGCGACCTCGTAGCGCATCACGCGGCCCTCGCCGAGCACCGCGTTCTTCACCGCCTCCTCGATGTTGGCGGACATCCAGGTGTTCAGCGAGCCGGTGATCGGCACCAGGTTCTCGTTCTTTCCGGCGCCGAACAGGTGGTGATTGAGCAGGTGGCCGCGCACGTAGGCGTGGCGGCGGCGCCGCACGGCGAGCCACGTTGGCGTCTCGTCGTGCGGCTCGCTGCCGCGCAGCACGCCCGGGTCGAGCGTCAGCGGCTCGACGCGCAAGCGCTCGCCGACGATGCTGCCGTCGGGCAGCCTCGATGTCTTCGGCTTGCCGCCGACCAGCGTCGAGGTCGGCACGCGGATCGCCAGTTGCCCGAGCAGCTGCGCGATCCGCGCCATCGCCTTGGCGATGCGCTCGCCGTCGGCCTGGCCGAAGCCGCCGGCGGTGCGGGCCTTGATCTCCTCGACCACCGCGACCTCGGCGTCGATCGCCTTAAGCGTGGCGGCATCGCCCGGCGCCTGCGCCTTCGGCCGCACGTCCTGGTCGATGTAGTCGCGGATCGTCTTGGTCGTGCTCGACACCGACAGCGCCGCCTGCGGCCCTTCGCCGGCGAAGTGCAGCGTGTGCCGGTTGCGGCCGCGGCCGAAGGGCTTGCGGATGCGCCACCACTGCATCACCTTGGCCGCCACGGTCTTGACGCCGCGGCCCAGGCCCTTGGCGAGGCCGACGATCCAGTCGACGACGCGGTCGAGCAGCGCGTCGACCCGGGTGCGCAGTTTCTCGAGTACCGCGCCGATCTTCTTCGGGATGCCGTCCAGCCGCAGGAAGCGGGCGAGGAAGTCGATCACCAGCTTCAGCGCGCGCGCCAGCCCGTCCTCGAGCGCCTGCGCCGCGGCGCCGATGTTGCCGGCCGCGATCTCGCCGATCGAGCCGAGGAAGCTGCCGACCATGCGCGCGATGTCGGCCGCCTTCTTGATGAAGAACACCACCGTGTCGTAGATGCCGATGATCGCCCGCACGATGCCGGCGCCGGGCACGAACATCAGCGCGATCGTCTGGGTGGCGCGCTTGACGATCTCGAGTGCGATGAACTGCTGCAGCTGCGCGATCGCCTGCGCCTTCAGCTGCTCGCCCAGCTCGCGGATCTGGTCCCAGGCGGCGAGCGGGCCTTCGGTGAGCACGGTCTTGACGACCGCGGCGCCGTCCTCGAGCCGCTGCAGCACCGCGGCGCCGCCGAGCTTGTCGACGAGCTTCTCGCGCAGGCGCCCGGTCGAGACGTTCAGCACCTGCAGCACCAGCGAGGCGATGCCGCGCGCGTTCCAGACCTCGGGCAGGCGGATGCCGGTGAGCGAGCCGGTCAGCCACTCGAAGATCGCGTCCTTCAAATGGGTGGTGAAGTGCAGCGCGAAGTTCTCGAAGCCCTGCTTCGCCGCGCGCACCAGGTTCTTCACGAACTGGATCGGCTGCGTGAAGATGGCCTTCAGCACCGCCGCGCCCTTGCTGATGATGGCGTCGATGTCCGCGAGCGAATAGCCGAACTTGCCGAGCGCCCAGGTGAAGAACTTCTTCGCCGCCCACAGCAGCAGCTTGCCGAGCTTGGCCAGCGCGCCGGCCATCGCCTCCTTCATCTTCGCGATCTTCTCGTCGATCGCCTTGATCGCGTCGCGCTGCCTGTCCTGCAGCTGCTGGCGCAGCTCGCGCTCCTTCGTGGCGACGAAGCCGTCGAGCGCCTGGAGCTTCTCGCCGATCTCGCGCGCCGCCGTCTGGCTGACGCCCTGCAGCGCCGGCGCCAACCCGGCCACAAAACCCTCGATGCTCGCGTGCGTGGCGGCGATCTCGGCCTTGCACTCGCGGATCACGCGTTGGTTGTCGGCGGTGATGGCCGCGACCAGCGCGTCGATCGTGGCGACGAAGACCGCGCGGTTGCGCTCGAAGATGCGCTTGACGCCCGGCAGGTCGTCCATGCCGAGCAGCCAGTCCTTGGCGCGGCGCAGGCGGCCGAAGAAGCCCGAGTAGCGATCCGCCTTGTAGGCGTCGAGCTCGGTCTTGACGGTGTTCTCGAAGCGCTGGGTCGCGGCGGCGTTGCCACGGTCGAACCGCTGGATCGCGCTCGTCTCCAGCTCGCCGAGCCGGCGCTTGACGTTGGTCTGCGTCGCCTCGTAGCGGCGGTTGATCTCGACGGCCACCTCGGCGCGCTTCTTCTCGAGCGCCTGCTTGGCCGTGAGCTGCCGCCTGGCAGTGACGCCCAGGCCGCCGCGCCGCCGCGCCTGCAGCGCACTGCGCTGCTGCTGCTCCTGCGTACGCAGGTCGGAAGCGACCGCAGTGGCGGCCTGCACGGCGAATGCCTGCGCCGCCGCCGGCTCGGTGGCGGCGCGCTTCTCCAGGCCGCGCTTCTCGCGCTTCGCGTCGGCGAGCTCGCCGGCGTCGACCATGTCCAGCTGTTCCTGCGAGACGCCCTCTTCCTTCAGGCGCTGGTCGGCGTCGCGGGTGTACTGCGAGACGTCGAGGTCCTGCCTGCGCAGCGGCGCGACGGTGCCGGCGCCGAGTTGCAGCACCCCGGTCGCGGGCGCCGGTTCGGGCGGCGGCAGCTCGTGGGTGACGTGCTCGCTGGGCACCGGCGGCGGCGTGCGGCGCAGGTCGCCGAAGGTGCCGCTCACGGCTGTCTTGTCGGCGTGCACGTCCCGCAGCACGGCGGCGCCGATGTGCTGCGCCTTCATGTCGCGCTTGAAGTTGTCGACGTCTTCGAGCGTGCGCGGCACGTTGTCGGCGAGCGAGGTCTGCAGGGTCGCGCGCGGCCTGGCCACGTCGACGCTCGGCGCCACCCGGGCCTCGACGGTGCCGACCTGCCCGGCGTTGCCCCTGGACTGTTCGTCGGCGGGCGGGATCACGACGGCCTGCTCGGACTGCGCGCGCTTGGTGGCCGCATCGTCGTGGGTCTGTTCGTGCGCCTTCAAGGTCGCGAGCCGCGCGACCCCGCGCAGCAAGGCCGGCGCGCCCTTCGCAGCCAGGTACTGCGCCAGCGGGCTGGTGCCCACGCCCTTCAGCAGCGCGCCGGCCGCAGCCGCCGCGCCCGGGACCGCCTTGCCACCGACCCGTGCTGCACCGCGCCGCCCGCGCAAAGGCGGAGCACGACGCGGCGGCTCGGCTCGCCGGGCACCGGCATCGACCGCAGGCACAGGACGCGGCGGCGGCCGCTGGCCGAGCTTCGCGCTGGCCGCGGTGCCTTCGGCCTCGAGGCGCGTCGCCTCCGCGATCGTCATGCCTTCGGGCAGCTCGACCATCTCGCCCGAGCGGGTGCGGAACAGGCGCGCGCCGGCTGCGCCGCCGGCGACGCGTTGCGCCGTCGCCGCCAGCCAGCCCAGCACCGCGTCGAGCGCGTTCTCGACGATCACCCGCACGCGCCGCACGATCGCCAGCACCGCCGCGGCGAGGTGGCCGATGCCGAGCACGCGTGCGGTGAACGCGACGACCTGCTGCAGCACCCGCTCCAGCGTCTGCGCGATGCGCCCGGCCGCGCGCTCGATCGCGCCGCCGGCCAGCGCGACGATCGAGCCGACGAGCGTGCCGGCCAGTTCGACCGCGTCGCGCAACCGCTCGACGAAGAACAGCACCGCGTTGCGGATCGCCAGCACCGCGCCGATGAAGCCGGCGCCGGCTTCGCGCAGGCCGCCGAGCAGGCGGCCGACGCCGGCCTGCACGATGTCGACGGCAAGGTAGCGCACGAGCTGCGCGATCGTCGATTCGCCGAGCGCCGACAGGCTCGCCCGCAGCAGGGCCCACACCGCCATCGGCCCCTGCACGACCAGCGCGCGGCCGAGCGCCGTGCCGAACTCGATCGCGCGCACCGCCGGCTCGCCGACCAGGCGCACCAGCCGGCCGCGCAGCACGCTCCAGCTCACGCCGAGCGCGCTGAGCGCGAACGCCAGCAGCTCCTGCGGGGCCAGCGAGCGCGGCACCTGGATGCCGGTGCCGGCCAGCAGGGTCGTCAGCCAGCCGACGAGCGCGCCACGCAGCACGTGGGCGAGCCGGCCGACGAAGCGCTGCACGCCGGTCACCGTGGCGACGACGAGGTTCCGCGCAAAGCCGGCCGGGTCGCGCAGGACGGTGCGCAGCGCCGGGCCGGCGCGTTGCAGGTAAGGCCAGGCTTCGGGCGCGACCACCGCGACGATGATCTCCAGCAGCGACCACGCCGCATTCGCGCCCCAGCGCGCGGCCTCACCGGCCACGCTGGAGAACACGCCACCGAGCCGCGCGAACGCGCGCGGCAGCAGCAGGATGTCGATCGGCTCCAGCGCGGCCAGCGCGTCGGCGAAGCGCTGGGGCACGCCGCGCACCAGCGCGAACAGATCGCCCGACACGCCCGCGTACCACGCCATCGCGCGCGGGATCGCATCGGCGCGCTGGATGTCGAGCCAGACGGCCTCCTGGCCCGTCAGGCGCATCAGCCCGCCCAGGATCGCCTCGGGCGTGCGCGCGACCGGTGTGCCGGTGATCGGATCGGCCCCCAGCACCGCGCACATCAGGCCGTAGCCCGGCAGGCCCTGCGCCCACTGCGCCAGCGGCGGCACGATCGCCTCGCGCGCCAGGATCACCAACCCGCGGCCCAGATCGCGCGCGAACTGGAGCACGCGACCGACCGGCTCGGCGACGACACGACGCGCGCGCTCCCACAGGCCGAGCGGATCGAGCGCGTCGGTCCATTCGATGCCGGCGAGAAACTCGTCGAGTCCCTGGCGCGCCGCGTGGCCGATCGATGCGAGCGAGGCGAGCTGCTGTTGCGCCCACGCACCCGCACGCTCGAACGCGCCGTGGTTCGCCAGCGCCTGCAGCAGCGTCGTGCCGAACGGCAGCAGCTCGGAGACCGCGCGCAGCAGGTCGCCCGGTTGGCGCGCAACGGGCTCGCCGCTGACCGGGTTGCGGCCGAGCAGCAGGCACAGAAGCGCGAAGCCCGGCAGCCGCGCCGCACGCTCGGCGAAGAACCGGCGCGCGTCACCGAGGCCGAGGCGCTGCACGCCGGTGCCCGCACGCTCGGCCACGCGCGGCAGCGCGCTGCGCTGCACCTGCGGCGGCTGGTCCGCCGCCCCCTGCTGGATCGTGTGCGCCAGTTCGTGCGCGATCAGCTCGCGGCCGTCATCGGTCTCGGGCTGGAACCGGCCCTCGCCGAAGAACACCCGGTGCCCGAGCGTGAACGCGGCGGCGTTCAGCTGCCGGCTGGCCTGCGCGGCGCGCGTGTCGGTGTGGATGCGGACTGCGCCGAAATCGGCGCCGAAGCGCGGCTCCATGAAGCGCCGCACCGGCGCCGGCAGCGCCTGCCCGTCGCCACCCGGCACCACGCCGGTGAAGCGCCGTGCGTGCGGCGAAACGAGCCCGCCCGGCGCGCGCGGCGCCGGCATGCGCGCGATCTGCCGGCCGATGCGTTGCGCCTCGTGCTCGGCCCGATCGGCGCCTTGCGACGTGCCGATTGGCGAGGTCGATGTGGCCGCCACCGCAGCCCGCTGCACGACTGCTGCGCGATGTTCGGCCGGGCGTGCCACCCGCTGCGCGACCCGGCCGCTCGTCATGTCGACGTTCCCGGGCCGGCGCACGCGCTAGGGCGTGCGGCCTTCCTTCAACAGCTCGCGCCGCACGCCCTCGGCCACGTCGTCGGCGCGCACCACCGGTTGGTCGCGTGCGACGGCGTGCAGGCAGGCGTAGCGCAGCACGTTCATGATCGTGCCGCCGGACAGTTCGTGCTGCTGCGCGAGCCGGTTCAGGTCGAGGTCGTCGGCCCATTGCGCCTGGGCCGGCAGCGCCTCGCGCCACAGCCGCAGGCGCTCGGGCGCCTTGGGCAGCGGGAACTGAACGACGGACTGGAAGCGGCGCAGGAACGCGTCGTCGATGTGGTGGCGCAGGTTCGACGCGAGGATCACGACGCCGTCGAAGCCCTCGATGCGCTGCAGCAGGTAGCTCACCTCCTGGTTGGCGTAGCGGTCGTGCGCGTCGCTGACGCCAGTGCGCTTGCCGAACAGCGCATCGGCCTCGTCGAAGAACAGGATCCAGCCCTGGCGCTCCGCCGCGTCGAACAGCCGCGCCAGGTTCTTCTCGGTCTCGCCGATGTACTTGGAGACGACCAGCGACAGGTCGACCCGGTGCACCTCGCGCCCGCAGCGCTGGCCGAGCAGGCAGGCCGAGAGCGTCTTGCCGGTGCCGGGCGGGCCGTGGAACAGGCTCACGTAGCCGGGGGCGATGCGCTTGCCCAAACCCCAGTCGTGCAACAGCGTCGGGCCGTGGGTGAGCCACAGCGCGATGTCGTCGAGCTGCGCAAGCGTGGTCGCGGGCAGCACCAAGTCGGACCACGCGAGCCCGGTGCGCACCCGCGTCGCGAGCGCGGCACCGGCGACCGGGTTGAGCACGCCCAGCCCCGGCAGCGCGTCGGCCAGGAAGCGCGGCGAGAGCGTCAGCACGCCGCCGAGCGGGGTGCTGTTCGGCGCGGCGGCAGCGCCTTCACCGGATGTGGGCGGCGCGAGCAGGAGCAGATCGTCGCGGGCCAGGCGCTGGTCCGGCGCGAGCCGGTGCATGGCCTGCAGGCGCAGCGGCATGTCGTCGCCGGCGAGCAGGAAGCAGGCAGTCTCGCCGGTCGGCAGCACGCTGCCGGCCGGGGACAGCACGCCGCCGAACTCGGTGAACGCGCGCTGGGTGGCCTCGTTGCGGGTCGCGAGCACGTCGAGCAATTGCGGGCGCAGGTGCGGCGCCAGGGCCAGCGCGACGAGCAGGCGCTCGGCGGGCTCCAGGCCGTGACGCAGCACGCACGCGGCGTAGGCGCCGCCGGATCGGGCGTCGAGCGTCGGCGGCGCGAGCTCGCCGGGCAGCGGCGGCGACGCGGGCGCGTCCTTCGCGAAGTAGTGCTGCAGCCGGAACTCGATCGCGCGCGCCAGCCACTCGAGCTCGGCGTCGAGCGTGCGGCCGTCGAGCCGGTCGGTGGTCATGTGCCCTCCCATTCGACCCGCAAGGCCTGCGGCATCCACGGCAACCGGATCAGGCCGATCGCCCAGGGCAGCGTGCTGAGCAGCAGGTCGAACGCCTCGGGCTGCATGCGCAGCGTCCAGCCGCCATCGCTGCGCGCGAGCAGGCCACGACGCTGCAGGAAGCTCAGCCGCAGGCCGTCGGTGCCGGTGCCGCGCAGGCCGGTCCAGTGGGTGGGCACGGTGGCGAGCAGCGCGCTCGACTCGGCCCGGTCGGCCTCGCTCGGCGCGGTCGGCGCCAGGTCGAGCGGCGCGTCGGGTGCGCCGCCGAGCAGCAGCTTGATCAGGGGCAGCTCGTACTCGGCGATGTCGTCGCGGCCGGTGGCGAGCCAATGCAGCAGTGCGCAAGCCCGCGGCATGGCCGCAGGCGACAGCGTGCGGCTGGTGGCGGTGTCGACGAGGCCGCAGGCCGCGAGCAGACGCGGCAGGTACGGATGGAGCAGCACCATGCCGGCCAGCGGCACGAGCATCGCGGTGTCGGCGGCTTCAGGTTCGCTCGCGGGCGGCACGACCGGGCGAGCGTCGGGAGCGACCGGCGTGGCGTGCGCAGCGATCTCTTCTCGCAGGGCGTGCACCAGCGGACGCACAGCAGCCGGCAGCGGCTCGTGCGAGACCAGCCACTCGACGGCGCTGCGACGCCAGAGGTGTGCGGTCGACGCGTCCTGCTGCGTCGGCCAGGCGAGCCAGAGCGCCAGCAGCGGCGCGTTCGATGGCGTCATGTCGACGTCGAGGTTCTGACGCAGCGCGGCGAGCGCCGCCATGACGCGGGCAGACGAGTCGAGCGGCGCAGCGGAGTCCATCCACGCGCGACGCCGTGCCGCGGGCAGCAGGCGCCACCAGCGCAGCACGGCGCCGATGCGGTGGGCGGGCGTCTCCAGCCCGTCGAGCAGTGCGGCGAGGGCCCCGCGGCCCACCACCTCCTCGGCGGCGCCGCGCAGTGCCTGCGTCGCGTCTTCGATCGCCAGCCCGGCGAGCGTCCAGTCAAGCGCGCCGGTGCGCAGGTAGTGGCGCAGGCTGTCGCGGCGGGCGGCGGCGGGCCGCTGCCGGCGCGCCTCCACGCTCGGGTTCGTCGACGAGGACGAGCGGGTCGCATCGCGCAAGGCCAGCCGCACCGACGCGCGCGCGGCGTCCTCGATCGCGCGCCCGAAATCCGCGGACAGCGCATCGAGACTGGTCGCTTCGAGGCGCAGTTCGAGCCGCCCGAGGCGCACCACGTCGCCGCCCACCGGCACCTCGCCGAGTGCGCGCTCGAGTGCAGCGGCGATCTCGTCACCGCGCTCGCGCAGCAACCCGCGCAGCGCGAACGCGTCGGCGGCGCTGGTCGCGCGCGCGTTCCAGCGCAGGCGTCGGATGCGGTGCGCGGAGGTGCTCATCGCGTCCGGCCCACGCGGCTCAGCGGAACCCGCCGATCAGCCGCAGGTTGCCGACCAGCACCTTCTGCGGGCCGGTGGCGCCGGTGTCGAGCTGGCCGAGTTGCGTGCCGAGCTGCTTGACGGCCGTCTCATCACGGATCAACCCGATGCTGCCGCTCAGCACCTGCGTGGCCTCGGCGGCGCCGCCGCTCGTCACGTCGACCTTCTGCGTGACGACGCGCGTCGTCGCCTCGCCGACCGCGGTGGCCAGGTCCGTCTGCGCGTCCTTCAGCTTGCCGAGCACCTGCTCGCGCGCCTCGCCGGTCAGCGCGGGTTGGCTGGCCAGATCGTTCAGTTCCTGCACGCGGGCCTGCCGGGCGCCGACATCGCGCACCAGCTGGTCGAGCAGCAGATCGCCGGTCTTCACGTCCTTGCCCGGCGTGGTCGCGACCACGCTCTTCTGCACGAACGCACCTTTCACGAGCCCCTCGATGCTGGCCGACTGCACCGTCAGGTCCTTCTGGAACTCGGCGCGCACGTTGACGAAGCGGTCGTCGAGCAGCTTGGCGATCGACGGCACCACGCGCAGGCCCTTGTCGATGATCACCGGCGGGCGGTACGGCGGCCGGGTCAGCGGCGGCTCGACGGGTTCCGGCAGGTCTTCCTCGGCGCACGGGTAGGCGAGCGTGAAGTCGGCGACGACCCGGCCGGCGTCGTCGTAGACGAGCACGAAGCTGCCACCGCGCCACGCGCCGCCGAGGTGGTCGATGCCGGGGTGACGTTGGACGAACTGCGGGAACATCAGGCGGTCGTCGGCGCGGTCGGTGCCGGCCTGGATCAGGTCGTCGAGCCAGTCGATCCAGTGCGGCTGGTTGGTCGCCATCAGGTTGTCGAACGGCGAGACGAAATCGGCCCGCGACAGGTTGCCGAGGTTGATGCGCGCGTTGCCGACCGAATCGAGCGTGCTGGCGTAGCTGGCCTTCCAGCGCACGTTGCTGTCGGCGTCGGCGCGGTAGGCGCTGTAGGTCTGCTTGGCAAGCGCGGGCGCGGCGAGCTGCATCGTCGAGGCGACCGAGTCGCGCGCCGCGCGGGCCGCGCCGACGACCGACTCGCCGCTGTCGGTCGAGCCGACGACGTTGCGCAGCGCGACCGCCTCGTTCACGTCGGCCACGTAGCGCTCGCCGAACTTGACGCTGTCCTCGAGCCGCGTGGCCACGTCCTGCCGCACCAGGTACTGCAGCGAGTGCAGCGGCGTGTAGCGGATGCCCGGGCGCACCTTGATCTTGCGGCGGTCGTTGTGCAGCAGCACCGGCTGCACCTCGAACGGCAGGTTGTGCGCGGCGATCAGCGCGTTGAGTTCCTTGCTGACCTCGTCGACCGGGCGGCCGA
This sequence comes from Pseudomonadota bacterium, assembly GCA_040384825.1. GTDB lineage: Bacteria > Pseudomonadota > Gammaproteobacteria > Burkholderiales > Burkholderiaceae_C > LMDS01. Next base: position 128,665 of record JAZKIO010000012.1, read on the forward strand.
GGTGCCCCTCGACGCGGAAGAAGTCGTTGGCGCCGATCGCGAAAGCCAGCGGGTTGCGGGCGCGCTCGCCCTGTGCCCAGGCCGCGGCGCGGTAGCCCAGGTTGAGCCCGCCCTGCTCGCGGGCCGAGAGCCTGAAGTTCCAGCCGACCTGAACCGGCAGGTCGTCGCGCACCTTGTAGTGCCACGGAATCGCACGCTCCTCCAGCGCGCGGGACTCGCCGAAGCTCGGCGTGACGATCAACTGCCTGTCGCCCGGCGGCTCGAACGAATGGACCAGCACGTGCAGCTTCCACACGAGGAAGCGCGCATGGGCCGACTGCTCGCGCGCCAGGGCATCGAGCGGCGCCGGGTACAGCGCGGTGCGCAGGCGGCGCGGCGCACCGAGCAGGCCCAGGAACAGGTGCTTCGGGAAGGCCTCCACATCCGGCAGCACGACCGAATCGTCGGCGAGCAGCGCGGCCCGCAGTTCGTCGAAGGTCTCGACCAGGTCCTTCAGGAAGCCGTACCAACCCTGCAGGCCGAGGTCGGTGCGCTCGAAGCCCGCCGCGTGGCGCTCGAGCAGCGCCGACCACTGCGCGCTCGGGTCGCCGGCGAACAGCTCGTCCATCACTTCGGGGAAGCTGGCCGAGAGTTGCGCGAACGCCTTGCCCAGCCGCGCGACGATCTTCTTCGACGCTTCGCGATAGCGCGCCGCCAGCGCGCCGGTGGTCGCGATGTCACGGCCCAGCGTCGGGCGGTCGGCGGCCACCTCGGGCAGCGCGATCGCGCGTTCACTCGCCGGCTGCAGCGCAGGCAGCGTGCGCATCAGCGCGGCGGCGTCGTCCTGCCCGATCAGCAGCAGGCGGACGCGGTGCAGCGCGTCGCGGCCGAGGTTGTCGCAGTCGGTGCCGCTGCACAGGTCGGGGTCGTTGACGACGCTCTCCATCAGCATCAGCACCACACGGTCGGCGAGCGCGGCGCCGGTGAGTTGCGAGAGCGGCCCCGCGAGCACGTCGCTCTCGCCGGCGGGCACCAGCTCGACCAGGTCGAGCATCCGCGCGGTGCCGCCCTCGCCCGCCGCCTCGCGGTAGAACGGCGCATAGGCCGGCGCGGTGGTGTCGTAGGGGCGGAAGCGGTCGTACAGCGTGTCGGCCGCAAGCATCAGCAGGTCGCCGTCGGTCGTGAGGCCCAGGCCGCGGGTGACGCGCACGCTGCCGTCGACCAGGCCGACGCGCAAGCCCGCGACGATGCCCACGCCGAGCAGCGCGACGCGCGTCAGCCGGTCCTGGTCGTCGAGGTAGCTCGAGACGCTGTTTAGCTGGCTGTGGGTGAGCACCTGGTCCGGCTTGAACACGGTGTACTGATGGGCGAGCCTGTCCAGGCTGCGCAGGACCTTGATCGGATCGGCCATGGTGAACTCTCCTGCCTAGGAAGCCGGTCCGCGCCCGAGGGAGGTGCGGCCGAGGATGAATGGGGGTTTGGAGTCATCGCCGGTGCAGTCGAACAGGCCGCGCACCGGGTAGATGTTCTTGACGCCGACCAGCGCGTCGATCAGCGCCTGCAGCTTCTCGCGGCGGTTGGCGCCGCTGAAGCCGGCGTGCAGCAGCAGCCACTCGCGCCAGGCCTGCTCGAAGCGCGCCATGTCGTCGCTGCCGAGCCAGCAGATGGTCGGCAGGAGGTGCGCGGGCGTCTCGCGCCGGATCGTCTGCTCGACGAACTGACGGAAGCCCATGTCCTGGAAGCGCCCGGCGTACGCGGGCAGCAGCACGTGCAGGCGGTACGAGTACGGGTCCAGGTCGGTGCTGTCCTGCCCGCACGGGTCGCAGCCCGGGTCGGTGCAGATCGGCAGCAGAGGATCGTCCGCGGCCAGGGGGCGCAGCAGCAGGTGCTCGACCACGTACAGACCCTCGCCGCGGTAGCGTTCGCGCAGGTAGCGCTGCAACTCGGCGATCGCGGCCTCGAGCGCGTTCTCGTCGTCGAAATACTGGATGCGCCGCGCGACGACCTCGCCGCCGGCGTCGACGATGTTGAAGTAGTGGCGGCCGTCGGAGGTGAGCTTGCGCAGGTAGCTCTCGGCCACCTGGCCGCGCTCGATCGCGGTCGTCATCTCGGCGCGCGCGGCCTCGGGCGAGATGTAGTTCGTGCTCGACGACATCACGATCTGGTGCGTCACCGCATGGCGCACGCGAAAGCGCCATTCGTCGTTCGGCGTCGCGTCGATCTCGGTGTAGGTCTGGTACGCGACGCTGCCGAGGTTGCGGCGCGAGAAATCGCGGATCCCGAGCAGGCGCGCGATGCGGCGCTCCAGGCCGCTGACGTTCGGCGTGTCCCAGACCTCGGCCGCCGTGGCCGGGCGCTGCAGGTACGCGGCGGCGCGCTCGGCGCCGAGCGGTGCCACGTCCTGCAGGAACGCGGCCTTGTCGGCGATCAGCTCGTCGCTCGCGTCGCCGAACAGCGGGGCCATGATCGCGGCGTAGTCGGCCATGTCCTCGGCGGTGCGCGCCAGCAGGTGATCGAGCAGGCCGTGCTGGCGGCGCGCCGCGTCGGCCGGCGATTCGATCAGGTCGGCCAGCGTTGCGGCGGTGGTGCCGGGCGCGTACAGGGCCTGCTGCATCGCCGCGGAATCGACGAGTCGCGCGACGAGGGTGTGGCGGTCGTCCGAACCCGGGGCGAACCGAGCGACCGCGGCCTGGAGGTCGGCCGGGGCGACCGAGAGCCGGTGCTTCGCCCGGGCGAGCAGCGCGAGCCGGTCGGCCATCAGCTGGTCGAAGAACAGCAGCCAGCTTTGTAGTTGCAGCGCCTGCGCACGGCGTTGCGGCGTGGCGCGCTCGCCGAGCCCCGCGTCGCCGATGCCGTAGACAGCGGGAAACTCGCGCCGCACCGGGCGCCAATCGGCGAGGCCCGGGTGGTGGCGCCCGAGCGGCAGCGGCGGGTCGCGCGTGTCGGCCAGCGTCTCGACGCGCAGGCGTGCGGCCTCGCGCAATTCGGCGAGCCGCGCGCGCACGGCGGGCGGCATCTGCGCGATGTTCCAGCCCGCGACCGGCAGGCCGCGCTTGCCGAACACCAGCCGGCCCTGGTTCAGGCTGAGCCGCGGCAGGCGACCGGGGCGCACGGGGATGCGCCACGGGTTCGCGACCGGGACCGGCTCGCCGACCACGTCGTCGGGATCGGCGTCGAGCGCGTTCTCGTCGGCCTCGTCGGTGCGCACGAGCGGGTTGACGACCACCTCGCGCAGCGCGCGGACGCCGGGCACGTCCATCGCGACGCCGATCAGGTCGGACAGGCGCAGTTCGCCCGGCAGCCCGGTGGCGCGCAGTTCGGCGTCGTCGATGAAGCCGTGCGCGGGCAGCGGGCCCTCGAAGACCTCGGCCAGCGTCCTGCCGCGGGCGAGCATCTCGTCCAGCGTGTGGCTGAGCACCGGCGGCGCGATCGCCTCGCCGAGCGTGAACAGCAGCTGCGCGGCGACCTCGGTCACCTCGGCGTCGGTGTGCAGGTCGATCTCGGCGCAGACCGCGAAGTACTCACCGCGCACCGCGCGGATCTCGACGAAGTCCTCGCACAGGTTGCGCTGCGCCTCGACGGCGGCGCGCACCGTCCGCAGGACGGCCTCGCGCTCGGCCTGCGTGCCGACGCCATCCATGAACTCGACGCGCGCGCGGTACAGCCCGCGCAGCGGCACCTCGGCCTGCGCGGCGTGATCGGGCGGCGTGGTCTGCAGGATGCGCCGTGCCAGGTCGGCGAACAGGCGCACGTCGCTGACGGGCTCGACCCAGGCGTTCTTCACGCCGTCCAGGTCGATCAGCAGCTTGCGCCAGTCGAGCTCGGTGAGGGCCCGGTTGGGCAGGATGCGCCGCGGCGAATGGAACTGCGCGGCCGTGGCGGCGGCGTTGTCCGAAGCGCTCGCGATCAGGTCGGTGAACGGCAGCGTGCTGCGGTACGCCAGATCGGTCAGCGCATAGGCCAGCAGCTCCAGCATGGTGATGCCGGGGTCGTGGAGGTTGTGGTCCGTCCATCCCGCGCGCGACGAGGTGCGCACCTGTTCCAGCCCCTCGGCGAACAGCGCGCGCGCGTCGAACGCCGGCTCGGCGTCGGCGCCGGGAACGATGGCGGCCGGCGCGCCGGGCGATGCGGCGTCAGGCATCGGGCAACTCCGTGATCTGGTGCTGCGCGGCCGAGACGAGAATCGCATCCGGCGCGTCGGCGGCGATCTCGCTGCGGTCGGTCGCGTCGCCTTCGAGCGTCATGCGGAAGTCGGTCACGAAATCGACGTACGGCAGCGCTTCGACGAGGTCGAGCAGCACCGAACGGATCGCCCGGCCTCCGAAGCCGGGCGATGCGGCCGCGACCTCGCCATCGCCGAACGCCCAAGGGGACATCGCGCGAACCAGCGCTTCGTTCAGCGCGCCCCGATAGAAATTGAAGCCGTGGCCGGGGCGCAGCCGCACCTTGAAGGCGAGCGTCACGGTGCGGTAGGTCGGGTTGCGGACCGTCAGGCGCGCCTGCATCGGGCCGCGTGCGCGGACGAACTCGCGGATGCGCTCCAGCGTGTCCAGATCGACCCGCGGCTGAAGCGGATCGACGGCGTTGCGGTTGCGCTGGTCGGGCACGACGACGAGCATCGTGTGGCCGGCGGCGAGCCACGAATCGGCGCTGGCGTGCGGGATGCACTTGGCGCGGTAGACCGACGGGAACGCCTGCAGCACGAGGCGCTCGATGTCCCACCCGGTGATCGCGCGCTCGCGGTGCCGCAACCGTTCGGAAGCGCGCCGGGCGAGCGCCGCGTCGGTCTCGGCGAGCGCGCCGCCGAACGAGGCGTAGGGCTGGGTGATCGTCTTGACGCTGGCGTGGGGCGCCTTCATCTTCGCGATCGACTGCGCCGCGAGCGGGGCCGCGAGCCGCGCCGGATCGTTGCCCCGGTCGACGAAGCCGACCTCGACCGCGTTCGCGTGCACGCCCATCAGATCGCAGGCGGCGCGCGGCGCGGCGGGCGTGCTCGCGCGCAGCCACACCAGGCCGGCCGGCAGGCGGGTGTTGTCGACGCGGGTCTCGCGCGGCAGCACCACCTCGACGAGGCCACTGGCGCGCAGGCCGCGCGTCGCGTCGAGCGCGAGTTCGCCCGGCGCGAGCGCGCGCCACGCGTTGTCGGCGAGCACCGACCATTCGAGCGACTGCGCCGCGGCCCGCGGGTCGGCGCTGCCTTCGGCGACCTGCAAGAGCAGGCTGACCGAATCGCCGGCCGCGATGCCGGACAGGCCGATCAGCAACTCGCCCGCGGCCGGATGCGCCGGCAGCAGCGTGATGCCGCCCTGCTCGGCCCACGGCCGCGCTTGCGCGAGCCACGCATGCGCGCGCGCCGGGCCGAACGCATCGAGCTGGAAGAACTGGACATCGGTGTCGGTGAAGGCCGCGGGTTCGGGATCGTCGAGGCGGCTGTCGTCGGACTCGGCGGCGTAGTCGAGCGTGAGCTGCTGCACCTTCGGCGTGTACGGTTCGTTCAGCACCTTGCGCGGCGTGGCCAGCAGGCCGGCGACGGACTCGCGCCGGTAGTCCGCATGCAGGAAGTCGTCGACCAGATCGATCGTGATGAAGCCGGCGCGCGGCGCGCTGGGTGCCGCGGCGGCCGCGGCGCGGATCGGGAAGCTGCGCAGCTGCCGCGACGCCAGGGCGCGCGCGACGCCGCTGCCGCCGACTTGCAGCGCGCGCAGCCGGGTCGACACCGGGTACAGCGCCGCGACGCCGGGCGTGTCGATGCCGAGCTGCGTGCGGCCGTCGGCGCGGTGCATCAGGTCCAGCAGGCGGGGCGAGCTGTCGGTGCCGGCCGCGTCACGCCAGACCACCCGCGCGCTGACGCCGTTGGTGAACTGGCTGGCGCGCGAGTAGCCGCTGTACCACTGGGTCAGATCGGCGGGCGCGCCCTGCCAGGTCAGGTTCAGCGTGAGCGCGCGCAGCGGCTTGGACAGCGCCTCCGGACAGCCGACGAAGAAGCGCGCGCCGCGCGTCGGCTGCGCACCGAAGGGCAGGAACGCCTTCTTCGCGTCGAGCGTGCTCTCGTCGTTCTCGAGCGCCAGCGCGCGCATGCCGCTGACGGCGACGCGCAGACGAGCACCCCGCACCTTCAGCGGCGCGAGCGCGGCGTAACTGACCGCGGCACCGGCCCGCAGGAGCAGCTGGACGACCGGCAGTTCCGCGGGGAACGCCTGCAGGTGAACGGCCACCTGGTGATCGACGACGGCCGGCGCGTCGGGCGGGACGGTGAAGGTCAGCGTCAGCGCGTCGCCGCTGGCCGCGCCGGAGACGGCGAACGGCCCGAGCCAGCCCTTGGGCCCGGTGGCGTGCGCGTCGAACGAGGCGCCGAGCGCCGCCGCATCGACGCCGGCGGGCAGGTTCGCCAGACGCAACGTCAACCGGACCTCGCGCGAGCCCTCGGCCATGCGCAGCAGCGGCGATGCGACCGCGAACCCGACCGGCGCCTCGGGCCACGCGCCGGCGCCGAACGGCGACCAGCGCGGCTCCGCATCCGGCAGCGGCGCGCCGAGCCCGTCGGCGGAATCGGCGACCGGCGCGAAGCGCAACCGGGCGCCGTCGCGGGCGATGCCGCACAGGCGCTCCACCACCGCCCGGCCGATGACCGTGGTGCGCACCGGCGCGTACAGCTGCTCGACGCGGGTCGCGTCCTTGCCCGCCGTGAAGAGATCGACCGGCGCCAGCGCGATGGGCGCCGCGCCCTTCTTCAGCTCGACCACGAGGTGCGCACGATCGGGCTGCGGCGCACGCGGTGTGAAGCCGAGCACCTGCTGCATCTGGAACGCCAGATGATTGGCAGTGAAGCCGTTCAGCAGCGACTGCGAGCGCTGCTGCAGCCGCAGGAACGCGGTCAGCAATGCCAGGTGCGGCGGCAGGCCACCCTCGGTGCGGGCCATCAGCGCCGCCAGCGCGGCCGCATCGCCCCCGGGAAAAAACGCGCGCCAGTCGGACGTGGCGGCATCGGGCGAGCCCTCGTAGCGCAGCACCCGCGGCGCGATCGCGCGCAGCGCCGCCAGCAGCGCGGCGGCGTCGCGGTCGTCGAGCGGCGCATGGGCCGGCAGCAGGCGCGGATCGGCGCGCTCGGGCTGCGCCGTGCCGAGCGCAGCGACCATCGCCTGGAGCAGATCGGCGGCGGCCATCGCGATCAGCCCCGCGCGCCCGGGCGCGCCACGGTCGCGCGCACCTCGTTGGCATCGCCCAGGTAGTACGGGTAGACCAGATTGAAGCGCGAGTTGGTGCTGCGCACGCTGTAGGCGAGGCGGATCTGCAGCACGCCCTCGAGCGCCTGCGAATCGTCGATCACCAGATCGAGCACACGGATGCGCGGCTCGAACTCGAGCAGGCTGGTCGTGATGCGGTCCTTCAGCAGCGTGGTCAGCGTGGTGCTGAGCGGCTCGAACAGCAGCGGCGTCAGGTCGAGCCCGTAGGCCGGGTGCAGCACGCGCTCGCCGGGCTGGGTGCCGAAGAGGATCAGCAGGCTTTCGTGGATGTCGGTCTCGTCGTCGACCATGCGTGCCTCGCCGTCGGCAAAGCTCGGCGGGAACGCCCAGCCGCGGCCCAGGAAGAACGGCGTGTCGTTCATCGCGCGCTCAGCCGATCTGCACCGTGGGAGCGCCGACGGCGACCAGCGCCCCGCAGCCGCAGGCGTCGATCACGCGCAGCGCCGGGCGGCCGCCGATCAACACCGTGGTGCTGCCGATGACGAAGGGGCTGACGGTCGGTGCGTGACCGGGCGGCGGCAGCGCGCAGACATGCAGGTCGCCCATCACCGCGGCGGGCATGCCGGCGATCAGCACGCTGGCCACGCCGGGGCCGCTGACGAGGCCGCCGTGGTTGGTGAGGTCGGTGACACGGGCGGCGCTGGGCATGGTCGGTCGCTCGCGCCGTCAGTTGATCTGGACCAGGCTGCCACGCAGCTTGGTGCTGCCGCCGCTGGCCAGCTCGGCGCCGGCCGCGCCTTCGAGCTTGAGCTCGATGCCGGCCTGGACGCCGAACACGCCGCCGGACTCGAACGCGGCGTCGCTCGCGCTCTTGACGGTCAGCGAGCCCGCGCTGTCGATCGTGATGCCGTCGGGGCCCATCTCGAGGCGGTTGCCGTTCTGGTCCTCGAGGCGGATGCCGCGGGCGTCTTCGTCGAGCACGAGCGTGTTGCCGGCAGGCGTCGACAGCGTCAGAACCCGCTTGTCGTCGTCGAAGTGCAGCGTCATGCCGCTGCGGCTGACGAAGGCCTTCTCGTGGTTGTCGTTGCTCGGCGCGAGCGGCGCGGCGTGCGCGCTGCTGTGCAGCATGCCGAGCAGCACCGGCTGCCGCGGGTCGTTGTCGAGGAAGCCGAGCACGACCTCGTCGCCGATCTCGGGGCGCACCAGCAGGCCGCGGTCGCTGCCGGCGTCGATGCTGCTGACCCGCGCCCAGACGCCGTCGTCTGCGGCGTCGACGAGCGGCAGCCGAACCCGCACGCGGAACTCGCCGGCCGGGTCCTCGTTGTCGGTGACGACGCCGATCTGCAGGCCGGCGACGGTGGCGAGCAACTGCGCCGCGCGCGGCGTGGCCAGGCGCGCCCGCAGCGCGTCGTCGGTATCGATGCCGCCGAACTGCAGGTGCGTGCGCCAGCCCTGCACGGCGTCCATCTCGTGGCGCACGCCGGTGACGAGCACGTCGCCACTGCAGCGGTCGCCCACGCCGGCGAGCGTGACGGTGTCGCCGCACTGCACGCTGCCGATGCCGATGCACTGGGCGCGGCCGCTGACCTGGTTGACGCGCGCGAACAGGCGCTGTGCGCTCGCGAAGGCGCTGGCCTGCGCGTCGTCGAGCGCGGCGTGGGCGAGCTGCAGCGTGGCGTTGCCTGCGCCGGTGGCCAGCGTGTCGGTATCGAGGTTGCCGGACGCGGCGAAGCCGGGCTCGTCGCCGTCGAGCGTGTGCAGCGACTGGTCGGCCGGGCTCCAGGTCACGGCCTGCACCGCGCTGGACTGCTGCCGCGCGTCGATCTCGGCGTCGAAATCGAGCAGCGTGGCGCCGAACTGCAGGGTCGCGACCGGGCTGCCGAGGGAAGGCGTGCGGACCGCGAGCTCAGCGCCGCGGGTCAGTACCAGGCGCCCATTCGCGAGCGCGCGCGCGACGACGAAATCCCAGTCGCTGATGTCGTGCTGCACGAGCTGAGGGTGCGTCAGCGCGGTGGCCTCCACGTCGACGCCGATGCCGGCGGCGCCGAGCAGCGCCTCGATCACCTCGCCGTCCTGCCGGTCGAGGTGGTTCGCGCTGCGCCGACGCAGCGCGAGCTGGCCCGCCGCGTGACGGCAATCGACGATGAGCTGCGAGCCCGACGACTGGCGCACCTTGAGCCCCTGGCGCACGACCGTGCCCTTGAACAACAGCGTGGGCGCCCGGCCGGCGCCGGCCAGCACCTCGACCGCAGCGCCGGGCACGAACAGCGCCGAGCTGCTCAATGAGAACTGACCCGCAGCCGCGCTGCCGTCCGCGTAGACCAGCCGCGCCGAGGCGATGCGGTTGGCGGTGCCGACAATGCTGGCGGCAAGCAGATGGTGCTCGCGCGGCACCGCCTCGCCGTCCACCTTGACGGTGAACTCGCGCAGGCCGCTCTCGATCGGCAGGGTGCGTTCGGCGGGCATGGAGCGGTCAGTGGTGACGTGCGTCGTGCCGGATCACTTGGCCAGCGGCGGGAAACGCACGCGGGTGCCGACGGGCAGCTCGCGCAGCCCCCTGAGCCCGTTGGCCCGCGCCACCTGGAGGTACAGGTGCGGATCGCCGTAGATCTGCTGGCACAGCTGCGGCAACGAATCGCCGGCTGCGAGCGTGCGCACGTGGGTCAGGTCGGGCGACGAGTCCTGGGCCATCGCGACGCGTTGCCGATCGGCCAGGGCATCGGTGAACACCGCCGCGATCGTCGCGCGCAGGGGCACGCCGTTCGGGCGGAACAGCTTGTACGTGATGGTCGCGCTCTTGAGCACGCAGCGCTTGACCGCCATCGTGCCCCAGACCACCTTCAGGTAGTTGGGCCGGTGAATCTCGCCGTTGTAGCCGGTGACCGTCTGGAACCGGGCGATCTCGGTCTGCACGTCGAGCGGTCGGCCGTTGGCGCCGGTGCCGTCGAGAAAGAAGCTCAGGGTCAGGTCGCCCGGCTTGACCTTGCTGAATTCCATGCGGCTGCCGGTGGTGCCTTCGCCCTGCGCGCCGCTGTACTCGAACTCGTACGCCAGCACGATCTCGGCCGGGTTCACGTAGGCCTCGAACGTGTCGAACGGCGTGTTGAATTCCGGATCGGTATAGGCCCGGATCAGCAGGCGTTCGAGCTGGCCCATCGGCGACATGGCGGCGGCGCTCCTCAGGCCTCGTCGCGATCGCGCAGGATCTGCAGCACGCGCTCGACGCACTCGGCAACGAGCGCCTGGCGATCCACCTGCGGCGGCGGCGCGCTCGCGGCGCCACCGGAGGCGGCATTGCCGACCTCGACCGAGATGACGACTTCATCGATGACGATGGGCATGGCGTGCGCTCCTCAGGGGCGGTCGAGCCGGAAGTACTGGTAGCTCAGCTGCATCGACTCGACGACAAATGCGTTGGCGGTGGCGTTGAGATCGGAGACCGACCACTTGACCGGGTACGCGTTGGCGAGGTGCCAGGTCATTAGCGGCTCGTGCGCGTCGTTCAGCAACGTCACGTCGACCGGCATCGGCACGACGATCAGGTCCTCGATCGCGCTGCGGGCCCAGTCCCTCACGGCACTCGACGGCAGCAGGCCGCGCTTGAGCGTCAGGTCGGTGTACTTGGCGCGGCCGGGGTACTTCTGGGTGTAGCGGTTCTCGCCGCCCTCGGGCACCTCTTCCTGCGCGGATTCGACCGCCAGCCCGCCGACCTCGATGAAGCGCAGGTCATCGGCGAGCGGCGGCAGGCCGAGCACCTGGACCCGGAAGTGAAACCCCAGCGGCGGCGTGAACATCGCGATCGGACCCGGTCGTGCCGCTCACTCGTTCTGCAGTTCGAGGCCTTCGTGCGCGAGTTCGATCGACTCGATGGCGACCTCGTTGCCGCTGGCCTTCAACTGCGGTCCCTCGACCTTGACCGGGAACGCGTTGTGGATCTTCCAGACCATCACCGGCGAATGCTCCTCGTTGAGCAGCGCGATCACCACGTCACGGCGCTCGGCCTTGTTCAGGCGGATGGTCGAGAGCCAGGCGAAGAACTCGTTGTCGGCCGCGACGATGCCGCGCTTCAGCGTCACGTTGCTGAACTTGCGCAGCCCCGGCATCTTGATGCTGGAGTATTCGGGGAACGAGCCGTCGCGGTACTCAATCGCCTGGTTCTCCTGCGTGAGGCCGCTGACCTCCGAGAAGCCGATGCGCGTGCCGCCCCATTGCACGGTGAAGTGGAAGACGGGCAGAGGGTATTGCTGTGGCATGGTCGTGTTCCTCTCAGCTGGTCTGGAGCTTGTGCGAGAACTTCAGGATGATGAATTCGGCCGGCCGCACGACCGCCATGCCGATCTCGACGTTCATCCGCCCCTCGAGGATGTCCTGCGCGTTCATCGTCGTGCCCAGGCTGCAGCGCACGAAGAAAGCGTCCTTCGTGGTGGCGCCGGCGAGCGCGCCCTCGCGCCACTTCTGAGTCAGGTAGTTCTCGATCATTCCGCGCACCTTGACCCAGGTGTTGGCGTCGTTCGGCTCGAACACGGCCCAGTAGGTGCTTTTCTTGACCGACTCCTCGACCATGTTGAAGAAGCGCCGCACCGAGACGTAGCGCCATTCGTTGTCGTTGCCGGCCAGCGTGCGCGCGCCCCAGACCAGCGTACCCTTGCCGGCGAACGAGCGGAGCGCGTTGATCGACTTGCCGGTGGTCGCGTCGACGTTCAGGTCGTCCTGCTGCGCGTTGGCGAGCCGCACCATCGGCTCGACCACGTTGTTCAGGCTGACGTTGGCGGGCGCCTTCCACACCCCCCGCGTGGTGTCCGTCATCGCGTAGACGCCGGCCACGGCGCCGCTCGGCGGCAGCACGACGTGGTGATCACGCAGCGCGGCCTTGACGCTGTTGTAGGCGGCGGTGTTCGGCGTGCGCAGCGTGCCCAGGTCGGCCGCCGCCGCGCCGTCGATCGAGACATCGACATTGGTCTCGTTGGCCAGCACGTGATGGTTGATGCCGGAGCGCAGGAACGGGTAGTAAGCCGCGCCGTACTTCAGGTGGTTGTTGCCGAAGGCGGCGCGGTTCGCGGTGAGCGCGGCGCCGTCCTGCGCGGCGTCGCCCGCGTACAGGTCGAAGATCGCGAAGCGGTCCCGCAGCGTGCCGCACTGCAGCAGCGTGGCCTGCGACAGCGTGGCGTAATCGCCGGCGCTGAGCTTGACGGCCTCGGGAATGACGATCAGCGTGGGCTCGTCTTCCAGCGCCACGGCATCGAGCCCGCGGTCGAGTGCATCGAGCGCGACGGCCGAGGGCTCCGCATAGCCGCCGACCGAGACGATGTAGCACTTGCCGCCGCCGTTGTCGAAGAACTGCTTGACGGCGTAGTGCAGCAGATAGGTGACGGTCGGTGGCGTCACCACGCTGGTGAAGCCGGCGCCGGTGGTCGTCAGCGCGACGCCGATCGTCTCGGCCTTCGGCAGGCCGAAGTACTGCTCGAACTCGGCGAAGTTGTAGATGCGGGTCGGCTTGTCGCGCAGGTCGTCGTCATTCACCTTGCGGGCGATCTCGGTGTAGCCGACGAACGCGGGAACCGCGGTCTCGACCTCGGCCACCGAGGGCGGGAACACCGAGATCTCCTCGACATAGACATCGGGCGTGCGGTAGGTGGGCATGGCGGGCGGCTCCTTGTCAGGGCTTGCTCAGGTGAACGACGAACTGCGCGTCGTGGCGGCCGGCACCCGGCTGCGGCAGGTTGCCGACCAGCACGTCGCCGTTGCGATGGAGTTCCAGGCGACCGGGCCCGCGCGGCCGGCGCGCGACGGGCGCCCGGGCCTGGAAGCAGGCGATGCGCGCGCCACCGGCCGGATCGAGGACCGCCGGTGGCAGGTGCTGAGCGCCGAAGTCCGCGGGCAGCACCCGGTCGAAGACGATCTGCGGCCGGCCCTCGGTCGCGAAGCCGCTGTCAAGCACGTCGACCTGGTCGAACTCGTCCTGGCTGAACGTGGGGCTGGCGACGACGTAGTAGCGCAGGGTGTCGCTGCGCACGCCCAGATCGATGTGGAAGGCCTGGCCCGCGGCGACATGCGCAGGGTCGACCGTCAACACGAGCAGTCCCCAGGCGCCGACGGCCGCGAGATCGGGCTCGACGAAGATCGACGGGTCGGGCGGGCCCGGCTCGGCTGTGCGCCGGAGCTGCACGCCGCGCGGCGGATCGAGCGCCGAGGGCGTGCTCGCGTTGGCCCACAGCGCGCACTCGCCGCGGGCCAGGCCGAGCGGCGCGGTGCAGGTCTCGAAGGCGGCGTCGCGCGGGCGCAGGCCGAACACGACGCGGCGGCCGGCGATCGGGAGCAAGGGCTGCTGCGCGTCGTCCACCTCGATCAGCACGTGCAGGACGCCCGCTCGTTCGCGGGCGAGCGCCCGTGTCCCGGCGAGCGCGCGTTGCGTGGCGGGAGGGACAATGAACTCCAGCACCTCGGCGGCCCGCCCGAAGAAGGCGTGACGCACGTCGATCGTCCAGAGGCTGCGGAAGCGGATCATCGCGAGCCCGCCTCAACGGCCGTGCAGCACGGTATCGATCTGCGTGATCGGCGCGCCGGTGCCCGAAGGCTCGTCGTCCTGCAGCACCACCATGCGCAGGCGGTACACGACGGACGGCAGGTGCTTGCCGCCGAAACACGTCCACATCTGGTTGAGCTGCTCGGGGCCGTAGCTCTGCAGCTCGATGGCGAGGCGGTCGATGCCCGCCGGCAGCGCCGGGCTGTCCGACGGCGTGAAGATCGGGTGCGACTGGAAATAGCCCAGCACCAGCGACAAGGTGCGCAGCGCCTGGTCGTACTGCTGGAAGCGCGCCGCGATGACGACGACGAGGTTGAGCTTCAGCGGCGGCGGCATCACCACCTCGCGCCCGCCGACGATCACGCGCGACGGGACCTGCTCGCGCAGCGCGCGTTCCTCGTCGATCTGGAACAGCGCGAGCCGCAGGGTGTCGAGCGGCTGGACCCAGGCGCCCTTGTCGTCGACCAGCGGCCCGCAGGAGGCCTCGCCGAGCGACGCGCCCGTGCGCTTGCGCAGCTGGGCATTGACCTGGTCGGCGATGAACTTGAGGGCGGCGTCTATCACGGTCGCTGGGTTGTACGCCCCGACCTATCGCCTCACAAACCCCAGTTCTAGGGAGAGTTCAACCGCCGATGTAACGAGCCGTCAGCGCGCGGCCGACGGCTGTCTTGACGCTCACGCGCCGACGCGCGACGCCTTCTTGCGATCGTGTTCCTTGAGGTGGCGCTTGCGGATGCGGATCGACTTCGGCGTGATCTCGACGAGCTCGTCGTCGGCGATGAACTCGACCGCGTACTCGAGCGTCAGGATGATCGGCGGCGTGATCTTGATCGCGTCTTCCTTGCCGCTCACGCGGAAGTTGGTCAGCTGCTTGCCGCGCACCGCGTTGACGACGAGGTCGTTGTCACGCGAGTGGATGCCGATGATCATGCCCTCGTACAACGGGTCGCCCGCCTTCACGAACATGCGGCCGCGGTCGTCGAGCTTGCCGAGCGAATACGTCACCGCCTCGCCATCGTCCTGGCTGATCAGCACGCCGTTCTTGCGGCCCTCGATCTCGCCCTTGTAGGGCTCGTAGCTGTCGAAGATGTTGCTGATCAGGCCCGTCCCGCGGGTCAGGTTCAGAAACTCGTTCTGGAAGCCGATCAGGCCGCGCGCCGGGATCTTGTAGTCCAGGCGCACGCGGCCCATGCCGTCCGGCTCCATGTTGACGAGCTCGGCCTTGCGCTCGCCCATCGCCTGCATCACGGCGCCCTGGTGCTGGTCTTCCACGTCGGCGGTCACGGCCTCGATCGGCTCGAGGCGCTCCTCGCCTTCCTGGCGGAACACGACGCGCGGCTTCGAGACGGCGAGCTCGTAGCCTTCGCGACGCATCGTTTCCAGCAGGATGGTCAGGTGCAGTTCGCCGCGGCCCATCACTTCGAAGATGCCGTCCTCGTCGGTCTCGCGCACGCGCAGCGCGACGTTGCTCTGCAGCTCGCGCTGCAGGCGGTCCCAGAGCTGGC
>JAZKIO010000013.1:0-5372 GCA_040384825.1 Pseudomonadota bacterium
GTGCTCGAGAACGTGCGCGTCGCGCTGCAGCGCAAGCTCGGCACCTCGTTCCACTTCTGGAAGCCCGAGCGCTCGCTCGAAACGCTCGACGAGCAGGCCCTCGCGCTGCTGCGCGAGGTCGACCTCGAGAGCTACGCGCGCATCCCGGCCGTCGAGCTGAGCTACGGCCGCAAGCGCGCGCTGGAGATCGCGACGACGCTGGCGATGGAGCCGAAGCTGATGCTGCTCGACGAGCCGACCCAGGGCATGGGCCTGGAGGACGTGGACCGCATCCGCCAGCTGATCAAGAAGGTCGCCGCGAGCCGCACGGTGCTGATGGTGGAGCACAACATGAGCGTCGTCGCGAGCATCGCCGACACCATCACGGTGCTGCAGCGCGGCGCCACCCTGGCGGAAGGACCTTATGAAGAGGTCTCGAAGAATCCTGCGGTGATCGAGGCCTACATGGGCTCGGCGAACGTCGAACTGAAGGGAGCCCACTGATGGCCACCCCCTTCCTCGAAGTCAAGGACCTGCACGGCTGGTACGGCGAGTCGCACGTGCTGCACGGCGTGAACTTCCACGTCAACGAAGGCGAGGTCGTCACGCTGCTCGGCCGCAACGGCGCCGGCCGCACGAGCACGATGCGCGCGATCATGGGCCTGATCGGCGCGCGCAAGGGTTCGATCAAGGTGCACGGCCACGAGACGATCTCGATGGCCACGCACCGCATCGCGCGGCTCGGCCTGGGCTACTGTCCCGAGGAGCGCGGCATCTTCTCGAGCCTGTCCTGCGAAGAGAACCTGATGCTGCCGCCCACGCTGGCCGAAGGCGGCATGAGCGTCGACCAGATCTACGCGATGTTCCCGAACCTGAAGGAACGCGCCAACAGCCAGGGCACGCGCCTGTCGGGCGGCGAGCAGCAGATGCTCGCGGTCGCGCGCATCCTGCGCACCGGCGCGCGGCTGCTGCTGCTCGACGAGATCTCTGAGGGCCTGGCCCCGGTGATCGTGCAGAAGCTGGCCGAGATGGTCATGGCGCTGCGCCAGCAGGGCTACACGATCGTCATGGTCGAGCAGAACTTCCGCTTCGCGGCGCCGCTGGCCGATCGCTTCATGGTGATGGAGCACGGCCAGGTGATCCAGGAATTCACGCAAGCCGAACTGCCATCGCGCCTTGAGCGCCTCCACGAGTACCTCGGCGTCTGACCGACGCCATCCTTTTCCCACCCAGCTTCCCACAAGGAGACTCTCGATGAAATTCACGAAACTGTCCGCCGCCTGCGCACTGGCCGTTGCCTCGCTGTTCGGCACCTCGGCGCAAGCCCAGATCTCGGGCGACACGGTCAAGATCGGCTTCATCACCGACCTGTCCGGCCTGTACGCCGACATCGACGGCCCGGCCGGTGCCGAGGCGATCCGCATGGCCATCGCGGCCGCGGGCGGCAACATCGCCGGCAAGAAGATCGAGCTGCTGGTCGCCGACCACCAGAACAAGCCGGACGTCGCCGCCGCCAAGGCGCGCGAGTGGTTCGACACCCAGGGCCTGGACATGCTCGTCGGCGGCACGAGCTCCGGCACCAGCCTGGCGATGGCCAAGATCGCCCTCGAGAAGAAGAAGGTCTTCATCTCGGTCGGCGCGGCGACCTCGGCGCTGACCAACGAGCAGTGCTCGCCGTACACCGTGCACTGGGCCTACGACACCGTCGCGCTGGCCAAGGGCACCGGCAACGCGGTCGTGAAGGCCGGCGGCAAGAGCTGGTACTTCCTGACCGCCGACTACGCGTTCGGCGCGCAGCTGCAGAACGACACCTCGACCATCGTCAAGGCCGCCGGCGGCACGATCGTCGGCTCGGTCAAGCACCCGCTGTCGGCGAGCGACTTCTCGTCGTTCCTGCTGCAGGCGCAGTCGAGCAAGGCGCAGATCCTGGGCCTGGCGAACGCCGGCGGCGACACGATCAACTCGATCAAGGCGGCCAACGAGTTCGGCATCACCAAGACGATGAAGCTGGCCGGCCTGCTGATGTTCATCAACGACATCCACTCGCTCGGCCTGAAGGCGACGCAGGGCATGTACCTGACCGACAGCTGGTACTGGAACCGCGACGCCGAGTCGCGCGCCTGGAGCCGCAGCTTCTTCGAGAAGATCAAGCGCATGCCGTCGTCGATCCAGGCCGGTGACTACTCCGCCGCGCTGAACTACCTGAACGCCGTCAAGGCGATCGGCAGCGACGACGCCGACAAGGTGCTCGCACAGATGAAGAAGACCAAGGTCAACGACATCTTCGCCAAGGGCGGCTACATCCGCGACGACGGCCGCATGGTGCACGACATGTACCTGATGCAGGTCAAGACGCCGGCCGAGTCGACCGAGCCGTGGGACTACTACAAGGTCGCCGAGACCTTCAAGGGCGACACCGCCTGGACCACGAAGGCCGAATCGAAGTGCGCCCTCTGGAAGTAACGCGGAACGACTGACGTCATGGACATCTTCGGCATCCCGATTCAGGCCTTCCTGGGCCAGTTGCTGCTCGGCCTCGTCAACGGCTCGTTCTACGCGATGCTGAGCCTGGGTCTGGCGGTGATCTTCGGGTTGCTGGGGATCGTCAACTTCGCCCACGGCGCGCTGTACATGATCGGCGCGTACGTGGCGTTCGTGGCGCTCGACACCTTCGGCCTGAACTACTGGTTCGCGCTGATCCTGGCGCCGCTGATCGTCGGCGCGCTGGGCGTCGTGATCGAGCGCACGCTGCTCAAGCACCTCTACAAGATCGATCCGATCTACGGCCTGCTGCTGACCTTCGGCCTGGCGCTGATCGCCGAGGGCATCTTCCGCGACCAGTTCGGCGTGTCGGGCCAGCAGTATCCGGTGCCGGAGCTGCTGCAGGGCGCGACCAACCTCGGCTTCATGGTGCTGCCGAACTACCGCGCCTGGGTGGTGTTCGCCTCGCTGGTGATCTGCCTGGGCACCTGGTACACGATCGAGCGCACCCGGCTCGGCGCCTACCTGCGCGCCGGCACCGAGAACCCGGCGCTGGTGCAGGCCTTCGGCATCAACGTGCCGGTGATGGTGATGCTGACCTACGGCGCCGGCGCCGGGCTGGCCGCGCTGGCCGGCGTGCTCGCCGCGCCCATCATCCAGATCACGCCGCTGATGGGCAGCAACCTGATCATCATCGTGTTCGCGGTCGTCGTGATCGGCGGCATGGGCTCCATCCTCGGCTCGATCCTGACCGGCCTGGCGCTGGGCCTGATCGAGGGCCTGACCAAGGTCTTCTACCCCGAAGCCTCGAGCATCGTCGTGTTCGTGATCATGGCCATCGTGCTGATGATCCGGCCGGCCGGGCTGTTCGGGAAGGAAAAATGATGACGAACGACATCGCGCGCAGCAGCCGCATCGCCTGGGGCGTGGGCCTGGCGATCCTGGTGGCGGCGCCGTTCATCGGCCTGTACCCCGTCTTCATGATGAAGGCGCTGTGCTACGCCATCTTCGCGTGCGCCTTCAACCTGCTGCTCGGCTACACCGGGCTGCTGTCCTTCGGCCACGCCGCCTACCTGGGCGCGGCGGCCTACGCCACCGGCTGGCTGGTGCGCTCCGCCGGCTGGTCGCCGGAGCTGGGCGTGCTGGCCGGCACGGTCATCGCCGCCGCTTGCGGGCTGGTGGTCGGGCTGATCGCGATCCGCCGGCAGGGCATCTACTTCGCGATGGTCACGCTGGCGATGGCGCAGATGATCTACTTCGTGTTCCTGCAGGCGCCGTTCACCGGCGGCGAAGACGGCCTGCAGGGCGTGCCGCGCGGCAAGCTGTTCGGACTGATCTCGCTGGCCGACGACCGGGTGCTGTACTACGTCGTGCTGGCCGTGTTCGTCGCGGTGTTCCTGTTCATCATCCGCATCGTGCATTCGCCGTACGGCCAGGTGCTCAAGGCGATCCGCGAGAACGAGCCGCGCGCCGTTTCGCTCGGCTACGACGTCGACCGCTACAAGCTGCTCGCCTTCGTGCTCTCGACCGCGATTGCCGGTCTTGCCGGCTCGATGAAAACGCTGGTGCTCGGCTTCGCGACCTTGACCGACGCGCACTGGTCGCTTTCGGGCGAGGTCGTGCTGATGACGCTGCTCGGCGGCATGGGCACCTTCGCCGGGCCGGTGATCGGCGCGTTCACGATCATCGGGCTGCAGAACTTCCTCGCCGACCAGGTCGGTTCCTGGATCAACGTGATCATCGTCGTCTGCGTGGTCGCATTCCGCAAGGGTTTCGTCGGCGAGCTGCTGGCGTGGCAGCAGCGGCGCAAGGGTCCGTAAGCCAGGGCTTGTCAACGCGCGCGCTCCTTGTCTAGACTGGCCCACGGCCACTCCTGGAGACAACGAGATGAGGCGCCTCACCAAGGAAGACATCCGCAAGACCAGCGGCACGCTCAACCCCGTCGGCCACGTCGTGCTCGCGTTCAAGGACGACGCCGTGACCGCCGAAGCAGTCGCGGCGCTGCGCGAATCGGGCAGTGCCGAAGACGACATCCTCGCCTGGACCGCTGCCGACGCCACGCCCGCGCTGCGCGAGCGCGTTCGCACCGCCAGCCAGGGCGCCGGTTTCGGCTACGAGATCACGCTGATGCGGCGCTACCTCGCCTTCGCCGAGGCCGGCGCCGGCTGGTTGATCGTCTATGCACCCGATGACACCGCGGTCGCGCGCATCACCGAAGTGGCCGAGCGCTTCGGCGCGCTTTGCGCGGTGCGCTACCACCGCCTCGCGAACGAAGACCTGATCTGAAGACATGGCGCACCCGGCGCCGGTGTACCGACGCCACCCGCCGAGCGGTCGCCCAGGCCGCTTGGGAGCGGCCCGGCGCCGGCCTGAGCCGCGTCAGGGCCCGAACAGGTCGGTGCCGGCCGCCGTCGGCGGCGTGTCACCCAGATGCCGGTACGCCGCCGGGGTCGCGACCCGGCCGCGCGGCGTGCGTTGCAGGTAGCCCTGCTGGATCAGATACGGCTCGATCACGTCCTCGATCGTGTCGCGCTCCTCGCCGATCGCGGCGGCGACGTTGTCGAGCCCGACCGGGCCGCCGTCGAAGCGGTGCACGATCGCCTCGAGGATCTTGCGGTCCATCAGGTCGAGGCCTTGTGCATCCACGTCGAGCATCTTCAGCGCCTTGTCGGCCAGCAGCCGGCCGATGCGGCCATCGGCTTTCACGTCGGCGTAGTCGCGCACGCGGCGCAGCAGCCGGTTCGCGATGCGCGGCGTGCCGCGCGAGCGGCGCGCGATCTCGAACGCGCCCTCGTCGTCGGTCGGCACCTTGAGCAGCCCGGCCGAACGGCGCACGATGCGCGCGAGCTCTTCGGGTGTGTAGAACTCCAGCCGCGCGACGATGCCGAAGCGGTCGCGCAGCGGGTTGGTCA
>JAZKIO010000014.1:0-16880 GCA_040384825.1 Pseudomonadota bacterium
CAGTGAGCGCAGCGAACGTAGCGAGTTCTGCGGCGCGACCTCGGACCGAGCACCGCAACGCAGTCGCCGCGCAGCGGCGACCGCCACCGGATGAGCCCCTGCCGGGTGCCGCCTGCCGCGACGCGCTCAAGCCGAAGATGAACACAGGAAGCAACATCAAGCCGCCTTCCCCATGATCCCGCGCGGCCGAAACGCCAACACGCCGATCAGGATGACGAAGGTCAAGACGACGCTGTAGGTCGGCGCATAAGCCAGCCCATAGGTTTCCGCCAACCCGAGAATCGCCGCGCCGATCGCGGCGCCGACCACGCTGCCCATGCCGCCGACGATCACGACGATCAGCGAGGCCAGCAGCAGCCGGGTGTCTTCGCCCGGGACCATCGAGAGCTCGACCGCGCCGATCACGCCGCCCAGGCCGGCCAGGCCGGCGCCGAGTGCGAAGGTGATCGCGAACACCAGGTTCACGTTGACGCCGGCGGCCGCGAGCATGCCGCGGTCGTCGACGCCGGCGCGGATCATCATTCCGACGCGGGTGCGGTTCAGCAGCAGCCAGAGCGCCACGCCGATCACGATGCCCATGAACAGCAGGCTGAGGCGGTAGGCCGAGTAGGCGCGGATCAACGGGATGTCGCGGATGGGGCCCTGCAGGAACTCGGGCGCCTCCATCTGGTAGACCTGCCCGGTGAAGATCCACAGCAGGATGTCGGCGACGACGATCGACAGGCCGATGGTCACCATCGTCTGGCGCAGTTCCTGGCCCTGCATGTGGCGCAGGATCAGCCACTGCATCGCCAGCCCGGCCAGCGCCGAGGCGAGGAAGCCGGCGGCCAGCGCGAGCGGCCACCAGCCCGTCTTGGCGGCGACCACGTAGCCGATGTAGCCGCCGAGCAGGTAGAGCGAGCCGTGCGCGAGGTTGACGTTGCGCATCAGCCCGAACACCAGCGTGAAGCCGCTGGCGACGATGAAGTACAGCGACGCGAGCGTCAGCCCATTGAGCAGCGTGACCAGGTACAGGCGCGGGTTGCTGAACAGCGCCCAGACCGAGAACACCAGGATCGGCCCGCCGACCAGCAGCCAGAGCGCGATGGTCGTGCGCGAGCGCTTCGTCATCGTCGTCATCACGCGGCCTGGCCCCAGGCGCGCTGCGAGGCGATGTCGGGCGACTTGGCGAACACGCCGTCCTTCATCACCGCGAGGATGCGCTTCGGGTCGCGCAGGATGGCGAGGTTGGCGAGCGGGTCGCCGTCCACCAGCAGCAGGTCGGCCAGGTAGCCGTCCTTGATGACGCCGAGTTCGTCGGGCTGCATCATGATCTGCCCGCCGTACAGCGTGGTCGAGCGGATCGCCTCCATCGGCGTGAAGCCGAGGTACTTGACGAAGAACTCCAGGTCGCGCGAGTTCTGGCAGTGCGGCGTGAACGCGAAGCCGTAGTCGCCGCCCGGCAGCACGCGGATGCCGCGCTTGTGCATCTTCGAGAGCGATTCGAGCGCCGCGTCCCACTCGATCTGGTAGCCCATGTCGGTGGCGATCTTGTTGGTGATGCCGTAGGCCTCGGCCTCGTGCAGCATGGCGTACAGGATCGCGATGCCGGGCGCGACGAACACGCGGTCCTTCGCGGCCTCGAGCATGTCGAGCGCCTCGTCGTCGACGAAGCTCGCGTGGTAGATCAGGTCGATGCCGTGGCGCAGCGCTTGCTTCACGCTCTCGGACGAGCGCGCGTGCGCGACGCCGCGCTTGCCGCGCATCTTCACCTCGCGCATCGCCGCGGCCACTTCTTCGTCGAGCATCCAGGTCGTGTCAGCCGGGGACTGCGGCGTGAAGTTGTCGCCCGAGAGGTTGAGTTTGATCGAATCGACGCCGTACTTCAGGAACAGGCGCACCGCCTTGCGCATCTCGTCGGCACCGCTGACGTTCACGCCGAAGCTGAACTCGGGGAAGGGCAGGTGCGGCAGTGTTTCGTCGCCGAGCGCGCCCAGCACCGTGATCTCCTGGCTCGCCGCGAGGTAGCGCGGGCCGGGGATCTGGCCCGCGTTGATCGCGTTGCGGATCACCACGTCGAGCCGCGCCTTCGCGCAGGCCGCGCCCACGCACGAGGTGAAGCCGGCCTCGAGATAGCGCCGCGCGACCTTGGCGCACCACAGCACGTGCTCCTCGAGCGGCATCGTCTGGATGGCCGACAGCGTGGCCGCGTCGTTCCACGAGAAGTGGGTGTGGGCCTCGCACATGCCGGGCATCAGCGTGGCGCCGGCGCCGTCGATCACGGTCGCGCCGCTGCTGCCGATCGGCGCGGTGCTGCGGCCGACCTGGCGGATGCGGCGGCCCTGCACCAGCACGCTGCCGGCGTACGGGTTCTGGCCGGTGCCGTCGAGAATGCGGACGTTGGTGAAGAGGGTGTCGGCCATGGTCGTGCTCCTCAGGCGGCCCAGCGGGTCGTGCCGCGCGCGGCGCGCGCGGCCGGCGCGCGGTGGAACTCGCCGTCCTTCATCACCGCCAGGATGCGGGCCTTGTCCTGCAGCACCGTGATGTCGGCGAGCGGGTCGCCGTCGATCAGCAGGATGTCGGCGAAGCAGCCCTCGCGGATGTAGCCGATCGTCTTGCCCATCTTCATCATCGGCCCGCCCCAGGCGGTGGCCGAGAGCAGCGCTTCCATCGTACTCATGCCGACGTACTTGACGAAGTACTCCAGGTCCTTGGCGTTGGTGCCGTGCGGCGTCCACGCGAAGCCGTAGTCGCCGCCGGGCAGGATGCGCACGCCGCGCTTGCGCAGCGCGCGCATGCTCTCGAGCGCGGCGTCGAGCTCGCGGTGGTAGCCCATCTTGCGGGTGACCTCGGGCGTCAGGCCCCACTCGCTGGCGTGGTGGCAGGTGTTGATCAGCCAGGCCAGGCCGGGCGCGATGAAGTGCTCGGTCTTGTGCGCCTCGAGCAGGTCGAGCGCCTCGGTGTCGGTGAAGCTCGCGTGGTAGATCACCTCGATGCCGTGCTTCACGCACTGCTTGATCGACCAGGTGGAGCGCGCATGCGCCGCCACCCGTTTGCCCCAGGCCTTGGCCTCCTCGACACAGACGCGGATCTCCTCGTCCGTGAACTGGCTCATCTCGCTCGGCATGCCGGTGATCGACTCGCCGGACAGGTTGATCTTGACCGAATCGACCCCGTACTTGGCGAACATGCGCACGCAGCGCCGCATCTCCTCGCCGCCGCTGACGATCGCGCCGAACGCGAACTCGGCCTGCGGCAGGTGCGGCCGGGTCGTGTCGCCGAGGCCGCCGGGCACGGTGATCTCCTGGCTCGCGGCGAGGTAGCGCGGGCCGACGATGGTGCCGTCTTCGATCGCGTTGCGGATCACGACGTCGAGCCGCGGCTTCGCGGCGGCGGCGCCGACGCAGCTCGTCCAGCCCATGTCGAGGTACTTCTTCGCGACCTCGGCGCACCACAGGATGTGCTCCTCGGGCGGCATGCGCTGGATCGCGTCGAGGCTGGGCTGGTCGTTCCACGAGAAGTGGGTGTGGGCCTCGACCATGCCGGGCATCAGGAACGCGCCGGCGCCGTCGATCACCTGCGCGCCGATGACCGGCACCGAACGCGCGCCGAAGCCGCTGCGGGTGACCCGCGAGATCCTGTTGCCCTGGACCAGCACCTCGCCGGTGAACGGCGCCTCGCCGCCGCCGTCGAAGACCCGCACGTTGGTGAACAGCACATCGGCCATCGTCTAGCTCCTCGCGTTGGCGGCCAGGAACTCGCGCAGCTCGCGCTGGCAGTCCTCGGGCCGCTCGATGGGCGTCCAGTGGCCGCAGCGCGGCAGCACGACCACCCGGGTGCTCTTCGCGCCGTGCAGCCGGTCGGCCATCGCACGCACGGCCTGTGGCGGCGCGACGCCGTCTTCGTCGCCGGTGACGAGCAGCACCGGCGCTTCGATCTTCTCGATCGCGGCCGGCTGCGCGCCGGCGAGCGCCTCGCAGCTGCGAGCGTAGGCCTCGCCGTCCTGGCGCATCAGGCTCTCGCGCACGAAGGCCGCCGCCACCGGCAGGCGGGTGCGCGTGTCGGCCGAGATCGCGGCGTTCATCAGGCCGGTCGTGATCTCGTGCATGCCGGCCAGGCCCTCGCGTGCCTTCACGGCGCGGGCCTTCATGGCGGTGCGCGCCGCCTCCGGCGGGGCGATCAGCGGGCCGAACAGCGCGACGCTCGCAACTGCCTTCGGCTGCGTGGCCGCGATGTGCTGCACGACGATCGTGCCCATCGAGTGGCCGAGCCAGTGCGCTCGCGTCAGGCCGAGGCGGGCGCAGACGCGGCCGACCGCGTCCACATAGCCCTCGATCGAGAGCGCGCCCTCGACCCGCTGCGAGCGCCCGCTGCCCGGCAGGTCGATGCGGACCACGCGGTGCCGCGCCAGCGCCGGCAGCAGCGGCGTCCAGGTGTTGGAGCTGCCGCCCAGGCCGTGCACGCAGACGACCACCGGGCCCTCGCCGTCGTCGTCCACCGCAATGCGGTCGATCAGGTGGAAGGTCATCGCGGTGGCCTCACGACGCCGCCTCGAAGCGGTTCTCGATGGCGCCGATGCCGTCGATCTCGATCCGCATCACGTCGCCGTGCTGCAGCCACTGCGGCGGCTTCAGCCCCATGCCGACGCCGGCCGGCGTGCCGGTGGCGATCACGTCGCCGGGGTGCAGCGTGATGCCGCGCGAGCAGGTCTCGATGAGGGTCGGGATGTCGTGGATCATGTCCTTGGTCAGGCCGTCCTGGCGCAGCGCGACGCTGCCGCCATTCGGCGTGACCCAGCCGCGCACCCGCGTGGCGCGCGGGTCGAGCTCGTCCAGCGTGACGATCCACGGGCCCATCGGGCAGAAGGTGTCGAAGCTCTTGCCCAGGTCCCATTGCTGGTGGCGCATCTGCACGTCGCGCGAGGTCACGTCGTTGACGATGGTGCAGCCGAACACGTGGTCCATCGCACGCGACTTGGGGATGTCGCGCCCGCCGCGGCCGATCACGACCGCGAGCTCCGATTCGTAGTCGATCTGCACCGAGACGGCTGCGCCCGGCAGCCGCACGGCGTCGAACGGGCCGACCACGCAGTCGGCCAGCTTGGTGAAGACGATCGGCCACGGGTCTTCCTGCGGCATGGTCTCGCGGAACACCGTGCCGGCCAGCTCCTTGGCATGCGCGTGGTAGTTGCGGCCGACGCAGAAGATGCTGCGCAGCGGCCGCGGCAGCGGCGCGCGCAGCGTGATCACGTCGACCGGCAGCCGCGCGCCCGCGGCCGAGGGCAGCGGCTCGCCGCGCGCGAGCATCTGGATCAGCGGCAGCACGCCGCGCGAGGCGTCGGCCACGGCGAGCGGCGTGGCCTCGCGCCCGTCGGGCGAGATCGTGCCGACGTGGTCGCGCCCGCCCCATTGCCAACTCGCCATGCGCATCGTGCTGTGTCTCCGTCTCGTCGCGCGGTCGTCGCCTTCTTCGAGAAGCGAGCCGGCAATCTGTGGTCGGGCCCGAGGGTTTGCCTCGATCCTCAAATATGAGACTGGCGTCTCAAATCGGGATGGGTGCATCATACGTTCCGACCTCCGACCTTCACAAGCGATGCCGACACCTCCCGTCTCCGGACAAACCCGATGGCTCGCCTGAAGCACCGGCCGAGCGAGCCGCCGCTGCCGCCCGAGCGCGGGGTGAAGGCGGCCACCTTCCGGCTGCTGCTCGACACGGCGATGAACATCATTCGCCAGAGCGGCCACATCCCCTCGGTGGCCGAGGTCGCGGTGCGCTCCAGCGTCTCGCGTGCCACCGCGTACCGCTACTTCCCGAGCCGCAGCGCGCTCGTCACCGCGGTGATCGACAGCTCGCTCGGGCCGGTGCGCATCCTCGCGTCGGACAACCCGAGCGGCCGCGAGCGGGTGCACGAGCTGTTCGTGCAGACCTTCCCGCGCTTCAAGGAATTCGAGGCGCAGCTGCGTGCGGCGGCCCAGCTCTCGCTGGAGCAGTGGGCGCTGGAGCGGGCCGGGCTGCTGGAAGAGGAGCCCTACCGGCGCGGCCACCGCGTGCGCATCCTCCAGCACGCGATCGAGCCGCTCTCGCCGCTGATGACCAGCGCGACGCGCGACCGCTTGCACCGCGCGCTGTCGGTCGTCTACGGGATCGAGCCCTACGTGATCCTCAAGGACATCTGGGGCCTGCCCGATCGGGAAGTGGAACGCGTCGCGCTGTGGATGGCCGACGCACTGATCGACGCGGCGCTGCGCGAATCGGGCCACGTGCCGGCCCGCGGGCGCGCCAAGCCCGTCGCGAAGCCGAACGGTGCGAAGCCCAACGGCGCGAAGCGCAACGTCGTCGTCTGAACGCCCTCGAGGA
Organism: Pseudomonadota bacterium; assembly: GCA_040384825.1. Classification (GTDB taxonomy): domain Bacteria; phylum Pseudomonadota; class Gammaproteobacteria; order Burkholderiales; family Burkholderiaceae_C; genus LMDS01. Next base: position 6,337 of record JAZKIO010000014.1, read on the forward strand.
GTCTGCATGCAGCGAGCCACCCCCGCCTGGTACGACGCGCAATACAACAACCGCGCCCGCATTCCCGACCATCCGTCGATCCTGGCGCATTGGTACGATGAATCCGTCCGGGCGCGCACGGCTCACCCGGAGATGGTGGAGCGCGCCTACGGCGACGACCCCACCGAGCGGCTCGACGTCTTCCCGCCGCGGGCGCCCGGCGCGCCGGTGCTGGTCTACATCCATGGCGGCTACTGGCGCGCGCTGGGCAAGCGCGACCAGAGCTTCGTCGCGCCGCCGTTTCTCGCGGCCGGGGCGATGGTGGTGGTGCCCGGCTACGCGCTGTGCCCGGCCGTCACCGTCGAGCACATCGTGTTGCAGATGGTGCAGGCGCTCGCCTGGGTGCACCGGCATGCGGCCGAGTTCGGCGGCGACCCCAGCCGCATCGTCGTCGCCGGGCATTCGGCCGGCGGGCACCTGGCGACCATGCTGCTGGCCTGCGACTGGGGCGCTGTGGCGCCCGACCTGCCGGCCGATCTGGTCAAGGCGGCGCTGCCGATCTCGGGCCTGTTCGACCTGGAGCCGCTCCGCCACGCGCCGTTCCTGGCGCCGGACCTCCAGCTGACCGCGGCCTCCGCCAGGCGCCTGAGCCCGGCGCGGATGCCGGCGCCGCGCGGCACGCTCGCGACGGTGGTCGGCGCCGACGAGAGCGAGGAGTTCCTGCGCCAGGCCGATCTGATCGCGCAGGCCTGGGGCCCGCGCACCGCGATCGCCGCCGAGCGCGTGCCGGGCTGCAACCACATGAGCGTGCTGCAGGAGATCGCCGATCCGGCGTCACGCACGCACCGGCTCGCGCTGCGCCTGCTGGGGCTTCAGCCCTGATGGAAGCGCCCGCCGGTGTGCTGCAGCCGCGCCAGCCGCGGCGCGCGCCGGTAGCGCACCTCGCCGTAGTGCGTCTGCAGGTTCGCGAGCACGGTCGCCACGCGCGCGGCGCCCAGCAGATCGGCCCAGGCCAGCGGGCCCATCGGGTAGGCGGTGCCTAGCACCATCGAGGTGTCGATGTCCTTCGCGGTGGTGCCGGTCCAGGTCATCACGTCGGCGCCCTCGTTGGCGAGGCAGCAGACGATGCGCATCAGCGCCAGCCCGGCCACGTCGTCGAGTTCGATCAGCGCGATCTTCGCGGCCTGCAGCAGCCCGGCCAGCGCCGGCAGGCGCGCCGCCGCGGCGGGGCTGGCGGTGGCGCCGAGCGTGGTCGCGGTCGAGAAGTCCCGGGCCAGGTCGAGCAGGATCAGCGCGTCGCCCTCGGCACGGTGAGCGGCGGTGCGGCCGTCGGTCAGCGCGATGCGCGTGTCGCCGATCGCCAGCGTCTCGGCCGGCAGGTCGTTGCGGCGCACGATGTGCACGCCGGCGCCGATCAGGCGCTCGACCAGCGGCGCCAGCAGGCCCGCCTCGGCCGCCACGTCGAGCGAGCCGTTGCCGTCGGCCGGCGCCACGGTCGCGACGACCGGCGCGGCCACGTCCTTGCCGTAGGCGTAGAAGCCGCGCCCGCTCTTGCGGCCGAAGCGGCCGCTGCGCACCAGCTCCTGCTGGATCAGGTGCGGCGCGTAGCGCGGGTCATAGGCGGTGGCCTGGAACACCGACTCGCTGACCGACAGGTTCACGTCCAGCCCGATCAGGTCCATCAGCTCGAACGGCCCGAGCGCGAAGCCGCCGGCCTCGCGCATCAGCCGGTCGATCGCCGGCGCCGGCGCGATGCGCTCGGCCAGCAGGCGCAGCCCCTCGGCGTAATACGGGCGCGCGACGCGGTTGACGATGAAGCCCGGCGCGTTCGGCGCGTCGACCGAGGTCTTGCCCCAGGCCCTGGACAGCGCGTGCATCGCGGGCACGAGTTCCGGGTCGGTCTCGACGCCGGCGATCACCTCGACGAGCTTCATGCGCGTCGCGGGGTTGAAGAAGTGCCAGCCGATCAGTCGCTGCGGCCGCTGCAGGCCCTGCGCGACGGCGGTGATCGAGATCGACGAGGTGTTGGTCGCGAGCACCGCGTCCGGGCCGAGCGCCGCCTCGAGCTGCGCGAACACCTGCCGCTTGATCTCCAGCTTCTCGACGATCGCCTCGACGACGAGGCCGCAGCCCGCCAGCGCCGCGATCGAGTCGGCCACGGCGATGCGGCCGAACACGGCATCGCGCTCGGCGGCGTCGAGCTTGCCGCGCTTGACCGCGCCGTCCAGGTCGGCGCCGATGCGCACGAGCGCCGCGGCGGCGGCACCGGCCTGCGCGTCGTGCAGCCGCACGGCGTGGCCCGATTGCGCCGCGAGTTGCGCGATGCCCGCGCCCATGCTGCCGGCACCGATGACGGCGACGGCCGTCTGCGTGTTCAACGAGTAGCCCATGAGAAACCTTTTGCCAGCGGAAGGAAAGGCGGCCAGTGTGCGGCGCCACGGGGCATCGGTCAAAAGGACATTGCGAATCGATTGCAGCGTCTCGACGAGTTCGACCGCCCGGTCGCTGAAGAATATCAGCCGAGGTAAAGGCAACGGAGCATCGCGTTTTTTCCTAGATCTAGTCCTCTAGAGGACTGATAGACTTTATGGATGGATTCGAGGCACCTGACGCTGATTCAACCTGAACCGGGTCAGAGCCGGTATGCGGCGCTGGCCGGAGCGCTGCGGCATCGGATCGTTGATGGCGAATGGCCTCCCGGTGCGGCACTGCCCGCAGAGACGAGACTCGCCGTCGAGCACGGCGTGGCGCTGGGTACGCTGCGCCGCGCTCTGGAGCTGCTGGCCGAGCAGGGCTTGATCGAGCGGCGTCACGGAAAGGGCACGTTCGTCCGCGGCGGCCTGGCCGGTGCGACGCTGTTGCGCTTCTTTCGATTCGGCCGCGGCGATGGCGACGTGCCGCAATCGCGCGTTTTGAGAACGGAATCGGTCTTGGCGTCGGCCGATGTCGCTCGCCGGCTTGGAATCTCTCGTGGCGACCCGGTGCTGCGTCTGCACCGGCTGCGATCGCTGGGCGGTCAGCCTTGCCTGCTCGAAGACATCTGGCTTCCGTTGCCGACCTTCGCCCCCTTGCTTGACACCCCCGTGACCGACTGGGGGAACCTGCTCTATCCGCTGTTCGCGGAGCGCTGCGGTGTCGCGGTGACGCGGGCAACCGACGAGATCGGCTTTGCGGCTCTCGGCACGACCCAGGCTCGCCATCTCGAGCTGCCCGCGGGTCATCCCGGCGTGACGGTCACGCGTCAGGCCTACGACGTCGCCGGCCGCTGCGTCGAGCTGCGAATGACGCGTGCCGACGCGTTCGCCTTCCACTACACGGTCACGATCACTTAGGAGACATCATCATGGCGCTTGCCCACACCTCTCGGCGGCGGTTCCTCGCCACTTCCGCCTCATCCGCCGCCGCCCTCGCCCTGCCGGCATTTGCCGCGGGCGACATCGGCGGCGGCAAGCCGATCACACTGCTTGTCTCCTATCCGGCCGGCGGTGGCGCCGACGCGATGGCCCGGCTGATCGGACCCAAGCTTGCCAACGCGCTCGGACAGCCGGTGATCATCGACAACAAGCCAGGCGGCAGCGGCACGATCGCCGCGCAGCAGGTGGCGCGCGCAACACCGGACGGCACCACGCTGCTCTTCGATGCGTCGTCATTCGCCGTCAATCCGGCGCTGTTCCAGAAATTGCCCTACGACAGCGACAAGTCGTTCGTCCCGATTGCCGTCGTCGCCCAGTTCCCGAACGTTCTGGTCTGCACGGCGAGCTTCGAGGCCAAGTCGGTCGCCGACGTGCTGAGATTGGCCCGTGCGAAGCCGAGGGATCTGGCTTACGCGTCGTCCGGCAACGGCTCGGCGCAGCACCTGGCGGGCGCGCTGTTCGAGCAGCTCGCGAAGGTCGAGTTGACTCATGTGCCCTATCGCGGGGGCGGACCGGCGCTGAACGATGTGATCGGCGGGCAGGTGCCACTTTTCTTCGCCAATGTCGCGTCCAGTCTGGGGCAGATCCAGTCCGGTCGTCTGCGAGCGCTGGCAGTCACCGCAGCGACGCGCTGCCGCGCGCTGCCCGATGTGCCGACGATGGCCCAGGCGGGTGTGGCGGGCCATGAGGTGCTGGAGTGGAATCCGATCCTCGCACCGGCCGGTGTCACCCCGGCGGTGCGCGACAAGCTCCGCGCGGCGGTCGCCCAGGCGATGGCTGACGCCGAAGTGCTTGGCCGCATTCGCGCGCTCGGCGGCGACGTGTTCACGGGGGATCCGGCGCAGTTCCTGAAAGCGCAGCAGACGCTGTGGGGTCGCGTCATCAAGGAACGGGGAATCACGCGTGAATGAAGTGGCGTGCGACGGGTGGGACTGCCATGTCCACGTGTTCGACACTTCTGCCGCGGCGCGTGGTGGCCACTATCGGCCCGTTGACCGTCCCCTGGCTCAAATCGAAGCTGTCGCCCGGCAACACGGCGTGCGCCACCTCGTTCTGGTGCAGCCGAGCGTCTACGGCACCGACAACACGCTGATGCTGCGCGGCCTCGCCGTCGAGCCCGGGCGGCACCGCGGCGTCGCCGTCGTGGACGACACCGTGTCGGACGCCGAACTCGACGCGATGCACGCAGCCGGCGTGCGCGGTGTCAGGCTGAACCTCGTATCGCCTGTCGGCGAGGCCGCCGATCCGGCCCGTCGCTTCTCGGCACTTGCTTCGCGCCTGAACCAGCGCGGTTGGCATCTGCAGTGGTACACGAACGCCGCGCAACTGCCGCGGATTGCCGAACTGCATCGCACCAGCGAGGTCACCTGTGTGCTCGACCATCTCGCTGGCTTCGGCGCCAACATCGCCGACGACCATCCGGCGTGGAGCGCGGCCGAGACGCTGGCCGCCCATGGCGCATGGCTCAAGCTCTCGGGGTGGTACCGGCTGGATGCGAAGGCACCGTACACGATCCTGGTGCCGCGCATTCGCCGTCTCGCCGAGCTGTTCGCCGATCGCATGGTCTGGGGTTCAGACTGGCCGCATACGATGTTCGCGCCCGACGCGATGCCACCCTACGCCGAAACGTGGGAACCCGTCGTCGACGCCTTGGGCCGAACGGCGGCCGAGGCACTGCGAAGCCGCCATCCGCTGATCTACTCGTAGAAGAGAATCAGGAGGCAGCCGAGCTCGCCTCGGCCCTTGCCCGACCATGGAGGCCACAGGAGGCGGCGCGATGATCACCGAACCGGGCTTCCCGTACCTGCGGGAGACGCTGCTCTTCCTCGTTCTGGCCGGCATCCTGATCCCGCTGCTGCAGCGCCTGCGCGTCAACCAGGTGCTCGGGTTCCTGGCGGTCGGGGCGGTGCTCGGGCCGCACGGGCTGGGCTCGCTCGGCGAGCGCCTGCCGTGGATGGCCTGGCTCACCTTCACGAGCGGCCCGGGGGTGGCGCTGCTGTCGGAGCTGGGCGTCCTGTTCCTGATGTTCCTGATCGGGCTGGAGCTGCCCGCGCGGCGCCTGTGGGCGCTGCGGCGCTGGGTCTTCGGGGCGGGGCTGACGCAGATCGTCGCGACCGCGGTCGTCATCGGCGGCATCGCCTGGCTGTTCGGCAACGGCACGGCGGCGGCGCTGGTGCTCGGGCTGGTGCTGTCGCTGTCGTCGACGGCGGTGGTCGTGCAGCTGCTGTCGCAACGCCGCGCGCTGTCGAGCGCGACGGGCCAGGCGGCGTTCTCGGTGCTGATGATGCAGGACCTGGCGGTCGTGCCGATCCTGATGCTGATCGGCGTGATGACCGGCCCGGCGCAGGGGAGCGTCGCGGCGGCGCTCGCGCTGGCCACGGCCAAGTCGGTGCTGGCCGTCGGCCTCGTCCTGGTGGTCGGCCGGCGCGCGATCGGCCCGATGTTCCGCGGCTTCGTCGGCCAGCGACAGCCGGAGGTCTTCGTGGCGCTGATCCTGCTCACGACGCTGAGCATCGCCGGCCTCACCGCCGCGGCCGGCCTGTCGATGACGCTGGGCGCGTTCCTCGCCGGGCTGCTGCTCGCGGAGACCGAGTTCCGGCACGAGGTCGAGATCACCGTCGAGCCGTTCAAGGGCCTGCTGATGGGGCTGTTCTTCATGTCGGTCGGCATGGGCATCGAGCTGCGCGAGATCGCGCGCGATCCGCTCTGGCTCGTCGCCGCGGTGCTCGGGCTGGTGGTGATCAAGGCGGTGATCGCGGCCGGCGCGCTGCGGGCGTTCGGCCTGCGCAGCGGGCAGGCGGTGGAAGCCGGGCTGCTGCTGGCGCAGGGCGGCGAGTTCGCGTTCGTCGTCGTCGGCGCGGCGCTGGGGGTCGGCCTGCTCAGCCCGCAGGTCGGCCAGTTCATGCTGCTCACCGTCAGCGCGAGCCTGTTCGTGACGCCGGCGCTGGCCCACTTCGCGACCCGCCTGGGCGCCCGGATCGACGCCCGCGCGATGTCCGCCTCGGCCGATCCGGCCGATCTGGCCGGTGAGACCACCGGGCACGTCATCGTCGCCGGCTGCGGGCGGGTCGGCCAGCTGCTCGGCGACGTGTTCGCGGCGCAGGGCGTGCCGTACGTGGCCGTGGAACACGATGCCGACGTGGTCGCCGGCCTGCGCGCCCGCGGCGCGCCGGTCGTCTACGGCAACGCGGCGCGCGTCGAACTGCTGGGCAAGCTCAACGCAGCGGGTGCCGCGGCCATCGTGATCACGATGGACCAGCCGGCGCAGGTGATGCACGTGGTGCGCGCGATCCGCCAGGCCTATCCGGCCGTGCCGGTGCTGGTTCGCTCGCGCGACGAGCAGCACGCCCGCGAACTGCTGGACGCAGGCGCCACGCTGGTCGTCCCGGAGACGCTGGAGGCCGCGCTGCAGCTGGCCGGCGTCGCGCTGGCGCAGGTCGGGCTGTCCGAACTGGCGGTCTCGGTCGCGATCAAGGCGCAGCGCGAGGGCCGGCTCGGCCGCAACGAAAAGGCGCCGCCGGGCGCGTGAGCGCCGGCCCGCGGCGCGCTCAGCGCAGGTAGGGCGGCAGGTTGTCGGCCAGCGTGCGCAGCTCGGCGTCGGTCAGCGGCAGCTGGCGGATCGCCTTCCAGTGTTCGCGCGGCGAGGGGTTGCCGCCCACGTCCATGTCGCTGCCGAAGAAGATGCGCTGCAGCCCGATGCGCCGCAGCGTGGCGGCGATCTCCGCCATCGTGGCCGGCGCCTGATCCGCCTTGGCCACCGGCACCGCCTGCGCCAGGTCGAAGACCAGCCGGCGGGTGCGCGGATCGCCGGCCGCGATCGCGTCGGCATAGACGGCCGCGGCCTCCCACGAGTTGGCCATGTGGGCGAGCTGCACCGTCACGTTCGGTGCCGCGGGCAGCAGCTGGTCGAGGACGATGCGCGCCTGTTCGGCGCCGTAGCCGCCCTGCGTCTTGGCGTGCACCACGAGCGCCAGCCCGTGCCGGTCGGCCGCGGCGAAGAAGGCGCGCAGCGCGGCGACGTGCCCGGCGTCCTTCAGGTCCACGCGCGAGTTGGCGAGGTGGATCTTCATCCCGCGCACGTCGGCGATGCCCGCGCAGCGCGCCATCTCCGCGAGCGCGTACGGCGCGAGCGGGTTGACGCTGCAGAACGGCACCAGGCGGTCCGGGTGGCGGCGGGTCTGCGCGATCGTCCAGTCGTTCTCGGCGCGCGTCTTCGCTTCCGCGTCCTGCACCGGCGGCTCGCGGTACGGCGCGCCGAACCAGTAGGCGACCGACAGCACCACCGCGCGCTGGATGCCCGCGTCGTCGAGCAGGTCGCGCAGGTGGTCGGCGGTCAGCGGTGCGTCGTAGACCGGCGGGTTGATCGCGCTCATCATCTCCGAGGCGATCTGCCAGCGGCCGGCCGGCCCCTTGCGGATGCCGAGCACGATGTTGTAGGTCTCGCGGCCCGCGCCGCCCGCCTCGGGCACCACGATGTTGCCGGCGATGTAGCCGGCGCGCTCGTCGGCGGCGTAGGCCTTGGGCACGAGGCGCACGCCCTTCTCCAGGTTGTTCATGAAGCGGTCGATCCGCACTGGGCCCTGCCACCAGCGGCCCTCGGCCCACTCGCGGATGATCGCGTCGTCGGTGAACAGCGCGCCGACCGGTGGCGCGCCGGAAACCCGCTCGCGCTCGCGCAGCAGGCGCTCCAGGTCGGGCGGGAGCGCGATCGCGGGCAGCTCGGGGTGCAGCACCACCAGGGCCTGCGCCGCGGCGCTCATCAGGTGCTGGTGGGCGTCGACGCGCGCTTCGATGCGCGCCCGCTCGGGGCGCGGGTCAGGGCGCGGCCCCGGCCCGGCGCTGCAGGCGGCGAGGGCGAGCACGACACAGGGAAGCAGGGTGCGCCAGCGGAATCGATGGGTCATCGGGTCGGTCCTGAAGCGGTTGGTTTCCGAGCCGGATGGCCCGCAGCCGCACTCTAGGGACCACGCCACCAACGTCGCAAGACCGGTGCGACGGACTGCCGTGCCCGGGCGATGAACTGCAGGCTCGACCGCATGCGCCGGCCGCGCGGCGAGCCGCTCAGGCGTGCTCGCGCAACCACGCGCTCGCCTGGCCGCGCGATTCGAGGCCGAGCTTGTCGAGGATGTTGGCGACGTGGCGCTTGACGGTGTGCGGGCTGATGTCCAGCGCGCGGGCGATCAGCTTGTTGCTGTCGCCGGCGGCGATGCGTTCGAGGACCTCGCGCTCGCGGATGCTGAGCTGGCCGTCGTCGCGGGGGTCGACGGTCGCCGCGGGCGTCGACGACGCGACAGCGCGCTCGGCCGGCGCACCCGGGGGCGCGGCCACGCGCAGCCCCGCCGCGAGCCGGGCAACGCTGCGCAATTCCTCCTGCAGCTCCGGCGGCAGGCGAGCGCCCCACGGCGCCTCGGCCAGCGCCGCGAGCACCGCGACGCCGCACATCAGCGCGTGGCCGCGCTCGTCCTCGTCGCGCATGCGCTGCAGAGCGGGGCGGGCCGCGTCGGCGGCGTAGTCGAGCCGGTCGCAGCGCAGGCGCGCGTGGGCGCAGCGCAGCCGCAGCTCGATCGCCTGGCCGTTGACGTCCATGTTGTCGGCGCGCGGCAGCAGGTGGTCGAACAGCGGCATCGCGTCGGCCCAGCGGCCCTGCGCGGCGGCGTAGCGCGCGCGCGTGGCGATCGCCCGTGCGTTGTCGGCGGCCGGGTCCTCCAGCGGGCGCTCGAGCAGGTGCGCGGCCCAGCGGCGCAGGGTCGCCGGGTCGCCGTCGATCGCGTCGGTGACGCGCACGCCGTAGATCGCCACCTGGTGCAGCCACAGGCTGCGGCGCTCCTCGGTACTCGAATCCTCGCGCACGAACAGCGTGTCGAGCCGGCGCGCCACCTCGTCGCGGCGGCCGCGGAAGCCGGCCTCGATGACGCGGAACAGCTCGACGCTGATCTCCATCTCGGCCGAGCAGGCGAGCCAGTGCATGTCGGCCTCGGCGCGCTCGGCCTCGCGCGCGGCGTTGTCGAGCCGGCCCGACCATAGCTCGGCCAGCGCGCGCTTGATCTGCACCTCGCCGCGCATCGGCAGCGCGCGGTCGCCGAGCCGCGCCAGCGCGCCGCGCACGTAGCGCAGGATCTGCAGCCGCATGCCGCGCACCGTGGCCCAGCTGTTCGCGGGCACGCACTCCCACCAGTCGTACAGGCTGCCGCTGGCTTCCAGCGAGTCGATCACTTCGCCGATGACGCCGGGCAGCTCGGCGTGTTCGCCGCGCCGGAAGCGCTGGTTCGCGTCGGCCATCAGCATCACGCGGCGCGCCACGTCGTCGAGCGGCGGCTGCGCCGGATCGCGCAGCTGCGCGAGCAGCGCTTCGCTCTGCGCGTTGCGGCCGAGCGGGTAGACGGCGAGCGCGAGGTAGGCCTGCGCGAGCTGGCGTTCGGCGATGTCGCCGGCCGCGGCGGCGGCGCGTTCGGCGTCCTCCATGCAGCGCGCCATCTCGGTCCACTGCCAGCGCAGGCACGCGGCGACGCCGGCCAGCCGCAGCAGCCGCGGCGAGGCCTCGCGCCACGCGGGCGGGAACTGCCCGACCAGGCGCTGCACCTCGCCGCCGCCGCCGCCGAGGAACAGCTCCGGCGCGGCTGCGACCAGTGCGGCCTCGGCCCCGGCCCAGTCGTCGGCGCGCAGCAGGTAGCCGACGCGGCGCAGCGGATCGGTCTCGCCGGCCGCGGCGCGCTTCAGCAGCTGCGGCAGCTCGTCGGCGAAGCGGCGCCGCAGCCGCTCGTGCAGCGCGTCGCGGAACAGGTCGTGCAGCACCAGCGTGCGCTCGTGCGCTTCGAGCGCGGTGACGAACAGGCCGCGCGCCTCGATCTCGTCGAGCCGCTCGGCCGCGCGTGCATCGCCGCTCACCGCCGCGGCGCGCGCGGCGGTGAGCTCGGGCAGCACCGAGCAGCGCACCAGAAAGTCGTGCAGCGCGCTCGGCATGTCGTCGAGCACCTCGGTCGCGAGGTACTCGAACAGGTGCCGGTCCATGCGCGCGCCGCTGTCCGCCGCGAGACCGCCCGACGCGCCGGGCCGCGTGCGCATCGCGGCCAGGCACAGCTGCAGGCCGGCCGGCCAGCCCTGCGTGCGCTCGAACAGCTCGTCGACCCGCTCGCGCGCCGCGCTGCTCGCCTC
>JAZKIO010000014.1:16890-106576 GCA_040384825.1 Pseudomonadota bacterium
GGCACCGGCCAATGCGGCGGCCTCGCCGGCGTTGAAGCGCAGGTCGTCCTGCGTGAACTCGGCCAGCTCGCCGGCCACGCGCATGCGGGCCAGCGCCAGCGGCGGCGCGACGCGGGTCGAGAGCACCAGCGTCCACTTGGCCGGCAGCCGGGCGATCAGCGCGTCGAGCATCGCGTGGGTCGGCGCCAGGCCGACGCGGTGCAGGTCGTCGAGCACGATCACGCCGCGCGGTGCCTCGGCGCCGGCCAGCGCGTTGACCAGTTCGGCGACGGCGCGGCGCAGCGTCACGCCGTCGTCGACGAGTTGCGCGACCAGCGCCTCGGGCGAGGTGCGCCAGGGCAGGTCGTGCGGCTCGAGCGCGGCGGCCAGGCAGGCGAGCAGGCGGCGCGGGTCGTCGTCCTCGTCCATCGAGACCCAGGCCAGCGCGGTGCCGGCCGGCAGGCGCGCCAGTTGCGCGGCGAGCGTCGAGGTCTTGCCGAAGCCGCCGGGTGCCTGCAGCAGCACCACGCGGCAGTCGAGCAGCGCCTCGGTCACGGTGGCGTCGAGCAGCGGGCGCTCCACCCGCACGGCGCGCGAGCGCGGCGGCTGGATCTTGGTGGTTGGGAAACGCGGGGCGTCCATCGTGGGCCCCGGATTCTGCAGTGCCGGGGTCGCGCTGCAAAGACCCGCGGGCACGGGATCTCGTGTGTCGGGCTTCAGCGCGCGAGGCCTTCGCTCGTCAGCTGCAGGAAGTGGTCGAGCATGTGGAAGTGGTCGTCGTGGAAGCGGTCTTCCAGCGCCGGCACCGCGTCGATCGGCACCCACTCGGCGGAGCGCGCGTCGTCGCCGCCGCGCACCTCGGGCAGCTCGCGGTCGCCCAGGTCGAAAAAATGCGCGTGGGTGATGGTGCGGCCGCGCAGGCTGCGGTCGGGGTGGTCGAACACGGCGGTGGCCTGGAGGCAGCGCTGCATCGTGTCGCCCAGAAGCGCCAGATGCGTCTCCTCGGCGAGCTCGCGCAGGGCCGACTGGTAGGCCGTCTCGCGCAGATCGATGAAGCCGCCGGGCGCGGCGTACAGGCCCTCGCCGGGCGGCGCGCCGCGGCGGATCAGCAGCACGTGGCCGGCGCAGCGCACGACCGCGTCGACGGTGACGAACACCGGCGGGTAGGGCGCGTCGCGCCAGGCCGCGTGGTACTCGGCCAGCATCTGCCACTCGCGCCGCAGCGTGGCGATGAACGGCAGCCCGGCCCAGGCGCGGATGAACTCCAACGTGCTGGCCGGCGCCTGGTCGACCAGCGCCGCCAGCGTGGCATCGAGCTGCTCCGTTTCGGCGGCGAACAGCGTGTCGCGCAGCTCGGTGCCACCGGCGCCGGGCAGGCGCTCGACCGGCACGAAAGGCCAGCCGGCGAAGCCGCGCAGGTACTCGCTGGTCGCGTCCTTCAGGTGGCCGACCAGCGCGACCTGGACGTGGTGGCCGCCGGTCATGGCGTCGATCTCGCCGCCGACGACGCGCAGCCAGCGCGCCTGGTCGTAGTAGTCGCGCACCGGCAGGAAGCGCACGCGCTCGCGTTCATCCTCTGTCAGCGCCAGGCGGATCATCTCGGCGCGCTCGGTCCAGGTGAACGGGTTCTTCGGCGTGCGCGCCTGGTGCGCCGAACCGATCACGACGATCGCCTGCGGCGCCACCGCGAGCGCGCGCCGCAGCAGCGCGAGGTGGGCGTTGTGGAAGGGCTGGAACCGGCCGACGAGGACCGCGACATCGGGCGTGCTGGCGAGGCCCATGCGTCAGACGAACTTCGCCGCGATCGGCATCTGCCGGCCGACCCCGAACGCGCGCGAGCGCACCCGGATGATCGGCGGCGCCTGCCGGCGCTTGTACTCGTTGCGCGCGATCATCGCGCGGATGCGCTGCACCAGCGCCTCGCCCTCCGGCCGCGACCGCAGTTCGCCGACGAACGCGTAGGCCGCGTCGTACTCGGCCCGCGACAGTCGCTTGCCTTCGATCAGCAGCTTCAGGATCTCGTCGAGCACCGGGTAGGGCGGCAGGCTGTCGGTGTCCTGCTGACCGGGCGCGAGTTCGGCGGACGGCGGCTTGTCGATGATCGCGTTCGGGATCAGCTCGCGGCCGGCGTGCTCGTTGACATGGCGGGCCAGCGCGAACACCTCCGTCTTGTACAGGTCGCCGAGCAGCCCGAGCCCGCCGTTGGTGTCGCCGTACAGCGTGCAGTAGCCGACCGACAGTTCCGACTTGTTGCCGGTCGTCAGCAGCAGGTGGCCGAATGCGTTGGAGTGCTCCATGAGCACCGTGCCGCGAATGCGCGCCTGCAGGTTCTCGAGCGGCAGGCCGGCGAGCTTCTGGCCGAACGAGGTTTCGAACTGCTGCGCGTAGCCGTCGACCAGCGCCGCGATCGGGTGCGTCGCGAGCGGGATGCCCAGGTTGCGGCACAGCACGACCGAATCGTCGACCGAGCCGGCTGACGAGTAGACGGACGGCATCGTGACCGCCGCGACGTTCTCGGCGCCCAGCGCCTCCACCGCGAGCGCCAGCGTCAGCGCGCTGTCGATCCCGCCGGACGAGCCGACCACGGCCTGGCGGAAGCCGCAGCGCCGCGCGTAGTCGCGCAGGCCGAGCACGATCTGCGCGCGGTAGAACGCCATCGTCGGCAGGCCCTGCGGATCGACCGGCGGCAGGGCCGTGCCGTCGCGTGCCAGGAAGCGGCCGTGGTCGAAGCGCAGGGTGGTCACGTCCTCGACGAAGCGCTGCGCCTCGAAGGTCACGCCGCGCTCCGGCTCGACCGCGAACGACGCGCCGTCGAACACGATCTGGTCCTGCCCGCCGACCTGGTTGACGTACAGCAGCGGCAGGCCGTGGCGCCGGCTCGCCGCGCCGAAGATCTGGTGGCGCTGCTCGCGCTTGCCCACCTCCGACGGGCTCGCGTTGATCGAGACCACCAGGTCGGGCGCGGCGTCGGCCAGGCGCGCGAACGGGTTCACCGCGTAGCCCAGTCCGTTGTCGTTCCAGCCGTCCTCGCAGATCAGCAGGCCGACCTGGGTGTGGCCGATGCGCAGCACGCGCGCCACGTCCGGCCCGGGCTCGAAATGGCGGTGCTCGTCGAACACGTTGTAGGTCGGCAGCAGCTGCTTGGCGTAGCGCCGCACGACGGCCCCGTTGCAGATCACCAGCAGCGCGTTCAGCAGTTGCTTGCCGGCGCCCTCGCGGCCCTGCGGCGCGCCGACCACCCAGTGCAGCGCGGGCAGCTCGCGGGAGACTTGCAGCAGCAGGTCCAGGCTGTCGTCCACGCGCTGCATGAAGCCGGGCTCCTCGAGCAGGTCGGCCGGGTAGTAGCCGGTGAGGCCGAGTTCGGTGAACACGATCAGCTCCGCGCCGGCCTGCGCAGCCTGCCGGGCGGCGCCGATCATCTTCTGCGCGTTGCCTTCGATGTCGCCGACGGTGTAGTTCAGCTGCGCGACGGTGATCGTCAACATGGTGCGGTTCCTTCGGGCCTGCGACGACTGTAGCGTGCCGCGCTGTTCCACAATCGCCGCTCCGCCGCCACCCACCGTCGCCCATGGATTCCCTACTCGACCTGGCCCGCGAGGCCATGCGCCAGCGCGGCCTGCAGCCCGACTTCCCGCCCGCGGCGCAGCACGAGGCCGCCGCGCTGACCGATGCGCCGCCGGCGCCCGATGCCGTGGTGCGCGACCTGCGCGACCTGCTCTGGTGTTCGATCGACAACGACGATTCGCGCGACCTCGACCAGCTCACCGTCGCGCTGCCCGAGCGCGACGGCCTGCAGCGCATGCTGATCGCGATCGCCGATGTCGACGCCCTGGTGCGCCCGAACGACGCGATCGACACCCACGCGCGCACCAACACCACCTCGGTCTACACGGCGGCCGGGGTGTTCCCGATGCTGCCGCTGCGGCTGTCGACCGACCTCAGCTCGCTGAACGAGCACCAGGACCGCGCGGCGATCGTGATCGAGATCGGAATCGCGCTGGACGACCGCGCGGCGAGTGCCGCGGCCGAGCCGCAGGTCTACCGCGCGCTGGTTCGCAACCGGGCGCAGCTGACCTACAACGCCGTCGCGGCCTGGCTGGACGGCACGGCGCCGGTGCCGCCCAAGGTCGCGGCGCTGCCCGGGCTGGAGGAGCAGCTGCGCACGCAGGACCGCGCCGGCCAGGCGCTGAAGGACCTGCGGCGGCGCCACGGCGCGCTAGGCCTGAACACGCCCGAAGCGCGGCCGGTGTTCGACAGCGACGGCGTGCTGACCGACCTGCGCACCGACGAGGGCAACCGCGCCAAGGAGCTGATCGCCGGCTTCATGATCGCGGCCAACGGCGTGACGGCGCGCTTCCTCGACGCACGCGGCTTCCCGTCGCTGCGGCGCTTCCTGCGCGAGCCGGCGCGCTGGCAGCGCATCCGCGAGATCGCCGCCGGTCATGGCGACGAACTGCCGGCCGAGCCGAGCCCGGGCGCGCTCGACGCGTTCCTGACGCGGCGCCGGCTCGCCGTGCCCGAACGCTTCGCCGAGCTGTCGCTGACGATCGTCAAGCTGCTCGGCTCGGGCGAGTACATGCTGTCGCGGCCCGGCCATCGGGCGCCCGGCCACTTCGGCCTGGCCGTCAACGACTACACCCACTCGACCGCGCCGAACCGCCGCTACCCCGACCTGATCACGCAGCGGCTGCTGAAGGCGGCGCTGCACGGCGCGCCGCCGCCATTCAGCGATGACGAATTGACGCAGCTCGCTGCGCACTGCACCGAGCAGGAGGACAACGCCAACAAGGTCGAGCGCCAGGTGCGCAAGTCGGCCGCGGCGCTGCTGCTGGCGCCGCGCATCGGCGAGACCTTCTCGGCCATCGTCACCGGCGTGTCGGCCAAGGGCACCTGGGTGCGCACGTCGCGGCCGGTGGCCGAGGGCCGTGTGGTGCAGGGCTTCGAGGGGCTGGACGTGGGCGACAAGCCGAAGGTCGAGCTGGTCGGCGTCGATGCGGCGCGCGGCTTCATCGATTTCCGGAAGGTGGGCTGAGCATGGATCGCTGGCTCGCTGCGGCGCTCGACTACCTCCCGCGCTGGCTCGAACACCAGATGCGCCTGACCGAACAGCCGGGCTGCGCGCTCGCGGTCGCGTACCGCGGCAAGCTCGTGCTCGAGGCGGCGTTCGGCCACGCCGACCTGGCGCGCGGCGAGGCGCTGACGCCGCGCCACCGCTTCCGCGTCGCCTCGCACTCCAAGAGCTTCACGGCAGCCGGCGTGCTGAAGCTGCGCGAGCAGGGCCGCGTGCGGCTCGACGACCCGGTCGGCCGCTTCGTCGACGGGCTGCATCCGCAGGTGGCCTCGGCCACGCTGGCGCAGCTGCTCTCGCACAGCGCGGGCCTGGTGCGCGACGGCGCGGATGCCGGCCAGTGGGCCGACCGCCGCCCCTTCCTCGACGCGGCCGGCGTGCGCGCCGACCTGGCCGACGGCCCGGTGATCGACCCGAACACGCGGCTCAAGTACTCCAACCACGGCTATGCGCTGGCGGGCCTCGCGATCGAGGCGATCACCGGCGAGCCGTACGCCGACTGGATCGCGCGCGAGATCGTCGCCGCGGCCGGCCTGCGCGAGACGACGCCCGATGCGCCGATCGACGCCGGCGTGCCGTTCGCGCGCGGCCACAGCGCCAAGTGGCCGCTGGGCCGCCGCGTGGTGATCCCGGGCGACAACCCGACCCGCGCGCTCGCCGCCGCGACCGGCTTCGTCAGCACGGCCGGCGACCTGGCGCGCTTCTACGCCGGCCTGGCGCCGGACGCCGCGCGCAGCGTGCTCGGCGCCGACAGCCGCCGCGAGATGTGGCGCCGCCAGTGGCACGACGCGCATTCCAGCCTCGACCGCTGGTACGGCCTGGGCACGATCAGCGGCACGCTGGCCGATTGGGAATGGCACGGCCACACCGGCGGCTTCCAGGGCACCATCACCCGCACCGCCTGCGTGCCGGCGCAGGGGCTGACGGTCTCGGTGCTGACCAACGCGGCCGACGGCGCCTCGCACGGCTGGGTCGACGGCGCGCTGCACCTCCTGCGCGCCTACCGGCAGCACGGCGCGCCCTCGCGCCGCACCGCGCCCTGGACCGGGCGCTGGTGGAGCCTGTGGGGGGCGGTGGACCTGCTGCCGGTCGACGGCAAGGTGCTGGTCGCGAACCCGGCGCTGCCCAACCCGCTGCAGGACGCGACCGAGCTCGGCATCGACGCGCCGGGCCGCGGCACGATCACGCTGGCCGGCGGCTTCGGCAGCCACGGCGAGCCGGTGCGGCTGGAGCGCGATGCCAAAGGCCGCGCCACTGCGTTCTGGCTGGGCGGCACGCGCACGCTGCCGGAGGCGGCGGTCGCGAAGGAACTCGTCGCCCGGTATGACGCCACGCCGCGAGCGGCTCACGGCGCGCCGCCGCGCGCGACTCGCTCGCTCAGCCGGCGCGCGCCTCGAACACGAGGTTGAACGGCGTCTGCGCGGCGCGCCGGAAGTGCGCGAAGCCGCCTTTCTTCACCACGTCGCGCAGCCGCGCCTCGCCGGCCTGCGCGCCCAGGCACAGGCCGACTTCCTGCGAGCGCGAGGCCGGCGTGCAGATGCAGGTCGAGGCCGAGTAGAAGATCCGCCCGACCGGGTTCAGGTTGTCCTCGACCCGGTCGTTCGCGAACGGCTCGACGATCATCCAGGTGCCGTCCGGCTTCAGCGACTGGCGCACGTGGCGCGAGGCGCCGACCGGGTCGCCCATGTCGTGCAGGCAGTCGAACACGGCGACGAGGTCGAAGTCCTGCCCCGGGTAGTCCTGGGCGCGCGCGACCTGGAAGTCGACGCGGTCCGCCACACCCGCCTTCACCGCGGCGAGTCGCGCGTAGCGGATCGAGGGCTCGTGGTAGTCGTAGCCGACGAAGGTCGAGTTCGGGTAGCGCTGCGCCATGATCAGCGTCGAGGCGCCGTGGCCGCAGCCCACGTCGGCCACGCGCCCGCCGCGTTCGAGCTGCGCCACCACGCCGTCGAGCGACGGCAGCCACTGCGTCACGAGGTTGGCCACGTAGCCGGGCCGGAAGAAACGCTCGGTGCCGACGAACAGCGACGGGTGCTGCTCGTGCCAGCCGATGCCGGCGCCGCTGCGGAACGCGTCGATCAGCCTGGGCACGGCATGGAACATCGCCATCGCCGCCTGGAACGCGCCGGGGATGAAGGCCGGGCTGTCCTCCTGCGCAAGCGCGAAGGCCTGCTCGGGCGTGAGCGAGAAGCGCTCGGTCGCGGCGTCGTACTGCGCGTAGCCACCGGCGGCCTGCGCGCACAGCCACTCGCGCACGTAGCGCGGGTCGGTCTCGGTGGCCGAGGCGAGCTGCTCGGCCGTCATCGGGTCGTGCGCCAGCGCCTTGTACAGGCCGAGCTGGTCGCCGACGACGACCGTGGCGGCGTGCGCCACCGCGCCCATGTCGCGCACGAAATTGCCCATGAACTCGTTCAGCTTCGCGTCGTCGATCGCCATGGCGTTCTCCTCGGGTCGAGGCGCATGGGATCGCGCGGCGGCGCGTCGGGGCCGTGCCTCGGGCAGCCCTTCGATCAACCAAGATAGTGCAGCGTTCGCGAGCCGTCCAGCGCCGCCGCGCGGCGCATCGGTGGAGACGGCGTGCCACACTCGACGGCGTGAACGCAGCCGCCAGATCCACCTCCGAACGCACGCCGCGCGGCGCCCCCGCGCTGATCGGCATCGACTGGGGCACGACCAACCGGCGCGGCTACCTGATCGATGCCGAAGGCCGCTGCCTCGCCGAGCACGAGGACGGCGACGGCATGCTCGCCGCGCGCGGCCGCTTCGGTGCCGCGCTGCAGGCGATGCGCGCCGCGCTCGGCGTGGCCGAGGCGCCGTTGCCGGCGATCCTGTCCGGCATGGTCGGCAGCGCGAGCGGCTGGATCGAGGCGCCGTACCTCGATCTCGCCGTGGCGCTGACGCACCTGCGCGCGCACCTGGTCGCAGTGCCCGGCGCGCCGGAGGTGGCGATCGTGCCGGGCTACTGCCAGCGCGGCCCGGCCGCGGTCGACGTGATGCGCGGCGAGGAGACGCAGTTGCTGGGCGCGCTCGCGCTCGGCGACGATCCGAACCACGGCGACGGCTGGTGCGTGCTGCCCGGTACGCACAGCAAGTGGGTGCGGGTGCAGGGCGGCGCGATCCAGGAGTTCGCGACCTTCATGACCGGCGAATTGTTCGCGCTGCTGAGCCAGCACGGCACGCTGGCCGCCGCCAGCACCGCCGACGCGCCGGCCGAGCCGCAAGCCTTCGATGCCGGCCTGCGCGCCGCGATGGATGGCGCGGTGCTGTCGAACGCGCTGTTCGGCTGCCGCGCGCGGGTCGTCAGCGGGGCGATGCCGGCCGCGCATGCACGGTCCTACCTCAGCGGCCTGCTGATCGGCGCCGAGTGGCAGGAGGTGCGCCGGCGCCACGCCGGGCGGCTGCCGGCCCGGATCACGCTGATCGGCAGCGCGGCGCTGGCGGGGCATTACATGACCGCGGGCGCGGCGTTCGGGGTCGAGGTCGTGCGCCTCGATCCGCGGGCCGTCTACCTGGCGGCACTGGCGGCGCTGCGCGCGCCGGCCTGAAAACTTGAGTCAACCACCATGACACCAGACACGCTCCCGCTCGTCGCGATCCTGCGCGGGCTCACGCCCGAGACGGCCGAGGCCGTCGGCGCCGCGCTGTTCGAGGCCGGCTTCCGCATCGTCGAGGTGCCGCTGAACCGGCCCGGCGCGCTGGCCTGCATCGAGACGCTGGCGCGCAGCGCGCCGGCCGACGCCACGATCGGCGGCGGCACGATGCTGAGCGTGGCCGATGTCGAGGCGGTGCACGCCGCCGGCGGCCGCATGATGGTGGCGCCGAACACCGACCCGGCGGTGATCGCGCGCGCCGCGGCGCTGGGGATGTGGAGCGCGCCCGGCATCGGCACGGCGAGCGAGGCCTTCGCCGCGCTGCGGGCCGGCGCGAACGCGCTCAAGCTGTTCCCGGCCGAGGTCTGGGGCGTGAAGGGACTGAAGGCGCTGCGCTCGGTGCTGCCGCCCGGCACGCCGCTGTGGCCGGTCGGCGGCGTGACGCCGGAGAGCATGGCCGACTGGGTCGCGGCGGGCGCGACCGGCTTCGGCATCGGCGGGCAGCTCTATCAGGCGGGCGCTGCGGCAGCCGAGGTCGGCGCGCAGGCGCGGCGCTTCATCGCGGCCTGGGAGCGTGCTGCGCCTTCGCGATGACGTAGGCGGCGATCTCGCGCGCGCTGCGGCGGGCTTCCGCGTCGCCGGCGAGGTGGTCGATGCCCTGTTCGATCAGCACGTTGTCGGCCAGGTCGGCGATCACCGCCATCCGGCTGCGCTTGATGATGACCAGCTCGAACACCCCCATCTCGCGCAGCGCGTCGGTGATGCGGCGGGCGGACGACAGATACTCGGACGAGTCCATCCCGATGTGCTTGTTCTCGAGCTGACGCATCACGCCGACGGGGTCGCGGAGCGCGGCGAGGCGGGTGCGGTAGGTCGTGGACATCGGTGGATCCGTCGTGGCGATGACGGGATTTCGGCCCCACCGGCCCGGACTGAAGCCCCCGCTCGCAACCGGGCGTGACGAACCCGACGCGCCGCGGCGCCGGGCGAGGGCCTCGTCAGCGCCGGATCTCGCAGGACTTGCGCCGGCCGTCGTACGGATCGCTGCCAAACGTGCGCGTGTCGCAGCGCACTTCGCGAACGGCGTCACGGTAGACATAGCGGCCGGACGTGCCGTAGCGCACCTCGGCCCGGCCGTTGAACCGGCAGACCTGGCCTTCCTCGGCGCAACGCCGCCAGCCCGCGCTGCCGCCGTTGCCGGGCCCCGGGTTGGCGTCGCCGCCGCCGCGCACCTGACAGCGCTTGCGGCGCTCGGGTGCCGGATCGCCGAAGGTGGCGTTGTTGCAGGCGACCGGGCCGTTGACGGTGCGGGTGTTCCAGCGCCCCTGGTCGCCGTAGCGCACGGTCGTGCGGCCGCGGACGTCGCAGGTCTGCCCTTCGGCGGCGCAATCGCGCCAGCCGCCCGGCGCGGCGCTGGCCGTGCCGGAACCGAACAGCGCCGCCGCGGCGATCAGGAAGGGGCCAGCCATCAGGCATCTCGCGTTCATCCGGTCTCCTCGGGGTGGTGGGCAAAGTCTAGCCATTCGCGCCGCGTCGGGTGGTTATGCTTTTCGGCCGGTGTCGAAAACGCCACCGGCCGATCGTCGTGCCTTGACGTCCACCCGCCCCGAGGAACCTCCATGAGCCGACCCGCCACGCCCGCCCGCGCCGCCGCCGCCGCCGTCAAGAAGGCGATCGCGAAGCCGACCCACCCGGTCCTGCTCGTCGCCACGCGCAAGGGCGCGTGGCTGTTCCACGGCGACGCGCGGCGCAGGACCTGGACGGCCGACGGCCCGCACTTCCTCGGCCACACCATCAGCCACGTGGTGCTCGACCCGCGCGACGGCCGCACCCTGCTGGCCGCCGCCAAGACCGGCCACCTCGGGCCGACGATCTTCCGCTCGACCGACCTCGGCCGCACCTGGAAGGAGGCGCGCCAGCCGCCCGCGTTCGCCAACCCGCCGGGGCTGCCGGCGCGCTCGGTCGACCACACCTTCTGGCTCACGCCGGGCCACGCCGACGAGCGCGACACCTGGTACGCCGGCACCTCGCCGCAGGGCCTGTTCCGCTCCGAGGACGGCGGCGTCAGCTGGGCGCCGCTGGCGTCCGTCAACGACGACGCGCGGTTCCGCGATTGGATGGGCTCGGCGCAGGACGGCACGCCCGACGGGCCGAAGCTGCATTCCATCATCGTCGACCCGCGCGATCCGGCGCACCTGCTGTTCGCGATGTCCAGCGGCGGCGTGCACGAGTCGCGCGATGCCGGCGCGAGCTGGTCGACGCTGGTCGACGGCCTGCAGGTGGTGGAGGGCCTCGACCCGACCACGCTCACGTTCCACGACCCGCACTGCGTGCGGCTGTGCCCCTCGCAGCCCGATCGCCTCTACCAGCAGAACCACTGCGGCATCTACCGGCTCGACCGGCCGGGCGCCACCTGGCAGCGCGTCGGCGCGAAGATGCCGAAGCGCGTCGGCGACATCGGCTTCCCGATGGTCGTGCACCCGCACGACGCGAACACGGCGTGGGTGTTCCCGATGGACGGCACCGATGTCTGGCCCCGCACCAGCCCCGACGGCCGGCCGGCGGCCTACGTCACCCGCAACGCCGGCCGCACCTGGCAGCGGCTCGACGCCGGTCTGCCCGAGGCGCAGGCCTGGTGGACGACGAAGCGCCAGGCCATGACGGTCGACGCGCGGCCGAGCCCGGCGCTCTACCTCGGCACCACCAGCGGCGAGCTGTGGATCGGCCGCGACGAAGGCGTGCGCTGGTCGAACATCGCCCGCCATCTGCCCGAGATCTACGCCGTGGAAGTCGGCGAAGTGGCATGAGGGTGCTGGTTCCGGCCGCGCTGCGCTCGTACACCCGCGTGGCGCACGTCGACGCGGCGGGCGACACGCTCGCGGCGCTGTTCGCCGACCTGGAGCGCCAGTTCCCGGGCGTGCGCTTCCGCGTCGTCGACGAGCAGGGGCTGCTGCGGCCGAACATGCGCATCTTCGTCAACGGCCACGGCGTGCGCGCGCTCGACCACCCGCTGCAGCCCACGGATTTCGTCGCCATCGTGCTCGCGCTCAGCGGCGGCTGAGCGCCGCCCGCGAAGCCGCGCGCATCCCGCGAACGCGGGCTGCCGGGCCACCGGGCGCGGCGCCAGAATGGCCGACCCTCCGGAGCAGCCATGGCCCTCGATCGATCCTCGATGATCCGTTCCCCGTTTCTCGCGCGGGCCCTGCGCGGCGCGGCGATCGCGCTCGCCCTGCAAAGCGGCGCCACGGCGCAGGCCCAGCAGGCGCTGCTCGGCGTCTACTACGGCAACCAGGGCTGGGCGATGGACCAGCTCAAGGCGATGGAGGCGTGGCAGGGCAAGCGCCACGCCGTGGTGAACCTGTTCACCGACTGGTGCAACCGCACCAAGACGATGGACAACCTGTTCAAGCAGCAGCTGCCGGCGATCTGGGCCAACGGCAACGTGCCGATGATCACCTGGGAGCCTTTCCTGTGCACCGCCTCGGCGACCCCGGCCGATCTGCTGGCGCGCATCGGGCGCGGCGAGTACGACACCTACCTCAAGGCCTGGGCCGAGCGCCTGCGCCTGTACGTCGCCGGGCCCGACGGGCTGCCGTTGAGCGGCGACGATCGCCGCGTGTACCTGCGCTTCGCGCACGAGATGAACGGCAACTGGTACCCGTGGAGCATCGGCCTCAACGGCAACACCGGCGCGCATTACCAGGAAGCGTGGCGCCGCACCCGCGCCATCTTCGTCGCCAAGGGCCTGGACCAGCGCAGCGTGCAGTGGGTCTGGGCTGTCAACAACGTCGACTCGCCGAACGCGCGCGCCGAGGAGGCCTACCCCGGCGACGCGCAGGTCGACTGGGTCGCCATCGACGGCTACAACTGGGGCGCGAGCCAGAGCTGGTCGAGCTGGCAATCGCCGCAGCAGGTGTTCGACCCGATGGCGCAGCGCCTGCGCGCCATGACGACCCGACCGCTCGCGCTGACCGAGACGGCGGCGACGACCGTGACCACCGGCGGCGTGAACGTCGGGCTCAAGTCGCAGTGGATCACCGACCTGATGAACTACACCACGGCGACAAAGGTGCGCATGCTGGTCTGGTTCAACGAGGACAAGGAGACCGACTGGGCGATCTTCGGCGGCTCCAACGGCACCGAGACCTACCGCGCCGGGCGCACCAGCTACAAGGCCTACGGGTCTTACCGGCAGGGCGTGCAGTCGGGCGCGTTCGTGCCGGGCAACCCGGCGCCGAACGCGCGCGTGCTCACCGACACGCAGTTCGGCGGCGCCTGGTAGCGCGGCGGCTCAGGCCGGCGGCGCGTCCAGCACCTCGCGCACGCGCAGCGCGAGTTCCTCGATCGTGAACGGCTTGCCGATCAGCTGCACGCCGGGATCGAGCACGCCGTTGTGCACGACGGCGTTGCGGGTGTAGCCGGTCGTGAACAGCACCTTCAGCGACGGGCGCCTGCGCAAGGCTTCGTCGGCGAGCTTGCGGCCGTTGACATCGGGCATCACCACGTCGGTGAACAGCAGCGCGATCTCGGGGTGGGCATCGAGCAGGCGCAGCGCGGCGGCGGCGCCGTCCGCCTCGAGCACGCGGTAGCCGAGCTCGTTCAGCGCCTCGACCGAGAACTGCCGCACCGCCGGCTCGTCCTCGACGACGAGCACGACTTCGCGGGCGTCGCCGAGCGGCATCGCGGCCGCGGTCTCGTCCGGCGCGGCCTCGTCGGGCACGCCGATCAGACGCGGCAGGTACACCTTGACGGCCGTGCCCTGGCCGACCTCGGAGTAGATCTTCACGTGGCCGCCCGTCTGCTTGACGAAGCCGTAGACCTGGCTCAGCCCGAGGCCGGTGCCGCGGCCGACCTCCTTGGTCGTGAAGAACGGGTCGAAGGCCTTGGCGACGACCTCGGGCGACATGCCGGTGCCGGTGTCGCTGACCGCGATCATCACGAACTGCCCGGCGGCCAGGCCCAGGTGCTCGGCGGCATAGCGCTCGTCGAGGTGGCAGTTGGCCGTCTCGATCGTCAGGCGGCCGCCGTCGGCCATCGCGTCGCGGCCGTTGACGGCCAGGTTCAGCACCACGTTCTCGAGCTGGTTCGGGTCGGCATGGGTGCGCCACAGGCCGCCGGACAGCACCGTCTCCAGCCGCACCGCGCCGCCGAGCGAGTGGCGCAGCAGGTCGGACATGCCGGCCACCAGCTTGTTCGCGTCGACCGGCTCGGGCCTGAGCGGTTGCTGCCGGGAGAACGCGAGCAGCCGCTGCGTGAGCTGCGCGGCGCGGCGGGCGCCGTCCTTCGCGGCGTCGACGTAGCGCTTCGCGCGCGCGTCGTCGGGCGCGAGGCGCCGCCCGAGCAGGTCGAGCGAGCCGATCACGACCGCGAGCATGTTGTTGAAGTCGTGCGCGATGCCGCCGGTGAGCTGGCCGACCGCCTCCATCTTCTGCGACTGGCGCAGCGTCTCCTCGGTCCTCAGGCGGCCGGCCACCTCCTCGGCGACGCGGCGCTCCAGCGTCTCGTTCAGGTCGCGCAGCGCCAGCTCGGCGCGGTGGCGCGGCGTCACGTCCTGGAACAGCACCGCGACCTGGCGGCGCTCGGGCGGCTCGACCCGGAACGCCGCGAGCTCCAGGTAGCGCCCGGTCGCGACGAGCTCGCGCTCGAAGCGCACCGGCGCGCCGGTGACGAGCACCTCGCGGTAGGTCTCGACCCAGGCTTCGGCCTCCAGCGGGACCAGCTCGCGCACTCGCTTGCCGACGGCGTCCGGGATGCCGCTGTTGGCGGTGTAGGCCGGGTTCGCGGACACGTGGACGTAGTCGCTCAGCGGCCCATGCGGGCCGTCCAGGAACTCGATGACGCAGAAGCCCTCGTCGATCGAATCGAACAGCGTCTGGAAGCGCCGCTGGCTCTCGCGCAGCGCCGATTCGGTGGCCTTGCGCGCGGTCAGGTCGAGCATCGCGCCGATCATGCGCAGCGCGCGCCCGTGCTCGTCGCGCAGCACCGCGCCGCGGTCGAGGATGTCGGCGTAGCGGCCGTCCGCACAGCGGAACCGGTACTCGCCGGACCAGGCCGTGCCGGTGCCGTCGATTACCGCGTGGATGCTGGCGTCGATGCGCGCCCGGTCGTCCGGGTGGATGTGCTCGATCCACCAGGCCGCCGTGGTGTGGTCGTGGTCGTGGCCGAACAGCGAGCGCAGGGCCTGGTTCCAGACGACGTGGCCGTCGGCCAGGCGCCAGTCCCAGATCGCGTCGTTGGTGGCGAGCACGGCCAGCCGGTAGCGCTCCTCGGCTTCGCGGATGCGGGCGATGCGTTGCACGCGTTCGGTCGTTTCCCAGACGGTGCAGATCATCCCGGCGACCGAGCCGTCGTCCTCGCGCAGCGGCGAGTACGAGAACGTGAACCAGGCCTGTTCGTCGTGGCCGCGCCGGTTCACCGTGAGCGGCAGGTCCTCGCGCACGATCGCGCGGCCGGCGAGGGCGCTCGCGACCAGCGGGTCGATGTCGGCCCAGATCTCCGCCCAGACCTGTTGCAGCGGGGCGCCGAGCGCCTGCGGGTGCTTGTCGGCCAGCAGCTCGACATAGCCGGTGTTGTAGACCATGCCCAGGTCGGGGCCCCAGCCCAGCCACATCGGCAGCGGCGAGTCCTGCATCATCGCGACGGCCGCCCGCAGCGCGCGCGGCCAGGTGCCCGGCGGGCCGAGCGGCGAGCGGCTCCAGTCGTGGCCCTGGAGCGGCGCCGACACGGGCGTGCCGTCCGGCAGGAAGTGGGCTGCAGCGGGCAGGACGCTGTCCGCGCCGGCGCTGGTCTGGCTGTCTCTCATGGGGGCCTGTGATTCCAGCGCGTCCCGGCGCGCGATGGCCGCGATTCTGCATGGCATGCCCGGTGCGCGCACGAATGGGTGCATGTCGATCACTGCGGCACCCGGTGCCGCGGCGCGTCAGAGGTCGGCCGGCGTCAGCGCACTCGACAGCCGATAGAGGCCGGTCACGGCGCCAACCTGCGCGCCGGCTGCATCGAGTGCCGCGCCGCCGAGCGCGCCGGAGGCAAGTGCGGCCAGCGCATCCGCGTCGTAGCCGGCGACCAGCACGATCCAGTCGGCCACGCCGTCGCCGCCGCGGATCTTCTGTTCGGTGGTGGCGGCGGCCGGCGGGGTCTGCGTCTGCAGCAGGTGCGCGGCGGTCACGCCGGGGCGTTGCGGCAGCTCGTGCAGCGCGGCCTGCAGGTGCTGGCGCAGCGCATCGGCGCGCTGCGGGTCCGGCGAGAGGCGGATCGTCAGCATCGCGCCCGCCAGGCCACCGCCGTGGCTGGCCAGCACGCGGCACTGGCTGCGCACCATGCGGCTGTGCAGCGGCATCATCTTCTGCGACCACGGCGTCGGGTCGTTCAGCCGAGCCAGGTAGGCGGGCGAGGTCAGCGTCTCGTACGAGGCCAGTTCGTAGAGCACGAAGTAGCCGTCGCCGCCGTCGGCCTGCGCCCAGCGCGAGCCGCGTTGGAAGCCCGGAATCGCCAGCCGCTCGGGGAAGTGCTCGTGCGCGTGCCAGTGCTCGAACTCGGCGCGATGGGCGGGCGCCATGTCCCACCACATGGCCACGGCGGCCCGGCCCAGCAACGGCATGCGGCGCGCCCGGTGGTCAGAGCTTGGAGACGCGTTCCAGCTCGGTGCGGAACAGCGTCACGACCCCCGGCTCGTACGAGGCGGCGAACTTGTCGTGCACCGGCTTCACGGCGGCGCGCATGCGGTCGAGTTCGGCGGGTGCGATGTCGTTGTAGACCATGCCCTTGGCCTTCAACTCCGTCAGCGCCTTGCCCGCGGCCTCGCGGCTGGCGATGCGCTGGAAGTTCTGCGCCTCGATCGCGGCCTCCTGCAGCAGCTTGTGCTCGGCCGGCGAGAGCTTGTCCCAGAACTTCTTGCTGATCTGCACCGGGTTGGTGGCGTAGACGTGGTTCGTGCCGCTGACGTACTTGTTCACTTCGAAGAACTTGCTCGACAGGATCACCGAGTACGGGTTCTCCTGGCCGTCGACGGCCTTGCTCTCGAGCGCGTTGTACAGCTCGGCGAACGGCATCGGCAGCGGGTTGGCCTTGAAGGTCTTGAAGGTCTCGAGGAACACCGGGTTCGGGATCACGCGCAGCTTCAGGCCGTCGAGGTCCTCGCCCTTGGTGATCGAGCGCTTGCTGTTGGTGACGTTGCGGAACCCGAGGTCGAAGAAGCCGAGCACGACCACGCCCTTCTCGGCCAGCTTGGCGCTGAGCATCTTGCCCAGCGGCCCGTCGACCATGGCGTCGGCCTGCTTCGCGTTGCTAAACAGGAACGGGAAGTCGAACACTCCGAATTCCTTGACGATGCCGGTCAGCGAGGTGGTCGAGGCGGTGAGCATCTCCTGCACGCCGCCCTGCAGCGCGGACTGCTGCTGCAGCTCGTTGCCCAGCTGGGAGCTGGGGAACTCCTTGACCGTGATCTTGCCGCCGCTCTTGGCCGCCACGATTTCGGCGAACTTCTTGACGCCGGTGCTGGTCGGGTGATCGGGGTTGTTCAGGTGCCCGAAGCGGATCGTGCGCTCCTGGATGTCCTGCGCCTGGGCCACGCCGGCCGCGACGAGCAGCGACAACATCGCGGTGAGCCGGATCAGCTTCGATTTCATGGGGTCTCCTGGGGTGCGGGCTGGGGTGGCTATTCTGCTCGGCAGAACACGATTCCAAGTTTCCCGCGGCCGGCCGCAGGGGTCAACGGGGTCAACCCGATGTGACCCCATGGCCGGTTCCCCGGTCCGCGCGCTGGCTACTTCTTCTTGTCAGCGGCGGCTGCGCGCATGTTGTCGACGAGGTTGGGATACGGGCGCCCGGCCGCCTTGGCATGCCGCTTCGCGCTGGCCTTGGCCTGCGGCGAGAGGTGCGTGTGTTCGCCGGGGCCTTTCGGGTTGCCCTTGTCCCACGGCTCGGCGCCAGTCTTCTTCGCCGAAGCGCGCTTTGTGCTGGTGGATTTCCGGGTCGTTTTGGACTGGCGCTTTTCCATGGGGTCGCTCCATCGGCTGTCGACGCGGTGATCATGTTCGCTCGCGGGGAAAGGCGTGCGTAGGACTGCGCCGCGGCGATCGAAAGGCCCTGTCCGGCTGCGTGCGTCCGGCGCCGCGGTCACGATGGCCTGCCGTACCTGCAGCCACCCCGGAGTCGACGATGGACCTCACCAATCACAGCGTGGCCGATCTGTTCGCGCAGCTCGGCCTGCCGAACGAGGAGGCGGACATCCAAGCGTTCGTCGCCACGCACCGCGGCCTGCCCAACGGCGCGCGGTTGTCCGAGGCGCCGTTTTGGACCGAAGCCCAGGCGCGCTTCCTGCGCGATGAGATCCGCGAGGACGCCGACTGGGCCGGCGTCGTCGACCAGTTGAACGTGATGCTGCACGAATAGACCCTGCTTTCCCCATCCACCCACGAGGAGCCCTCCATGCGCAAGTTGATCCTGATGGCAGTCGCCAGCTTTCTCTGGAAGAAGTTCGCGACCAACCGCAACCTGACCACGCGAAGGAGCCGCCATGTCTGAGTCTCATCGCATCGAAGCCGCCAGGGCGCTGGCGCTGCCGGCGCTGTGCGCCGCGCTCGTGATGGCGCCGATGACGGCCGTCAACGCGCAGCAGCCCATGCCGGCGGCATCCGCCGCGTCGGCGAGCAAGTCGGCGTCGGCCGCAGCCGCCGGCAACAAGGCCACCAAGCCGCCGGTCGAGGCCGCGGCGTCCAGCGCCGGTGTCGCGACCAAGAAGCCCGCCAAGCCGGGCGCGCAATCCGGGCCGACGCCCGCGTCTGCGCCGCGCTGATGACCACTCGAATCGTTCGCCAGCCATCGAGCTGGCGGGCGATGTCGTGAACCGTGACGACGTCGGGATGACGTCGTCGGGATAGATCGGCCGAGCGCGACAGAAGCGCTGTCGGCCTCCGCTCACGAGAACCGATACAGCGGTCTCGATCCGGCCCCTGTTCGAGGTTTCACCGAAGGGCGGCGCGCCCGACACTGCGCATCGCGTTCCGGGCGACAGATGCGCCCGGGGCGCTCCGATGAAGCAGCCCAGCCCCCCACCCGCCCGCTCGCGCATACGACCTTGCGCGTACATCGTCCTTCTCGCGCAGGTGTTCGCCCTCATGGCGTGGCCCGCGGCGCGCGCCGAGGACGCCGGGCCACAACCCTCGCGAGCGATGAATCGACTGATCAATCCCATCGTGCCGGCGCGAGGGCCGGGCGGCTCCGCGGACCCCTCCGTCGTGTACCGCGACGGGTACTACTACTACTGCCGCAGCATCGGCGACGTGGCGATCGGCGTGGCCCGCGCCGCGCGGCTGCAGGACATCGGCAGCGCGCCGATGCTGCCGGTCTGGATGCCGCCGGCCGGCACCGCCTACAGCCGGCAGATCTGGGCGCCGGAACTGCAGGTCGTGGACGGCAAGTGGTACATCTACTTCGCCGCCAGCGATGGCGACAACGCCACCCACCGCATGTACGTGCTGGAAGCGCAGACGCCCGACCCGCAAGGCACCTACGGGTTCAAGGGCCGCATCGCCGCCACCGAGGACGAGTGGGCGATCGACGGCCTCACGCTCGAACGCGACGGCGCGCTTTACTTCGTGTGGTCGGGCTGGCGCAAGGCGGGCGACGGCTTTCCGCAGGTGACCTACATCGCGCCGATGACCAACCCCTGGACGCTGGCCGGCCCGCGCCACGAGATCGCGGCGCCGCAGCTGGACTGGGAACGGTCGGGTGCCGCGTTGATGGAGGGGCACGCGGTGCTGCAGCGCGACGGCAGGATCTTCCTCGTCTACTCGGCCAGCGCGAGCTGGACCGACGACTACACCCTGGGCATGCTGACCTACGAAGGCGGCGACATCCTCGACGCCGCGTCCTGGGTCAAGACGGCGGCGCCGGTGTTCGCCAAGTCGCCCGAGGCCGAGGCGTTCGGGCCGGGCCACAACAGCTTCGTCAAGTCGCCCGACGGCCGCGAGGACTGGATCGTGTACCACGCGATCGACCACGCCGGCGGCGGCTGGTCGCGCCGAAGCGTGCGGGCGCAGCGCTTCGACTGGGACGCGCAGGGCCGCCCGCGTTTCGGCACGCCGGTGGGCCGCGGCGTGGCCATCGCCGGGCCGTCCGGCACGCCGCCCGTCGTGCCGATCGAGCGGCCGGCCGTGCCGGCGCTCGCGCTCGATCGGCAGTGAGGTCTCAACAGAAGCGCGGCGACAGCCCGGCCCGCCCGGGGTAGTACTTGAACCACGGCCGCGCCTGCTCGATGACCGGCGCCACCGCCGCGTGGACCAGCAGCCGCTCGAAGTACGCCGCCAGGTGCCGCTGGTCCGGCGCCAGCGGCACGTAGGTCACGGCATAGAACAGGGCCGGTGCGGCGGCGCAGTCGGCCAGGCTGAAGGCATCGCCCGCCACCCAGGTCCGGCCGTCCAGATGGCGGTCGATGAACGCGTAGGCCGACGCCAGGCCGTGGCGTGCCTGCGCGACGTCGATCGCATCGCGATCGGCCGGTGCGCGCAGCAGGTCGGCGGTCAGCGCCTGCATCGGCGTCATCACGTACTGATCGAACAGGCGGTCCCACAGGCGCACCTCGAGTGCCGCGTCCACGTCGTCGGGGATCAACCGGCGACCCGGGGGCGCGTGGTGGCGCTGCAGGTGCTCGATGATGATGCTGGTCTCGGGGATCGGCCGGCCCTGGTCGACCAGCAACGGCATCTTGCCGGTCGGCCACAAGGCCAGGTGCGCCGCCCGCGCTGCAGGATCGCCCAGGTTCAAGAGCTGCCGGTCGACCTCGATGCCCAGGTGCTCGATCGCGATCAGCACCTTGTGGCAATAGGACGAGAGCGGGTGGTAGTGCAGCGTGAGCGGGGTCATCGGGGCTCCTCGGCGTCGTGGCACTTTAAGCTCTGCGCTCGCGCGTTTGCGCAGGAGGACTCGTCATGGCTTCGATCGCCCCGGACCTGCCGGCCGCCCCCGCAGTGGCCTTGCTGTACCCCGGCGACCGCGCCGCGCGGGACCGCGCCGACCCGGCCGCCAGCCGCTTCGCCGCGCTGTTCGCGGCCTTTGCGGCCGCCGGCGTGCGGGCCGAGCCTGCCATCTGGCACGACGACTTCGCCGACGAGGTGGCGCAGCAACTGCGGGGCGTGCAGGTCGTGCTGGCGTGGTGCAACCCGATCGAGGAGGGGCGGCGCCGGGACCGGCTCGATGCTGTGCTGCAAGACGCGGCGCAAGCGGGCGTCTTCGTCAGCGCGCATCCCGACGCGATCCGGCGCCTGGGCACCAAGGACGTGCTGTTCGAGACGCGCGACCTGCCCTTCGGCAGCGACGTGGCGCGCATAGACAGCCTCGCGCAATTGGCGGCCGACCTGCCCGGGCGACTGCGGCACGGCGCCCGCGTGCTCAAGCAGCACCGCGGGCACAGCGGCGTCGGCGTGTGGCGCGTCGAGCAGGACGGCGACGGCGCGCTGACTGTGCAGCACGCGCAGCGTGGCAGCACGTCGCAGCGCATGGACCTGGCGACGTTGCAGGCCACGCTGGCGCCGTACTTCGAGCCCGCCGGCGGCGGCCACATGATCGACCAGCCCTGGCAGTCGCGCCTGGGCGAGGGCATGGTGCGCGCCTACCTCGTCGAGGACCGCGTGGCCGGGTTCGGTCACCAGGCTGTCAACGCGTTGCATCCGGGCGAACCGGTGCCGGGGCCGCGCCTGTACCACGGGCCGGAGTTGGCGGCCTTCCAGCTCCTGCGGCAACAGCTCGAGACGAGCTGGGTCCGCTCGCTGTGCGAACGCGTGGGCCTGCCACGCGAGCGGCTGCCGCTGCTGTGGGACTGCGACTTCATGCTCGGCGAGCCGGCGGCGGACGGCGCCGAGCGCTTCGTGCTGTGCGAGATCAACGTCAGCAGCGTCGCGCCGTTTCCGCCCTCGGCGATCGGGCCGCTGGTCGAGGCGGTGCAGCGCCGCCTCGGCGCCGCGCCCGCCGACGCGGGCACTTGACGTTGGATTGGACGGTGACCGGCGCAATCAGCCGCGGCGCTGCCCGTCCAGCAGCAGGATCCGGGCGGCCTCGATGCGCAGCGCGAGCGGCGCGGCCTCGTCGTTCATCACCCCGGCGAGGAAGCGCGCGGGATCGGCGTCGCGCTGGGCGACGACCGGGGCCGGCGCGGGCGGTGCCGCCTGTGCGACCGGCGGTTCGAGCCGGCTCAGCGCGTGCGCCAGGGCGGCCGGCTGGATGGGCTCCAGTGCGCGCAGGATGGCCGCCTGGCCTTCGTCGCCCGGGGGCAGGTCCAGCCACGGCGTGTCGTCGAACACCGAGGCCAGGTCGGGCGTGACGAACGCGGACCAGCGCTGGGGCGCGACCTCGGCGCCGGGCACCGCAGGCATCGTGCCCACGTCGCCGAACAGCTGCACCTGCGCCGGTCGCACGTCGGCCAGGTAACGGGCCCGCAGGCCCGCGAGGAAGCGCGCCCGTTCGGCTGCGGAGGGCGGCGCCGCGAACGCGAACCACAGCTGCAACGCGTCGGTCCCCGAGACGGCGATGGCCGGCGCGGGCAGCTCGAGGTCGGTCTGCACGCCGCGCCAGACGGCCGAGAGTTGCGCCCAGCCGGCGGGCAGCGAGACCGCGAGCACGGCGGCGCGTTCGCCGCCGCCGAGGCGGTCCAGTTCGAGTGGCAGTCGGTTCATGGCCGGATGGTAGGCCCGGCGACCGCGCGCTCGCGTCGGGTCAGTTCGCGGCGATCTTGCGCTCGCGCACGATCGCGCCCCACTTGGCGTCTTCCTTCTTCATGAACTCGGTGAGCTGGGCGCGGGTGGTGGGCTGCGGTGTCAGGCCGTGCTTGTTCAGCGCGTCCTTCACCTCGGGGTCGGCCAGCACCTTGACGATGGCCTGGTTCCAGCGTTCCAGCAGCACCACCGGCGTCTTGCCGGGCGCCACGAAGGCATACCAGTTCAGGGCCTCGAAGCCCGCATAGCCCGACTCGGCCACCGTCGGGATGTTCGGCATGTACGCGGGGCGGCTGAGGCCGGTGGTCGCCAGCGGGATCAGCTTGCCGGCCTCGATGTGCGGCAGCGCCGTCGGCGGCGCCGAGAAGTACGAGGCGATGCGCTCGCCCAGCAGATCCTGCAAGGCCGGCGCGCCGCC
This sequence comes from Pseudomonadota bacterium, assembly GCA_040384825.1. GTDB lineage: Bacteria > Pseudomonadota > Gammaproteobacteria > Burkholderiales > Burkholderiaceae_C > LMDS01. The sequence continues at coordinate 39,652 of JAZKIO010000014.1, forward strand.
CTTGTACGGGATGTGGACCATCTCGATGCCCGCGCGCTGCGAGAAGAGTTCTCCGGCCAGGTGCGATGCCGAACCGGCGCCGGTGGACGCGAAGTCGACACTGCCCGGCTTCTTCTTCGCCATCGCCACGAACTCGGCCAGCGTCTTGACCCCCAGGCCCTTGCGCACGACCAGCACGTTCGGGAAGTTCACGCCGCCCGACACGGCCGCCAGGTCCTTGAACGGGTCGTAGTTCACCTTCATCACGTGCGGCGCGATGGTCAGCGGGCCGATCGAGCCGAACAGCAGCATCGAGCCGTCGATCGGGCCGAGCGCCACCTGCTGGTGCGCGATGTTGCCGCCCGCGCCGCCGCGGTTGTCGACGACGACGGTCTGCCCGATGTCCTCGCCGAGCTTCTTGGCGATCAGCCGCGCTGCGGAGTCGGCCGCGCCGCCGGCGGCGAAGCCCACCACCAGCGTGACGGCCTTCTTGGGTGGGAAGTCCTGGGCCGTCGCGTGGCCGGCCAGGGCGAGCGCGGCGATCGACAGGGTCGTGGCGCGCAGAAGTTGTCGCTTGTTCATCGTTTGTCTCCTCGGGGTTGTCGGGGTCGGGTTCAATCGGCGCCGAGGCCGATCGGGTTCGGCAGGCGCTTCTCGACGGCATGGCGCAGCAGCGCGGCGCTGCGGAAGATGCCGTGGGCGAACTTGCCGTAGGGCAGCGTGGCGAACAGGGCCATGACCGCGCCCAGGTGCAGGCACAGCATCAGGGCCATCGCGGGCGTGCCACGGGCCAGCCAGAGCGCGAGGCCGCTGGCGCTGGTGAGGAACAGCAGGGCGATGAAGCCGAGGTCCATCGGCTTCTGCTTCAGGTCGCCGTGCGCGGGGTCGCGGCGGCGGTTCAGCCACCACAGGCCGGCCGTCCCGGCCATCAGGGCGATGCCGCCGACGGCGCCCAGCAGCTTGGGCAGGCTGGGCAGGTCGTAGGGGGCGGCCCAGCCAAACAGGTAGTGGTAGAGCGTGGCGACGCTGGTGGCGGCGAAGCACAACATGAACCCGTAGAAGGTGAGGTGGTGAAAGCGCCGGCGGGCGAGCGTGTAGGCGTCGTCCTCGTTGTGACAGCCCTCGCCATGGCCGCCGTCGAGGTACTTGAGGCGCAGCACCGCGTCGGTCGCTTCGGCCGCGGCCGGCCCGCTCACCGGCGCGCCGCTGGTGGCCGGCGTGATGTCGCGCCAGAAGCGCCGCACGCCCATCGCCAGCGCCAGCGTCGCGAACCCGAACACCGGGGCGAACAGGCCGACCAGCAGGTTGTGCGGGAACACGCTGTAGAAGGTCTCGCCGGGCGCGGTGCCCCACAGGCCGCCCTTCATCAGCACGCCCAGGGCCAGGAACAGCGCCAGCCCGGCCGCCAGCGCCAGCGACAGCACGAGCCCGTTGCGTCGGTAGAGCGCGCCGAGCGCGGGCGGCCAGGCGTAGTTCGTGTAGGTCTGGCCGCGCACCTCGGCCATGGCCTGCGGCACGTTGACGGCGAACTCGTGCGGCGGCGCGTACTGGCAGGCGTGCAGGCAGGCGCCGCAGTTGTGGCAGAGGTTAGCCAGGAAGTGGATGTCGGCCTGGCCGAACTCGAGCCGGCGCGTCATCGCCGGGAAGACGGCGCAGAAGCCCTCGCAGTAGCGGCAGGCATTGCAGATCTGCATCTGCCGGCCGACCTCGGTCTCGGCGGCCGACAGGATGGGGATGACGCGGCGCGGCCCGTCGGCGAGCGACGCGGCCTCGCGCGTCAGCGCATCAAGCGTTTGCATGGGAGGCCTCTTTCTGCTTCATGACGGCGGCTGCGGCTGCGGCTGCCGATTGCGTGCCGGCGATGCGGCCGAACGCGGTGCCGATGCTCATGCCGACGCCCGCGGTGTAGCCCTTGCCGAGCACGTTGCCGGCCATCATTTCGCCGGCCACGAACAGGTTCGGGCTGGGCCGGTCGGCGAAGCGCACGGCGGTGGTGTCGTCCACCTTCAGCCCGAGGTAGGTGAAGGTGATGCCGGGGCGCAGCGGGTAGGCGTGGAAGGGCGCGGTGTCGATCGGCCGCGCCCAGTGGGTCTTGGCGGGCGCCAGGCCTTCGGTATGGCAGTCGTCCAGGGCGGTGTGGTCGAAGCGGCCGACGCGGCACGCGGCGTTGTAGTCGGCGATGGTGCGGAGGAAGGTCGCTTCGTCCAGCCCGAGCCGGCGCGCGAGCTCGGGCAGCGTGTCGGCGACCGTGCCCGGGAACACCGGCGGCATGAAGCGGCCCACCGCCTTCTGGTCGATGATGGAATAGGCCACCTGACCCGGCTGCTGGGCCACCAGCCGCCCCCAGATGGCGTAGCGCTTGGGCCAGAAGTCCTCGCCCTCGTCGTAGAAGCGGCGCGCCTCGCGGTTGACCACCACGCCCAGCGACACGCAGTCGATGCGCGTGCAGATGCCGCCGTCGTAGAGCGGCGCGCGCGCGTCGATCGCCACCATGTGGCCCTGCGAGGGATCGCCGACGGTGTCGGCACCGGCCTCGATCAGGTGTTTGAGCAGCACGCCCTGGTTGAAGCGCGTGCCGCGGATCAGGAAGTTGTCGGCCGGCCACTCGCCGCGTTCGTTCTGGCCCCAGGCCTCGCGCAGCCAGTCGCGGTTCGACTCGAAGCCGCCGGCGGCCAGCACGCAGCTGCGCGCGGTGATGCGTTCGCCGGCTTCGGTGCGGGCCGCGACGAAGCGCTCGCCGTCGAGCTCCACCGAAGCCACGGGCGTCTCGTAGCGAACCCGCACGCCGAGGCGCTCGGCACTGCGGTAGTAGGCGTTCACGAGCGCCTTGCCGCCGCCCATGAAGAACGCGTTGGTGCGGGCCACGTGCAGCGCGCCGGAGAGCGGCGGCTGGAAGTGCACGCCGTGGCGGCGCATCCAGTCGCGGCAGTTCGACGAGGCACGGATCACCAGCCGCGCCAGGTGCTCGTCGGTCAGGCCGCCGGTCACCTTGAGCAGGTCCTGCCAGTACTCCTCTTCGGGGTAGGCGTCGACCAGCACGTCCTGCGGCGCGTCGTGCATGCAGCGCAGGTTGCGCGTGTGCTGCGAATTGCCGCCGCGCCACGCGCGGGGCGCGGCCTCGAGCAGCAGCACGCTGGCACCGGCTTCCCGTGCCATCAGCGCGGCGCAGAGCGCGGCATTGCCTCCGCCCACGACCAGCACATCGACCTGCTCATCCCTCACGGCGCGTCTCCTTGGTATGGGGAGACTCTAGGCAGGCCGCCGATTCGGCGACAGGCCGGTTCCGGGATCAGGTCTTCACGATTCGAGAAGACTCGCGCCGGGCCAGCGGCCTTCGTTCACCAGCGTGCGCGCCGTGTCGGCCATGACGACGCGGGTGGCCAGGCCCGCCGGCGACAGTTCGTCGTCCGACAGGCTGACCAGCAGGTTGCGCCGGCCGACGTGGGCGTCGGTGATCCGGGCGCTGAGCACGCCGTCCACCGGCCGCCGCGCGACCGCGGCACCGGGCTGGATGGTGGCGCCCAGACCGGCGCGCACGGCGTCCATCAACAGGGCCAGGCCGTCGACCTCGGCCACCACGTCGGGCTCGATGCGGGCGCGGGCGAAGGCCGCGGTGAGGGTCGCGCGCAGGCCGTGGCCGGCACTCGGCATGATGAGCGGCACGCCGGCGAGCTGGGCCAGCCGCACGGTCGGGCCGGCGGGTCGCTTGGCGAGCCCGGCCGCCGCCAGCACGAACAGCTTCTCGTCGAGCAGGGGCTCGATGCTCCAGCGGCGCGGCGTGCCGGTCTCGAACAGCACCGCCAGATCGAGCTGGCGCGCCTGCAGCATGCCGGCGAGGTGGCCCGACAGGGACTCGACCAGGTGCAGCCGCACGTCCGGATAACGCGTGCGCATCGCCTGCATCAGCGGCAGGCCCAGCACCGAGGCCGTGGTCGGCGCCAGGCCCACGCTGACATGGCCCGACAGGCGCGCCTGCTGCGCCGCACGGACCGCCTCGTCCGCATGGCGCAGCGTGAGCTGGGCCTGCTGCAGGAAGGCCACGCCCGCGTCGGTCGGGCTCACGCCGGTGCTGCCCCGCAGCAGCAGCCGGGTGCTGAGTTCGCTTTCCAGGCGGCTGATCTGCTGGCTCAGGGCCGACGTCACCACGCCGAGCTCGACGGCGGCGCGGCCCATGCTGCGCAGCTCGCAGACCTTGACGAAATAGCGCAGCTGGCGGAGTTCCATGGTCGACCGTTTCCGCCCCGGCAGGGCACGTTGGAGGGCAGCACGAGCATCGCCGGCTCACGGGCCTGGCGCCATGCCGCAAGCACCGATGGCGGCGTCGAGCACGGGCAGTGCCGAGTTGAACTCGGCGCGCGCCGCGGTGTCCCGCAGGCGCCGCAGCGTGTCGCGCAGGTCGTCGCTGCGCTCGCCGCGCCCGCACCGGACGAGCGCGCGGCAACGCGCGATGACGAACTCCGTCCACGGCAGCGGCTCGGCGGCGCAGTAGCGCGCCAGCCGTTCGCCATGGCGCTCCGCGCCGACCCAGTCCCGCTGCTCGAGCGCGGCGGCGATGGCGTTCTGCGCGAAATGCAGGTGGTTGTGACTGAGCGTGCCGGCGTCCAGCAAGGCCTCGCCCTCGCGCAAGGCGTCGGCGCGCTCTGCCGGGTCGTCGGCGGCGCACGCGAGCACGCCGTAGAGCGTGGCGCCGATGTGCCGCAGCCCGGCCTCGCCCAGGTCGGCCAGGCCTTCGCGAGCGAGCCGGCAGGCGCGCGGCCTGTCGCCCTGCATCAGGGCCATCGACGCATCGATCCCGAACGCCTGCGCCACAAACCGGGCGGCGCCCAGCGTCTCGGCGAGCGCGCGGGCCCGCGCGACGTGCTCCGTGGCCAGCGCCACGTCGCCCAGCGCGCGGACCGCGAGGTGCGCCACCAGCGAGTGCGACAGCATGGCCGCGCGCGGGTCGGCCAGGCGCGCCGCGAGCGCGACACCCTGCAGGCCGATGTCGACGGCCTCGCGCGCCATCAACAGGTACTCCGCGCTCCAGCCCACCATGTGCAGCACCGTCGCCTCGAGCTTGGCCAGGCCGTGCTCGCGGGCCAGCGCCACGCAGCGCGCGAACTGCTCGTGCGCGGAGCGCAGCCGCCCCTGCAGGTAGTAGGCATCGCCCAGCCCGCCGAGCGCCGTGGCCTCGGCCTCCACCGACCCTGCGGCGCGCGCATAAGCCAGCGACGCCTGGTGCTCGTGCAGGCACTCGTCGATGCGGCCGAGCGGGAAGTAAAGGTTGCCGCGCAGGTGGTGCAGGTGTGCCAGTTCCAGCGTCAAGCCTTCGCGTTCGGCGAGCGGTTGTGCTTCGGCGACCGCGACCAGGCCTTCGGCCACGCGGTCGTTGACGCGCATTCCGGCGGCCATGCCCAGCAGTGCGCGCGCGCGGTCCGCCGGCGTGGCGGCCACGTCGATCGCCTCGCGGTAGGCCTCGATGCTGTCCGGCACGCGGCCGAGCTCGAGCAGCAGGGCGGCGCGCTTCGAGAGCAGCGCGCCGCGCGTGTCCGCGTCGGTCGCGAGCGCCAGCCCGCGCTCGGCGAGCGACAACGCACGCACGTAGTGGAACTGGCGCGCCTCGAAGCCGGTGGCCGTCAGGTACGCGGCCGCCGCGCGCGGGTCTTCGGCGCGCTCGAGGTGCTCGGCGGCGAGGACCGGGTCGTCCTCGGCGTACCACTCGGCCGCGCGCGCGTGGAGCTGGCGGCGGCGCGTGCGCAGGGCGGACTCGTAGACGCCGTTGCGCACCAGCGCATGGCAGAACAGGAAGCCGCTGCCCTCGTGGCGGATCAGGAAGTGGGCGACCAGCGCGGCGGCGTCGTAGGCCGGGGCGTCGATCAGGTGGCGCAGCGCCTCGAGCGAGAAGCGCTGGCCGAGCACGGCCGCGGCCTGCACCGCCTGCTTGTCGGCCGGCTCCAGGCGATCGAGCCGGGCGTGCACCAGCGACTGGATGGTGCCGGGCAGGTTCTCCAGCCCGGCCTCCTCGGCGTTGAGCAGCAACTGCTCCAGGAAGAGCGGGTTGCCGGCCGCGCGCTGCACGCATTCGCGCACCCGCGCGGAGGCCTTGTCGGAGAACGACTCGGCCAGGTGTTCGGCCTCGTCCGCGGAAAGCGGCACGAGGTCGATGCCGGTCGTCGGCACGCCGTGCAGCGCGCTGCGCCACGGCCCCGCGCTCGGATCGCCCTCGAAGCGCGTGGACGCCACCAGCAGCAGCGGCCGTGCCTGCGCCAGCGCGGCGATCGCGGCCAGGCGCTCGAGCGTCCAGGCGTCGGCCCAGTGCACGTCCTCGACCAGCAGCATCAGCGGGCGGTGCGCGCTCGCGTGGCGCACCAGATCGCACAGGGTCGCGCCCACGCCGCTGACCCGCGCGTCGCGCGACAGCGCGGCGTAGATCGGGCGCTGCGCCGGCGGCGGATCGACGTCGAGCAACTCGCAGGCGAACATCTCGTTCTCCGCCGCGGTCATCGCCTCGGCGCAGGCGCGGGCGGCCGCGGCGCGGCGTTCCGCCTCGTCGGCCTCGGGCCCGAGGCCCAGCAGCCCGCGCACCAGGCTGCGCACCGCATCGCGGCCGGTCTCGGCGCCGAAATCGAGCACGGCCGCGGCGTGGCAGGCGAAGCCGAGCGCGGCCGCGCGCGCCCGGAAGTCGCCGAGCAGCCGCGTCTTGCCGATGCCCGGATCGCCCCGCACGATGATCAGGCGCCCGTGCCCCAGCGCACGGCAGCTGCCGAGCAGGGTGTCCAACTGCTGCAGTTCGTCGAGGCGGCCGACGAAGGGCCGTCCGGCTTCGGCATGGCCGCGCTCGCCGCGGATGCGGTACGGCACGACCGGCTGCTCCTTGCCCTTGACGGTCACCGCGCTGCCGGCCTCGGCCTCGAACTCCGCGGAGATCTCGCGCCAGGTGTCGGCGCCGACCACCACCTCGTCGTCGGCGGCCAGGCCGCGCAGGCGCGCGGCGGCGTTAACGGTGTCGCCGGTCACGGTGAACTGGCCGGCGCGCGTGTCGCTGCGCCGCACCACCACCCGGCCCGTGCTCGCGCCGGTGTGCATGCCGAGCCGGCAGCCGATGCGCGGCTCGACCTCGATGCCGATGGCGCGCACCGCCGCGTGCAGTTCGAACGCGGCCCGCACGGCGCGGGCCGGATCGCCGCGCCGCGCCGTCGGCACGCCGTACAGCGCCATCACCTCGTCGCCGACGAACTGGTTCACGATGCCGCCGTGCCGCTCGATGATCGTCACGGCTTCGCGCTTGATGCGCCCCATCAGGGCCTCGACCTCCTCGGGATCGAGGCGCTCGTTGAGCCGCGTGTAGCCGGACAGGTCGGAGAACGCGATGGTGGCGTGGCGCCGTTCACCGGCGTCGCTGTCGACGGGAGAAGCCGCAGGGCCGGGCGCCGACGGGGCAGCGGCGACGAGCGCGCACCCGCAGGCGCTGCAGAAGCGCGAGGCCGGCGTCACCGGCTCGTGGCACGACGGGCACTGCATCGCGAGCGCGACACCGCACTGGCTGCAGAAGCGCGCGCCGGCCGGATTGTCGAAAGAGCAGGCTGTGCAGTGCATCGAGCCCTCGTTGGTGCGATCGCGCGGAGCAGGTGCGTCGTGCCGCTGGCCTCCGTTCGGGGCACGATACACCGCGCGCCGGTCCGTGTGCAGGTCGCCGCCTTTCGGCTATCCCTTCGCGGCCTCGCCGTGGATCCACGCCAGGAACGCCTCGACGGGCGGCCGCTTCGCGTGCCGGGCCGGGTAGACGGCGAAATGCGCCTTGACCTTGATCGCCTTGTCCAGCCCGAACACCGGCCTCAGCTTGCGTTCGGCGATGTGCCGGCCGGCGATGGTCGCGCTCTCGAGCGCCACGCCGAGCCCTTGGGTGGCGGCATCGAGCGACATCTGCGCCCGGTCGAACCGCACTGAAAATCGATCCGGCGCGCGCTTGTCGGTGAACGCCGCGAACCAGTCGGACCACTGGACGACGCTGACGTTGCTCTGGATCAGCTTGACGCCGAGCAGGTGCTCGGGCCGCTTCAGGCGGTGCTCCTGGATGAACGCCGGGCTCGCGAGCGGCACGATGCGTTCCTCGAACAGGGGCTCGACCACCAGGCCGGGCCAGTTCGGCACGCCGTAGCGCAGATCGATGTCGGCCTGGCCGAGCTCGAAATCGCTGGTCGTGTGGGCGGCCGACAGGTTCAGCGCGATGTCGGGATAGGCCTGCGCGAAGCCTTGTAAGCGCGACATGAGCCACAGGCTCGCGATGCTGGGCGCCGAGTGCACGTAGAGGCTGTTGCTGACGCCCTGCTTCAGGTCCTCGGTCGCCGCCGCGATCGCCGACAACGCGCCGCCGACCCGTGACAGGTACAGCTCGCCTGCAGCGCTGATCCGCACGCCATGGGCACTCCGTTCAAAGAGGCGCACACCGAGATGCGATTCGAGCCGCGAGACCTGGTGGCTGATGGCCGATGCGGTGAGGTGGAGTTCCGCCGCGGCGAGCGCAAAGCTGCGTCGGCGAGCCACGGCCTCGAAGGCCTGGAGGTTGATGACCGGCGGAAGTGAGGCCATGGGGTCAACCCTGTCGTTGAGTGACGATCGGTCATCTTAGGCTGAAAACACATCGCTTGCCGTCATGTGGGCCAGCGCCGACTATTCGTCCCGAACCTCACTTCACGGAGACGAAAGACATGCTGCTCAACGACAAAGTTGCCGTCATCACCGGCGGCGCCGGCCTCAACGGCCTCGGCTTCGCGACCGCGAAGTTGATGGCATCGCACGGTGCCCGCGTGGTCGTGCTCGATCTCGGACGTGCCGAGCCGGCCGATGCGGCGGCGCAGATCGGCGCCGGTCATCTCGGCCTGGTCGCCGACGTGACCGACAAGGCATCGTGCGAGGCCGCCGCCGCGGCGGTGCTGAAGGCCTTCGGCCGCATCGACGTGCTGGTCAACAACGCCGGCATCACGCAGCCTGCCAAGACCTGCGAGATCACGGGCGCCGACTACGACCGCATCCTCGACGTGAGCCTGCGCGGCACCCTGTACATGTCGCAGGCGGTGCTGCCGGCCATGCAGGCGCAGCGCAGCGGCTCGATCGTGTGCATCTCGTCGGTGTCGGCGCAGCGCGGCGGCGGCATCCTCGGCGGGCCGCACTACTCGGCTGCCAAGGCCGGCGTGCTCGGACTGGCGCGTGCGATGGCGCGCGAGTTCGGCCCCGTCGGCATCCGCGTCAACAGCATCACGCCGGGCCTGATCGGCACCGACATCATCAAGGGCAAGCTCACCGAAGAGAAGAAGGCCGAGATCGCCGAGACGATCCCGCTCGCCCGCCTGGGCCGCGCCGAAGACATCGGTGGCGCCTGCGTCTTCCTCGCCAGCGATCTCTCGCTGTACTGCACCGGCATCACGCTCGACGTGAACGGCGGCATGTTGATCCACTGACCCGCGCCCGCGGACACCTCGAACCACACCGGAGACAAAAGACCATGCAACGCACCACCTTCATCCACACCCTGCTGGCCCTGGCGGCCGGCAGCCTCCTGCTGCCGCTGCCTGCTCAGGCGCAGACGGTCAAGCTCACCCTCGGCCATGGCGCCGCACCCGGCAACCCGCGCCACGAAGCGGCGGTCAAGTTCGCCGAGGTGGTCAAGGCCAGATCGGGTGGCCGCATCGACGTGCAGGTGGCCCCGTCGGCGCAGCTCGGCGACGATGCGGCGATGGTCACCGCGCTGCGCACCGGCGCGCTCGACATGTCGGCCAACTCGCAGGGCGCGGTGGCGAACGCGGTGCCCGAGTACGCCGCGTTCGGCATGCCCTTCCTGTTCGCCACGGCCGGCCAGGCCTTCAAGGTGCTGGACGGCCCGCTCGGCAAGGAGCTCTCCGACAAGTCCGCCGAGAAGGGCCTGGTCGTGCTCGGCTACTGGGACAACGGCATCCGCCACATGACCAACAGCAAGCGGCCGATCACCAAGGTCGAGGACATGAAGGGCCTGAAGATGCGCACCCCGCCCGACACGGTGCTGGTGGACATCATGCAGTCCCTCGGCGCCGAGGCCCAGCAGATCAAGTTCGCCGAGCTCTACGTGGCCTTGCAGCAGGGCGTGGTCGACGGGCAGGAGAACCCGCTGGTGAACATCCACGCCAGCAAGCTCTACGAGGTGCAGAAGCACCTGGCGCTGACGAGCCACATGTTCCAGATGACGCCCTTCCTGATCGGCAAGCGCAGCTGGGACCGCCTGTCCGAGGCCGATCGCAAGGCCGTCACCGAGGCGGCTGCCGAGGCCACGGCCCTGCAACGCAAGCTGTCGCAGGAGTCGGACGACAAGCTGCTCGCCGAACTCAAGGCCAAGGGCGTGCAGGTCACCACGGTGGACAAGGCCGCCTTCGAGAAGGCGACCGCGAGCGTGGACGACAAGTGGCTCGCGACGCCGATCGGTCCGTACGTCAAGAAGGTCATCGCGGCTGCCCGCAACAAGTGACCCTGGCTTGACCGGCTCCGCGGGCGCCACCGGCGACCCGCGGGGTCCACCTGAGGAGACTTCCGTGAATGTTGTCGAACGCAACGCCGTCGAACGCGGCGTGGTGGGGCTGTGCCGTGTCGTGCTGTGGCTGAGCACGGTCGCGATCTTCGTGATCCTGGTGGCCAACACCGTGCTGCGCTATGCCCGCGGGTCCAGCCTGCAGTGGGCCAACGAGGTCCCCGAACTGCTGTTCCCGTGGATGGTGATGGCCGGTGTGGTGCTGGCGGCCGTGCACAGCGCGCACATCGCGACCACCTTCCTGATGGACGCCGTCCCGGCAGCCGTGCGGCGTGTGGTCACGGTGACCGGCTGGCTGGTGGTGGCGGGCCTGTACGGCACGCTGGCCTGGGCCACCCTTCGCATGCTCGATGTCGTGCACGACGAGAAGTCGCCGATCCTGCAGGTGCCGGGGTCGCTGACCTACGGCTGCGTGATGGTCGGCATGCTCCTGCTCGCCGTGCTGGCGCTGCAGTCCGCCTGGAAGGCGCGGCACCTGCCGGTCGAGCCCGCGCCCGATGCTGAGCCCCAGGTGCCGACGGCGCATTGGTAACCCCCGAACTCTGGAGAACACCATGAGTGCACTCATCCTCGTTGTCTTCCTCGGCGCGGCGGTGGCCGCCATGCCGATCGCCCATGCCCTGCTGCTGGCGGCGATGGCCGCGGCGGCGACGTCCGACCGCGTGCCGCTGGACCTGCTCGTGCAGCAGATGGTCGCGCAGGTGCAGAGCTTCCCGCTGATCGCGATCCCGTTCTTCATGCTCACCGGCTCGCTGATGATGGGCGGCAAGCTCGGGGAAGCGCTGGTCGGCGTGTTGTCGGCACTGATCGGCCGCTTCCACGGCGGCCCGGCCCAGGTGGGCGTGCTGTCGTCCACGCTGTTCGGCGGCGTCTCCGGGTCGGCGGTGGCCGACGCGTCGGCGATCGGCTCGCTGCTGATCCCCTGGCACAAGCGGCTCGGCTATCCGGCCGCGTTCTCGGCGGCCACGCTGGCGGCCGCCGCCACGATCGACATCCTCATCCCGCCGTCGATCCCGATGATCCTGTTCGCGTTGAGCTCGAACGCGTCGATCGCCGAGCTGTTCGTGGCCGGCGTGCTGCCCGGCCTGCTGATGTGCAGCGGCTTCATGGCCGCGTGCTGGTGGGTGGGCAGGCGGCGCAACTTTCCGCGCGACCTCACGCGCTTCGACGGCGTCGCGTTCCGCCGCCACCTGTTGTACGCCGCCCCGGCCGTGGTGCTGCCGGTGTTGATCATCGTCTTCCTGCGCTTCGGTATTGCCACGCCGACCGAAGTGGCCGTGCTGTCGACGCTGTACGCGGGGCTGGTGTCGGCCCTGATCTACCGGGACCTGGGGCTCAAGCGGCTGAACGACGCCGTCGTGCAGGCCGGCCTGGCGACCGGCGTGGTGCTGCTCGTCATCATGACCTCGGCCGCGATCGGCTGGCTGCTGACCTTCGACCAGATGCCGCAGGGCATCGCCCAATGGGTTCAGTCCAACGTGCACATCAAGTGGATGGTGATCCTGCTGATGAACGTGCTGATGCTGTTCCTCGGCATGTTCATCGACCTGCCGGCTGCGGTGCTGCTGCTGACCCCGGTCTTCGTGCCGATGGCCCAGGCGATCGGCATGGACATGACGCAGCTCGGAATCATGATGGTCGTGAACCTCGCCATCGGTCTGTACACGCCACCGGTCGGCACCACGCTGTTCATCACGAGCGCGCTGGCCAGGGTCAAGGTGGGGCAGACGGTGCGCGAACTGGGGCCGTTCTATCTCGTCGCCTTCGGCGTGCTGGCCCTCGTGTCCTATGTGCCCGCGAGCATCCTCAAATGACCCGACTCGAGATCGCCTTCGGCATTCGCTGGATTTTTCGACCACCTACGGAGTTGACATGACCCTCACCAACAATTCGATCGCCAGCTTGGCGCAATCTGCCTACCGCGTCCGCCGCTTCGCGCTGCGGATGGGGGAGGTACAGGGGCAGGGCTACATCGGCCAGGCGCTGGGCTGGGCCGACGTGCTCGCGGTGGCCTACGGCCATGCCATGACGCTGCGCCCCGACGAGCCCGAGTGGGAAGGCCGCGATCGCTTCCTGCTGTCCCACGGCCACTACGCGATCGCGCACTACGCCGCGCTGATCGAGGCCGGCGTCATCGCCGAGAGCGAGCTCGAGACCTACGGCAGCGACGACAGCCGCCTCCCCATGTCCGGCATGGCGACGTACACGCCGGGCATGGAGATCTCGGGCGGCTCGCTGGGCCAGGGCCTGGCCATCGGCGTCGGCATCGCGCTGGCGCTGAAGCAGAAGAAGAACGCCGCGTTCGTCTACAACTCGATGTCCGACGGCGAGCTCGACGAAGGCTCCACGTGGGAAGCCGCGATGGGCGCCGCGCACCACCGGCTCGACAACCTCATCTGCCTGGTCGACATCAACAACCAGCAGGCCGACGGACCGTCGAGCAAGGTGCTGGGCTTCGAGCCGCTGGCCGACAAGTGGGCCGCGTTCGGCTGGCATGTGCAGCGCGTGAACGGCAACGACCTGCCAGCCGTCGTCGGCGCGTTCGATGCGGCGCGCGCGCTCACCGACGCCAAGCCGCGCGTCATCCTCTGCGACACGCTGATGGGCAAGGGCGTGCCCTTCCTCGAGCAGCGCGAGAAGAACCACTTCATCCGCGTCGATCCGCCCGAGTGGCAGCACGCGCTCCAGACCCTCGATCAGTCCCAACCTTACATGCAAGCTGAAGGAGCACCGGCATGAGCACCGTGACGGAAAAGAAGCCGCGCCTGACCACGTCGGCGATGATCGCGTCGATCGCGACGGAAGGGCAGCGCGTGAAGGCCGCCCCCTTCGGCAAGGCGCTGGTCGAACTGGCCGCCGACCGGCCCGAGATCGTCGGCATGACGGCCGACCTGGCCAAGTACACCGACCTGCATCTCTTCGCGCAGGCTTACCCCGAGCGCTTCTACCAGATGGGCATGGCCGAGCAGTTGCTGATGGCCGCGGCCGGCGGCATGGCCAAGGAGGGACTGGTGCCCTTCGCCACCACCTACGCGGCGTTCGGCACGCGCCGCGCCTTCGACTTCATCCACCAGGTAATCGCCGAGGAGAACCTCAACGTCAAGATCTGCTGCGCGCTGCCGGGCCTGACCACCGGCTACGGCCCCAGCCATGCCGCGATCGAGGACATCGCGATGATGCGGGGTGTTCCCGGCCTGACCATCGTCGACCCCTGCGACGCGCTCGACCTGGAACAGGCCGTGCCGCAGATCGCCGCGCACCCGGGGCCGGTCTACCTGCGCCTGGCGCGCGGCAACGTGCCGCTCGTGCTCGACGAGTACGACTACCAGTTCGAGCTCGGCAAGGCCAAGCTGCTGCGCGACGGCAACGAGGTGCTGGTGATCTCCAGCGGCTTCATGACCATGCGCGCGCTCGAGGTCGCGCAGGCATTGCAGGCGGACAGCATCGGCGTGGCGGTGTTGCACTGCCCGACGATCAAGCCGCTCGACGAGGCGACGATCGTCGAAGCCGTCAAGTACAAGCACCGGCTCGTCGTCATCGCCGAGAACCACTCGGTCGTCGGCGGGCTCGGCGAGGCCGTCGCCAGTGCGCTGCTTCGCCACCGCGTGCAACCGGCCGGTTTCCAGCTGGCCGGGCTGCCGGATGCCTTCCTGGACGCCGGTGCGTTGCCCACGCTGCACGACCGCTACGGCATCAGTCGCGATGCGCTGGCCGGGCGCATCAAGGGCTGGCTGGGTTGAGGCCCGGGGTGGGTCGCGGCGTGGCCGTCGTCGACTGCGTTTAGCCCCGGCATCGCGTCGGGGCTCCTGTCGTGTCGCTTGCGCCGGGCCCGGCTTGGCGCCACGCTTCGGCCATGACCACACCCATCACCGTCGACATCCCCCACAGCCTGGGGCGCATCGAGGCGCGCCGGCGCATCGAGACCGGCTTCGCCAGCATCGTCCGCCAGTTGCCCGGCGGCAGCGGCACCCACAGCGAGCGCTGGGAGGGCGACCGGCTCGTCTTCGCCGTCTCGGGACTGGGGCAGACGATCTCCGGCATCGTCGAGGTGCGCGACGCCACGGTGAACATGCAGATCGAGCTGCCCGCCGTGCTCGGGCTCGTCGCGCGCGGCGTGGGGGCGCGGCTGCGCCAGGCCGGCCGGTTGCTGCTGACGCGCAAGTAGCCCCGGCGAGACGCGCCCGCCTAGGCGTCGACAGGCGCGGCCTGCCGGCGCGCGGCGACGCCGGCGACGAAGCGGTCGAACGCGTCGAGCAGCGGCGCGGCGTCGAAGGACGGTCCTTCGAGCATCGCCAGGGCCTGCACGGTCGCTTCCAGCGTGGAGACCTGGTCGGCGCGCCGTGCCGCACGGATCGCGCGGTAGCGGGTCGGCGGCGGCGCGTCCAGCGACAGCCGCGGCAGGGCGGCCAGGGCCGGGTGCTCGATCAGCATGCGCAGGCTCTTGCGCCAGGTCGCGTCGATGACCACCAGGCGCAGCGGCGCCCCGGTGATCGTCGCGGGCGCCGCCGGCGCGGGCGCGGCCGGCACATCGGGATAGAGCAGGCGCGTGTCGTGCCCGGGGCGCTGCAGCAGCGCGTGCAGCCGCGCCGGCTCGAAGCGCTCGCCGACGATCACCTCGCAATGCGCGAGCGACAGGCGCAGCAGCGCGACGCTGTTCTTCACCTGCCGTTGTTCCTGCGGATGCTGCAGCACCAGCACCTCGGTGCGGTGGGCCGTCGGCCGCGCCAGCGCGCACAGGCAGGTGGGCTGCGGGCGCAGGCAGCGCGGGCAGGCCGCGCGGCGGGGGCGTGGGGATGGCGGTGGGGTCGGGATGGCGGCTCGCACTCTCCGACGATTCTTGCGCAGTTCCTCAGCCCGCCGCGCAGCGTTGCCGGTTGCGCAGCTCGCACGCCAGCTCCGCGGCGAACTGCCGGCGCGCCCGCGCGACGACATGCCGGCCCAGCGACCAGCGCTGCCGCTGGCAGGCGCATTCGACGCCGCCGCGGGCCGGGTCCCACGCCACGCGGACCCACTGCGCGTTCAGGCACACGCGCGTCGTCCGGTCGGCGCGGCGCAGGTCGATCACCAGTTCGTCGCCCCGCAGCGTGACCGACTCGCCGTCGCGCGCATGGCGCGCGTACGCGACGAACGCGACCGCCGCGGCGATCCACTCGGCGGCCGCGAACACCGCGACCAGCGTGTCGTGCCGGCTCCGGCGTGCGGGTCGAGTGCGTCGCTCATCGGAACGTTCCAGGTCTGTCCGAAAGACCGGCGGGTCGGCAATCCGGGTTCCTGCGCCGGCCGGTCGGCGGTGACGGACATGTCTTGAGACGATGTCCCCGGATTGACCCGGTCGCGGGCGGGAAAACCGGTCACTAGAGTGGCCGGGACAGAACAGCCGGGGGATGGAAATTGGCGAACGGAACGTTCTGGGTGCTGAGGTGCGTGGTTCACCTGAGGAAGCTGCGTCCGGACATGGACATCGACGAAGCGCGGCGAATCGCGCGCAGCGCACTCGTCCGCACGACAGGCAGCCCGGAGCAGGCGGCGCGTTTCTTCGCCCACGACGATCGACCTGAGGCGCAGGGCCTGACGCGCGCCATGCCGCGGTAGCAGGGAGAGCGGCCGGCCTGCGGACGAGGCCGCGATCTGTCGTGAACGCGACACCGCAGTGAACGCGGCGGGGCGGCTAGGCCCGATCGGCTCAAGTCCGCTCGGGTTGTGCCGACAACCGGGAAAATCATTCCGGACTGCCGCGTGAAACTCGGACTCAAACTGCCGCTGGCCTTCGCCACGGCGCTGCTGCTCGCGGCATGCGCGGGCATCTTCGGCATCTACAGCCTCCGGCAGTCGCTGACCGTCTACGGCAGCACGGTGCAAGCCGATGTCGCGAACGAGCGCGCGGTCGCCGAGATGCTGCTCTCCTTCAAGGAGCAGGTGCAGGAGTGGAAGAACACGCTGCTGCGCGGCAAGGACCCGGCACGGCTCGACAAGCACTGGGCCGCATTCCAGAAGCAGGAGCTGGCCGTGAACGCGCTTGCCAGGCGCCTGACCGGGTCGTTGCCGGAAGGCGAGAGCAAGGCGCTGGTGGCGCGGTTCGCGCAGGCGCATGCCGCGATGGGCGCGGGGTACCGGAAGGGATTCGAGGCCTTCAAGGCCGCGTCCTTCGACCCGTCGGCCGGTGACGCCGCCGTCGCGGGCGTCGACCGCGAGCCGGCCAAGCTGCTGAGCGAGGCCGGCGACCGCATCGCCGCCGACAGCGCGGCGGTGGCGGCTGCGGCCGCGGCGGGCGCGCACCGCGCCACGGTGGCCAGCGCGGTCCTGCTGGGCGTGGTGTGCGTGATCGGCATCGGCGGCGCGTTCCTGTTCAGCCGCACGATCACGCGGCCGCTGCGGCAGGCGCTCGACGCGACCCGCGCGGTGGCCGCCGGCGACCTGCAACAGCGGATCGAGGTGCGCGGCCGCGACGAGATCGCCGACCTGCTGCGCGCGCTGCGCGACATGCAGGCCAGCCTGGCTAGCGTGGTGAGCGACGTGCGTCAGAACTCCGAGCACGTCGCCACGGCGTCGGCGCAGATCGCTGCCGGCAACAACGACCTGAGCGCGCGAACCGAGCAGCAGGCGGCGGCGCTGCAGCAGGCGGCGGCGTCCATGGAGCAGCTCAGCGTGACCGTGCGCCTGAACGCCGAGAGTGCGCAGCAGGCCAACCGGCTCGCGATGGGTGCCAGCACCGTCGCGGTCGCCGGCGGCGAGACGGTCGACCACGTGATCGCGACGATGAAGGGCATCAACGAGAGCTCGCGCAAGATCGTCGAGATCATCGGCGTCATCGACGGCATCGCCTTCCAGACCAACATCCTGGCGCTCAACGCGGCGGTCGAGGCCGCCCGCGCCGGCGAACAGGGACGCGGCTTCGCGGTGGTCGCGAGCGAGGTCCGCAGCCTCGCCCAGCGCAGCGCCGAAGCAGCCAAGGAAATCAAGACGCTGATCTCGACCAGTGTGGAGCGTGTCGAGGCCGGGACGGCCCTGGTCGACCGCGCCGGCGTGACGATGAACGAGATCGTGGGCTCGATCCGCCGCGTGACCGACATCATGGGCGAGATCAGCGCCGCCACCAGCGAGCAGAGCACCGGCGTCGCGCAGGTCGGCGAGGCCGTGTCCCAGATGGACAAGGCCACCCAGCAGAACGCCGCGCTGGTCGAGGAGAGCGCCGCCGCCGCGGAGAGCCTGAAGGGGCAGTCACGCAGCCTCGTCGATGCGGTGGCGGTGTTCCGGCTGGCCCATGCCGACTGAGCGCGGCTGCGTTCCTGCCTGAACCCGGCCGATCAGATCGACGGCGGGAACAGGCGCGTCAGGGAGGCGGCCCGTCGTCCAGCAGCGCAAGCGCGTCGGCGATCGCGGAGGCGCTCGTCGGCCGCACGACGCGGGCCACCTCCCGGCCATCCTGCAGCATCACGAGCGTCGGCCAGAGCTTGATGCCGAACGAGCGACCGAGCGGCCGCCCCGAGCCGTCCTCGATCTTCAGATGGCGCAGCGGCGCACGCGCGGCCTGCGCGGTGAGCGCCTGGCCGATCACCCGGTGCGCGGATCGACACACGCCGCACCAGTTCGTGCCGAACTCGAGCACGGTGCGCCCGTCCATGCGGTCGACCTCGGCGCGGGTCGGTGCGTCGCTCGAATAGGGCAGGGAGGTGTTCATCGGAGTGGCTCGCCAGGTGGGTGGTCAGTGCGGGAACGCGAGGCGTCTTTCCATCCGCCGCTGCACCTGCTCGAAGCTCGAACTCAGCACCCAGTACATCGCGGCCGCCGCCAGGTACAGGGGGAAGGGCTGGAAGGTGGTGGAGATGAGTTCCTTGGTGGCCAGCATCAGTTCCGTCACCGCGATCACCGACACCAGCGAGGTGTCCTTGATCAGGCTGATCAGGCTGTTCGACAGGCTGGGCACCGCGGCGCGCAGCGCCTGCGGCCCGACCACGTAGCGCAGGGTCTGGGTGCGCGTCAGGCCGAGGCTGGTCCCGGCCAGCCACTGGCCCTGCGTGACGGCTTGCACCGCGCCGCGCAAGGTCTCGCTCATGTAGGCCGCGACGTTGAGCGTCAGGGCCAGGATGCCGGCGGTGATCGGGGAGAACTCGATCCCGATGCTCGGCAGCCCGTAGTACACGATGAACACCTGCACCAGCAGGGGCGTACCGCGCATGGCGCTGACGTAGATCGCCACCACGCGCTGGGCCACCGGCACGCGCAACACGCTGATCAGCGTGAGCGCGGCCGACAGCGGCAGCGCGAGCAGCATCGAGGCGACGGCGAACAGCAGGGTGTAGCCCGCTCCGCGGAGCATGGTGGGCCAGGCGAGCGCGAGCAGCGAGGGCAGGTCCATGCCGGCTCCCGGATCAACGGGCAGCGGCCGGCGGCTTGCTCACGTCACGCTCGAACCAGCGTGTCGAGATCTTCGCGTAGCTGCCGTCGGCCTTCATGTCGTCCAGCGCCTTGTCGATGGCCGCCTTGAACTTCGGATTGCCCTTGCGGAACGGGATCGCGTTGCTCTGGGGCTGGCCGATCGGCGCGCCGGCCTTGACCGGCAGCCTGGTCGTCTTGCGCAGGTACGGGATCAGCAGGCTGTCGTTGGTCGCGGCGTCGATGCGGCCTGTCGCCAGGTCCTGCAGGTACTCGGGCGCACCGGGGTAGGTGCGGACCTCCGCGCCCTCGATGCTCTTGGCCAGTTCCGCGTAGTTGCTGCCCTGGCCGACGCCGATCTTCCTGCCCTTGAGATCGGCCGCCGTGTCGAACCGGCGCGTCTCGCTGTTGCGGACGATCAGCTGCGGAGAGGAGATCACGTACGGTGCGCTGAAGTCGAAGGTCTCGCGGCGCTTGTCCGTCGCGGCCACCTGGTTGACGATCACGTCGTACTTGCCCGCCTGCAGCCCGGCCAGGATGCCGCTCCACTCGGTGGCGGTGAACTCGGCCTTCAGCCCCAGCTTGGCGGCGATGGCCTTCGCGATGTCGACGTCGAACCCGTCCAGCTCACCCTTGTCGTTTCGGTAGTTGAACGGCGGGTAGGTGCCCTCCACGGCGACGCGCAAGCTGCCGCGCGCCTTCGCTTCGTCGAGAAGATCTGCCGCCTGCGCGGCCCCCGCCGCGCCAGCGAGGAGGAATGCGATCGACATGCCGAACATCTTCTTCATGGTGAGCTCCTGCAGTGGCGAAGAACATGTTGCCACCGCGCTCTACGCACGATGCGAGAGGGGGATAGGGTGGGTGCTGTTCTTCGCGAACAGAGTCTGAGACTGCGCCTTCGAGCGGTCATCATGATTCGCCGTCAGAACGAACATGAAGTCCGCGACTTGAGCGCCGCTTCCGTCGTACATACGGCGCGCTTGGACGACTGTCGGAACTTCGTACCACGCATGCCGCCACGTACACCGCGTGTCCGTCGGCTCCCGACCCATTGCAGCCATCCAAGGCTGGGCACTCGCTGCCGCAAAGCCGCCATTCCGCCACGGCTACATCACGCCGTTTGAACCGGCTATGTCTTTGTAGATTGCGTGGGACCGGGCCGGGGTCTAACGCCGCAGGTCCTGGGTTTGGTTCAACCGCTCGATGTCACGACGCGGTGGTGCCCCGAACTCGCGCCTGTATTCCCGACTGAACTGCGAGGGACTCTCGTAGCCAGTGCGGAACGCGGCATTCGAAGCGTCGAGGTTTTCGGTCAACATCAACCGGCGCGCTTCGTTCAGGCGGAGCCACTTCTGAAACTGCAGCGGGCTCATGGACGTGAGCTGGCGGAAATGATGATGGAACCGCGACGCGCTCATCTGGACGCCGGCGGCGAGTTCGTCAACCCGCAATGGCGCTGCGAAGTTCGACTTGAGCCAGTCGATCGCGCGGGACACGCGCTGACCGTGGCTCCCGAACGAAGCCATCTGCCACAGCAGCGCGCCCTGATCGCTCATCAGCACGCGATAGAAGATTTCCTTGTGGATCAGCGGCGCCAGCACGGACACCGAGGCGGGTTCGTCGAGCAGCGCGACGAGCCGATCGAAGGCCAGGAGCAGCGGCGTCGTCGTCTCGCCCAGCACGATGCCGCGCGTCACGGGATGGGCCCGTGACGTCGGCGGCACCTCGATCTGCGTCAACAGCTCCGCGATCCCCCGCAGATCGAGCTTGAGCACCAGGCTCAGGTAAGGCACCTCGCTGCTGGCCTCGACCGCGCGAAGGACGACTGGCAGATCCAGCGACGTGATCAGGAAGCGATGCGGGTGGTAGTCGAACACCTGGTCGCCGAGCAATGCGCGCTTGGTGCCTTGCACCGTCAACGCAATGGCCGGCTCCGACATGCAGCTCATTGCCTCTGTCGGGGCATCGTGACGATAGAGCGTCAGCGAAGGATTGACGGTCTCGGCCTTCTCGACACCGACGGTCCGCGAGGCGATCCGGGCGGCGAGCGCAGCGCGTGCCGATTCGAAGCGCCGCTCCGCTTCGCTGCGGCCGGCAGCAGGCTGGTTCTTCATGCGCAGGATGGTATCGGACGGCTCCGCTGGTCCTACACGAATCTCCCTGCTTCGCGAGGATCGGGCAAGGATTCAGTCGCATCGTTCTACTGAAGTTGTGACCTCGCCGCGCAAACTTTCCTGCATGAACTTCAGCAAGCCGATGATCCTCAAGCTGCTCTTTTGCCTGGGCGCACTGGCGCTCTGGATGGCCTTCCATCCCGCCTCGCGCGCGCAGGAGCCGCCCCTGCCGTTCGTGCGCCTGGCCGACCTCCGAATCGAACCCGCCCGGCTCGATTCATTCAAGGCTGCGGCGCTTCGGCATGCGAAGGCGACCATGCGCGACGAGCGCGGTGCGTTGGCCTTGCACGCCATCGCGGAAAAGGACCGCCCCGAGAACATCCGCGTCCTCGAGGTGTACGTGGACGCCGCGGCATACCAGGCCCACCTCCGGACTACGCACTTCCGGCAGTTTCGGGCCTCGACCGAGGCGATCACGACGTCGAGGGCGCTCTACGACACGGTGCCGGTGCTGCTGGGAGCGAAGCCGTCGCTGCCGTCCAACCCGGTTGTTCGCATGGCCGACCTGGAGATCGATCCGGCACAACTCGACGCCTACAAGGCGGCCGTGTCCGAGGAGATCGAGGCCTCGATCCGGGTCGAACCCGGGGTCGGCGCGATCTACGCGGTCGCCTTGAGGGATGTGCCCCATCACCTTCGCTTCATCGAGATCTATGCCGACGAGAACGCGTACCTGCTGCACCGAGAGACGCCGCACTTCAGGAAGTACCTGGAAGTGACCCAGTCGATGATCACCGGTCGCAAGCTCGTCGAGGCGACACCACTGGTCATCGCCACCCAGCCGCGCTGAGAACACGACGGACGAAAGGAACCCCATGGGACTGAAGAGAACACTTTGGATTGCGGCCGTCGCCGCACTGGTCGTGCCGTGGCCCGCTGCCTACGCGCAACCGATGGCGGGCGCGACGGCTCCGGCCTACTACCTCTCGGAGTTCGAGCTCACCGATCCCGAGGGCACCAAGCCGTACAGCGCGGCAGTCGAGTCGACGTTCACACCTTTTGGTGGACGGTACGAAGTGCGCGGCGGTCAGCGGGTGTCGCTCGAGGGGGCGCCGGCGCAGCGGGTCGTGATGATCAAGTTCCCGAGTTTGGCGCAAGCCGAGGCTTGGTACGCCTCAGCAGCCTACCGGGCGCTGAGGCCGGTCCGGCAGGCATCGGCCACGTCGCGCGTGTTCATGGTCGAGGGTCTCGGGGATGCAGGCGCCAGGGCGCAACCGAGCGACGCAGCACCGGCAGCGCAGCAGATCACGCGCGCAGGGACGCAGCCATCGGCAGCCGGGCCGGCCGAGTTCTTCACCGGCCGGGCGCGCGTCGACCCGGTCTGGCCGGCGGACGGCCACATCAATGCCTCCGGTGGCCTGGTGACCTTCGAGCCGGGGTCGCGCTCGGCCTGGCACAGCCATCCCGCGGGCCAACGCCTGGTGGTCGTGTCCGGCGTGGGGCTCACCCAGGAATGGGGCAAGCCGATCCAGCAGATCCGGCCCGGCGATGTGGTGTGGTGCCCGCCGGGCGTCAAGCACTGGCACGGAGCGGCGCCTGCAACCGCCATGACCCACCTGGCGGTGACCGCGACCGTCGACGGAAGGAACGTGACCTGGATGGAGAAAGTCAGCGATGACCAGTACAACGCGCGCTAGCCGACTTCAACGTGCCGCCTGGCGCCTAGCGGCCACGATGGGCCTCGCCGTCGCACTGCTTCACCCAGCCGTAGCGGCGGACTCGCCGAATAGAGACTCCACGATCATGAACTCCGCAAACGCGCTCACGCAAAAACAGCAGTCGATCGCGCCGATCGGCGCCGCAATGGCAGTCGGCGACATGCCGCGGCTCACAGCCGCCCTGAACCAGGGGCTCGATGCCGGGCTGACGGTCAGCGATGCCAAGGAGATCCTCGTGCAGCTGTATGCGTATGCAGGCTTTCCGCGCAGCCTCAACGCACTTGGCGAGCTCATGAAGGTGCTCGATGCCCGCAAGCAACGCGGCGTTCGAGACGCGCCGGGCCGCGACCCTGGCCCGGTGGCGTCGGGCAAGGAACTGCTTGCGCAGGGAACGGCGAACCAGACGAAGCTCGCCGGCGCGCCGGTGGAGGGTCCGCTTTTCGAGTTCGCGCCCGCGATCGACGAGTACCTGAAGACGCATCTCTTCGGCGACATCTTTGCCCGCGACAACCTGGACTGGCAGAGCCGCGAGCTGGCCACCGTGGGCGCGCTCGCCGCGATGCCCGGGGTGGAATCGCAGTTGCAGTCGCACATTCGCATCAGCATGAACGTCGGTTTGACGGCTTCGCAGCTGCGCAGCGTTTCCGACGTGCTGGCTCAGCGCGGCCAATCCGAAGCCGCCGCGCGTCTGCGGGCAGCCATGGACAAACAAGCCGCCGAGGCCCCCGTGCGCTGAGCGACTGTCGCGCATTTCGACTGCCCACCCACCTAACTAAGACTGATCTTCCGAACTCGGACCAAATCAGAGATGCGATGGGTGAACCGCCGAGCGGCCGTGAAAACGGTGCTCGACGCTGAGCCGGAAGTCGACCTCTGGCGCAATTTCACCCCGAAGGGTTATCGCTGGAATAGCGCATTCAGCTGGCCGTACAGGCCTAGGCTGCCAGTTGCTGCCGTATCTGGGGACAGAGAAGGTGCGCAGTTCCTCACATATCCCCTGCTGCGCCAAGTCCCGCCAGGTCTGCGCGCGCCTATCCTGCGCACCCCAACAGCAAGCGATACCGCTTGTGTTCTTCATCAACGTGGGACTTCATGCCTAAACTCTTCCTGATGAGCCTGTCGTTCGGCCTTCTAGCAGCCTGTGCGTCGACGGATACGCAGTACCAGATCACTTCGACGGGTGGCATCCAGTCAAAGGCCGATGCAGAGAACGCATATGCGGCTGACGTCGCGCAGATGCGCTGGACGCCTACCCTAGATTCCCCGCCAAGGGTGCTCTCCTCGCCATTTCCTGACTATCCAAGCAATCTGCGCAGAGCCGATATTTCCGGGAGGGTGCTAGTCAAGTTCATCGTTGAGCCGAACGGATCTATCAGTGAGCCTGCAGTTCAAGGGTCGCCTCCAGCGGAACTCGCGGAACTGGCGCTCGACGCCATCAAGAAGTGGAAATTCTCACCAGCAGTTAAAGGCGGAGCTGCCGTGCGCACCCGGATGTCGCAAACATTTGTGTTCGCTCTGCACTAAGACTCCGCGCAAGACTTTTTGACATAGGCCTCCTTTATGGACGGACCCGACGTGTGCGACACGTCCATATCGCCCTCACAGGTTCGGCGATTCGAGTTGTAAAGCGGCTGCTAGAACCGAAAGCCGGCCTTCCTCAAGCGCTAGCCGCAAACGACCCAAGGCGCCCGTGGCGATCTTCGCGGGCGAACGACCGGTCCGCTTCGGAACCTGACCTTCGCGGAAACGTCGAGCAGATTCAGTGCTGGCGACAGCCGTCGTTCGCGAGGAACGAATAACGAACACGACAGGTTCGCGGACGAACGGCTGCCGTCGATAGTCGCGAATTGACGCCTCTACACTCAGCAGACGACCACAACCTCGATCATGCGTTCACAAAACGGTTTCACAGCAGCCCTTGACTCGCCTTTTCCGACATCGCGTCAGGGCGCGAGTGACGGGTGTGGCGGCAGCTAAAAAGTGCCTGACTTGAACAGCTGTCCATCGGACTCGAGAAGGCGCCAAGCCGTGCCTTCAGTGTGAAGCTTTCGTCCAGTATCTGGATAATGACAAACGTCCTGGTTCGCGCGAGTACCAACGATCACGTAAGTACAAGGTTCGTCTGACTGATTGGACACATGGTGAGCAATGGGAACTCCAGCGGGCCAGCAGGCCACGTCGCCTGCGTGCAGGACGTGCATCCCAGTCCCCTCCGTGACCGTGACCGCACCGGACAGCACATATAGGAACTCGTCTTCGTTCTCGTGCCAATGCTTGTTGGAGGAGCGTGCTCCTGGATGAAGAGTCTGCACGTACGCTCCGAACTGTGAAAGCCCTCCGGCGTCTGACAACCGTAGGGTATCCGTCACACCAAAGGACTCGCGTTCGGCCCGATCAGCAGGCACCTGATTCTTCTTGACGATCATTTCATTTCCCTCGCGCGACATGAAGCAGTCGCAACTGTAGTCGCTGACCTCAAACAAGCGGATCGTGTTCCGAAGCTGCGCCGGGAATGCACCTCCAGGCAGCTCGGCCGAGTTGGCTTCAAGTGTCGATGGGTCCCACGCTTGCAAAGCCGAACTAGCAACGGGCCTTCACCACAATCTGGTGTCAGGAGAGGCGGGCTCTTAGAAGACCCGGGGCATTCCGGCCTCTGGAACCGATCCTGCAACAATCCGATCTCGCTCGTAGGTGGTTTAGCCCAGGAGATTTCCACCCCGCTGCGCTGGACGACCGATACCTAGTGCTCTTGCTTTGTCCTCCAGCCGTGCTCATGACAGCGGGCGACTGAAGAATCGGACCTTCAGCCAGCTGTTGTGGCCGTAGTGCCTTCAGCGCACGCCGCCCAATGCGCCCACGCCGCCACGATCTCGCGGTGGAACGGGATGTTGTGCAGGAAGCCCTTGCGCAGCTCCGCATCGGAGATCGCATCCGCCCGCGTCATCAGCGCCGTGTGGGCGCGCACCAGCCATTCAGCCGCGCGTGGGTCGCGGGCGCGGGCGAGCACCTGGTGGGCCGTCAGTTCTATCCAACGGGAGTCGCTGTTGCCATCGAAGGTGCCGCTGGCAGCCACATGGTCGAGCAGCGGCTGAAGTGTGGCCAGCGCCGCATCGGTATCTCCTTCGGCCAGCGCGACGCGCGCCAGGCCGGCGACAGCGGCATCGACGACGGCCTCAGCCAGCGGGGCCCGCTGTGCCTCCAGGGCCAGGATGCCGGCCTCCAGTTGTTGTCTCTGTACGGTCGACATGGATGGCAAGGATAGCAATGCAGCGCGGACCGCAGGCTGGAGGCTGCTGAGTGGCGACCATCGGACGTCAGCCGGAATGACCGCTGCTGGCGACCGATTCCGGTCTAACCTAGATCTCAGCTTCCGACCCTGAGCCGACATTCGAAAGCGTGAAGTCGTCGTCCGAAAAGCAACCGGTCAGCTACCAAACTTTGGATGTGAGCGGCACCTGGAAACAGACGGAGCACGCTGGCGACGCGCCTTCGATCGAGCAATTGAGGCAAGCCGTCATCAACGGACAGGCAGAGCGTCAGAAACCGGTTCCAGCGCATCGACCAATCGGAAATCGGCGTCTACCACAGTCTTGGAGATGCCATCAAGGGTCGCGGTTATTTCCACTTGGCCCGGTCTCTCGTAGTCCGGCGCTGCGCGGGTTCATCCCAGCAGGTCGCGGATAAGCAAAGCATCGACACATTCTCCATAGCGCGCTAAGGACGCAGCGTGGCCAATCGGATCCGTCGCAGAAGTTCCAAGTGTTCGCGGGCAGCCACCTCGGGCTCCAGCCGGTGGCCTTCGTGATCGTAGCTCCGCACTGCGACCATGTGGACAAAAACGGGGTCAGCGGCGGAATCGTGGTCAATCCACGCCAGCGAAAAAAGCTTGCACCAAGCATCGCGGTCCATGCCGGCGACTTGGCAAGAGTCGTTCCCGTACGTCGCAAGCCAATCGCAGGGCACACCTCTGACGCTGCGTTCGTTCGTCGGTCGAACGCCACCAAACAACCATGCCTCGAATCGGCCGTCGAAACGAATTGACAGAAATTCTAGCTCCGATAGTCTTTACGCAAGGTATGCAGGCGGCTTACTCGCGTGCAGTCGAGACAGTACAGACGAGCGCTCGAATGAGACTAGAAGACTTCATTGCGACAAATATGGAGGAAATTCTTTCTTCCTGGGAGGAGTACGCTAGGACGATTCTCCCCGCACGCCACATGGATCGGCTGGACCTTCGCGACCATGCTGAGGACATATTGCGGGCGGTCGTGGTCGACATGCGAAACGCCCAGTCGTTCCAGGAACAGCGTACAAAGTCGCTCGGAGCGGGACCCCGCATATCGACCGAACGGACAGCGGCGGAAACTCATGCGCTGCTGAGGGCGCGAAGCGGCTTCGACATTGAACAGTTAGTTGCGGAATACCGGGCGCTGCGCGCCAGCGTCCTTGCGAAGTTCGCCGGGACGGGCTTGGTCGGGCCCACGACGCTCGAAGAGGTCGGGCGTTTTAACGAAGCTGTGGACCAAGCCATCGCCGAGTCGGTGTCTTACTTCGCTGCCGAAACCGAGCAATGGCGCAATATTTTCCTCGGAGTGCTCGGTCACGACCTGCGAGGGCCGCTGAACGCGATTCTGATGTCGGCCTATCTCATCAGTCAGATCAGCCGCGACGAGCCGGTCCTAAAGACGACCCAGCGTGTGGTCAGGAGTGGGGAGAGGATGCGCGAGTTGCTCGACGACCTTCTGGATCACAGCAGAGCCCAGCTGGGGATCGGTATTCCCGTTCGCTTGGAGGAAGTTGACATCGCTGCTGCATGCAAGGCAGAGTTGTTGCAGCTCGACGGTGCACTGCCTCTCTGCAGGTTGGTCTACGAAGGGCCCGACCGGCTTGTTCTTTGCGTCGACGCCTCGCGCATCAGACAGGTCGTGAGCAATTTGGTCATCAACGCATCGAAATACGGCGATGTGTCCCAACCCATCACGGTGCGGCTCGTCCCAAGCGATGGCGGGCTAACAATTGAGGTCGAAAGCGTTGGCGCACAGATTCCTTTGGCCACGAGTTCGACAATGTTCGAACTTGGTCAGCGTGGGGACGACCCTGAGACGGAGTTGTCGCGCGACAGTCTGGGGCTCGGGCTCTTCATTGTGCAGGAGGTCGCGAAGGGGCACGGCGGTTCGGTGATGTCCGAGTACCGGGATGGCAAGAACGCGTTCTGCGTTCGCCTCCTTGGTGCAAGTGCACCATTGCAATGACTGCGGATACAACGAAGAGCCGGAACAGGCAACATATCGGCCAGCGCAACTCCCTTCGCCTGAGAACTAGTAGAGCAGATCTTTGCGCGAGCTGGTCTCCGTGAGAAAACGTCAGACAGAGCCGCATTCAAATGAGCATGGAGCAACTGACAGCGGAGCGGCAGGCATGGTGCGCAACCTTTGCGCGCGCACTCATCCGGGCGCTCCCGTCAGTTCCTCGATCTGATGCACTGCCGATCGCACATCGCTTCTTCGTCACGTCACAAAGGTTTGACCCGATCGAGGCGGTCGAAATCGCGCTGCGGTCGTCCTCGATCCGCCGCGCCGACCGCGATTCCGAGGTCGCGCCGGACCCATTGCAGTTTGAGCAACGGCGGTAGTCTCGCGTTTGAGCCAACGCGATCATTTGACACTGCGAGGTCTTATGAGGATGGGTCCCGTGGATCCGGCGATGCCCCGATATGCGAACTTCTCGCTTCGAACCAACGCCGGCGCGCGTCGACGCAGGAGAGGTCAAGCTGCAGGGAACAAGGCAGAGCGCCCTGGCGAACTGGCAAGCTCCGCAACCTCCGGCTGTAGCCGCTCGACATACACACGTCGACCGTCGCTGTTCTGGGTCCGATGAACCTCGGCAAACATGCTCGCTTCGCCCTCAGTCAAGCCCGTCGCGACCAGCCAATAGCCTGCAAGCACGAAGGTCGCTGAAGACTCGGCGCTGACGGATGCCAGTCGTTCTACCCGGTAGCGATTCTGTTCCTCGCCCCAGAGCAGGGCCCAAGTCGTCTTTTGCATTTGAGGGGGACGCGCAGAGTCTGCTTCTAGCACTACGGTACTGCACCGTCGCAATTTCGGTCACGGTACAAAGTCTCATCGATTTTGGCTCACCTTCGGCGGCATGGATGCAGCGCAAGACATGCTGTCAGGGTCGCAGACGTCGCAAGCTTGGTCCGCTTCACTAGCGCGCGACGCTTCCGGGCAGCTACGTCGGGCGGGACGATTAGGCCCTCGTGGTCGGAGCTGCGGCAAGCCACGCGCGCAGCCGCAGTCGAACTGGCGCAAAGCGAATGGAATGTGGAGCACGGTGAGATCGCCACACCTCCTGGCTCTTGGCCTGTGTAGTCGGGAGCTGGTGGTCCTCACGCACCAGGCGTCCTTTGCCAACTGCTCGTCGTGTTCGCCCTGACCTCGTCGGCGTGCGTCTCGGGCAGGTTGCGAATGTCCGCACTTTCGGCCTTTGAGGCTTCGGAGTGCCGATTCAGCGCGGTTGTTTCGGTCATCGGGTAGCGCGTCGTGCGCTTCTTGCCGGTCAGGTTGTTGCGGGTCCGCCAGAACCCGAATTCGGTGGGTTTCACCGCTGCACGCCACTTGCTGGGTGGCGCGTGCGGGGAGCCAGCAACTCTTTATTCGTCAAGCCACGGATCGCGCACGCGATGCCCCAACGGAACGGAGTGAGTAACGCGGTGGACGCCAAGCTGGCCACCCCGTGCGCTCAATGCGTTGAAACCGGCCGGGGCCTGCGGTCGCCTTTATCCGTAAAACCCCCATAGTCGCCGGCCACACGAGGTCTAGACTACCTCTCCCGGTAGGCTGGAGGTAGTCATGAACTCGTTCGTGGACCTGCGGTGGGTGGAGCGTGCTGCTGCACGCTTGGTCGTGCTTGACGAGCTGTTGAGTTACGAGGACGCGCTGTCGATGGCACGAGCGCTCGCGTTACAGCCAGCGTTCAAGACGACCGAACCGGAAGGTCTTGTGGACAAAGTGTTCGCCCAAGAAGGCCGGCTTCGACGCCCTGCGAAGCGCTCTGAGGCCTTGACACAATCGGGGGAGTCCGGCCCTGCTGCAGCGTCGGCGTAAAGAACGACAAGCTCTTCTCTGCGAGCAATCGCTTGGCTTCCCGGAGCAATCCGCGAGAGCTTTTTCGCGGGTCAGTCGGCCGGCGGGTCGGACGGCATGCCAATGGACCCTTGTCGCGCGTTGGTCGGCGTGTGTCATAGCTTGGCGGGTACGGGCTGGCTCGATAGGACCACGATCTCAGCGGCACATTGGGCGATCCAGGACTCTTTGTCCATGCTCAATCTCCGGGGCTGCCGACATGTGGCGGAGGCAGATCGGCCGCGTAAATTTCCGCGGCTTCTTCCGGCGAGAGATCGCGAGCATCCCTGTAGCTCCTGCGCGCTGCTGCCGTGGGGTTACGCCCACGTATGGACCCTTTCAGCTGGAACAGGCGTTTTGTAAAGGCCCGTACCCAGACCGCTTCTCCCAAATCGGACCCGCGCAGATCGGAGGGTCCCATGACGCTCGGCAATGGCTCCTGAGCGCATCCTCTGGCGGCCAATTCCGGTGGAATGCTTGGCTCTCTGTCGAACGCTGCCAATGCCTTGTGGCGGATCGCCACAAGAGAAAGGATCGGGTTAAGTGAGCGCAACTCGCAACTGAAACGAGCGAGCCATTCAATCTGCGAGTCAGACGACACGGCTGATCGTCTTGCGGTAGCGCTCCAACCGCATTAGTCGGCTCCTTAAGGAGATAGCCTCGACTGCTTCTTCCGGGCACCCACCTGCACCTTCTGCGAAGGAGGCCTCGGCGAGCGCCATGCTCGTAGCATCGTCTCCGGAAACTTCCGGCAGTAGCTCGCGCAGCTTTATAGCAAACCGCCGTACCCACTCGTCCTTCGGGATCTGCCGCATACTTTTCCCGGTCACGCTGAACGGCGTTCTGACGTTGTCGCCGCTGGCTCGTCTTTGCGATAGTCCTCTGCACGCTTTGCCGGCTTTCTCGGTCCAAGCAGTTGCAGCATCAAGCTCGCTTCGATCTGGTCGGCCAGGCACTGCCCGCACAGGCCTGGCGCCCAACCTGACGCCTCCCGGAACGGCTTACCGCATTCGCTGCAGTCACGCACTTCAGCGTCCGCCCTTGAGGTATGACTCAACTTTATCGGCCCGGTCGCCTACCGCAGCAACAGCCTCCATCAGGCGATCCGGCGTCACTCCAAACTTCTTCGACCAGTCCCAGAGCTCGTACTCTTGGTTTACGTTGATGCGCTTGCGATCCTGACCGCTCGACTTCGTTTTGTCGTCTGACATTGCGGCTCCTATCAAATTGGTTCGCGAAGATTGATCTTGCGGCCCTTGGGTACCGACAGTCGACGGATGGAGACGCTTCAGGTTGCCAGCGCCTTCTGACGTCGGGCAGGATCCGAAAAGCGATTCCACTGCGCGGTCCGGATTGCAGAGCCGCCATCGCTGCTGGCTTGCGAGCTGGTGGGCGAGTTCCCGCGCGACGTAAAGCGGCAGAGTTGGGTCGCGTCGAACAAGCTCGCTCTGGCAACTTGCAATCCATTTCCACAACGAAAGCGGTTCCGCTCCCACAACGCTCCTCGTGAGTTGGCGCGCACCACTGTGGGCAAATGGCGAACCTGACCTGCAGACTGGCGATTCGTCGGCGAACGACGGCTTGCCCGCGCGACAAATGATTCAAACTGCCGGAAGTCGGACGTCGAACCCGTGACGGGCCTTAAAAGGGTTGGCGATTTGACGTGTCCAACGGCGTTTAAGTCTAGAGCGCCAGTTCCCGCCCGCTATCGATTGCGCAGTTCTCCAAGACCGGACTAGCTGGTCTTTGTGACAGTCCTGAGCCCTGTCACTCTGAACCACCGAAATAGCAGGTATCCGGGTGCTGCGCCTACGCCCAAAGCCAGAGCAAGCATAACCTTGGGAACCCGGACGACAGCGAACCAAGAGATGCATTCGAACAGGAGCAACTGCGCACCGACACCTCCAACGAAGCCAGACAAAGCCGCAAGCGACTTGTTGCTTGGCCAATTCATGAGAACTGCGGTGACGGTTCCGCCCAGTGCCGAGGTTACTAGGATCGTCAGAAATGGACTTGGTCCGAACCCAATGCCTGACACGATAAGCATCAGTGAAGGAAAAACGCAGAAAATCACCATCACCAAATAGCCCGCTATTTGAGTCGATGCCAGCTTCATGCTGTATAGGTCATTTGTTGCCATAGGAGTGCGTGAAACGAAACGGCTGATGACGGAACGGGTTGTGCCATCGCAGCGCGAAGGCGTCAAGATCGCTCAGTAGCCAGATGGAGAACCAGCCGCTGCGCACCCGGGCCCGGAAGAATTCATCGACACCCTTCGACCTGAGGTTGATAAACCAGTGCCTTACCGGCAAGAAGTGCGACATGCTTCGTTACCTAGACTAAGTCCACGTCGCGCACGCACCGTGAAATGCGGCGATGGTGTTGAGCCGGTCTTTGGCAGCCGCTATCTTGCAGACCACCGCGGCGCCGGCAGCATCCGCCGCAGCGCCTCGAAGTAGAGGTCAGACTGCTCGCGCTCACCTTGGATCTGCCGGGCCACATGCGCGGACAATTTCTCGTTGACCCGCGCGAGCGGGCGGCCGGTGCTCATCGCCAGCACCTGGTGCATGCACACGCGCTCCAGGTAGTACAGGTCGTCATAGGCATGCGCCACGGTCGCGCCGCAGACGATGACGCCGTGGTTGCCGAGGAAGGCCACGTCCTTGCCCTGCATCGACCGCGCGATGCGCTCGCCTTCGGCCCAGTCCAACGCCAGGCCGTTGTAGTCGGCATCGATGCCAATGCGGCCATGAAAGCGCATTGCGCCTTGGCTGGAACAGGTGTCGAGTGCTCGGTCGCTGGTCAGCGTCAGCGCGGTGGCATAGGGCATGTGGGTGTGCAGCACCACCGCCTGGCCGGTGATGCGGTGCGCTGCGGCATGGATGAACATGGCGGTAGGCTCGACGCGGTGGCGGCCCTGCAGCACGGTGCCGTGTTCGTCGATCAGCACGATGTCGTCGGGGCCGATCTCGCTCCAGTGCAGCCCGCGCGGGTTGATCAGGAACCTGCGGCTGTCGTCGGGCAGCGCCACGCTGAAATGGTTGCACACGCCTTCGCTCAGACCGTGATGGGCGGCCGCGCGCAGCGCGAGCGCCAAGTCTTCGCACAGCGATTTCAGCAGGGCGGCGTCGGGCATCGTTGTCTCCGCGGTTGGGAATTCAACCGCCATCACAGCAAGCAAGACGTTCATGGAACGAGACGCTTGCGCAGGGTGGGGCGCGCTAATGCAATGTAGGGGTAGCAACTTCAGCGCAAGAGCCGGAGCATTCCGCCTGTCGCACTCACCACGCTCGCTATGGCCACGTGATCGGTCTTGCAAGCCGTCCTTGGCAGCGAGCTCGCACTTCACGAGGGGACGCCCAGGAATGTCATTTGCTCCAGCGACTCGGAACTTTACCGGGGGGATTGAGTATGGGAATGGCTAGGCGGAGTTTGGCGCTTCTCTTCGCCGCGTTGAACGTTCTGATCGCTACGTCGCCCTCGCACGCTCAATCGGCATGGACCTGGATCGCCTCCGAAGGCGGCTCGTTCACGATCGAGCTCGGCAAGACCGTCCGCTACGGCGCCGGCACGTCCTGGATCGAGAAGACCGGCATCACGTCCGGACAATGCACCAACGCCTTCTTCGGCGCCGATCCGATCCACGGAACCGTCAAGTCGTGCGAGGTGAACATCCCCTCCGCGGCGGTGCCTCCACTGCCGGCGGGATTCCAGGAGGTGGTCTTCGCGCGCGATCTGGTGCAACCCACCGCTCTGAGGTTCGCGCAGGATGGACGCATCTACGTGACGGAAAAGCGTGGCACGGTCAAGGTGTTCGAGAACCTGAGCGACACCGCACCCAGAACGCTGATCGACCTGCGCACCAGTGTCTACAACTTCTGGGACCGCGGTCTGCTCGGGATCGCTTTGCACCCGAACTTTCCCTCCACGCCGTACCTCTACCTGCTCTACACGTACGACGGCGACATCGGCGGCGCGGCACCCAAGTACGGCAGCCCGGGCGCCGACACGGACCCGTGTCCCTCCCCGACGGACCAGGGCTGCGTGGTGAGTGGTCGGCTCAGCCGGTTCGTCATCCAGCAGGACGCCGCGGGTCAGTTGTATGCCGGCCCGGAGACCGTGATGATTTCCGACTGGTGCCAGCAGTTCCCCAGCCACTCGGTCGGCAGCCTGGCGTTCGGCCGCGACGGCCACCTTTACGTGAGCGGCGGGGACGGCGCCAGCTTCAACTACGTCGACTCCGGCCAGACCGGCAACCCTTGCGGGGACCCGCCTCAGGAAGGCGGTGCGTTGCGCAGCCAGGACCTGCGGACCCCTTCGGATCCGGTGACTCTCGACGGGACCATCCTGAGAATCGATCCCGAAACCGGCGCCGGCGCCGCGGGCAACCCGTTCGCATCGAGCCCCGATGCCAACGCACGCCGCATCATCGCGTACGGTCTTCGGAACCCGTTCCGGATCAACGTTCGTCCCGGCACGAACAACGAACTGTGGATCGGCGACGTCGGCTGGAACTCGGTCGAGGAAATCAACGTGGTGACGAACACGACCGACGGTGTCGCCAGGAACTTCGGGTGGCCTTGCTACGAGGGGACCGCACGTCAAGGCGGCTACGCCGCGGCAAACCTGCCGATCTGCACGGCGCTCTACGCGCAGGCCAGTGCGGTCACGTCGCCGTTCTTCGCGTATCCGCATTCCGGCAAGGTCGTTCCCAACGATCCGTGTCCCACGGGCGGCTCGTCCATCAGCGGAATGGCGGTCCAGTTCTACACGGGCAACCAGTACCCGCCTCGGTACAACGGCGCGCTCTTCTTCGCCGACTACACGCGCAAGTGCATCTGGGCCATGTTGAACGGCACCGATGGCAAGCCCAATGTCGCGAGCGCGGAGAACTTCATGGTGGGTGCAGCGAATCCGGTCGACCTACAGATCTCGCCCAGCGGCGAGATCTTCTATGCGGACCTGACCGGCGGAACGATCAGGCGAATCCAGTACACGGGCGCCCAGAACAACCCGCCCGTGGCGGTGATGTCTGCGAGTCCGGCCTCCGGATCGGCGCCGCTTGCGGTGAGCTTCGATGCGTCCAAGTCCACCGACCCGGACTCGGGTGACTCGCTGAGCTTTGCGTGGGACCTGGACGGCGACGGCGCGTTCGACAACGGCACTGCGCCCCAAGCCGCCTTCACGTTCACCCAGGCGGGGACGTACACGCCACGCCTGCGGGTGACGGATTCGAAGGGGGCGTTGAGCGTGGCGAGCGCCACCATCACCGTCGGGGTGAACACGCCTCCCGCGGCGCTCATCGCGTCGCCCCAGTCGGGCCTCCGATGGAAGGTGGGGGACACGCTCTCGTTCTCGGGCTCGGCGTCGGACGCACAGGACGGCGCCCTGGGTTCGAGCCGGTTGTCGTGGTCTGTCGTGCTGCACCATTGCGATTCCCAGGGGCAGTGTCATCAACACCCGCAGAACTCCTACGTCGGCGTGAATTCGGGGAGCTTCGTCGCACCCGACCATCCCTACCCGTCCTATCTGGAACTGAGCCTCACCGCGACGGATTCCGGCGGGCTGACGACCACAAGCAAGATGCGGCTGGATCCGCTGACGACGGACCTTACTTTCCAGACCGTTCCGTCCGGGCTGCAGTTGGTCGTCGGATCGGAGGCGTCAACGGCGACGTTTAAGCGGACCGTTATCGTCGGTTCGTCTAACAGCGTCAGCGCGCCTTCGCAGCTCAAGGCTAAGCAGACGTTGTCGTTCGAGTCCTGGTCTGATGGCGGTGCGCAATCTCACCTGATCGTCGCACCGGCTGTCCCGGCCACGTTCACGGCGCGGTTCCGGAAATGATGGGGCACTCCGCCTTTATGCCTCGGGCTAATCGGTAGATTGCCGCTGAACCCCGGCCCATCTGGGAAACTGCGCCATCCGGGCCACCGCCGACCAGAAGGCCGCGCAGCGAGATGGCCTTGGTGACGCAACCGTAATACGCGCGTTAGGTGCCGCGCGCTATTGCACTCAAGCGCAGATGCGCTAAGTGCCACCACCACTGAACCGCGTGCTCCGGTGTCGCCCGCCATTGCTTGCGGCCTCTTCCTACATCGCGTTGTTGGTTCTTCGATGACTATCGGCGGCATGCCGGCAATCGGCTACACCTTGAGCATTCTGGAGAAAGCGGCATGGGAATCGACTTCGACGCGGCTGAGATTACCAATCCACAACTCAAGCGAGCCGCGCTTCTGGCGGCACAGCAATTGGCTGCCGCTCATCAGATCGTGAGATCAAACCCGCGACTGATGCAGGGCGCTGACCCTCTGGTACTGGCGACTATCGCACTGACGATTGCTACGAATCTCGGCCCTATGGATTTGGCGATCGGCACCGACCCTGGCTTCGATCCGACAGTGTCGCGATTGTCCTGAGTGCACGAGGAAATCCCGTTCAATCCAGTCATGTCCCGACTCGGACTTCCGGAGCCATGCGTGACACCTCTTCGTCCCTAGTGTCGCTCTGTTTCGGACTTCCGCGGACGCAAAGCCGACGGTCGTCTATGCCCGCTTCTGGCCGGGACTGCCAGTACGCCGCCGCACCAGAGAGCTGCCGCTCAGGCCGGGCGTTCGCCAGGAGAAGCCGCCCGGTCAGCATCTAGATGGCCGGACGGCGCGCTGCGCGCTTTCGATCAGATTTCGGTCTGTTCGGCGATTTCCAAAGCGTCATCCACCTCGATGCCGAGATACCGCACCGTCGACTCGAGTTTCGAGTGGCCGAGCAGTAGCTGCACGGCGCGCAGGTTTTTCGTGCGCCGATATATCAACGTGGCCTTGGTGCGCCGCATTAAGTGTGTGCCGTACTCGGTGGGATCGAGTCCGAGCTCCTCAACCCAGCCTTCGAGGATCCGAGCATATTGCCTGGTTCCCAGGTGTGGGGAGTCGTGTATCCGGCTTGGAAAGACGAAATCGTCCGATCTCAGCCCGGCTTGCTTGATCCACTTCTGCACGGCCTCCCGCGTCGCCGGTGTGATCTCGAACTGCACGGGGCGCTGAGTCTTGTGCTGCATCACCACGGCACGGGTGGCCACTTGGTCGCTGTGGCAGATGTCCCGAACCTTGAGGCTGACGAGGTCGCAACCGCGAAGCTTGCTGTCGATTCCCAGGTTAAAGAGGGCGAGCTCGCGCACCCGGTTTTCCATCTGCAGTCGAACACGAAGCGCCCAGATTTCCCTGAGCTTGAACGGTGCCTTCTGACCTACGATCTTGCCCTTGTTCCACGGCTCGCGACGAACAGCATTGGCGTTGGATTCCATGATGGTCTCCCATCGAGTTGAGGGCCGACAACGATGCTCCCTGGCGAGGTCGTACTCCATGCCGCGGATCGACGTAGCAGCAGTCCGGGCGCCGGCCGAGGACAGCTTTCCGGCGCTGTCGTCAATTCACGCTGCCGGCCACGAGCGGACGCTGAGGCCGAGCCCATATACCTGACGTTCATCCTCGAGAACTCGCCTCAACGTTCGTGGCCGAACTGTCCTTGAAAAACGGGCAGTGAAGCGAAGGAGGCGCCTGCGCTCTGTGTGACACTCTCCAGCAGCAAGACGACCCTTACCGCACACCTTCATGGCGATGATCAGCTCGGCCACAGTGGCAGCGCCTTCGATTCTTTCGAGTGGCTATTGGCAGGACCTGGCGACTACCGACTTCGCCCGGGTCGATCCGGCGCGAACCATCGCGCTGCTACCGGTGGCAGCCATCGAGCAACACGGCCCGCATCTACCGCTGGCGACCGATGCGCTGATCAACCACGGCGTGGTGTCGCAGGCGCTGCGGCAGCTGCCTGACACGGCTTCGGTGCTGGTACTGCCGGCACTGAACGTCGGCGACAGCCTAGAACACACGGCCTTTCCCGGCACGCTCAGCGCCGATCTGGAAACGCTGCTTAGTTTGTGGCTGGCGGTGGGCCGCGGGGTGGCGCGCGCTGGCGTGCGAAAAGTGGTGATCTTCAACAGCCACGGGGGTCAACGCGCGCACGTCGACCTGGCGGCGCTGCGGCTGCGCGTGGCGCACGGGCTGTTGGTGGTGCGTGCACACAGCTTCTCGTTCGGCGTGCCGCCCGGGCTGTTCGAGGTCGATGAGCTGGCCCATGGCTTGCACGGCGGCGCGGTCGAGACCTCGTTGGTCATGCACCTGCGGCCCGATCTGGTGCGAACAACCGCGCTCGCCGACTTTCCCAGCCTCGGCGCAACGCTCGCCCGCCGTGGCGGGTTGCTCGGTGTGGAGAAGCCTGTGGGCATCGGCTGGATGACCCAGGACCTTAACCCGCACGGTGTTTGCGGCGATGCGCGTGCAGCCAGTGCCGACAAAGGTGCTTCGCTGCTGGGTCACCTGGCAGGGCGCCTGGTTCAGCTGCTGGCCGAGGTCGAAGCGATGCCCGTTCCGCAGCCGACGGCTTGAGATAGGCGCCTAGCAGGTTTGAGGGCGGGTCAGTCGTCCGCGCCCAGGTGACCGGCCTGTCGCTTGGTGCGGACGTAGCGCTCGTTGTGGGTGTTCACCTTGCCATGCAAAGGCTGGCGGTCGACGACGTCGATGCCGCTGCGCCGCAGCGCCTCGATCTTCTGCGGGTTGTTGGTGAGCAGCTCGATGCGCGTCACGCCGAGCGCCAGCAACATGGCCGCCGCCGCCGTGAAGTCACGTTCGTCCTCGCGAAAGCCGAGATGGCGGTCGGCCTGCAAGGTGTCGAGACCGGCATCCTGCAGCCGGTAGGCCCTGAGCTTGTTGGCCAGCCCGGTGCCGCGGCCCTCCTGCGCAAGATAGAGCAGCACACCGCCCGTCTCGGCAAGCCGGGCAACCGCCTGCTGAAGCTGCGGGCCGCAATCGCAGCGCAGGCTGCCCAGGAGGTCGCCGGTCAGGCAGGCCGAGTGCAGGCGCACCGGCACGGGCGCAGCGGTCGGCAGCTGGCCCACGATGACCGCGACGTGCTCGGCGTCGCCCTCCAGTTCGCGAAACATCACCAGCGTGCAGTCTTCTTCGGCCACGAGCGGCACCCGGGCATCACTGACGCGGTACAGCCCGGCGAGACGCTGCGGCCCGGCCAGCAAGAGATCGGCCGGATCGACCTCGAGCACATCGGCAGCGACGAGCGCTGCGGTGGCGCGGTCGTCCACGTGCATCAGCAACACGGCGGGGATGAGGCGGGCACGCTTGCACAGGGCCAGCACCGCCTGCCCTGCCGGGCCCGCACTCGTCCTGGTGGTGTCCAGCAGGCTCCGGTCGCCGGGGCCGGGCGACACGGCGGTCACTTGTTGCAACTGCAGCAGCGTGATGCCGAGCGGCACTGCGAAGGCAAGCGGCAGTCCCTCGGTCTGCTCGCCGAGGGCGCCCAGGCGCTCTGAACTCAGCAGCAGGCGGGGCGCAGTGCCTGCCTGCAAGAGCGCCTCGAGCAGCGCTTCGCTCAGGGTCTCCACCGCCGCGGCCAGCACCGAGCCCGTGCCTTCGACCAGCACCAGCGGCCGGCCGCGCCGCAGCTCGGTGCCGGCACGGTCGACACGCACGGCCGCTGCGCTCGGCCAGCCGGCCACGGATTCAATGCCTGCCAGCAACGCGGGCGGCTCTCCGGAGGTGGGTGCGCGGTGGGCTGCCGTTTGCGGAGTGAATGCGGGTGGAATCATGCTGGCGCAGGATAGCGGTTGATCGGCTTCCGGGTCGGCGTGAGCCTTTTCGTGGGTGCGATGATGGCGCCCATGCCAATGCCCAGGCCCGAATCCGGCGTGGCCGACCCGGTCGCGCTCTCGCCCGACAACTCGCCCGACAGCCCGCCCGAAGATTGGCCGGCGTTGTGGCAAGACATGCTGCGTGCCCGCGCCGACCCGCAGCACGCGCCGATCCCGGGCGCGCCGCTTGCGGCCGTCGATGGCGGGTGGGGCCTCGTCGGCGCTTGCAGCGCCGCGAGCGCGGCGTGGTTCGAGGTGTACAAGCCCTTGCTCGACGCCCGCCTTGCGCACGCCCGGGCCGGCAGCGCCGCGGCTGCCCGTGCCATGCCCTGGGCGGTGGCCCAGCTCGGGCAGAGCCTGGACGGCTGCGTGGCCACGGCGGCCGGAGACTCCTACTTCGTCACCGGCCCCGAGAGCCTGGTGCACCTGCATCGCCTCCGCGCCCTGTGCGACGCTGTGCTGGTCGGTGCGGGCACCGTGGTGGCAGACAACCCGTTGCTCACCACGCGCCACGTGCCAGGGCCGCACCCGGTGCGGGTGGTGCTGGACCCCGCGGCCCGGCTGGACGGCAGCGCCCGCTCGATGCACGACGCCACGTCGCCGACGCTGTGGCTTTGCGACGGCCGTCACGCCGACGCGGCGCGGGCCCGGCTCGAGGCGGTGGCAGCCCACGCCCTGGTCGAGGTGCTGTCCGTCGATGGCCTGATCGACGCGGCCGACCCACGCCGCGGCCCGGACATGACACGCGCTCTGGCCGCACTGGCCGGCCGCGGCTTGCGGGTGCTGCTGGTCGAGGGCGGCGGCGTCACCGTGTCGCGGTGCCTGGCGGCCGGCGTGCTCGATCGGCTGCACCTGATGATCGCGCCGGTGATCATCGGCGCGGGCCGACGCGGCCTGCAGCACCCGGGGCCGGCGCGCATGGCCGACTGCGCACGGCCGCCGGCGCGCCGGATGGTGCTGGGTGACGACATGCTGTGGGATTTGGACCTGCGCACGGCCGCGATCGCAAACGACCCGGCGCGCTGACCACGCAGCGCCGGCTCAGCGCGGCGGCAGCGCCAGCAGATCGCAATGGCCGACCCGCACGCTGCTGCGCGCGGCGAGCGCCTGCCGCCGCTGGCGCCAGGCCTCGACCGTGACGGCGGCCGCCGGCTCCTGCTCGGTGGCCGCCTCGGCCATGCCGTCGATCAGCGCCCGCTGCAGCGACAGCGCCCGCGCATCCTGACTGCCGTCGAGCTGCCAGTCGCTGCGGGCCGTGTACACCTGGTAGCCGACGAGGCGCAGCGCCGATACCAGCTCGCCGACCGCGGACGCGCCCAGCGCGGGGCCTTCGAAGCCCTTGTCTCGCCGCTGGTGCGCGCCGAACAGAGCGGCGACAGCGGCGTCGCCGGCATCGCCCGGTGCCCAACGGTGTCGGCCGTCGACGCTCAAAGCCATCAGCAAAGCGACACGGGCGGTGGTGGCAGCTGCCACGAGCCGCTTCAGCCAGGCTGCGCTGACAAGGTCGAGCAGGGCAGAGGCCGTGACGATGTGGGCGGCGTGCCAGGGCAGGCTTTCGAGCGACTCCGCCAGGTCGAGCTGGCAACGTGCGATCTGGGCCTCGAACCCGAGGCCGGTGTGTTGCAGGAACGGATAGCCGCTGCGGCCGTCGGTTCCCGCATGCTCGGGCCAGCACCGCAAGAGCGCCGCGTCGTGGTCGACCGCCAGCCACTGCTGACGGCCGCCGAGCAGCGGCGCCAGCCAACGAAGGTTGGAGCCGGTGCCGCAGGCCAGGTCGATCAACCGCAGCGGCGCGCCGGCAGTCGGGCACGCCCGCGCCAGCCGCTGCCGAATCCCGAGGCGCGCGTCGGCGGCGTTTCGTGCGGCGGCATCGAAGGGCGCGCGCTGCTGCAGCCAGTCGGCGCTGAAGCCGGCGGGTGCGGGGGGCGTCAGAGCGTGGCGGGCGTGGGGCCGGTTCATGCCAGCGCGTCCAGCACGGCCGCAAAACGCGTCGCCTGCACGGGCCAGCCCGGCAGCTGCCGGCCGGCCTCGCGTGCGCCGGCGGCGAGCGCGCGGCGCAGCGCGGGATCGCCGATCAGGCGCTGCAGCGCCGCCTGCAGCGCGGGCACGTCCCCGGCAGGCACGTGCCAGCCGGCCTGCGGCGGCAGGGTCTGCGCGAGTGCACCGGCATCGCTGGCCACCACCGGCAGGCCGGCGGCGAGCGCCTCGGCGACCACCATGCCGTAGCCTTCATGGAGCGACGCCAGCACCAGCAGATCGGCTTCGGCGTAGTGCGTACGAAGGTTGCCGGCCGGCACTTCGCCGTGCCAGACGACTCGACCCGCCAGCCCGGCGTCACGGGCAAGCGCCTGCACGCTGGCGGCGGTGGCGAGGTCGCGCGTGAGGCTGCCCACGCAGTGCAGCTCCCAGGGCAGGTGCATCAAGCCGGCCAGCGCGTGCAGCAGGACCGCATGGCCCTTGCGGGGCGTGACGGTGGCGACACACAACAGGCGTGTCGCGGCCGCCGCGGGCTTGGCGATGGTCAGGTCAGTGGCTTCGTCTGCCTTTGCGTCGGCACAGGCGTCGGTCCCCGGTTCGACGACGGCGATGCGAGCCGGTGCGACACCCATCGCGGCCACATCGTGCGCCGTGCGCTCGCTGGTGACGACCACCGCCCTTGCATGCCCGAGGGCTCGGCTCTCGCCGGCCAGCAGCCGCTGGCGCAGCGCCGGGGGGAGGCCGGTTTCGAGATGCAGCGGATGGTGCACCAGGGCCACCCAACGCAGCCGGTCCGCATGCGCGGCGACCACATCGGCCAGCGCGCCGAAGGCCAGTCCGTCAGCCACCACCCGCATGCCGTCGGCGATGCCGGCGATCTGTGCGGCTGCGCGAGCCAGGGCGGCAGCGTCGGGCGTGGGCCAGTCGGCATCCACCCTGAGCAAGTCGACGGCCCAACCGGACGCGGCCAGGGCCTGGATGATTCGCTGGTCGTAGCGGTAGCCGCCGGTCGGGGTGGCCGGGTCGCCGGGGATCAGGAAACAGAAAGCGCGAGGCGCTGTCATCGGGCGGTGAAGTTTACGGGGTCGAAAGGTAACGGCCTCGGAGATTCAAACCACCGCCGGCAGCGCGCCTTCGTACGAGGCACAGGCCACGTGTGATTCGTTCAGGGTCACGCGCATCCGGGCCAGACCCGCAGAGCCGGAGCTCGCCAGCGCATGCGGGCCGAGCGCGCCCGCGGCGATGCGCGCGGCAATGCGGTCGAAAATTTCGCGCGCGAGGAATTCCGTGGTCGTGTTGCGCCCCGCGAACTGCGGCAGGTCATCGAGGTTGCGGAAGTTGAACGCCGCCAACTCTTCGTGCAGCACCTGGGTCGCCAGGCCGATGTCGACGACGACGCCGTCCACGTCGAGCTCGGCACGCCGCAGCTCCAGATCGACGACGTAAGTAGCGCCGTGCAGGCGCTGCGCCGGCCCGAAGACCGCGCCGCGAAAGCTGTGGGCGATCATGAAATGGTCTCTGACGTTGACGGCGTACATCGTGGCGCGACTTTCGTTTTTGTGGAGGGGGTCGGTATCAG
The DNA here is from genome assembly GCA_040384825.1 of Pseudomonadota bacterium. GTDB lineage: Bacteria > Pseudomonadota > Gammaproteobacteria > Burkholderiales > Burkholderiaceae_C > LMDS01. The sequence continues at coordinate 82,744 of JAZKIO010000014.1, forward strand.
GTGTCAGGTGTCAGGCGCTTCGCTGCCGGGCTGCGCCGGATAGTCGATGCGGTGGCAAAGGGTATCGGGCGCGCTGCCCGGCGGGCCGGCCAGTCGGGCGAGCACCTGGGGCAACTCGGTGAAAGTCGCGCTGTGGGTGATCAGGCGGTCCAGCATCGGGTCGACCAACAGCGACAAGGCCAGCGCCAGCCGCCGCTGGCGTGACCAGCGCGCACGCTGGCCGGTCGCCACGCTGCCGACCTGGGAACTTTTGAGGACCAGGCGCTGCGCGTGGAAGGCCTGGCCCAAGGGCAGCTCGACGGTTCGACTGCCATACCAGCTGAGCTCGAGCACGGTGGCCTCGAAGCCCGCAAGCCGCAGGGCCGTCGCCAAGCCGGCCGAACTGCCGCTGGTGTGCACGACGAGGTCGGCCCCGGGCACGGCCGCCTCGGGCAGGGCAAACTTGGCCCCGAACGCGGCGGCCACGTCGGCCCGGGTCGGTTCGGTATCGACCACCTGCACGGTGCAGCCGGGCACCCGCGCCGCGAGCCATGCCACCAGCAGACCGAGCGTGCCGCCGCCGACGACCGCGACATGGTCCCCGACGCGCGGCGCGGCATCCCAGAGCGCGTTGATCGCGGTTTCGAGCAACGCTGCCAGCACCGCCCGGCCGGCGGGCACACCGGGCGGCAACGGCAGCACGGCGTCGGCGCTCACCTGGTACAGGTCCTGGTGCGGGTGCAGACAGAAGACGGTGCGGCCCAGCAAGGCGGCGGGCCCTTGCTCGACCCGGCCGACGTTGACGTACCCGTACTTCACCGGCGACGGAAAGTCGCCCGCCTGGAACGGCGCGCGCATGCGGGCGTGCTCGCTGACCGGCACTTCGCCGCGCAGCACCAGCGATTCGGTACCGCGGCTGATCGCGCTGTGCAGCGTCCGCACCCGGACTTGCCCATCGCCGAGCGGCGGCAGGACTTCGGCCCGCAACTCCGCCTGGCCGGCTGCCACCACCCAGCAGGCCTGGGCTTCCGAGGTCGTCGGGATCACTGAGCGTGGAGATTGCACGGGCGGGTCATGTTGTCCAACAAGGGGAGGGCGCATCCATCAATCCCGTCCAGCGCGCGCCGTTCGGCTTGCGATGGTACGGTCCCGCTCGTGCACACGCCGCGAATGTCTCCTCCGTCAATGCGCGCCGCAGGGCCACAGGTTGCGAATTCGACCTGGGCGGCGTTGCGTCGGGACGCCCGGCGCGATTTGGCCTCGGCAGCTGGAAGTCTCCTGCTGCTGGCGCCCGCCGTGGCTTGGGCGGTCGGATTGGGTACCGGCTACGTGGCCAAGGCGCTGTTGTGGTTCGCGCTCGGTCTGACGCTGGTCTGGTACGGGCTGCGAACGGGTGCCCATCCCCATGAACGCTTCGGTGGTGCCAACCGGGTCACGCTGCTGCGGCTTGCGCTCGCGGGATTGATGGTTGCGCTGTTGCGCGAGCCGCTCTGGACGGCCGCCGGGCCGGCCGACGGCCATGCGATGCTGGCCTGGGCGGTGGTGGCGTCGGCAACGATCACGGCCGTGCTGGATGCGTTCGACGGCCCACTGGCACGCCGCAGCGGCCTGGCGAGCTCTTTCGGCGCGCGCTTCGACATGGAAACAGACGCTGCCTTCACCCTGGTGCTGTGCGCGCTCGTCTGGCAGGCCGATCAGGCCGGGCCGTGGGTGCTGGCGGCCGGGCTGATGCGCTACGTCTTCGTTGCAGCGGGATGGCGCTGGCGCTGGCTGGGCGCGCCCTTGCCGCCGAGCCGCCGCCGCCAGACGGTTTGCGTGGTGCAGATCGTGAGCCTGATCGTGTGCCTCGCGCCGGTGGTGAGCTCAGCCTTGTCGACGGCGCTGGCGGCGGTCAGCCTGGCGCTCTTGAGCCTCTCCTTCGCCATCGACGTGCACTACCTGGCGCAGACGCGCCCCCATCGACCGGAGATCTGAACATGTCCGCACATCTCAACCCCTGGGCCGCTGTCTTCCCTTCAGAGCCATCACACGGTCGGCGCGCCCTGCTGGCCGGCCTGGTCGTGGCCGCCGGCCTTTGCGCTTTCCCCGCGACGCCCGCCTTGGCCCAGGCCACACGCTACGAGATCGACCCCGACCACCTGACGGTCGCCTTCCTGGTCGATCACGTCGGCTTTGCCAAGACACTCGGCATGTTCCGCACCGCGCGCGGCAGCTTCAGCTTCGACGAAGCCGGCGCGAGGCTCTCGGCCGTGCGCATCGAGGTCGACACGAGCAGCGTCTTCACCAACCAGCGCCAGCGCGACGAGCATCTAAAAGGCCGCGACTTCCTGAACACCGGCGAATTCCCGCAGATGGTGTTCACGGCCGACACGGCCCGCCGCACTGGCGAGCGCACCTTCGAGATCGCCGGCCAGCTGCAACTGCTGGGCAAGAGCCAGCCGCTGACGCTGCAGGCCACTTGGAACAAGAGTGCCGAATCTCCGTTGGGAGGAATCTTCCGCAAACCGTATGTGATGGGTGTCTCCGCCCGCGGCAGCTTCAAGCGCAGCGCGTTCGGCATGAACTACGCCGTGTCCAACGGCTGGGTCGGCGACGAGGTCGCGCTGATCATCGAGTTCGAGGCTGTCCGGCAGTGACCGCGGCCGGGCATGCTCCGGCGGCAGCCGGCGCACCGCGGTCGACCATCGCCTGGCTGCTGTCGGTCGGGTTCGCCTTCTTCGTCCTGAACAGCCTGCTGACCTTCGAGAACCGCTGGCCCGGCTTCGGCGTGTCCTGGAGTCCACGGCTGTCGCTCGAGCTGTGTCTGGGTTGCGCGTTTCTGATCGTCTGGTCGGCGTGGCGCCCGGCGCTGCGCTCGCGCGCCGTCAGCGCTTTGACGTTCGGCTTCGTGTGCCTGGTGGCGATTCGCTACGCCGAAGTCACCGTGCCCGCCGTGCTGGGCCGTCCGATCAACGTCTACTGGGACGGCCGCCACGGGCTGGAGCTGTGGCGAATGGCAGCCGCGTCATTACTGCCGTGGCAACAGGTGGCCGTCGTGTGCAGCGGTCTGGCCGGCTTGGCAGCACTGGTGTTCATGGTGCGGGTGGCCATCGCCACGCTGGCCCGCGGTATGGAATGGGCACGACCCCGGCTCGTGCTCCTGGCGCTGGTGGCCGCACTGACGCTGAGCTTTGCCGTCTACGAGCCGACGGGTCGCGACACCCGCTGGTTCTTCTCCTTGCCGCTGATGCCGACGCTGCAGCAGCAGGCTCGTCTGCTGGTGCGCGTAATGGTGCCGTCTCATGGCGCAGCCGTGCTCGGGCCCGGCCCGGCGTTCGGCGACTCTTCATACGGCGTGCAAGGCCTGCACACCGCGCAAGGCCAGGCCGATGTCGTGCTGATGTTCGCCGAATCCTACGGGGCCATGACCTTCGACTCGCCGGCAGTGGCCGCGGCTCTTGCCGAGCCCCGGGCTCAACTTGCAAAGGCTGTGGCGGCAAGCGGGCGCGGCGTGGTGACGGCGCGCGTGCGTTCTCCGACTTTCGGCGGCGGCTCCTGGCTGGCTCACGCGAGCATGCTGAGCGGCCTGCCGATGAACGATGCGGGGCACCATGAGCTGCTGCTGGCCAGCGAGCGGCCCACCCTCGTCAGTCATTTCGCGCGGCACGGCTACCGTACCGTTGCCTGGCTGCCCGGCATCAAGCGCGCCTGGCCGGAGGGGACCTTCTATGGCTACGACCGAATAGCCGACGACCCCGGCATCGGCTACGCCGGCCCCGGATTCGGCTACTGGCGCATTCCCGATCAGGCGGCGATGGCCTTGTTGCATGCGCAGGAACTCAATCGCGACAACCCGTCTGAATCTCGGGCCCCACGCTTTGTGGTGTTTGCGACCATCAACACGCATGCGCCCTTTCATCCGCTGCCGCCACTCGTGGACGACTGGACGCGCCTGGAGGGCGCGCACGCCTACACCGCGGCGCAGGCCAACGCGGCCCTGGCAACACCGTTGACCGTGCAGCAACCGCTGCCGAATTACCTCCAGGCCTTGCGCTACCAGTTCTCATGGCTGTCGAGTTACCTGCAACATCGGGCACCTCGGCCCCTGGTGCTCGTGGTAGTTGGCGACCATCAACCGCCAACGCTGGCCGCCGGCCCCACCACCAGTTGGGACGTGCCCGTGCATGTGATTAGCGACGACCCGGCATTGCTTCTGCGACTGCAAGGTCACGGCTTTATCAGCGGTCTGGAGCTCCCCGTGGCCACGCTGGGGCCGATGCACAACCTGACCGCCGTGCTGCTGCGCATCTTCTCGATCCCCGGGGATGCGTCGCAAGCAATCTCGGCGTTGGCAGACCGCCAGGCGAGCCCCGGCGTTCGGCCAGGCACCGTCTTTGGCTCCTAGCTGAACGCATGGCTGCTGCGAATGTCCGCGCTCACCTCAAGCCAGTACACAAGTTGTTCCCATTGGCGGCGCCTCTCCGTGAACGCAGACCACAGTTTGTGGAATGCGCGTTCACGCAGGGCGAGCAGAGGGTCCCGTTCAGGCGGAAGGTGCGCCTGACGGCTTCTTCTCGACGAACTGCAACTGCCATCGCTCAATCACCGAATCGATTGGGCCGTTTGGCGGGTCTCGCAAATGGCGTTCGACTGCTCAGGGTCGAGAGCGTTGATACGTGCGAAGGGCAATCGGACACTCCGCTCACCCGACAACGTTCGCCGTCCGCTTCGATGTAGAGCTGCCCTTCGCAGCAAGGCGACACCGAAGTCTGCTTTGGCCAAGAGCGGACACTCGACGCCAATGGCCGACCGACCGCAACCAGTCTAGACCTGCCGCTTTGCGGCAGCAGGACCGTCGGGACGCTGGACGATTCTCGGCAGTCTCCTGATCGCATCGCTGGCGGTAGATGCAATCTGAACCCGCCTTGCCGACCCGCGGGCGGCGCGTCGGTGACTTAAAGCGCAGCGTCCTTGAGCTTCTTTAGGGCTCGTGTCTTGATCTTCACGGTCGCGGGCTTGGCGGCAAAGACCCGCTCGACCTTGGTGAACGGATCGAGGCCGGTGCGCTTCTTTTTCGCAGGAACGTTGATCACGTTGACCTTAAGTAGGCCGGGCAACGTGAAGGTGCCGAGGCCCTTCTTGTGCACCGATGCCAGCATCGTCGCCTCCAGCGCCGCGACAACGGCCTTGACCGCCTTGGGCTCCACGGCAGCGGTCTGCGCGAGATGGGCGATCAGGCTGGTGCGGTTAAACGCGGTCTTGATCGGCTTCAGGTCGGTGACGGGCTTGGCCGACAAGGCGGCCTTGACGACCTTATTCGAGGCGACAGCCTTCGTTGCCACTTTCGTCGCGACCTTCTTGGCCGGCGTCTTAGTCGTCGTCTTCTTTGCAGTTGCCATGGAAATCAGGAATCCTTGAACGTGAACTTAATCGCCCGCAAAGCGCGGGACGTGACATTCTAGAGGCGCGGGTCACGCTCCAAATTTGAGACTTGGCCGGTCACGCGGCACAATCCCACGCATGCCAGACATCGCGTCAGTCCTCAAATCTGAAATCGCACGAATCGCCCGCAAGGAGATTCGCCTCGAAATCGACAGTCTGAAGAAGGCGGTCGGCACGTATCGCTCGGAGATCGCTGCCCTCAAGCGCCGCGCTCAGTCCCTCGAGCAAGAGTTGAAGCGCGTGCGGAAATCAGCGCCGGGGGCGCCGGCCCCGGCGAAAGACGTCGGCACGGAGAAGAAGATGCGCTTCAGCGCCAAGGGCCTGGCCAAACAGCGTGAACGCTTGGGTCTATCGGCGGAGGCCGTCGGCCTGCTCGTCGGAGCCTCAGGACAGTCGGTTTACAACTGGGAAGCCGGCAGCGCGCGCCCGCGTGCCGCGCATCTGGCTGCGATTGCCGCCCTGCGCGGGCTAAGCAAGCGGCAGGCCGCCGCAATTCTGAAAGCCCGGCGGACTTCGCAGGGGGAAACCCAAAACTGAACGCCGATTAGTAGGAGCGGGCTCGCGGGTTTGCGCGCCGTTCCCGCCGACTTTTCGCTAGGTTCAGGTTGCCCCGGATCAGCCGGAGACCGCGAAACAATGCGCTCACTTCGCTCCTTGACTTGCATGGCTTTTGAAACGCAAGTCGGTCAAGGAGCTTGTTTTACGTCGCGCAGGATGCCTTGCACTCGCGCCAAATAGCCTCCCTTTCGCGAAGCGCTGCTCAAGGCAGCGAGCATTCAACTGCGCCGGCGCTTTAACTGCTCGTGCTCAGAACGGGCCGCGTCAGGTGCCGCTGCGTCGGCCGGTACAGCGGCCATAGCCCGGTTGTCAGTGGGTGTCGGCTCCTGTGCGAAAGCCGCCCTTTCCCATGACCGCTTTTTAGTCGGCTTTCAGGGCCTTCACACGAGGGGAATCGCTGCGCGTCATGCATCAGCGTCCAGCAAATCTCAGCCGGTCCTAGGCAAGGTCTTCGCGAGAAGCCGGCGCCGCTTCGGGGTTACTTGAGCCAGATATTCAACTGTTTCGCCCTTCGGTCCGGGCACGACATGGCGCCGGAGTAGCGATCTGCCGACAAGCGGCCCGAAAATCGACATTCGACACCGTCGAACTTCAATGTGGCTTGCAACTCGGACCGCGACTCAGACAGCTTCACGAGAATGAGGCCCGACTTCTCTTCGGGACCGTCCTGGGAACAAACGCCTGTGTGACGCAACAGAAGCGGCCCCTTAAAATCTCTCGTCCGATCTGAGGGGCTCGCAGCTACATCGGCCGACATTTCCCACTCCCCCAGATCGCCGAAATAGCCGAAGATGCGCAGCGCCTGCGCCTGCGCCTGCGCCTGCGCCTGCACGGGCGCGGCAAGCGAGACCAACATCAGGAGGACACAAATTGCCTTCATTGCGATCGCTCTCTGGCTCGGAGTAAAGCGCCTCAGGGCTTCTTCTCCATGAACGTCCGTGCGTCGGCAATTTCCGCGCGCGACTTGTCCGCACCATCGGCCAATGCCACGACCTTGGCGAAATAGACTCGTGCGCGAGTCGAATCGCCGGCCTTCTCGGCTGCCTTTGCAGCGCCGACAGAAGCACCTAGTCGATTGGGCTCTTTCTTCAGCGTCGCTTCGAAGGCCGCGAACGCGTCTTCCGCTTTGCCGCGCTCTAGCAACATGGCACCGTAGAGTTCGCGCGCTGGCTTCAGCACACCTGGCGTCACGGGATGCTTGTCGGTCGCATCCTCGGAATCCGCGGCCAGCTTCATCGCACTCAGCGCATCGTCGTACTTGCCTTCCGCGTACAGCACCCAGGCGTTGGCGACCTGACGCTGGATGTCCACTTGATGGGACCAGTACACATCCTTCGCCTCACGCAGTTTGTCCCGCAACTCAGCGAGCCGTGCAATGTCGGTGTTGGCCGCAGCCACGTCGCCCGAGCGTGCTGCGCCGAGTGCGCGAGCAAAATGAGTGATCGCTTGCGTATGAGCCAGTGGGCTCGGCCGAACCTGCAACTGCGATGCGGCCTTCCAGTCGCCGCGCTCGACCGCGTAGCGCGCTGGTGATGCAGCCAAGGCGTACGGTCCCGGCAGCGAATTCTCGGTGAAACCGCCCACCGTCTTCATCTGCTCTATGACAGTGCTTGCTTTGCCGTCCTGACCGAGCTGCAGGTAGGCATAGACCATGTAGTCCATGGCATGCAATTGGTCATGACCCTCCTTGTCGCTTGCCGCCACGCTTGCAGATACCGTGTTCGATTCGATCGATTCGGTCCAATAGCCGACGCGCGTGAAGACGTGCGACGGCATGTGTTGCGCATGTGCTGCCGCAGGAGCAATCTTGGAATAGCGCCGTGCAGCATCGAGCCCTTTTTCGGCTAGCGCCGGGGTGTCGTACAGGTGGATCAGGTAATGGGTGACGCCGGGATGCTCGGGTTGGCGTTTCGCGATCTCCTCGAGGATCGCTGAGCCTTTCAACTGATTGGCGTAGGTCTTGTCGGCTGGCGAGGCCGACGTGTTGAGCGCCAGGGCGTAGTAAATCTGCGCTTCGTCGTCTTTCGGATAGCGATGCGCGAGTTGCTCCATCATCTTGGTATACGAGAGCAATCGCGTCCGGTGATCGACTTTGCCGTAATCGGCATACATCGCGCCCAGCGCATTCAGGTAGTCACGTTCGCGCTGGGTTCCAGCGCCAATGGTGTTCGCTTTGGCGAGCGCCGCGGAACCTTCTGCAAGGTTCTTTTCGGGTGGAACGGTGTGCGGGTTCCACAGCAGGCTCAATGCGACTCCCCAATACGCCATCGCGCACGCCGGGTCGGTTTTGGCGACTTCCTCGAACACATTCTGTGAGGCGCGATACCAGAAGGAGTGCTGGTACAGCATCCCCCTATCGAAGATCTGCTGAGCCTGCGGGGTACACGACGTGTCGAAGTGCACCCTGCCGAGCTTCTCGTCCGCGGCCTGTGCAGACGCTGGAAGCGCCCACGAACCGGCTGCCAGAGCAGCGATCTCGATGACCAGTGGCCATTTGATCATGACGGTCTCCTTGCCAGCAGTGAACCTGGCGCAACCAGTCTACGCCGATCGAGCTCTGGTGTCGCCGGTTTGGACGCGGCAAATTGGGGATGTCGGACAAGCGCGCCAGCAACCATCCCGCGCTGCATTTTTGAATGGGCGACCTATGCCCCTCAATCGTCAGTGCGCAGGCCGGTCGGCAGCCCGCACTGCAGTGGCGATGAGGTCGCGACACGTCGTGCAAGGGGTTCTTGATGAAATCGGCGAGCAGTTCCTATGCTGGTCGCCATGTCGCCCTCGCAGCAGCTAGTGCAACTAGAGGCCGGCATCGCCGCAATGGAGCGCCAGCGGGCACCCTTGGGGATGCGGTCGACGATGCTAAGTGGCGACGATTCGCGCTTGCGGCACTAAGTGGCCGGGATAAGCCGGGTTCAAGGGAAGTGATGAACTATTCATTCTGGGTTTTGAGGTTCGTCGAGCACCTGAGGAACCTCCGGCCTGACATCGAGCCGGACGACGCCACGCGGCTCGCCCGTAGCCCGCTACTTCAAACCGCCGGTCAGGCGCGCCGCACCGGACGCGGACGTGGCGGTAGAAAATGAATCGTATCGCTTCGCACGGAGCTGACGTTACCTAGCGCTCGCTTTCTCTGTCGTCAGCGACTATCAATAGAAGCACTTGACGGCGCTGGCTGTCCCCACAGGGGTTCCACATGTCACCGAGAAATCCTGAGATCACATTGGCCGCTATGCAGGCTTTTGCCGAAGCATGGAATCGACACGATGTCGATGCACTCATGTCATTCATGACTGAGGACTGCATTTTCGAAGCTTTCTCTGGGCCGGAGATCTGTGGAGCGCGATACGTTGGTCAGGACCATGTGCGAACCGCTTACGCAGAGGTATGGGCAGTGTTCCCCGATGCCCAATGGACGAATGCCCAACACTCGATTGCAGGCGATTTGGGACTCTCCGAGTGGACGTTCACCGGGACAAAGCTCGACGGCAGCCGAGTAGAGGTAAACGGCTGTGATCTGCTCACTTTTCGCGGAGACAAGATAGCCATAAAGAACTCCTATCGAAAGAATCGACCTGCCTTTCCTATTGCAGAGAGCGGTGTGAGGCTTTAAAGATCACAGCGGAACCTGCCTCTAGCGTTTCAGCTGTCCTTTTGCCTCGGCCGCCATCGCGCAGCAACCCATGCGAGACGCTGCCTGTTATCAAGGAACTTAGGTCGATCCTCAATCAGAGCTCGAAAACGGTTCCCATCGGCACCCGGCGACCGAACCCGGCGACTTCCTAGCAGGTCGTGAACGTGCAACATTTGGAGCCCGTTGCTCAGGTCGCCGGCAGCGTCGACTGCGGATCGATGACCTTGCCCGAGGGGTTGCGCCTGAAAGCCTCGGAAGCCAGGCACGCCTGAAACTCCTCGAGGGAAGCGAAGTTGCTGGCGGCGATCTCCACCGAGTTCTGGTCCGGATCGCGGTAGTAGAGGCTGGTGCTGGGACCGTGGTCCATCGCGCGGTAGGGCAGCAACCCGAGGTGTCGCAACCGTCGATAGCGCGCTCCCAAGTCAGACAACGAGGCATTGCGCAACTGCATGTGGTGCAGCCCGGGGTCACCGCTGGGAGCATCGCGCGTGCCGGGCACCTCGAAGATGGCGACGATGTCTTGGTAGGGGGGATCGATGTGCAATCTGAAAAAGCACATGCGGGTGGGCTTGGATGGCTGGCCGGGGAGCCGGTTTGTCTCGACCGCATGTTCCAGCGAGGGCTCTATCTCCAGCAGCTGCTGATACCACGCCGTCATGACGTCGTATCGACCAGTCGCGAGCACGATCTCGCCCAGGCGCATCGGCTGCAGGGAGCTACTTGATGCAGTCATGGTGGGTTCCTCAGCGATCAGTCGGGACGAATGCCGGCACGATCGATCACTGCCTTCCAGCGTGGCAGCTCAGCTTGGATGCGAGCGGTGAGCACCTCGGGAGGACCGCCGATCGGCCGACTCCCTACGGAAGTCAGGCTGCGCCGCAACCCGTCCGAAACCAGCGCACGTGTAATTTCGCGGTTCATCGCAGTTACCGCCTCGGGCAACGTACCCTTGGGTGCCATCACCGCCAGCCAGCTGAGGCCGATGTCGGGCACACCCAGCTCGGCAAAGGTCGGCACCTGCGGCAGGATCTCCATGCGGATGTCGCCAGTCACGGCCAGCGCGCGCACCTTGCCCGAGTCGATCAGCGGCATCAGTGCGGTAGCGGCCTCCATTCCCATCGCGACCTGGGCGCCCATCAGCGCCTGCACTACGCCGGGCGACCCTTTGAACGGCACATGATCGATCGACATCTGCGTGGCCGCCTTGAGCTGCTCGATGAACATGTGCGGTGGGGTGCCGTTGCCGGCGGATGCATACATCAGCGTGCCTGGCTTGCGTCGCGCAAGATCGAGCAACTGAGCAAGCGATTCGATGCCCAGCGACGTTGGGGTGACCAGGATCATCGGCGACTCGAGCACGAGCGACACCGGATCGAAATCGCGCACCGGGTCGTATGGCAATGTCTTGACCAGCGACGGGTTGATGACGACCGCGCCGATGTGCGTGAAGATAAAGCGATGCCCATCGGGCGACGCACGTCGCGCGTGCTCCATCGCGATAATGCCGCCGGCGCCGGGCATGCTCTCGATCACGATCGGCTGGCCCAGAGCCGTGCCGATGTGCGCGAAGAGTTCGCGGGCCCGCGTATCGGGTCCGCTGCCTGCAGGTCCCGTGGAAACGACCGTGATGGGCCGCGAGGGCCAGCGCTCTGCGCCGAACGCCCGACCCATCCCGACGCCTGCCAAGCCCAGCGCCGCGACCATGACGGTTCGGCGTGTCACATGCGCGCCGATCGAAGGGGATTGACACTGGTATCTCATGGTCGCGTTCCCTGCTTCGACGAGCGAAGCGCTATGAGAGGTTGATGGATCAGATCGTCATGAATGGCTGCGACGATGCCGACCGGCGGACTGGCTTGCGCCGCCCCACACCGGGCCGGGCATGTGCCTTGTTGGCTTCCACGACGCGGGTGAGCAGTTCCAAGAGAGTCGTCTTCTCTGTGTCGTCCAGACAGGCCAACGCGTTGTCCTGCGCAGCGACCACTGGGACCACCGCCTTCGCGCGCAGACGCCTGCCTGCCGCGGTGAGTTCCAATTGGTTGCTTCGCCGATCCGTCGGTGAAGGCAGACGCCGAACCAGCCCCAACTGCGCCAGCTCGTCGATGAGGCGACTGGCGGAATTGGCGTCGATGCCTTGGCGCTCGGCCACGCGACGTTGGTCGGTTCCCGGCTCCCGAACGATCGCCACCATCACACCCCATTGCGCAGGCGTCAGTCCGTGAGGCTCTAGGGCGTCAGTCATCAAGCTGACCATGATCTGCGCGAACCGCTTCGCCAAGTGACCAGGAGCGCGACGACCCGGGATTGCCGGCAACTCGGTGGTCTGCGCTGAACGCCAGCCATTCGCGTCAGCGGCAGGGCCGTAGAGGTACTTCAGAAGGAACGAGTCGGTGTGCATAGCTGTATGGTCACTAGAGTGATAATCACAATAGTTATTGTATTGTCTGTTGTCAAGGCAAATCGGCACGGCGGGGCCAGGCGTCGGAGGGATCTCGACAAGGCGGCTGCGGAGGTGCTATCCAACGAGTTCTCGAGCGCCGACCGGGATGTAGTCTCGTCCAGTTTGCAAGGCGGCACGCACTGATCTATGCGTTCTACGAGGTGCCGTGACTTCTCTTGGCGGCCGAGGGCGCGAAGGGAAGCATTGGGCCGCATCGGGGGGACCGTGAGGACTGCTTTGCAGCGGTTGCTGCCGGTCGTTCCGACCCGTCGTGCCGCAGCTACCTGCCATCTACTTGACCTTCAAAGATGCCTCCGACCTCGCAGGCACCGGCGGCTTTTGAACGCACAGCAGTCGTCGGCAATCACAACCGAGCCCCGGCCGATCCGTTCAGTCGCTTGAGCGACCGCTGTCCTCTGAGGTCAACAGGCACTGTCGACCCTGAATGGACATCCGAAGCCCTGAGTTCGCCGCCAAGGAGCTGACGGTCAGGCTCCGTACACTGCAGAGGCGGTTTTGTGCATGCCTAGGTGCCTAGGAGGCGCAGCGACACATTGCAGCTGGATGCGCACCAACGTTCACGGTGCGTACGCGGCATGCCCGACGCGCAGATACTCAACCACTCTTTGTGCAGCCTCCTTACGGATTCCGCCACGCGCCCCCCGAGTTACAAGGACCTTGAAGGCCTTGCCGAAGGGCACGTCTTTGGCTGCTTCATCCACCACTTCGCCCAACAACTCGACGAGTCCCTCTGACTTCGGCTTGGTGGAAGGGCCGCCGAGTTTCAATAGCCCCTCGACCGTCTCCTTAAGGCCGTCAATGTCGCCGGTTGTCCACCAACCGTCCAGCTGAGGCATGTGCTCAAGCAAAGAGCGCGAATACTGTTCGTTGTCGATGCACGCGAGCTGCGCGTAGAAGTCCTCCGGCACTGTCAACTCGTCCGTAGACCGCTCGCCGGTGTCAATGACCCGCCTGAGTCGACGCTGCAGTGGGCCAATGGGGCGGGCCTCGGACCGCAACGTATGCGCAAACGCCGTGCACCGATGTTGCCTAGCCATGGCGCGATGGCGCACATGGTCATACCAAGACTGCACAGTTGCTACATCCGACTTTTCTGAATCGGTCTTGGCATTGGCTTGGGCAAAGAGTGCTCGCAAGGCCATTCTTGAGCGGAGCGTTTCACCATCTTGAATGAACTTCTGCGTGCCTCGATAGAGCTCGCGGCCGACGTTGGTGGCAAATTCATCGATGTTGACCTCATACGCCTTGTCGTTCGCCACCGCTTTCAAATCGAAGACCTGGGCATCCCACTCCTGCACCTTCAGTCGACGCTGCTTGGGCACGGTTTCCGCAGCAATCCACGCCGACCATCCCGTCTCCATGATCTCAAGGTCGAGGTCAGCCTTCGCATCCTTGGTAGCCAGCAACTGCCGAAGGAAATCCGCGAGGGCCTTCGGCACGTTATCCGCGCTGCCAACCCTCTTCATGTATTCGCCGGTCGAACACTGTGCAAGGGCGTCAGCTAGCGCATTGCGCGCCCTCTCGTCTTGTATGGACTGGAATGGAAAGCCATTCAATGAAGCCGTTTGATCACGCTCATCCCGGACAACCAGCATGCGAAGGCTGTCCTTGAGCGTCCCCTTCCTCGTGCGGACTACCAACGGAAGTGCGCGATTTGAAACGCCTCTGCCTAGCCGCGCTGCCAGATCCTTCGGACTTGAATCAAGGAAGTAGGCTCCATCCAGAATGTAGGTATCCGGAACGACCAACTCCCGCCCGAGCAATGTGTCGAGCCTCAAATGCGCGAAAAAATCGTCACCGGACCAACCGGCTGCAAGGCGTCTTCGCTGTCCGGTTGCGGCGTAGACATCGGAGAATCTCAGTGAGTTGACCCCAGGCATACGCTTCACTCCTCACTCCAAAGATGTCAGTGAGAGACATCTCTTCTTGGCTACAGACCGTCCTGCAGAACTGCGCAAACCCGCTTTGACCAATCGCAACACCGGCATCAGACCCTCCTACTTCTCCGAGCATTGTCGATTGCCTGTTCATCATCCTGCACTCCCAGGGCTAGCCGACTTGGCACGGTTCACATCATTTTCAGAGCGACGGCCGGCAGCTGCTTGAGGTCTGTCTGCTGCGTGGTACCCGCGATGACGGGCTCGCCCTTCCTAGTAGTTTCTTCGTTTCTTCCCAGTTGAGTACAGGCCTAAACGAGCTGCAGCGCCTCAAGGTCAAGATGGGTTCGCCGGACGCTTACGCTGCAGCGGGCGTGCGGAGCGGTGCTTGGATGTCCACTGGAAAGGTGGAGCCATGAGCAAGGTGCCACGGAACCTCCTCGGTCGCTGGCTGAGCGCAGCGCCCGAGGTCGGGTTTGGAAAGTGACAGGTCAGCTTCCTGTGCGCCAGAGGGTCAATCAGCCTGGTGCGCCCGGACCGTTTCCTTAGTAACTCCTCGCTCGTCGAGCGTCTTGAGGACTGCCGGCAGGTCAATGGCCTTGGTTCCGGCGTTCTGCACTTCGTCGATTGCCTCTTGCAAGAAGTCAAAGCATGCCTTCTGCGTCGACCTGTTGGCCGCCAAGGCGCTGTCGTATGCCGCCTGCGCCCGCTCGTCGAAGCGGCCGCTCATCCCTAAGACGGCGACTTGGCGCGGGGCAACGTCGGTCATGTCTACGGCCATCGACAGCGGCTCGCCTGGATTGCTTGTCTCCAAGATGTCAAACCTGAACAGTCGGTACTTCGTCGTGGTTGGACACCGCATGCCCGCTACGAACGGCGTATTCAGCGATTCAAAGCCTTGCTTGTCAACCTTGTACTTCTTGGCCGATCTCAAGGCATGCTCCAGCGAGTGCTGTACGGCGCGTGCCAAGTCTTCCGCTGTGAGCTGGAAGGCCGCCATGTCGGCCGGCGTATAAGTGTCGTCATTGAACACCCCTCCGCTCTCAACCGGATTCGTTTCACATTCAAGCCTGACCACGTACCCGATAGGTTCGAGCTGACCTATCCGCCTTTGACGATGTGAGATGCGAAGGTTCTGAAGATGCGTGGTGATTGAGTTGAGGTAGTGCTGCGCAGTCAGAGTGCTTCCAGCAAAAGCCACTAGGAGCTGGCAGGACGAGTGCTCAGTTCTGTAGTCCTTGAAATACTCGCCGATGAAATAAGGCTGCCACAGAGTTGCCCGTACTTCGTAGATCTTTCGGAAGCCGCTGAGCAGAGTCTGCGAGGGACTTCCAATGGTGGAAATTGTGCTGTCTGCGGCGACGACGATGCCACTGGGCTCGGACGTCCGTGCTGCACGCGATTTGCGCTTTGCAGCGCTGCGTGGCCAAGCATAGCCAGCAGTTAGATCGTCGAACATGTATCCAGCAACCACCAGCGTCATCCTCGAACTCCAAGCCTGTGTCAGATAGGGGAGAGTGTCTTGTGTCCTAGCGCCGCACGAGGCCAGTGTCGGTGACCTCGCGCGTCGAACGTCACACGTTCGGGTATTACCCTACCAGAATGCCGCCCCTCGCCGCCGACCGCTCTTGGCCGGAAGCTGTCCGTGCGCCGCGGCCGGGCGAGCGAGCCTTTGTCTGAGACATTGATGCCAGTCTCAGACTGCAATGCGCTGTCTCAGACGTTAATCGCAAAGAACACGTGCGCCGGCCGCGCCGCGAGGCTCACTCCACGGTGACGCTCTTGGCCAGGTTGCGCGGCTTGTCGACATCCGTCCCGCGGGCGCAGGCCGTGTGATACGCCAGCAATTGCAGCGGCACCACGTGCAGGATCGGTGACAGCGCGCCGTAGTGCTCCGGCATGCGGATCACGTGCAGGCCCTCGCCGTTCTCGATGCGCGTGTCCGCGTCGGCGAAGACGAACAGTTCGCCGCCGCGGGCGCGCACTTCCTGCAGGTTGCTCTTCAGCTTCTCGAGCAGCGCGTCGTTCGGTGCGACGGTGACGACCGGCATCTCGGCCGTCACCAGCGCGAGCGGGCCGTGCTTGAGCTCGCCGGCGGGGTAGGCCTCGGCGTGGATGTAGCTGATCTCCTTGAGCTTCAGCGCGCCTTCGAGCGCGATCGGGTAGTGCAGCCCGCGGCCGAGGAAGAGGGCGTTCTCCTTGCGCGCGAACTCCTCGCTCCACGCGATCACCTGCGGCTCGAGCGCGAGCACGCCCTGCACTGCCACGGGCAGGTGGCGCAGGGCGGTGAGGTGCGCGGCCTCCTGTTCGTCGCTGAGCAGGCCGCGGGCTTGCGCCAGCGCGAGCGTCAGCAGGAACAGGCCGACCAGCTGGGTGCTGAACGCCTTGGTCGACGCGACGCCGATCTCGACGCCGGCGCGCGTGATGTACGCGAACTTGCACTCGCGCACCATCGCGCTGGTGGCCACGTTGCAGACGGTCAGCGTGTGCACCATGCCGAGCGCGCGCGCGTGCTTCAGCGCGGCGAGCGTGTCGGCGGTCTCGCCGCTCTGCGTGATCGTGACGACGAGCGTGCGCGGGTTGGGCACGCTGTCGCGGTAGCGGTATTCGCTCGCCACCTCGACGCTGGTCGGGATCTTCGCGATGCTCTCGAGCCAGTACTTCGCGACCGAGCCGGCGTAGTAGCTGGTGCCGCACGCGAGGATCAGCACCGAGTCGATCTCGTTCGCGAACACGCGGTGCGCGCCGTCGCCGAACAGCTCGGGCGAGATGCCGGGCACGGCGTCGAGCGTGTCGGCGATGGCCTTGGGCTGCTCGAAGATCTCCTTCTGCATGTAGTGGCGGTACGGGCCGAGCTCTGCGGCGCCGCTGTGGGCGACGACGGTGCGCACCTCGCGCTGCACCGGCCGGTAGCGGCCGTCGGCGTCGCGCTGGCTGATCCAGTGCTTGCCGAGCTGCAGGTCGACGACGTCGCCTTCTTCCAGGTAGACGATCTGGTCGGTCACGCCGGCCAGCGCCATCGCGTCGGACGCGAGGAACACCTCACCCTGGCCGACGCCCAGCACCAGCGGCGAGCCCTCGCGCGCGCCGATCACGCGGTGCGGCTCGTCACGGCAGAACACCGCGATCGCGAACGCGCCGCGCAGCCGCACGGTGGCGCGCTGGACGGCGTCGAACAGGTCGCCGTCGTAGAGATGATCGACGAGATGCGCGATGACTTCGGTGTCGGTCTGGCTGCTGAAGACGTAGCCGCGCGCGATCAGCTCGGCGCGCAGTTCGTCGTGGTTCTCGATGATCCCGTTGTGGACCAGCGCGATGCGCCCGGCCTGCGCGGTGCCGCCGCTGATGGCGACCGACGCCTCGGACACGCCCGGCCCGCGGCTGAAGTGCGGGTGCGCGTTGTGCACGACGGGCGCGCCGTGCGTGGCCCAGCGGGTGTGGGCGATGCCGGTGCCGGCCTGCACGTGGTCGCGCGCGACTTCGGCGTCGAGCTCGGCAACGCGCGCGGTGCTGCGGGCGCGGCGCAGTTCGCCGTCCTGGTGCACGGCGACGCCGCAGGAGTCGTAGCCGCGGTACTCGAGCCGCTTCAGGCCTTCGAGCAGGATCGGGACGATGTTGCGCATGCTGACCGCGCCGACGATGCCGCACATGACGGGCTCCTTGGAATGCAATGACGCGATGCTAGGCAAGGCGATGCGATGGAGGCATTCGTTTTACGTCGATGGATGAGAGATAATTTCGCAAATCCGAGAACTTGCACGATTCGTGCGGATCAATCAAGAATATGAACGAATCTGTCGAGCTGGACGACACCGATCTGCGCCTCCTCGACCTGCTGCAGCGCGACGCCTCGCTTTCGAACCAGGCGCTCGCGGCGGCGGCCAACACCTCGCCGGCCACCTGCCTGCGCCGCGTCAAGCGCCTGGTGGACGCCGGGGTGATCGAGCGCCGTGTCGCGCTGCTCGCGCCGCAGCGCCTCGGCACCGTGCTGACGGCGATCGTGGAAGTGGGCCTCGACCGCCAGGGCGCCGAGCACCTGGCGGCCTTCGAGGCGCGCGCGGTGGCCGAGCCGGCGGTGCAGCAGTGCTATCGCGTCTCGTCGGGGCCGGACCTGGTGCTGGTGCTGCAGGTGCCCGACATGCCGGGCTACCACGCGCTGGTGCAGCGCCTGTTCACGCAGGACGCCAACGTGCGCAACGTCAAGACCTTCTTCAGCGTCCACCGCGCCAAGTTCGACACCGCCGTGCCGCTGCCGGCGCCGCGCCGCGCCTGAGCTCAGCCCTTGCGGCGGGCCCGCGGGTGCGCGGCGTCGTACACCTTGGACAGGTGGCCGAAGTCGAGCTGGGTGTAGACCTGCGTGGTCGTGATGTTGGCGTGGCCGAGCAGCTCCTGCACCGCGCGCAGGTCGCCGCTGGACTGCAGCACATGGGTCGCGAACGAATGCCGCAGCATGTGCGGATGCACGTGGGTCGGCAGCCCGGCGCGCAGCGCGCGCAGCTTGAGGCGCGTGCGCACCTGACCATCGCTGATGCGTGCGCCGCGCGCGCCCACCAGCAGTGCCGGTTCGTCGGCGCGTGCCAGCTGGTCGCGGACGGCGAGCCATTCCTGCAGCGCGCGTAATGCGGCGGTACCCACCGGCACGGCGCGGCGCTTGCTGCCCTTGCCGAGCACGTGCGCCGTCGCGTCGGCGGCGTCGATCCAGCCCGCTACGCCGGGCCGCACGTCCAGCCCCACGAGTTCGCTCACGCGCAGCCCGCAGCCGTAGAGCAGCTCGACGATGCACTGGTCGCGCGCGACGACGGCCGGCGATTCCGCCTCGGCGGTTCCGCCCGCCGCGGGCGCATCGGCCAGGGCCATCGCCAGGTCCACCGAGAGCGCCTTCGGCAACGGCTTGGCGGCCTTGGGCGCGCGCACGCCTTCGACCGGGTTCAGCGCGACCAGCCCGTCGCCTCCCAGCCAGCGGTACAGCCCGCGCCAGGCCGACAGGATCAGCGCGATGCTGCGCGGGCCCAGCCCCTCGCGGTGCAGCAGGGCGGCCCAGCGCCGCACGTGGTGGACCTGCACCTCGCGCAGCGCCACGCCGTGGTCGGCGGCCAAGGCCTGCAGCTTCGCCAGCGCGTCGCGGTACAGCGTCAGCGTGCGCGCCGCGAGACCGCGCTGGACTTCCAGGTGGACGAGGTGGCGCGCGATGTCGTCTGCCGGCGCCGCAGCGGGCGCGACCGGCTCCGGCGGCGTGGCAGGGGCGGCCGCTGCGTCAACACGAGGCTGCGCTGCGGCGGACATCCGATTGCCGCTCAGTTCGCGGCGGGCAGCAGCCGCGAAACCGCCGCGCCCGCGATGTCGCCGATGCGCACCAGGAACTCGGTGCCCATGTCGGCGGTGTAGCGCGTCGGGTCGGGCGAGGCCAGCACCAGCATGCCGAAGGTGGCGGCGGTGGTGGCGTCCGACGAGTCGGCGCGCAGCGGGATCAGCGCCATCGACTTGGCATCACCCGGCACCTCGAGCCACTGCGCGGCCTCGAAGCCGGAATTGACGCCGCAGTACGGCAGGCTGAGGCTGCCGGCGAACAGCTTGATGTCGTCGCCGACCGGCTGCGCGAAGTCCTGCGTCGCGTAGGCCGCGGCGGCGCCCCAGACGCGGATGCCGGCCTGCGGGATCATGAACTGGTGCATCAGCTCGCGCACCAGCACGGTGGGCAGCTCGGCCGGCTGCGCGGTCAGCATCAGCGCGCGGGTCCAGCGGTGCAGGCGGTCGGCGATGCCGACGTTGTCCTGCCCGTAGCGGATCATCTCGATGATCTTGCCTTCGAGGCCGCGGATCTTGTCGCGCAGCATCTCCATCTGCCGCTCCTGCAGCGAGACGGCGCGCTGGCCGTGCGGGCTGGTCAGCTGGATGCTGCTCAGCAGTTCGGCATGGCGCTCGAAGAAGCCCGGCGTGTTGGCGAGGTAGTTCGCGATGTCGGTCTCGGTGATGCCCTGGACGCCGCCGCTCATAGGTCGCTGCTCATAGTTCGATCTCTCCATCAAAGACTGTTTCGGCCGGGCCGGTCATCAGCACGTGCGCGCCGAGGTCGCCGGCGCCGCCCTGCCATTCGATCGTCAGGCGCCCGCCGCGCGCCTCCACATCCACGCGCGCATCGAGCAGCCCGAGCCGGATGCCGGCGACCACCGCGGCGCACGCGCCGGTGCCGCAGGCCAGCGTCTCGCCGGCGCCGCGCTCGAACACGCGCAGGCGCACATGCGTGCGGTCCACAATCTGCATGAAGCCGGCGTTCACACCGCGCGGGAAGCGCGGGTGCGATTCGACCACCGGGCCGATGCTGCCGACCGGCGCGGTGTCGATGTCCTCGACCAACTGCACGGCGTGCGGGTTGCCCATCGAGAGCACCGCGATGTCGACGCTCTGGTCGCCCACGTCGAGCGGCCAGGTTTCGAAGCCGGCCGTTGCGCGCGGCGCGAGGCCGCTCGCGTCGAATGGCACGCGCGACAGGTCGAACACCGGCGCGTTCATGTCGACGGTGACGCGGCCATCGTCCTGCAGCCGCAGCTCGAGCAGGTTGTTCATCGTCTGCACGCGCAGCGTGCGCTTCGCGCTCAGGCCGTGGTCGACCACGTAGCGCACGAAGCAGCGCGCGCCGTTGCCGCAATGCTCGACTTCGTCGCCGCTGCCGCCGTTGAAGATGCGGTAGCCGAAGTCGACGCCGGGGGTGCTGCTCGTCTCGACCATCAGGATCTGGTCGGCGCCGACGCCGAAGCGGCGGTCGCCGAGCTTCTGGATCTGTTCGGGGCCGAGTTCCACCGGCGCGCGGGTGCCGTCGAGCACGACGAAGTCGTTGCCGGCGCCCTGCATCTTGGTGAACTTCAGCTTCATCCGCCGATTATCGTCAGTACAAGGTGTCTTCACCCTGCGGTCGCGTCTTGAAACGCTTGTGCACCCACAGGTACTGCGCCGGCAGCTTGCGGATCTCGCGCTCGATCCACAGGTTCATGCGCTCGGTGTCGGCTAGCGGATCGTCGGTCGGGAAATCGGTCCACGGCGGCAGGAAGCGCACGCGGTAGCCTTCGCCGCCGGGCAGCGTCTCGGCGACGACCGGCTGCACGACCATGTTGAGCGCGCGCGCCAGCCGCGAGGGGGCGAGCAGCGTCGCGGCGGGGATGCCGAAGAAGGGCACGAACGCGGCGTCGCGCGCGCCGAAGTCCATGTCGGGCAGGTTGAAGAACGCATCGCCCCGGCGGATCGCGCGGAACAGCGCCTTGCCGGCCTCGTCGCGCGGGAAGATCTCGGCATTGCCCAGGCGCAGGCGGCCGCGGCGGATCGCGGCGTCCATCACCGGATCGCTCTGTTCCTGGTAGATCGAGATGCCCTTGCGGTTCTGGAACAGCAGCACCGACGCGCCGGCCACGTCGAGCGCCATGAAATGCGGCGCCAGCCACATCACCGGGCGCTCGCTGCGCTCGGCCAGTTTGACGTCGCCTTCGATGTGGATCAGCCGCTTCAGCCGCGCAGGCGACGCATACCAGAGCAGCCCGCGCTCGAGGATGCTGCGCCCCAGCCACTGGAAGTGCTCGCGCGCCAGCGCCTCGTGCTCGGTGTGCGTCTGCTCGGGGAAGCACAGCGCGATGTTGCGCAGCGCGATGCGGCGCCGCGCCTTGGCCAAGGGGTAGAGCAGCCGGCCGAGGCCGCGGCCGAGCACGGCCTGCACGCCCAGCGGCAGGCAATGCAACAGCCACAGCACCGCCAGCAGGATTCGCGCGCCCAACCTCACTCCTCGTTCTTGTTCGTCGACCCGCTCAGGTGGCGGGTTCTTGCGAGCGGGGCTGCTTGTACCGGTTGTACCCCCACAGGTATTGCTGCGGGCACTGTCGGATCAGCGCTTCCATCGCGCGATTGATGATCGCGGCGGATTCTGCCTGACCCGGATCGTCCGCCGGCAGCGCCTCGGCCAGTTCGCCGACCCGCACGACATAGCCCGCCCCGTGCGGGAGGCGCTCGCCCCAGATCAGCAGCGGCGTGGCGCCGGTCTGCTGGATCAGGCGCGCGGCCAGCGTCATCGTGTAGGCCGGCTTGCCGAAGAACGGCACCCACACGCCCATGCCTTCGGGCGGCACCTGGTCGGGCAGCAGGCCGACGGATTCCCCGCGCCGCAGCGCCCGCATCATCTGCCGCACGCCGCCGAGCGTGGCGGGCGCCGTGGCCACGCCGGGGCGCGCGCGCGACTGGTCCATCACCTCGCGCAGCGCGGGCTGGCGCGCCGGGCGGTACAGCACCGTGATCGGACCGTGCGCGCCGGCGAACTCCTGCGCGATCGCCTGCGCGGTGACCTCGAAGCTGCCCATGTGCGGCGTCAGCAGCACCACGCCCTTGCCGGTGCGCAGCGCCCGTTCGATCAGCTCGCGGCCGGCCCAGTCCAGCCGCGGGCCGATCGGTTGCGCGGCGGGCCGCAGCCACAGGAACGGTGCCTCGGCGACCATGCGCCCGGCCGCGGCGATGGCCGGCCGGGCATCGGCCGGCGCCACGCCGGCCTGGCGCACGTTCTCGTCGAAGCGCCTGCGGTACGAGGGCGACGCCCAGTAGGTGATCCAGCCGAGTGCCGCGCCGATCGCGTGCAGAAGCCACAGGGGAAGGCGGGCGAGGCCGCGGAACAGGCTCAGCATCTTCTTTATAATCGGGTCATCGCCGAGTTAATTTGAACTACTTGCGGGCGATGCGCGGGCTGCACAGCATGCCGGCGCCGGGTGGCAGCGAAGCCGCTCAACAAATGCCGCTAAAGCGTTCGCCGCTCCTCCACGGGTCCAGGCAACGCAAGTCCTGCAACCCACTGGAGTTTAAGAGTGTCGAACGATTTCCTATTCACGTCCGAGTCCGTTTCCGAAGGCCACCCCGACAAGGTCGCCGACCAGATCTCCGACGCCATCCTCGACGCGATCTTCGCGCAAGACCCGCGCTCGCGCGTCGCCGCCGAGACGCTGACCAACACCGGCTTGGTCGTGCTCGCCGGTGAGATCACGACCAACGCGCACGTCGACTACATCCAGGTCGCGCGCGACACGATCAAGCGCATCGGCTACGACAACACCGAGTACGGCATCGACTACAAGGGCTGCGCGGTGATGGTCTGCTACGACAAGCAGTCCAACGACATCGCCCAGGGCGTGGACCACGCCAGCGACGACCACCTGAACACCGGCGCCGGCGACCAGGGCCTGATGTTCGGCTATGCCTGCGACGAGACGCCCGAGCTGATGCCCGCGCCGATCTACTACGCGCACCGCCTTGTCGAGCGCCAGGCGCAGTTGCGCAAGGACGGCCGCCTGCCGTTCCTGCGGCCGGACGCGAAGAGCCAGGTCACGATGCGCTACGTGGACGGCAAGCCGCACTCGATCGACACGGTCGTGCTGTCGACCCAGCATCACCCCGACCAGAGCGAGACGGCCACGAAGATGAAGGCCTCGTTCGTCGAGGCGATCATCGAGGAGATCATCCGCCCGGTGCTGCCGAAGGAATGGCTGAAGGACACCAAGTTCCTGATCAACCCGACCGGCCGCTTCGTCATCGGTGGCCCGCAGGGCGATTGCGGGCTGACCGGCCGCAAGATCATCGTCGACACCTACGGCGGCGCCTGCCCGCACGGCGGCGGCGCGTTCTCGGGCAAGGACCCGAGCAAGGTCGACCGCTCGGCCGCCTACGCGGCGCGCTATGTCGCGAAGAACATCGTAGCGGCCGGCCTGGCGCGCCAGTGCCAGATCCAGGTCGCGTACGCGATCGGCGTGGCCCGGCCGATGAACGTGACGGTCTACACCGAAGGCACCGGCGTGATGCCCGACGACAAGCTGTCTGCGCTGGTGCAGGAGCACTTCGACCTGCGCCCGAAGGGCATCATCCAGATGCTCGACCTGCTGCGCCCGA